>NZ_JBIAHG010000006.1:0-422628 GCF_042870385.1 Streptomyces sp. NPDC006602 | reverse complement strand
CCCCCCCCCCCCCCCCCCCCCCCCCCCCCCCCCCCCCCCCCCCCCCCCCCCCCCCCCCCCCCCCCCCCCCCCCCCCCCCCCCCCCCCCCCCCCCGGTTCGGGACGGGAAGGGGCGGAGGGGGCGAACCCCCCGAGCGCAACCCCCACCCACCGCACCCGCACCCGCACCCGCACACCGCCTCGGCCCGAACTCCCCCGCTCTCGAAGGAAAGGCACCCCACCAATGCACCCCCACCCCCGCACCGCGGTAATCGGCCTGGGCGCCATGGGCCTCCCCATGGCCACCCGCCTCGCCGCCCACCTCCCCGTCACCGCCTACGACATATCCGAACCCCGCCTCACCCAACTCACCACCGCCGGCGGCACCGCCGCCCCCACCCCCGCCGACGCCGCCCGCCACGCCGACGTCGTCCTCCTCGCCGTACGCGACCAGCAGCAGGTCGACATAGCCCTCTTCGGCGAGCACGGCGCAGCCGAAACCCTCCGCCCCGGCGCCACCGTCGTCCTCACCAGCACGGTCGGCCCGGACGCCGCCCGCACCACGGCCGCCCGCCTCGCAGAACACGGCATCCTCACGGTCGACGCCCCGGTCAGCGGCGGCCCGGCCCGAGCCGGGAACGGCGATCTCCTCATCGTCGTCGGCGCCGAGGACAAGGCCCTCGACCTCGCCCGACCGGTCCTCGAACTGCTCGCCTCGACCCTCACGGTCGTCGGCCCCCGCCCGGGCGACGGCCAAGCCCTCAAGGCGATCAACCAGCTCCTCGCCGGCGTCCACATCGCCGCCGCCGCGGAGGCGATCGCCCTGGCCCGCGCCCTCGGCCTGGACCCGGCGACGGTCGTGGAGAGCCTGCGGCACGGCGCGGCCGGTTCGTTCATGTTCGCCGACCGCGGCCCCCGCATGGTCGAGACGTACGAGAACGACGCCGCCCCCGAGGTCAAGTCCCGTCTGGACATCTTCGTGAAGGACATGGGCATCGTCACCGGCATCGCCGGCGAAGCCCATGTCCCGGTTCCGCTCGCGTCGGCCGCCCAGCAGCTCTACCTCCTCGGCGAACGCGCCGGCCTCGCCGCCCACGACGACTCCTCCGTAGTCACCCTCCTGTCCCCGAAGTCCGCCAACTCCCCAACACCCCAGAAAGAAGAGGGACGATGAGCCACACCACCCTCCTCCTGATCGCCGCCGCCGGCGTCGTCACCCTGCTGCTGCTGATCCTGCGCGCCAAGGTCCAGCCGTTCGTCGCCCTCGTCGTCGTCTCCATCGGCGTCGCCCTCGCCGCGGGCGTCCCGGCCGCCGACCTGGTGAAGACCATCGAGGACGGCATGGGCTCCACGCTCGGCCACATCGCCACGATCATCGCCCTTGGCGCGATGATCGGCCGGATCATCGAACTCTCCGGCGGCGCCGCCGCGTTCGCCCACTCCCTCATCGACCGCTTCGGCTCCAAGCGCACCCCGCTCGCTCTCACCGTCGCCGGTTTCGTCCTCGGCATCCCGGTCTTCTTCGAGGTCGGCCTCATCATCCTGATGCCGATCGCGTACGGCGTCGCCCGCGCCTCCCGCAAGCCGCTCCTCGTCTACGCCCTCCCGATGGGCGCCGCGATGCTCACGGTGCACGCCTTCCTGCCCCCGCACCCAGGCGCGGTCGCCGCCGCCCAGGCCATCGGCGCCGACCAGGGCCTGGTTTTGCTCATGGGCATCCCGGTCACCGCGGTCGTGATCCTGCTGGGCTATCTGATCTCCCGCCGGATGACCCGCCGCGAATACCCGATGGACCCGGCCCTGCACGCGGAGATCTACGGCGAGGAGGCCACCTCCAGAGCCGTCGAAGCCGACGAAGCCCCCGGAGCCCCCGGAGTCCCCGGAGTCGATGGTGGTTCCACCCCCGCCGGCGCCACCGCCCGGGCCGACGACGGCCACGGCACCGCCGTCCTCATCAAGCCGGCCCCGACGACCACCACCCCGGCCGTCCGCCCGCCCTCCTTCGGCACGGTCCTCGCCCTGATCGTCACCCCGATCCTGCTGATCCTCGCCGGTACCCTCGGCCAGAACCTCCTCGCCGACGGCTCCGCCCTGCGCGCCGTCCTCACCGTCCTCGGCGCCCCCATGGTGGCCCTGCTGATCGACGTGGCGCTGTGCGCGTACGTCCTCGGCGCCCGCCGCGGCTGGGACCGCGCCCACATCGGGAGCGTGATGACGTCGGCCCTGCCGCCGGTGGCGATGGTGATCCTGGTGGCGGGCGCGGGCGGTGTCTTCGGCAAGGTGCTGGTGGCGAGCGGCATCGGCGACGCGATCGCCGACGTACTCGACCGGACCGGTCTGCCCGCGCTCTTCCTCGCCTTCCTGACGGCGCTGGCCCTGCGGGCCGCCCAGGGCTCGGCCACGGTGGCCCTGATCACCACGGCGGGCATCCTCACCCCGCTCCTGCAGCGCGCCGACCTGTCCACCGGCCAGCTCTCCCTGGTCGCCCTGGCGATGGGCGCGGGCGGCCTCTCCGTCTCGCACATCAACGACGCGGGCTACTGGATGTTCACCAAGCTGGCCGGCCTGGACGTGGCCTCGGGCCTGCGCACCTGGACGGTCCTGACGACCACCATGGGCTTCATCGGCTTCGGGCTGACCGCCGCCCTGTGGCCGCTGGTGTAGCCAACCGAGGCCGCCGATGCGTCCGGAGTCACCGGACGCTGATGTCCAGCGCTCCAAGTCCCGCCCTGCGCACGGCGATCGACCCGTACGGTGTGCGCAGCCTGAGCCATGCGCCCGACGAGAACAGCCCCAGCGGCGCCTCGTCGGGCGCACGCGCGCCGTCCGGCGCAAGTGTGTCGGCGGACGCACGCGTGTCGGCGGACGCACGCGTGTCCGAGGGCACGGCCGGACGCAGGAACCCCAGCGACTGGGCCGCGTGCACGGCCCGTACCGGCAACCCGGTGTCCCCGACCGTCCGGGACCAGATCTCCCGCCCGATCCGGTCGAGTTCGGCGCGCGTACGCCGCTCGGGTGCCAACTCCTGCGTACGGGACCGGAATTCGGCGATCACGGCGGCGACCATCGCCCGCAACGCC
The DNA here is from genome assembly GCF_042870385.1 of Streptomyces sp. NPDC006602. Classification (NCBI taxonomy): domain Bacteria; kingdom Bacillati; phylum Actinomycetota; class Actinomycetes; order Kitasatosporales; family Streptomycetaceae; genus Streptomyces; species Streptomyces sp. NPDC006602. Next base: position 419,569 of record NZ_JBIAHG010000006.1, on the reverse strand, counting down.
TCCGGCGCCGGCAGCCCCGGCACGGCGCGCCATCCGCCGCGCGGCGGCAGCACGCCCGCCCACGGCGGCCCGGTCACCGCCTCCGGAACGCCCGCGGTGACCGCGGTCTCGTCGATCGACTCCAGGAGTTCACCCGCGGAGACGGTCACGTCCAGCATGACGTCGAGCCCGTCCTCGTACGGCTTGGCGAGCCGCACCGCGCGGATCGCGAGCACCTCGAAGGACGGCGGCCGTCCGAAGACGGCGAGTGCGGTGCCGGCTCCTTGGAGGCGCACCGCTGCTCCACGGTCGTAGTGGAGCAGCCGGGAGAGGAAGGCCGCGAGATCCGCCGCCTCCCCCTCGTCGGCGAGGTGGAGCACCGTCATGCGGCGACGGCCTCCTCCTCGTCGGAGTCGCCGGAACCGTCGGAGCCGTCACCCCGATCGTCCCGGTCGTCGTCCCGGTACTCCTCCAGGAACTCCCGCTCCTGAGGGGTGAGCCGGCGCGGGCGCTGGGCCTGGAAGTCGAACGGCACGATCACCGTCGAGGCCCGGACATAGACCTGGTCCGGGTCCTTGACCTCGTACATGATCGTGAAGGACGCCGCCCTTATCTCCGTGACCCACAGTTCGATGTCCACCGGTGTGTGCCGGTGGACCAGCTGCCGCTTGTAGTCGATCTCATGGCGCGCCACCACGGACCCCTGCTTGAAGTCCTTCTCCGGGCGGAACAGGAAGTCGATACGGGCTTCCTCCAGGTAGCGCAGGAAGACCACGTTGTTGACGTGGCCGTACGCGTCCATGTCCGCCCAGCGCAGCGGGCAGCGGTAGATGTGCCGCAAGAGATCAGCCCCGGGTCAGCTTCTTGTAGGTGGCACGGTGCGGACGTGCGGCGTCCGGACCGAGTCGCTCGATCTTGTTCTTCTCGTACGACTCGAAGTTGCCCTCGAACCAGAACCACTTGGAGTCACCCTCGTAGGCGAGGATGTGCGTGGCGACCCGGTCGAGGAACCACCGGTCGTGGGAGACGACCACGGCCGCGCCCGGGAACTCGAGCAGCGCGTTCTCGAGGGAGCCCAGAGTCTCCACGTCGAGGTCGTTGGTCGGCTCGTCGAGCAGCAGCAGGTTGCCGCCCTGCTTGAGGGTGAGCGCGAGGTTGAGGCGGTTGCGCTCACCGCCGGAGAGGACGCCGGCCGGCTTCTGCTGGTCCGGACCCTTGAACCCGAAGGCGGAGACGTACGCCCGCGAGGGCATCTCCACCTGTCCCACATTGATGTAGTCCAGCTCATCGCTGACGACGGCCCACAGCGACTTCTTCGGGTCGATGTTCTCGCGGCTCTGGTCGACGTACGAGATCTTGACGGTGTCGCCGACCTTGATCGAACCGGAGTCCGGGTCCTCCAGACCCTGGATCATCTTGAAGAGGGTGGTCTTGCCCGCGCCGTTCGGCCCGATGACACCGACGATCCCGTTACGCGGCAGCGTGAAGGAGAGATCGTCGATGAGGACCTTCTCGCCGAAGGCCTTGCTGAGGTTGTCGACCTCGACGACCACGCTGCCCAGACGCGGGCCCGGCGGGATCTGGATCTCCTCGAAGTCCAGCTTCCGCATCTTGTCCGCCTCGGCGGCCATCTCCTCGTAGCGGGACAGACGCGCCTTGGACTTGGCCTGACGCCCCTTGGCGTTGGACCGCACCCACTCGAGCTCTTCCTTGAGCCGCTTCGCCCGCTTGGCGTCCTTCTGCCCCTCGACCTTGAGGCGGGAGGCCTTCTTGTCGAGGTACGTGGAGTAGTTGCCCTCGTACGGGTGCGCGCGGCCGCGGTCCAGCTCGAGGATCCACTCGGCGACGTTGTCGAGGAAGTACCGGTCGTGGGTGACGGCGACGACGGTGCCGGCGTACTTCGCGAGGTGCTGCTCCAGCCACTGCACGGACTCGGCGTCCAGGTGGTTGGTGGGCTCGTCGAGCAGCAACAGGTCGGGGGCCTCGATCAGCAGCTTGCACAGCGCGACGCGGCGCTTCTCACCACCGGAGAGGTTGGTGACCGGCCAGTCGCCGGGCGGGCAGCCCAGGGCATCCATGGCCTGCTCAAGCTGGGCGTCCAGGTCCCACGCGCCTGCGTGGTCCAGGTCGTCCTGGAGCTTGCCCATCTCCTCCATGAGCGCGTCCGAGTAGTCGGTCGCCATGAGCTCGGCGACCTCGTTGAAGCGGTGCAGCTTGCCCATGATCTCGGCGGCGCCGTCCTGCACGTTCTCCAGGACCGTCTTGGACTCGTCGAGCGGCGGCTCCTGGAGCAGCATGCCGACGGAGTAGCCGGGCGACAGGAACGCGTCACCGTTGGACGGCTGCTCCAGCCCGGCCATGATCTTGAGAACGGTGGACTTACCGGCACCGTTCGGACCGACCACACCGATCTTCGCGCCGGGCAGGAAGCTCAGCGTCACGTCGTCAAGGATCACCTTGTCGCCGTGCGCCTTACGCGTCTTGCGCATGGTGTAGATGTACTCAGCCAAGAGAAACCGTCCGGCAGCTTGAATTCTGGCAGTGGGCAGATACACCCCATCTTGCCTGACCGCCACCCCTCGGGGGAAACCCGTTCGGTCGGGGGCCCGTGACCTGGGGCTACACCGCTGGCGGTTGTAGCCCGACTGTCACTGTCGGTCGCCATTGGCGGGCCTCGGGAGACTTCGGACGGCCCAGAGACGGCCCGGAGTTCAAGGCCGCTCAAGCCAGTGACCCGCTACAAGGCCTGCGGCACGAACAACCGACCCGGACCGCTGGCCGTCCCGGCTCAGCACTGCCGACCTGGCCCGGCTGCTGGGCCTCGGGAGCACGGTCGGCCGGTCCCGGCCCCACCGTAGGACCGCGCCGGTAGTTGTCCTGTCACCGGCTGTCACCGGCAGTCGCGGTCGGGCACGGCCGGCGGGGCCATCATGCGGGCAGGACTGATGCCGTGTTCCCTCCCAGAGGCCGCTGCCCTCGGCCGTCCGGCCCGGGAGAGGAACGTCTGGCCGTGCACCGTCCGTCCGGCCGGCTCTCCTCCTGAAGTACGACGGGATGTCTCCGCCCCGCACAGGCCGGGCGAAGACCGTGTTCTCGTCGAGGTTGCCGTACGGCGCTGGCTGCCGGCCGGCACGGCTCGGTGATCGCCGGTGCTCGCTAGTCCTCGGTGGGCGTCTTCTTCCTGCCCACCAGCAGCAGTGCCGCGCCGCCGATCACCACGAGGGCGATGGCTGTGCCGGCGATCATCGGGGTCGCGTTGGAGCTGCCGGTTTCGGCGAGGTTGACGTCGGCGGTGGTGAGGCCCTCCGTGGCGGGGCTGGGCTCGCTGAGGGTCTGGGTGGTGTCGCCGGTCGCGCTGCTCTGGGTCCGGCAGTCGAGGACACCTGTGAAGCGCTGCTGTATGCCGCCCGGACCCGTGAGCGTGAAGTCGTACGCCTGGTCCTCCTGCAGTGGGATCGTGACCGTCCGGGACTCGCCCGCCGGGATGCTGTGCTCGATCCCCATGAGCTGGAAGGTGAAGGGCTCGTCGCCCACATTGGCCGCGGTGATGTCCAGGCCGCCCTTGGCGCAGTTCTTCGCCGCGGACAGGGCGGGTATGGCGCCCTGCTTCGCCCAGGTCGCACTCGCCGTAGCAGAGACCGTCGACTCGCTGGAGCCGGCCAGGATCTGCGGCTGGCTGCGGCTCTCCGAGGTGAAGGCGCGGCCGACCGGCACGGTGGTCGACGCCTGCACGGTCAGCTCGGCCGAGCCGGCCGTCGCGTCCTGCGGCACATCGATGAAGAGCTGACTGCCGTCCGCCGCGGAGGTGATGGCCTTGCCGTCCTTGCCGACGATCCGCACCCCGCTGGTGGCGGCGTCAGCAGGCGGCGTCACCGTGACGCCGTCCGCGTTGGTGTGCACTGTGACCGGGCCGAGCAGTTCACCGGGGTGGCCGGAGACCGCGGGCGGGTCGAGCGTCAGGGACGCCTCGGGCTCCGCCACGTTCCGGGCGCTCTTCTCCAGGTGGTCCGCGAGCTTCTCGGCCTGCGGGTCGACGGCGTCGACGTCCGCGCCGTCCGAGTAGCGCCAGATGGCCACCTGGGTGCCGGCCGCGGCGTCCTCCTCGTTGAGGCCGCCGCCCACACCCGCCGCCGCCGCGAGCGCCGCGAGATCGTTGACCTGCGGGTAGGAGTTCTGCAGGATCCAACGGATCTTGCCGGCGTTCCTGTTGGCGCCGAGCGAGGTGCCGCTCCACGGCGTCTCGTGGTACTTGGCGTCCCGCTGCGTGGGGTTGTGCAGGTCGACGCAGTAGGTCTGCAGGGTGCCGCCGCCCTCGACGGACATCTCGAACAGGCCCGCGGACACCGTCAGGTCCCCGGCGGCGTCGTGTATGACGGCATCGCCGTACGTCTTCAGGCCGCCCATCATCGCGGTCGCCCCGCTCTGACTCTGTGCCGTCTCGTCGGCGGTCGCCGGGCCCGCGCCGGTCAGCACACCGGCGGCGAGGAGCCCGGACACCAACATGGTGGCGGCGAGGCGGGCCACGCCTCGCCTGCGCACCAACAGCGCAGAGAACGAAGAAAACACAGAATTCCCCTTCGAGCAGGACCCGTTGACGTGGGGGCGTGGTCCCACCAGCAGAAACAGAAACCCCGAGAGCTACGCTCGGCATCCTAGGTACGTGGCGCACCGCGCTTCCCGGAGATGCTGTCGGTCAACCGATCCGACTCGGAATCGTTATCGCCAGGACCGCGCCTGAACAGGGCTTATCGACAAATCCACCGGGATCGTTCGGCGCGCATTCGCCGATAAGCCGCAGTTCGGTCAGCCTCCGCCGACCGCTGACATCACGTCAGCGCGGCTGCTTCCGGGCGTCGTTGGGCGTCCGGCTCCGCGGGCGGTGTCTCCCAGCTGGGCTCGGGCTGCCCCGGGACGCCGACGGCCGCCGTCTCCGGCCTGTGCGTGCGCCGGAAGGCCGAGGTTCCTCGCGCGAGATCGTGGCCGATGGCCAGCGCGTCGATGTCGGCCGACGTCCAGCTCTGCCCCTCGCGCACCTCCGAGCGCACCTTCAGCCTGCCCTGCACGACCACGGGGTCGCCCACGTTGATCGACGCCGTCACGTTGGTGGCGAGCTGCCGGTTGGCCCACACGGTGAAGAAGTTGGTGTGGCCGTCGGTCCACACGTTCTTCTCGCGGTCCCAGTACCGGGAAGTCACCGCCAGCCGGAAGCGCGCCGACGCACCCGACGCCAGCTCCCGGAACACCGGCCGCGTCGCCACGTTGCCCACCGCGCAGATGACCGTTTCGTTCATCTCGACCCCCTCCTTTCGCCCGGCCGCTCACGCCCCGGGCGCATACGCGTACGGGCCCGTCCCGTACGGCTGCGTCTGTGGCGGTGACCGCGTCCCTCGCGATCGCCGCGGAACCAGACTGCCTCCGTCGGGCCGAGCCCGCCGAGCGCTGTGGACCACAGCCGGCCTGTGGAAAACTCCGCCACCCGAACGAGGGACCCGTCGTCCCGAGATGTCCGAGACGCCCAAGGCCCCCGGGCTTTACCGGCGTCGGGCCCCCGAGCTCCCCCAGGCCTCAGGCTCCCGAGCCGGGATCACCGTGCCGCCGCCCCCATGACCCGCCCGTACTGCTCCCGTACCTCCCGGTACCGCAGCAGCTCCGCCGCCACCGGATCCAGTACCCGCGCCCGCCCGCACCCGGCGGACGCCTCCCTGAGCCGTCGCTCCGCCTCAAGCCCATACCGCCGCGCGGGTCCCCGTGCCGCCATCCGGCAGCTCCACTCGACCAGCGGGCCGCCGATGATGCCGGCCACCATCAACAGCACCGGAACGCCCAGGTTCGGCGACATGAACCCGACGATCTGCCCCACCAGCCAAAGCCCACCGATCACCTGAAGGATCGTCATGGACGCCTGGGCGAACACGGCCGCCGGCCACCAGCCCGGCCGCGGCGGCCGGCCCGGCGGCAGCCCCGCCTGCGCCGCCAGCTCGTCCAGCGCCTCGGGCAACCCCTGCGCACCGCGTACGGCGGCCTCGCGCACCGCCAGTGCCCACGGTGCGGGCAGTCCGGCCGACGCCCGGTCGGCCAGCGTCCGTACAGCCTGCTCGACCCGCTGGCGGGCCGTGGCCTCCTCGTCGGCCTGGGCGCGCGACGGCAGCCGCCCCGTGGGAGGTTCGAACCGGTCCTGGTACCACCGCCACAGGCGCAGCCAGGGCGTCCCGCACGCCCGGTTCGCGTTGCGCAGCCACGCGCGCTCGGCCGCCTCGCCCGCGGCGGTGGCGCCCACCGCCTCCGCGAGCCGGGCGGCGAACTCGTCCCGCGCCTTCTCGCTGAGCCCGGTCCGCCGTCCGGTCGCGTAGACCGGCCGCAGCCGCCATCCGGCGGCGTCCACGTCGGCCGCGATGCGCCGGGCCGCGGCCCCGCGCTCCGTCACGAACTGGCCGAGCGCCTCCCTCAGTTCACCGATGCCGTCGCCGGTGAGCGCGGACAGCGCGAGCACGGTCGCGCCGGGTTCGCCGTACTCTCCGAGCGCGACTCCGTCCTCGTCGAGGAGCCGCCGCAGATCGTCGAGGACCTGCTCGGTGGCCTCCCCGGGCAGCCGGTCGATCTGGTTCAGGACGACGAACATGACCTCCGCGTGCCCCGCCATGGGCCGCAGATAGCGCTCATGAAGGATGGCGTCGGCGTACTTCTCCGGATCGACGACCCAGATCACCGCGTCGACCAGCGCCAACACCCGGTCCACCTGCTCCCGGTGCTGTACGGCGGCCGAGTCGTGGTCGGGCAGGTCCACCAGGACGAGCCCGCGCAGCTGCGCCTCCGCCTCGGCGCTCTGCACCGGGCGCCGCCTCAGCCGTCCCGGGATGCCGAGCCGGTCGATGAGGGTGGCCGCGCCGTCGCTCCAAGTGCAGGCGATGGGCGAGGCGGTGGTGGGCCGCCGTACGCCCGTCTCCGAGATGTTCACCCCGGCGAGCGCGTTGAACAGCTGCGACTTGCCGCTGCCGGTCGCGCCCGCGATGGCGACGACGGTGTGCTCCCCGGAAAGCCGCCGCCGCGCGGCCGCCTCGTCGAGGACCCGGCCGGCCTCCGCGAGGGTCCTGCTGTCGAGCCGCGTACGGGAGAGACCCACCAGTTCGCGCAGTGCATCGAGACGGGAGCGCAGCTGTCCGTCGTACGCAAGCTGGGGCACGACCTGCGGAGGGGACGGCCTGGTCTCCACAACGGAGACGTGCTGCGCGGCGGTCTCCTCGGTGACCCTGCGCGCGATGAGCCCGTCGTCCCAGGCGCTGTCGGAGTCACCCTTCACGCGCGCGTGCCGGTCGGTGGACGACCTCTGGGGCTCCTCAGCCGCCTCTGCCGCCTCGGGCTCCTCGGCGTCCTCGAGCTCCTCGGAAGCTGCGCTGAAGGTGGGCTCGCCACTTTCTGCAGCTTCGGTGACCTTTGCCGCTTCAGTGACTTCTGTAGCTTCTGCAAGGTCCGCGGCTTCCGTGGCATCTCTGAATTCTTCTGTGGCTCCGCCGTCCGAATCGGCATCTACGGGATGGTCGTTCCCGGAGGCCCGCTCCTCGGAGACGGTGTCCTCCGAACGCTCGTCCGAGGAGCGCGCCTCGCCGGCATCATCCATGCACTTCGTGGGGTCCGCGTGGTGGGTGTGGTCGGTGTGGCCCGTGTGGTCCTGGTCTGTGACAGCGGTCACTGGTCACCTCTCCTTCTGCAGTACGGACAGCGCAGCGATGAGCTCGGCCTGCGGTTCTGGGTGGATGTCCAGAGCGTCGAGCGGGGCGAGGCGGCGCTCGCGTTCGGTGTGCATGATGCGGTCGAGGTGTTCGGTGAGCAGCCGTCCGGCGCGGTCGCGCAGCCGCAGCGCGCCACGCGCGCCGATCCGCTCGGCGAGCCCCTCACCGGCCGACCGTGCCCGGCGGCCGCCCAGCAGCGCGGTGGCGACGAGGGCGGCGACCACCTCGGGGGTGGGCGCGATGCTCCGGTCGAGGTCGCTCACCTCCTCCTCGGCGCACTCCTCGAGCTCCCGCCGCCACCGCCGTACGGCCAGTGCGATGCGGTGCTCGGCGCTCTCTGGGAACGGGCCAGGGTCGGTCAGTTCCGGGGCCCCGGCGGCCGGTTCGCGCCGCCAGGCGTCGTCCACGCGCTCGTCGGCCGCGGTGACAGCGCACAGCAGGAGGGCGCCGAGGCTCTCCACGAGGGCGTCGAGGAGCTCCTCGGCGGTGCAGTCGAGCGGGAAGGCCCGCCAGCGCTTCAGGGCGTCGCCGGCGAGCACGGCGCCTGCCTTGAGACGGCCCCGTACGCGGGCGCGCTCGCTGCCGTACGCCCCGTCGACGGCGGCGGTGAGCCGTAGCGCGGCCGCGTACTGTGCGGCGGCGGCGCTCGCCAGCTCGGGCATCCGGGCCTTGAGCGAGTCGAGGACGCCGTACGCGGTTCGGGCCAGCGTGTGTTGCCGGGCCGCCTGGTCCTGCGCCTGATGCAGGAGCCAGGTCCGCAGCGGCGCCACGGCGGTGCCCGGCAGGAGCCCGCCGCCCCACGCCGACTCGGGCAGTTCGGGCACGGTGAAGCGGGGTACGTCGCCGAGTCCGGCCTTGGTGAGCAGCGCGCCGTACTGGCGCGAGACCTCGGAGACGACTTGGTGGGGCACCCGGTCGAGCACGGTGACGAGCGTGGCTTTGTACTCCTTGGCGGTGCGCAGCAGATGCCAAGGGACGGCGTCGGCGTACCTGGCCGCCGTGGTGACCATGACCCAGATGTCGGCCGCGCAGATCAGTTCGGCGGCGAGGACGCGGTTGTCGGCGACGAGGGAGTCGACGTCGGGTGCGTCGAGGAGGGCGAGGCCGGGCGGAAGGGTGTCGGCGGTCTCGATGCGCAGCACCCGCGCGGGGTTCTCACCGGGCAGCAGGAGTTCGTCCGCCGGTTCCTGGTGGGGCACCCACACGCGCGTGAGGTCGGGCAGCACCCTCATCCCGCTGAACCAGTGATGATCCTCCGGATGGCAGACCAGCACGGGAGTCCGGGTGGTCGGCCGCAGCACGCCCGCCTCGCTGACCCGTCGGCCCACGAGCGAGTTGACGAGCGTCGACTTTCCGGCCCCGGTGGATCCCCCGATCACGGCCAGCAACGGCGCTTCGGGTTCCCTCAATCGGGGCACGAGATAGTCGTCGAGCTGGGCGAGGAGTTCGTCGCGGTTGGCACGCGCGCGTGGAGCCCCCGGCAGGGGCAGCGGGAAGCGTGCGGCGGCGACACGGTCGCGCAGGGCGGAGAGTGCGTCGAGCAGCTGAGGCCGTACGTCCAAGGTCACCACATGCGAAGAATGCCCAATTTTAGGGGAATTCTGAAGCATATGAGCATGTCTGCGCGCCGACGAGACAGAAGGGACGGAAGGGGCGACTGGGACGCGGGCACACTCCAGGCATAACGAGTACACAACACCCGATGCGCAAGTAGCCAAAAGCGATGCACGATTCGTACCTGCCTGCGATTATCAGGACCGCTTCACCGAACCTCCACATCGAGCCACGGAGGGGAAGCAACAGGGACAAGGACGCGGGAGCCCTATCCTTGTCCCCGGCAACGTCACGGATCAGCCCACACCCGGGCACACCCAAGACAGAGGCCACCACACCCGGCCCCCGTAGCTCAGTGGATAGAGCAGGCGCCTTCTAAGCGCTTGGCCGCAGGTTCGAGTCCTGCCGGGGGCGCCACCGATGCTCCGCTGATATGGCGACGTTTTGGCAGGTCAGATGGGGCGCATCCGATCTACTGGATCAATCGGATGCAGAACTTCCGTCGGGGCCTCAGTCCGGCTGGTGCTAGATGGTGTCCCTCGTCGTGGTGTACGGACGGCGTTCGGCAGGACGGTTCGTCCGTCGGGTGAAGTCTTGGGTTCAACCAGTCGTCGCGACGCGCGTTTTCGGAAGGTGCGTCGACATGGTCACAATGAGCCAATCTTCGCAGGTCACAGGGGGCGCTTCGCGACCAGCCCCGGGCTGCGGCTCCCGCCGGGGGCGCCCGGTCTCCGTCCTCCTTCGGGAGGCGTTTTTGCTGGTCAGGTGGTCGTTGCGGACGCATCCAGGCGGTTCAGGGACCGATGACCGGTAGCAACAGGTCCTCCACGAGACCGCGCAGCTCCCGTTCCGGCACAGGGCCCGTGCCGAACCTGGGGCGGTACAGCAGCAGGGCCAGTACGGCCTCGACAGCCATGTCGGCCTTCATGTCGGCGTGCGCCGCGGCATGGCCGGAGCGCCGGACGATCACCCGGGCGCACCGCTTGGCCGGCTCTGCGACGGTTGCGGTGAACAACTCGGCGAACGGGCCGCGGGACACGGCGTCGCACCCTTCGAGCACGGCGCGCAGCGCGACTCCGTACGGCGAGGTCATGAGCGTGCGCAGGGAGAGCGCCAGGACGACGAACTCGTCCCGTGTACTGCCCAGTTCGGGGCACTCGATCCGTTCCGGCGGTGCATGGCGCAGCGCCGCGGCGACCAGGGCCTCCTTGGACGGCCAGCGCCGGTAGATGGCGCTCTTGCCCGTCCCCGCACCCAGGGCTACGCCCTCCATGGTCAGATCCGCCCACCCGACACGATTCAGCTCCGCGATCACCGCGTCCAGGATCGCGGACTCCAGCAGCGGACCGCGCCGACGCCGCGGGACGGCGGTGTCGAGCGCGCCCGCGTGCGGCTTCCCCGGCTCACGCGGCTCGTCCGTGGCTGCGGGCGACGGCGAGTGCGTACGGTCCTTCGACGATGTGGCAGGCAAAGCTCCACCTCTCGTTCCTGGTGTTCTCCCCCACGGCGTTCCCGTCCCTGGCGTCCTGCTGCCCGGAGCTCTGGACCCCCGTATGCCCGGCCGCCGCCACCAGGCCGTACGGTGCCGACCCGGACCGTCCGGCCGCCGGGCGGCGCGGCAGGAACCCGTGCGTGGCGAAGTCGAGGCTCATGCCGAGTCCGACCGCCTTCGCGTACGCCTCCTTCAGCGTCCACAGGCGCACCAGCTCACCCTCCCGCTCCGCGTCCGGAAGGGATGCGAGCCAGGCGCGCTCTTCGGGACTGCAGTGATGCCTGCACAGAGTGTCGGCGGCCGGGAGTCGCCGGTCCGCCCGCTCCGCGTCCACACCGATCCGCCCGCCGTGGCAGAGCCCCACCAGGACCAGACCCGCGGTGTGGCTGAGGCTGATGCCCACGCCGGGCCGACCGGCGAGCGTGGGACGGCCTCCTGGTTCGCCGGCGAGGGTGATCCGGGCCGGTGGCGTGCCGAGCGCCGCGGCCGCGACCTCCTTGGCCAGGAGCCTCGACGCCAGCAGCCGGTCCCGCACCAGCGGATGCCGAAGCACCGCGAGCCGGCGCCGGTCCGCCGGATCCAGCCCGGGCGGGGGCGTCCGGCCGTCCCACCCCGCCGGGAGCCAGTCCGCGACGGAGCCCCACGCCAACACGGCTCCGTGCTGGGCGAGTTGGCGACGTATGGCGGTGAGTTCACCACCGCGACCGGGGATACGCAGGGGGGACGGCAGCGGACCGGGACCCTCCGGAGGTTCTTGCGGTCTCAACGGCGCGTCACAGAACGGGTCCTGGTGAACTCCGTCCACACCATGAGCTCCTCCTCCGTCAACGGCAGTCCCTTGACCACCCGTTCAGGATGCCCCGGGCCGGGGCCGCGCAGAGAAGGACCTGGCGTTTCCCCGTCGTACTGCTCCCCTGACCGGTACCACGTCCGGCCGAGTTCGATGAAGCCACGCCCGATCCCGAGGGCAATCCGGCGGATCAACAGGCCGGCCCGCAGGCGCAGCACGTACGGGTGGAGAAGGAAACGTAAGCGTCTGGCGGTCCTTGCCATCGGGCGGCCCCCTCTCTGGCTCACCCAAGAGCATACACATGACTCGGTCAATTAATGAATGATTCCAGTAATTGTTTCCCGGGAGAGACGAACGCAGGACACGGACGGCAGTCAGGAACGACTGAGGGCGGTCCCCCTGTGACGGGACCGCCCTCAGTGACGGCGAACCATGGGTGACGACGACCGGGAGACCGGCGCAGAGGTCAGATGCCGTCCGACATCTCTCTGAGCGCGTCCCGCAACTCGGACTGCCGCTCGGCGGGCATTCCCTTCAGACCGGGTACCCCCGAGAAGAGCCGCGACTCGAGTGCCGTCCGCACCCGTCGCCCCTTTGCGGTGGGAGCGAGCTGTTTGATCCTTCGGTCGCTCGGGCTCACCCGCCGCTCCACCAGGCCGGCCTCCTCCAACTGGTCGGCCAGGGAGGTGACGTACGAGGCGTCGATCTGCAGCTCGTCGGCGATCTCCCGCATCGACCGCGGCTCGCCGATCAGCCGGACGGTCTTCGCCTGCTGCGGAGTGAGGCCGAACGATGCGGCGGTCTCGGCGTAGTGGTCCCGCAGCCTTCCGAAAAGCTTGTAGAAGAGCTCGAAGATCTCTCCCTGCAGCAGGATGTCACCGGGGGCTTCGGCGGGCTTCCGGGTGGCGCGAGGACTCATTCCCGCATCGTACTCGCCCCCGTGACCGCGCCAGGATGCTCCGGCCAGCCACCTTCCGGTGCCGCCGCGACCGCTCGCCACCACCAGTCCTCGGGCTGTTCGGTGGCAGGCTCTAAGGGGGCACCGGGGCGGGGCACGGCGATCCGTGCGGCCAGCTCCCGCGCGGCGGCCACCGTGCCCTCCGCAGGTTCCGCCCAGGGATGCGGCGCGAGGTCGAAGGTGCCCCAGTGGATCGGCAGCATGACGCCCGAGGGTGTGCCGCCGGACAGGTCGGCGTGCGCGCGGATCCCTTCGGCGGGCGTCATGTGGTTGGCGGGCCACAACTCGCTGTAGGCACCGACCTGGATCATCGTCGCGTCAAACGGGCCGTGCCGTTCGCCGATCTGCCTGAATCCGGGGAAGTACCCGGTGTCGCCGCTGTGATAGATCCGGTGCTCGTCCCCGCCGACCACCCAGGACGCCCACAGGGTCTGCCGACGGCCGAGCGGTCCGCGCCCGCAGAAGTGCCGCGCGGGTACGGCGGTCAGCGTCAGCCCTGCCACCTGGGCGGACTCGTTCCAGTCGAGCTCGCACAGCCGCTGCGCCGCAACGCCCCAGTGCTCCAGGTGCGCGCCGACGCCGAGGGGTACGGCGAAGACCACGTCACGGTCCGCGAGGGCACGGATCGTCGGCATGTCCAAGTGGTCGTAGTGGTCATGGGAGATGACGACCAGGTCGAGGCCGGTCAGCGATTCCAGCGCCACCGGCGCCGGGTGCAGCCGCCGGGGCCCCGCGAAGTCGAACGGCGAGCAGCGCGCGCCCCACACCGGGTCGAACAGCACCCGCCGCCCGTCGATCTCGGCCAGGACCGTGGAGTGTCCCATCCAGGTGAGGCGCAGCCCGGAGTCGGGCGGCACGGCGAGCTCCGCGAGCGTGTTCTCATACACGGGAACGGGTTGTACCGGCTTGCGTCCGGGCAGTGCGGACGCCCGTAACTGCACCGGCAGCGCCTTGGCCAGACCACGGACAGTGGGCCGGTCCGGCGGCCCGAGGGGGTTGGCGAACACCCCGTCGGCATAGTTCGGCGACTGCTCGATCCGCCGTAGTCGCGCGCCCGCGGGATCCGCACCGAAGGCGGCGGGCCGGGCCGGTACGAGTCTCGACAGCTGCCGGCTGAAGCCGGTCATGGAACCTCCCAGCAGTGGAAGACGCTCTGCGGCGCGAACCGGCCGGGGTGCAACAGCAGGCCGCGCCGGTTCGCGCCGCAGGTCGGGCGGCGGGGCGAGCCCGATCAGATTGCCTCGGCCTCCAGCAACCCCATGTTCCTCGGGCCTTCGATCTCGCGTACGGGCCTGAAGCCCGTCTCGGCGAGCAGGGCCGCGTACTCATGGGAGCTTCGTTCGCGGCCACCGAGGACGACCAGCATGACCAGGTCGAAGATCTTGCCCATGTGGGGTGTGTCGTCGTCGGGGAGGAAGCGCTCGAAGATGAGGAGACGGCCGCCCGGGCTCATCGCCGCCCGTACGTTGCGCAGGATCGCCGTCGCGTCTGCGTCTGCCCAGTTGTGCAGGACGCGCGAGAGCAGATAGACGTCGCCGCCCACCGGAGCACTGTCCAGGAAGCTTCCGGCGACCAGGGAGGACCGTGCACGGACCGGCCCGTCCAGCTCCCGCTCCGCCTGGGCGATCGCCTCGGGCAGGTCGAACAGCGTCCCGGACAGCTGCGGATGCCGGGACAGGACGCTTGCCAGGAGCGCTCCGGTGCCCCCGCCCACGTCCACGACGTGCTTGTACGGCCCGAAGTCGAAGGACTCGGCGATCGGTGGCACGACCGCGGCGCCGCCCATGACCCGGTTGAAGTTCTCCGAACCCGCCGGGTGACTGCTGAGGTAGTCGTAGAACGTCTTCCCGTAGATCTCGTCGAACGCCGGGCGGCCCGTTCGCACCGAATGGGCGACCTCTCCCCAGGAGCGGAAGGTCTCCTCACCGAAGAGCAGCGCCGAGTACTTCTGCGTTCCCGGTACGCCGTCGCGGAGCAGGTGGCCCGCCTCGTCGAGGGCGAACCGCCGGTCACCGAGCCCCCGGAAGACTCCGAAGGAGGAGAGCGTCCGCATGATCCGGTAGAGGGCGTCGGGATCCAGGCCCGTGGCCTCGGCGAGCTCGTCCGAGGTCTGCGGGCCGTTGGCGAGGCGGTCGGCGAGGTCGAACCTGGCCACCGTGTACACGGCCTGCGCCACCCACGGGCTCGTCAGGATGCGCAGCAGGTTCTCCGAGCCGGCGGGGGGTCCGCCGGGGCCGGGTGCCCGCGTCTGTGAAGGATTCGCTGTCACGGCAACTCCCTTGTCTCAACGCGCGATCTGGACATCGCCCTGGTCCTCCAGGACGACCATGGGCGGCAGGGTGGTGGGCTTGATACGGCCGATCAGCAGGGCTGCCAGCACCGCGCCACCGATCAGCAGGCCGCCGCCGACGGCGAAGGCCAGATGCGTGCCGCCGAGCAGCGCGACCTTGGGCGCCACTCCGCCGTGCAGAAGGTGGCTGGTGCGGGAGGAGTTGACCGTGATCAGCACGCCGAGGCCGATCGCCCCGCCCACCTGCTGGCTCGCGTTCAGCAGGCCGGAGGCGAGGCCGGCCTGGTGCTCCGGCACGTCGTGGACTCCGGCGATGTTGATGGAGAACGAGGTCCAGGCGATCCCGACGGCCATGAGGACGAAGCCGGGGAAGATGGTCGACCAGTACTTCCCGTCGAGGGGAGCGTTGGCGAACCAGAACATGCCCGAGGCGAGGAAGAGCATGCCTCCGGTCATGACCGGCCGGACGCCGGTCCTGGGGATCAGCGGCGCCGCCGTGCCGAAGCCGAGGAAGATACCGACGAAGAAGCCCATGTAGCTCAGCCCGGCCCGCATCGGCGAGTAGCCCAGGATCTGCTGGATGTAGAGCGTCAGCAGGAAGAAGGTGCCGAAGTTCGCCGAGGCCATCAGGACCTGGGCGACATTGGCCATCGTCGGGCCGCGCCGCTTGAAGAACGAGAGCGGGACCAGCGGGTCGTCGGCGACGCGCTCCCGGATCAGGAAGCCCGCGAGCAGCACGGCCGCCGCGACGAAGCTGGCCACCGAGGCCGTCGAACCCCATCCTTGGTCGGAGGCGTGCAGCAGTCCGTAGACGAGGATCGAAGAGCCCGCCGTGATGGTCACCGCGCCGATCACGTCGAACCCGCGGGTGCCGGTGCGGCGGCTCTCGGGTGCGATCCGGGGCAGGAGCAGCAGCGGGATCAGCGCCACCGGAAGGTTGACGAAGAAGATCCAGCGCCAGTTGACGAGGTCGGTGATGACACCGCTGAGGACCACACCCGTGGCACCGCCGAGGCCGGTCAGCGCACCCCACACGCCCAGGGCACGGGTCCGCTCCTTGGGGTCGGTGAACAGCACGGCCACCATGGACAGTGCGGCGGGTGCCGCGAGGGCGCCGCCGAGGCCCTGCAGCGCGCGGGAGCCGATCAGCATGCCCTGGCTCTGGGCCACCCCGTTGCCGAGCGAGCCGAGTGCGAACACCAGGGTGCCGACGATGAAGATGCGTTTGCGGCCCAGCGTGTCGGCGAGCCGGCCGCCCAGCAGCAGGAACCCGCCGAAGGCGACCACGTAGGAGTTGACGACCCAGGCGAGGTTCGCCAGCGAGAAGCCGAGATCCTCCCGGATGGAGGGCAGCGCCACGTTCACGACGGTGTCGTCGAGGAGCAGCATGAACTGCACGAGGCAGAGCAGCAGCAGGATCTGCCATCGCCGCCCGTTGGGCGTCGCAAGCCCCGCGCTCGTGCCCGGCAGCGGAACTGTTTCAGTCATGGTGTTTCTCTTTCTGTCCAGTGCTGTCACGTGGTGCGGATGACGGACGGTCGCGGGCAGAGGGTGCGAGCCGTCGAAGGCCCTAGGGCTCCCGGTCCGGTGCGGGCTGCGTGGTCAGGCGCTCGCTGAACGCCCACAGACGTTGCAGGACCTCCGGGTCGGCGATCGCCTTCGCGGCCTTCGCCGGGTTGCTCTTGCGGAAGTAGAGGCCGCTCACGCCCTCGAACTCGGGGTCGACGGCGAGTCGGACGAGATGGCTCGCGGACTGGGCGGCGGTCGGCGCGAAGCGCAGGAAGCGCCGGACCACCTTGAACATGCCGACTTTGGCGTCGTCGAGAAGGGCGGTCTGCGTCAGTCCGGGCTCGACGGAGTTGACGGTCACGCCGCTGTCGGCCAGCCGCTGGGCGGCGGACTTCGAGTGGGCGACGACGGCGAACTTGGAGCGGGCGTACGCCTGGAAGGCGTCGTACGACCGGGGCGAGACGAGATCGTCCCAGTCCATCCGGGCGCGGCCGTGGATCCCGGAGGCGACGTTGACCACGCGGGCCGGCGCGTTCGCGGCGAGCGTCTGAGCGAGGAGCGACGTGAGCAGGAACAGCGAGAGGTAGTTGGTCGCGAACTGCAGCTCGATACCGTCCGGCGAGGTCCGGTGCGCCTTCTCGATGGTGCCCGCGTTGTTGATCAGGACGTTCAGGCCGGGCAGTTGCGCCCTGACGTCCTCGGCCAGGCGTCTGATCTCCGCCTGCGACGAGAGGTCGGCGTGGAACAGGGTCAGCCGGGCCGCGGGAAACTCCTCGCTCAGCGCCCGCAGCGCGGCCTGTCCGCGGGCCGGTGACCGGCAGACGAGGCCCACGGCCGCGCCACGCGCGGCAAGACCGCGTGCCGTCTCCAGTCCGATCCCCGAACTGGCGCCAGTGACCAGGCAGATCCGGTCCTGCAGCGACGGTTCTCCCGTCGTTCGTCCCGTCATGCGGAGGGGCTCCTCTCTCGACGACTTTTCGTACGGTTCGCTCGCGGATGTCATGACGCCCCCGCCGCCCGCGCCCGGCGCAGGCCGAACACGGCCCACAGCTGAAGCAGCAGGAGCAGCACCGCGAGGCAGGCCCCCGAGGCCGCAAGCCGCACTCCCTCGCCCTGGATCAGACCCCGTCCGGACTCCAGCAGCACGGTGAACGGGTTGACCCGCGCGACCGCCCGCAACCAGGGCGCGAGCAGCGCCACCGGGGCGAAGACCGGTGCGAGGTAGACCAGGAGGAAGGCGACGAGCTGGGCCAGCGGGGCGGCCTGCATGGTCCTGAAACGCAGCGCGATCCCGCAGCTCCACAGCGCCCCTGCGGCCGCAAGCAGCTCGCTCATCACGAAGAACAGCAGCAGCTCGACGGGGCCGGCGCTCACCCTCATCCCGGCCGCGGCGCCCAGGGCGTACAGGATGACCGTGACCACCGGCGCGCGGCCCATCGCGGTCAGTACGTATCCCCACACGACCGCCTGCTGGTTGCGCGCGCTGAGCAGGAACCTGCGCGCGACGCCGGTCTCGAAGTCGCGGGCGAGCGCGAGACCGCTGAAGATTCCGGTGAAGACCGCGCCCTGCAGCGCGACGAAGACGTATTCGAAGGCCGTGTAGCCGTCGTGGAAGTCGAAACCCTGCTGCCCCGCGAGGACGGAGAGCCCGCCGGCGAACGCGACGAAGAAGACCAGGGGTGCGGCAACCGGAGGCAGGAACAGGGAGGGAGTGGTGAACGCCGCGCGGAGGTTGCGCGCCGCGATCCCGAGCGCTACATGGACGCTGCCGGTCCGCTGTGCCACGGCGGCTCCGGTGGTGGTGGCGGTCATACCGTCACCGTCCGGCTGCTCAGGCGGCCCACCGTCAGGGACACCGTGACAGCGGCGAGCCCGGCCGCGATCCCGAACCCGACTCCCGTTGCGTGTGCGACGTTCCCGCCGATGAGCGGCGCCCTTACGGCCTCGATGAGGTACGTCACCGGATTCCAGGAGGCGAGGGTGCGGAACCACCCGGCCGTCATCAGGTTCCTCGGCATGAAGAACGAGCTGAACAGCAGCAGGACGAAGGTCAGCGGGAAGGTCGCGAGGACCGCCTCGGAGGAACGGGTGCGCAGGGCCAGGAACGCACCGCAGGAGCTGAAGGCCATGCCCATGACGGCACTCAGCGCCACGATCACGGCCACCTCGGCCGGAGAGTGCGGCCACACCCCGACCACCGCGCCGGCGAGCAGGCAGATCAAGGACTGGATCACCGCGAGCAGCGCGGAACCGCACAGCTGGGCAAGCACGATCAGCCCCCGGTTCATGGGCGTCAGCAGCAGCCGGCCGAAGAATCCGCTCTGCACGTCCGACACCAGGTCGAGGCCGCTGTTCACGCCTCCGACGAGCGCGCCCTGGACGAATCCGCCGGCCAGCAGGAAGGAGAAGTACGAGTCCGTGGGAAACCCGGGAACACGCGTGGACAGGTCGAGGCCGCCGGCGAACAGGGCGAGCAGCAGCACCGGGAAGCCCAGCATGGGGAGGAAGGCGGCGGGCCGGCGCAGCGTCCGCAGCGCGGAGCGCCGGGCGAGCCAGGCCACCTGGGTCAGCGCCGTGTTCATGAGGCCATCTCGGGGAGCAGATCCCCCGCCTCCTGCCGGCCGTCGCCGGTGAGCGACAGGAACACGTCGTTCAACGTCGGTGCGCGTACCTCGAGTTGCTCGACGACGATGTCCGCGGCGTCCAGGGCACGGACGATCTCGGGCAGCTCGCGGGCCACGCTCGTCACCCGGACAGCGACGGCTCCGGGACGCACCGCGGAGCCGAGCGGACCGAAGCCCGCCAGCAGGTCGGCGGCGGCCGGGCGCTGCTCCGCGGTCGGCACGATCTCGATGGCGGGCTGCCCGAACTGGTCCTTGAGGTCGTCTGGCGTCGCTTCGGCGATCATCCGGCCGCGGTCCACGATGCCGATGCGGTCGGCCAGTACATCGATCTCCTCGAGGTACTGGGATGTCAGGAAGACCGTCACCCCCTCCTCCGAGGAGAGGCGGCGTATCTGCTCCCACAGCGCCTCACGGCTGGGCACGTCGAGGCCGTTGGTGGGCTCGTCGAGGAAGAGCACGGCGGGCCGGTGCAGCAGGGCGAGCGCCAGGTCCAGGCGGCGCTTCATGCCGCCCGAGAAGGTGGACACCTTGTCGCCGGCCCGGTCGGTGAGCCCCACGGCCGCCAGCAGTTCCTCGCCGCGCCGGGTCCGCTCCGCGCGACCGAGGCCGTACAGAGCCGCCTGGAGCTTCATGTGCTCCCGGGGGGACAGAAGCGGGTCGAGCGACACGTCCTGCATCGCCACACCGATCGAGCGGCGCACCCGCCCCGCCTCGGTGACCACGTCATGGCCCGCGACCCGCACCGTGCCCGCGGTCGGCGGCAGCAGTGTGGTCAGGACGTTCACGGTGGTGGACTTGCCCGCTCCGTTCGGCCCCAGCAGGCCGTAGATCTCACCGTGGCCGACGCGCAGATCGAGACCGTCGAGGGCACGGCGCCCCTTGGCGAACTCGCGGACCAGGCCGGTTACTTCGATGGCGGGTCCGCGGGTTCGTGCACTCAAGTCCATGTTCGGTCCTTCCGGACGGTGACGCCCATGCCAACTGGGATGTGCCCGATGATGGTATCAGTCAATGCTTGACTGATTCAAGGGTTACGCCGTTTCGGAGGGCGCCGACGGTCGGCTCAGCAGGCGTCGAACATCGCGCGCAGCGCTCCGTACAGAACCTCGCGCTGCTCGCCGGACATCCCCTCCACACCCGGCACCGCAGAGAAGAGCTTCTCTTCGAGGGCGGCCCGCAGCCGCCGCCCCTTGGGGGTCAGGGCGAGCTGCTTGACCCGCCGGTCGGCCGGGCTCGGGCGGCGCTCGATGAGGCCGCTGTCCTCCAACTTGTCGGCGATGCCCGTCACGTAGGAGGCGTCGCACTGGAGCACGTCGGCGATCTCCCGCATGGAGCGCGGGTCGCCGACCAGCCGGATGGTCTTGGCCTGCTGCGGGGTGAGGCCGAAGGCCGCCGCGGTCCCCGCATAGTGGTCGCGCAGCTTCCCGAACAGCACGAAGAACAGCTCGAAGATCTCCTTCCGCGAGGAGTCCCCCGCGGGACTCCTCGACGGCTCCGACCGGAAGGCATCAGTGGTCACGCGCTCACACCCTTGGGCTTAATTTTGCCTGAACCTTGAATCAGTCAAGGATAGACTGCGCCATCAAATTGGAGAAGCTGAGCGGCGTGACCCGCTGACACCGGAAGCCTCTCGTGGCTGAAACAGCCTCTTCAGCTCGGACGATCCGCCAGGCCTCCCCACGCCCACCTCGGGCGTCACGGGGAACATGCCGCCACCCACCTGGATGCTTGACTTGTTAAAGGATTGGCTCGAACATGTATGTGAGGACGAGCCGCAGCCCTGGCCGGTTTCGGTCGGACCATCGGAGGGGGTATGTGAGGGGTCTCGAAACCGCACCGGGTCGGCACGGGTGCACCGCGGTTCCGCTTCCGGGGACGATCCCGCCCGGGCCCCGGAGAAGCGGGGCCTCGATCAGGGCCGGTCCCGGTTACGGATCGCCGCCCCGCCGATGCTGCCTGAATTCACCTCGCCGGGCGGTCTCCGTAAACCGGAGGAATCTCTTTCGGCAGAGGATTGTCGAGATTCGCGTCGGCGTCGAGAACAGTCAGCCTCAGTTGATTGATCCAGGCCGCCGGTTCCGTTCCGAGTCCCTTTTCCATGTCGCGACGCAGGCGCTCGAAAAGTTCAATTGCAGACGTTCTCCGGCCGCTTCGCTGAAGTGCCACCATATGAAGCGCGTGAAGGTATTCGTGCATTCTGTTTCGTGCGGTGAGTTCGGTGAGTTCGTCGAGAACGAGGTGGTGCCGGCCGAGTTCCAGATCCAAGGCGATACGCCGTTCCGTGGCGGTGCGGCGACGCTCTTCGAGCGCCAGGATCTCGCGCTCGAGCACGGGGCCCGGCTGCAGATCGGCCAGTGCGGGGCCGCGCCACAGGTCGAGGGCGGCACGCAGCAGCTGCGCGGCCCCGTCCCGATCCCCGACCTCGCCCCTGCGGTTGCCCAGGTCGACCAGCCGCCTGAACTCGGCGGCATCGCTGGCGAAGCACTCCCCCGGCCGCAGAACGTATCCGCCGGGCACCGTCTGAAGGATCTCCTTGGCGTCCGGCCGCTCCGGTGTGTGACAGGGCAAAGCCGAGGTCAGGGCATGCCGCAGGCGCATCACATAGGCATGGATCGCGCTGGTGGCACGCCGAGGCGGGTGTCCTGCCCACAGCTCCTCGGTGATCACGAGGTTCGTCAGCAGGGTGCCCGGGTTGAGGGCGAACAGAGCGAGCAGATTGCGGGGTTTCCCGGCGGTGGGGACGATCGACGCCTCTCCCACGCCCGCCTGGAACGGCCCCAGGAGTCCGACGTACATCTCCATCCCTCCGAACAGCGCCACAGAGCCGGCGTACAGGACGATGCCGTTCAGCTGATCGCCGGAGGCGTCGTCGGCTCCCTGACCGGTGGGGGGTGTTGGTCGGCCCGGGACAGTATGCCGACGCCTCGCCGGAGCCACCATTCCGCCGATGCACCACTGCCGTATGGCAGTTACCCTCGAGTAATCACCAGAAATTACACCATTCTCGCCTACGCGCGCGACCGTGCGCCGGGTGCCTGCCCCGGCGCACGTCCGGCTACCGCTGGTGCGCCTGCAGCGCCAGGATGGCGAGCTGGGTGCGGTCGCGGAGCCCGTACTTGCGCAGCACCGCGGCGAGATGACTTTTCACCGTGGCCTCTCCGACATGCAGACGAGCCGCTATCTCGGAGTTGTTGAACCCCCGTGCGACCAGCCTGGTCACGTCCAACTGCCGCCGGGTGAGGCCCTCCATCTCGGCACCGGGCTCCGTCGGCCCGCACTCGGAGCCCCACGCGGCCCTGCAGTGCGCCTCGCTCCCCCCGGACGCCGCCTGGGTGAGCCGTCTGACCAGGGCCTCCGTCGCATCACAGTCCAGCACCGTGTCGTTGCGTGCCACAGCCCGTACGGCGTCGCGCAGCCGGTCCGGCGGCGCCAGCCGGGGGAGGTAGCCGCGGGCGCCCGCCAGCAGCATCGTGGGAACGTCCCCCGACTTCTCCGTGAGCACCACCACTCCCACCCCCAGCCCGCTCAGGCTCTTGATGACCTCCGGCACGGCGGAGCACGGGCCCGGGTCCCCGGCCAGGACCACATGCGGTCGCAGGGTGGCGGCGAGGCAGAGGACCTCCGCCTGCGAACCGGCCTCGCCGATGACGGCCAGGCCGTCGTCGGCTTCCAGAACCGTCCGCAAACCGATGCGATAGATCTCCTGGCGCTCGCATATCAGCACCCGGACATCGGATTCGACGGCCGAAACGGCCTGTTCGTCGCCTGGTATGGCGACCATGGATGTATGTCTTGACAAGGCCTGCATGAACGTCCCCCGGAAATCACGGACATGGTGCCTGTTGGATGCGGCCCACCTGGAAGGTGGCGCGCCGACAATTATTTATACCCGTGACCGCTTCACTATCGCTGAACTTGGGACGAACTCGGCATGGGACATACATCATAGTGCTGGGCCGACCAGGCGATGAGATCGCTTTCTGAACACCGATATCCCTGACTTCCGGGAAATTCCAGAGCCATGGTCGCCAGGGTGGCTCCGAGTTGGGCGGACGCCCGGTCACCGAGACCCCGCAGGAGCCCCACCAGAAAACCGGCCCGGAATGCGTCGCCGGCCCCGGTCGGATCGGTGACGGACGCCGCCGGCACCGCCGGGAGGTGGACGGATCCGGACCCGGCTGTGTCGATACGGACGCCCTCCTGGCCCAGGGTGACGATCCACGCCCCCACCCGCTCCAGCACTTCGGATGCCGTGCGTCCGACGAGGCGCAGCAGCAGCGCCCGCTCATAGGAGTTGGTGAACAGATACCGGGCGCCCTCGATCATCGCGGTCACGTCCGCCGCCGTCATACGGGCCAGCTGCTGGGACGGATCGGCGGCGAACGGGAGGCCGAGTCTGCGGCAGGCAGCGGCGTGTCGCAGCATCGCCGTCGGATCGTCGGGCCCCACGAGCACGAAGTCGGCGCCGCCGGCGCGCTCGAGTACCTCCTCCAGGTCGATGTCGGCCGCCTCGGCCATCGCCCCGCTGTAGAAGGTCGCGATCTGGTTCTGGTCGGCGTCGGTGGTGCACACGAAGCGGGCCGTGTACCTGCTGTCGGACACGCGCACCTGCGCGGTGTCCACCCCGGCGGCCTCCAGCCAGCCGCGGTACTCCCCGAAGTCCCGCCCGGCCGCCCCGACCAGGAGGGGGCGCCGGCCCAGCGCACCGAGGCCGTAGGCGATGTTGGCCGCGACCCCGCCGTAGCGGATGTCGAGTTCGTCGGCGAGGAAGGACAGTGAGACCGCTGCGAGCCGGTCGGGGACGAGCTGCTCGCTGAAGCGCCCGGGAAACAGCATGAGATGGTCGGTCGCGATGGACCCGGTGACCGCGATACGCATCCGAGTGCCCCCGTCAGAGACCGGTCGCGTGGCGCAGGCCGTCGACGCGGTCGAGCCGTTCCCGAAGCACCCGAGGGGCTGCTCGGCGCCGAGCCGGCCGCCGACCGTGTCCGGTGGTCACCATCGTCTCCATGGCGACCCGGGCGGTGGGGTCCTGGGCCAGGCTGACCAGATCACAGATCTTGTCGGGATGGCCCTCGGTGACGGACTCACTGGAAAACAGGAGTCCTGATATATCCGGCATGGGTGACAGACACCGTCCTTCGCAAGGCGTCGACGACGTACGCGGTTGACGTACACAGGGGCCGTGGGCCGGCGAGGCGGGGGTTCCTCGCCGGCCCACGGGCTCGGGGAAGTACCGCCGGCTCAGAACGCCAGGCGGTCCTCCATGCGCCGGCGCCACACCCGCGGGGGCGTCAGCTTCAGGGACAGGTCGCGTCCGAGGCACAGGAACGGGCTGCTGAAGTGGTGCATCGCACCGATGCGCCGCGCCTCCTCGGTGATCGAGGAGGTGACGGGTCGCCGCCGGGCCTCGTAGGCCGCAAAGGCCTCGGCAACCGACGTGGTGGTCAACTCCGGGCACCTGCCCAGCTCCTGGCCCAGCACATGCGCGTCGATGATGGCCTGGCCGCCGCCCTGACCGGTGACCGGGGTGGTGGGATGTGCCGCGTCGCCGAGCAGGGTGACCCGGCGGCCGCTCCAGGTCGGCGCGGGCGGGCGGTCGTGGATCTCGTTGCGCAGGATCGCGTCGGCCGGGGTCGCCTCGATCAGTTCGGCCACCGGCGCATGGGCGTCGCGGAACCGCTCGAGGATCCAGCGTTTGCGCGCCTCTCCGGGAACGTCCCGCACGGACTCCGGTACCGCGATCGTGGCCACCCAGTAGAGGCGGCCGTCGCTGATGTGCCACATGCCGAAGCTGCGGCCGCTGCCGAGCGTCTGGCGGGCGATGCCGATCGGCACCGCGGGATGGCTGAAGGACGGTGCGATGCCGCGCAGCGCGACCCAGCCGGAGTAGCGGGGCTCGGCCGGACCGAGCAGCTGCGCGCGGATCACCGAGCGCAGCCCGTCGGCGCCCACCAGCAGCTCCCCGTGCTCTTCGGTTCCGTCCTCGAAGAGGAGGGTGACGCCGTCCTCGTCCTCGCGGTAGCCGACGGCGGTACGACCGAGCCGGACCGCTTCCTCGGGCAGCGCGTCCAGCAGGGCCTGCTGGAGCTGGGCGCGGTGGACAACGACGGTGGGCTCGCCGATGCTGCGGCCGATGTCGCCCTGCGGCCAGGAGACCAGGCGGTGGCCGCGCCACGAGTAGTAGCGGTAGTGCTCGATGGGCACGCCGGCCCGCAGTACGTCGTCCACGGCGCCGATTTCCCGCAGGGCCCGTACGGCGTTGGTCTGGACGCCGATGGCGGCGCCGATCGCGACCAGCTTGTGGGCCTGCTCGAACACGACCGCGTCGAAACCCTGTTGGCGAAGCGAGATCGCCGTGGCGAGGCCGCCGATGCCGCCGCCGGCCACGAAGACACGTCCGCGGGTCATGTCAGACCACCTCGCCCGCGGACGTCTGGGCGCGTACGGAGAAGCGCAGCGAGCGCGCTTCCGTCATCGCCTCGCGCAGCGGGCGCACCAGTTCACGGTGGGCCTCACTGCTCTCCCAGGCGCGGAAGGAGGCCATGTCCCGCCACTCGCTGGTGATCAGCCACTGCTCGGGGTCGGTGTCCGACCGGCAGAGCTGGTCCACCAGATGGCCCGGGGTGCCGTCCGCGACGAGGTGCCGTATCTGCTGATAGGCGTTGAGGAAGTCGGCGGTGCGGCCGAGCGGGACACGGACCAGGAAGACGATCCGGGCACGGTCGGCGGCCGGCTCGGCGCCGAGCAGCCCCTGGGGTGCTTCGGGGCGTTCGGAGAGGGTGTCAGACATGCGAAGACCTTTCCGCCGTGGGCGGGGAGACGAGGGCCGTCGCGGCCGTCCGGTCGAGTCCGAAGAGCCGTACGGCGTTGCCGCCGAGCACGGCACGTCGCCCGTCCTCGTCGAGCGGCAGTTGCTCGACGGCGCGGAGCAGATCCGGAAGCCGGCGCGGCAGGGGCGGCGAGTCGGTGCCGAAGAGCAGGTGCTCCGGGCCGAGCACCTCCGCGTTGAGCTTGAGGTGCGCTTGGCTGGAGACGGCGGTGTCGACGTACATACGGCGGACGGAGGCGCCGGGTGCCGCCGGGCGGGCGGGGGCGTCGGGACGGCCCCCGGCCGGAGGACCGGCCGGTCCCGCGGAGCCCTGCGGGGGCGTGCCTGCGGCTCCCCACGGGCGGGGGCGGGCCGCGGCGTCGAGGCGCTCGACCAGGGAGGCGATCGCACCGCCGCCCGTGGAGCCGATGACCTTCAGGTCCGGGTACTTCTCCAGCCACCCGGCGAAGGCGATCATCGCGAGGCCGGTGCCCATGTCGGCGTGCCGGACGATCTGTTCGACGAACCGGAAGTCCGTCACCGCGGCGCCGCCCGCCGGTTCCGCGGGCGGATGCACCAGCACCGGTCTGCCGATCTCGTCGGCGAAGGCGAAGAAGGAGTCCGCGTCCGGCGAGTCCAGGAAGCGGCCCTGCACCGAGGAGTTGACGATCAGACCCACGAAGTGCGGGTCGGCGAGGGTCTCCCGGACACCCTCGAAGTGGTCGTCGTCGCCGAACGGGTTCACGTACACATAGCCGCGCAGCTGCTCCGGGAAGCGGGCGAACACCCCCGCCATCCAGTCGTGGAACGCGCGCAACCGGTCGCGGGGCTGGGCGTAGTTGTCCATGCCCGGCACGCGCATCATCGCGCCCGCGCCCACCGGGCTCCCGATGATCGTGAGATCGATCCCGGCGGCCTCGCGGTCCGCGATCATCCCGTCCACATCGGTCAGACTCGGCGGCATCGGGAACCGCCGGGCGGCCTCCGGGGGCGACAGATGCCCATGGATGTCGATGATCACCGCGCACCTCCGGCCGCATCGCCGGTCGCTCCGGGCCGGTTTCCGGGTGGCCCGGGCCGCCCCCCGGCCGCCCGGTGCGACGGGTCCGGTGTGCCGCCGGGCAGCGCATGGGCGATGGACGCGCAGTCCAGGTCGCCCCAGCCGCGGGACACGGCGTCGTGGTGGGCCGAATGGGCGGCCGCGGTCATGGGCAGGGCCGTGTCGCGGGTGTGCGCCGCCTGCTCAGCGAGGCGGAGGTCCTTGGTCATCAGGGCGAGGCGGAAGTCGGGGGCGCCGTAACGGCCGGAAGCCATGCGGCGCGCCTTGAAGCCCATCACCGGCGCGCTGAAGCCGCTGACCGTGACCGAGTCCAGGACCACGGACCGGTCCAGTCCCAGGGCCTCGCCGAGCGCGACGACCTCGCCGAGGGCCTGCATCTCAAGGCCCATCAGCAGATTGAGCACCAGTTTGAGGTCCATGCCGGAGCCGAGCGGTCCGATGTGCGTGACCTCCTTGGCCAGGTCCCGCAACAGGGGCCGGACGCGCTCCAGTTGATCCTGCGCCCCGCCCACGTACAGCCGCAGCTCGCCCCGCCCCGCGTGCACCGCGTTGCCGAGCATCCCGACGTCGAGGAGTTCGGCCCCGCGCTCCGCCACCCGGAGCGCGAGTTCCTGGATCGTCGCGGAGGCCACGGTCCCGAAGTTCAGGACGAGCTGGCCGGCACCGAGCGCGTCGAGCAGTCCGCCCTCCAGCGTTGCAGTCAGGGCGGCGTCGTCGGCGAGAACCGTGATCACGTACTCCGCCTGGGCCACCGCCTCGCCGGGTGTGGCCGCCGCCGTAATCCCGCACTCCGCGAGACCTGCGCGTCCCGGTGTCCGGTTCCAGGCCCGCACCGTGTGCCCCGTCTCCGCGAGCCGGCGGGCGAGGGGAAACCCCATCGCCCCCAGCCCGAGCACCGCGACCCTGCTCACGCGGCGTCCCCTTCGCGTTCGCCCCGGCGGTCGGTGACCGTGGTCATCAGGTTGTCGGCGAAGAAGGCACGCAGGCCGTCCAGCGTGGTGAAGTCGTAGTCCCCCTCGAAGACCTGGGACATCTGACGGCCGACGTCGTGCACCGCGGTGGCGCGGGACAGCATCTCCACCGCCGCGGACAGGTCGCCGTCGAGGTCCAGGATCCGTACGAACTGGCCGTTCTTGCTGAACACCGATGTGCTGTGCAGACGGACGCCTCCCTCGACCAGCGGCGGGTCGCCGCTGCCGACGAAGATGCGCTGTGCGATCTCGGCCTTGTCCGGCTTCACCGGGTACAGCAGGGCATAGCGGGGCATGTCAACTCCTCGGAGAAGGGCGGGACTCACTTGGCCGCGGGCTTGGGGGCCTCGCGGTGCAGGACGGTGTGCATCAGCCGCTTGGCCAGGAACGTGCGGCGGGCCTCGGGGTCCGAGGGATCGACGGGCTCTTCGAGGTACTCGTTGAGCTTGCGCTCCACCGCCTGGACGGACGGGTCGGCGGCGAGGTGCGGGGCGACCTTGGCGAGATCGCCCTCGATCTCCATCACGCGGACGACGAGGTTGCCCTTCATGAAGACGGCGGTGCCGAGCAGTCGAGTCTCCTCGTCTATCTCCAGCTTCGGCGGGTCATAGGTCGACAGCAGCTCGGCGACGTCCTGCTCGGTGCCGGGCCGGACACGGAAAGCCAGGGCATAACGGTTCATTTCGGAGCTCCTCGGATATGAGTCGAGTACTGGTTGTGCAGGGAAGTTCCTTACGGTTCCGGGCCGTTGCGGCTCAGGCCGCGCGCAGCACCAGCGCGCTGTTGAAGCCGCCGAACCCGCGGGCGACGACCAGTGCCGTGCGCACCTCCGTCCGGCGGGCGGAACCCTGGACCAGGTCGAGGTGGGACGCGGGCACGGGCTGGTCGAGGTTGCCCACCGCGGGCACGAACCCGTCGCGCATCGCGAGCAGCGCGGTGGCCACGTTCAGGGACGAACCGCCTGCCATCATCCGCCCGGTGAAGCCCTGCGGCACGGTCACCGGAACGGGGGTAGCACGGCCTGAGAAGACCGCGCCCAGCGCGTCCAGCTCCAGAGCGTCGAGTTCGGGGCTGCCCGCTCCGTCGGCGACGACCAGGTCCACCTGGTCCGCGGTGACCCTCGCGTCGTCCAGAGCGATCCGCACGGCCCGGGCCAGCTGCGTGGAGTCCGGGGCGATGTCCTCGTGGTGGTGCGCGTCGTGCGTGGCGCCGTAGCCGGCGATCTCCCCCCACACGCGTGGGGCGCTGCGCCGCTCGGCGGCGTCCGCGTCCTCCAGGAGCAGCACCGCGCCGCCCTCGCCGGGCACATGGCCGTTGGCCCCGATGTCGAAGGGCTTGTACCCCTGCCGGGGATTGCGTGCCTCGCTGAGCCGCCCGCTGGTGGCCTGGCAGGTCAGCGCGTACGGCGTGATCCCGGCCTCGGTACCGCCGACCAGCACCGCCGAGGTGCCGCGCCGCAGCGCCCGCCGAGCCCAGCCGATGCTGTCCAGGCCGCCCGCGGCCTCGCTGACGACCACACCCGACGGACCCTTGGTGCCGTGCTTGATGGAGACCTGGCCGGTACTCGCGGCATAGAACCAGGCGATCGACTGGTAGGCCCCGACCGCACGCCGGCCCCGGCTCCACAGCGCCTGGATCTCACGCTGCCCGAACTCGTTGCCGCCGGAGCCCGCCGAGAGGAACACCGAGGTGGCGTACGGGTCGTGGTCGGCCGGGTCGTACTTCGCGTCGTCCAGAGCCATGCGCGCCGTCGCGAGGGACATCCAACTCCAGCGGTCGGTCTGCACCATGAGCCGTTCGTCGACGTGCTCCGCGGGAACGAACCCGCGGACCTGGCCCGCGAGTACGGCGGAGTGGCGCGAGGTGTCGAAGCCCTCGACCGGTGCCACGCTCAGCTCGCCCCGCAGCAGCGAGGCCCAGTGCTCCTCGGCGCCGACGCCGCTCGGGGCCACCACTCCGATTCCGGTGACCAGCACTCGGGACGCGCTCATGCCGCACTCCTCGCGGGGTGTCCGGGACGGGTCAGGACGATCGCCGACTGGAAACCCCCGAAGCCGCTGCCCACCGAGAGCGCCGCGTCGATGCGGTGCTCGCGGGCGGTGTTCGGCACGTAGTCGAGGTCGCATTCCGGGTCGGGGACCTGGTAGTTGGCCGTCGGGGGCACCACGGACCGCTGCATGGCCAGGGCGGTCGCGGCGACCTCGATGGATCCGATGGCGCCTAGCGAGTGCCCGACCATGGACTTGATCGAGCTGACCGGCACGGCGTACGCGTGCTCGCCCAGGCTGCGCTTGAACGCGGCGGTCTCGTGCCGGTCGTTCTGCTTGGTGCCGGACCCATGGGCGTTGATGTAGCCGATCGCGGTCGGATCGAGCCGGGCCTGGCCCAGCGCGTCGCCGATGGCCTGCGCCATCTCGGCGCCGTCGGGGCGCAGCCCGGTCATGTGGTATGCGTTGCAGCGGTTGGCGTACCCGGAGATCTCGCAGTAGATGCGTGCCCCGCGGCGCACCGCGTGCTCGTACTCCTCGAGGACCAGCACCGCTGATCCCTCTCCCATGACGAATCCGTCGCGGGTGCCGTCGAAGGGGCGTGACGCGTGTTCCGGGTCGTCGTTGCGGGCGCTGGTGGCCCGGATGGTGTCGAAGCAGGCCATGGATATGGGCGAGATCGGTGCGTCCGAGGCGCCGGCGATCACGATGTCGACGTCGCCGTCCTCGATCAGCTGACTGCCGTAGCCGATGGCGTCGATGCCCGAAGTGCAGCCGGTCGAGACGACGGTGGCCGGTCCGTGGGCGCCGTAGCGGACGGCCACCTCGGTGGCGGCGGCGGACGGGACCAGGGCGTGGTGCAGGAAGCGGCTCGCATAGCGCGGGTCCACCTCCCAGTGGGCGCCCTTGCCGCTGACCAGGACGTACTCGTCCTCCAGCCGGGTGGTGGCGCCCACCGCGCTGCCGATGCTGACGGCCACGCGTTCCCCGTCGGCGAGCAGCGGGCCGGCCGCCGAACCGCTGTCGCGCAGACCGCTGTCGGCCACGGCCTCGTCGGCGGCCACCAACGCGAACTGGATGAACCGGTCGTTGCGGTGGATCTCCTGCACGGTGAGTCCGCAGGCTGCGGGGTCGAAGTCGACCTCCGCGGCGATCCGGGAGCGGAAGTCCGAGGCGTCGAAGAGGCTGATCGGACGAGTCGCGGTACGGGCACCGGTGAGGGCGTCCCAGAAGCTCTCGCGGCCGATGCCGCCGGGTGCGACGACACCGATCCCGGTGACGGCCACCCGCCGGGCGCCGCTCATCGGGAGCTCCCGGTGTGCTCCGTCAGCGGCGCCAGCCGGATGTCCCGCTGGCCGAGTTCGGGCCGCAGCGCCAGCGGACCGAGGCAGAAGACGTCGAACAACCCGATCGGCGCTGCCGCCTCGGGCACACCGCCCGGTGCGGACCGGGCGTCGGGCTGTGCGGCCGCCGGTGCGGTGGGCTCGATGCCGCGGACGGCGACCAGGGGCGCGAGCGCGGTCATCGGCTGCTCCCCGCGGACTGCTGCTGCGGCAGCGGCTCGGTGTCGACGTGACCTAGTTCGGGCCGGGGCGCCAGCGGCCCCAGGCAGAAGACCAGGAACGCGGTCTCGGTGCCGTCGTTGACGAGCCGGTGCCGCACCCCGATCGGAAGGTGCACGGCCTGGTCGGCGCCCAGCACCTGCTTCTCGTCGTCGGCGGTCAGTTCGATCTCTCCGCGCACGCAGTACAGGAACTCCTCCGAGTACGGATGCCAGTGCTCGGTGACGACCTCCCCCGGCTCCAGGGTCAGCGTGCCCAGGAAGCCCGCCTCGGCTCCCACGGTGGCCGGCGAGAGGAGGGTGCGGATGTCGCCGCCGCGGCGGCGGTTGGACGGTACGTCGTGGCGGCTGACGCTCGCGGAGGCAGTGGGACGCCGCCCCGGGTGTTGGATGGTCACGTCTCTCCTCGGTCACGGTGAAGCGGGCATGGCGCAGGCGGTCGCGGTGCAGATGGCACAGGCGGTCGCGGTGCAGATGGGCGCGGCGCAGATGGTCGCGGCGCAGATGGTCGCGGGCGGGGTGCGGCCGGGCGGGCGTCAGTCGCGTCCGCGACCCTCCGCCTGCTCGATCTTCTGCCGGATGACGTCCATCTGGATCGTCGTGTTGGCGTTGATCCGGTCGGTCATGCCCCCGTCGTCCAGCGGGGCGTCGGGGCGCATTTTGAAGTCCTGCACCCAGCGCATCCGGGTGCCGTCGCCCTCCGGCTGGTAGATCCACTGGATGTTCATGTAGACGAAGGGTCCGGGCTCCACGCGGCGCGCCGTGACCCGCCGGGCGGCGCGGTCGACGGTGCGCTCGGAGACCCAGCTCCACACCTTGCCGGTGTCGTCCGGGTGCAGGGAGAGGCGGAAGCGAACGGTGTCGCCTTCCTGGTGCAGGATCTCCGCGGCCGCGTACTCGGTGAAGAGCCGGGGCCAGGACGCCACGTCGTTGGTCAACTCCCAGACCAGGTCGATGCCGGCGTCTATGTAGACGGAGTTGTCGGTGTGCCCGATCTGCCGGGCCTGCTGCTCGATCGTCATGTGGGCGGTCCTCCCCGGCCGGTCAGGCGGCCTGGCTGCGGTCGGCGGCCCGCTCGTCGACGTACTCGACGATCCGGCCGAAGGTCCACGTCTTGAAGTCCTCCTCGGGGAGTTCGAAGCCGAACGTGTCCTGGAGTTCGCCCTGGAGCTGCAGGAACGCCAGCGAGTCGAGGTCCAGGTCCTCGAAGCCGAGCGTGGGGTCGGCGGTCTGCGCGGCGACGGGAAGACCGGCCTTCGCGGTGAGCAGGGACATCAGATCGGCGAGCGTGAAACGCGGTGCGGACATCTCTCGGAGCCTCTCGGTCAAAGCCTTCGGAACGTGGTCAGGGCTTCCAGTGGTAGAAGCGACGGGCCATGGCGTCCTTCGGCGAACGCCACGTCTGCGGGTCGTATGCGGAGATGAAGGGGTCCAGCTGCCTGCTGATGTCCCGGAAGCCCGGGAGCTGCTGGGCCACGGCCATGGCGTCCTCGGTGTCCCGGTCGAACTCCACGAGGTGGACGTAGAGGTCGCCGAGGGAGTACAGGGAGCGCTCACGCACCCCGATCTCCCGCGGCAGGTCGGTGGCGTCCGATGCGGCGAAGACGCGGCCCACTTCGGCCTCGGTGCCCGGTGTGATCCTGGCGATGATCAGCGATCGGTTCATGGAACTCCGCGGAGTGCGGCGCCGGTTGGGCGCTGGGGAGGGGGACCGTATGGTGCGTCTGCGGTCCCGAAGACACGTCAAACGCTAGGCAGCGGGCCCAGGGGCGTCTTCCAGCCACGGGCGGAATTCCTTGGCTCATCCCCTGAGTTGACCCGGGGCACCGGCGCCTCGTCCGCCGGGGGAGACGGTCTGTCCTCATCCTCACGGCTTCCGCCCTGCGGCAGACGCCGTCGCCGGGCGCGACTCTTTGCTCGGACTTGGACTGGAACGACGAAACAGCTGGCTAACCTGTCGAGATTGCGTTCGTAAGATCGTCATTTGGGGGAGCCAAGTGATACATGTGACGCTGATCCATCGCAGTGCTCTCTTCCGCGCGGGTATCGTCCAGTTACTCCAGGCGCGAGGCGACTTCGTCGTCGACGAACGGGACAGCGTTGCCGACCCGGTGACTGCCGGTGGCGACGGGCCTGGCCGTCACCATGAGCCAGGCGTCCGCCAGACGACCGACATCCTGCTGGTCGAGGCCCTGATGCCCGGCGTGCGGGGGCTGATGGGCTCAGGCGTCACCCTGTCCGACATGCCGCCGATCGTGCTGATCGGCGACGCCGAGACCGTCCCGCTGCCCCTGTTGATGTCCGGGGCCGCCGGCTTCGTCCCCGAGGACCTGCCACCGCACATGCTGGCGTACACGCTGTACGCCGTCGCCGACGGTGCCGCTGTCCTCCCCCGCACCAGCCTGCGGGACCTGCTGCTGCGCGCCCCGGTGGCCCGGCGACCGGACCTCGGCACCCCGGACTCCGTCCTGAGCAGGCTGTCGTCACGCGAGCACGAGGTCCTGGCCCTGCTCGGCGGCGGCCTGTCCAACAGCCAGATCGCCCGACGGCTCGCGCTGCGGCCCACAACCGTGAAGGCGTACATCAGCAGCATCTACGCCAAGTGCCACATCACCGGCCGGGTGGAGGCCGCGCTCGTGGCCCACGGCCTGTCGGCACAGCGCTCGGAGACGGTCCGATGACACCGCCCCGGGCCTCGGGGCCCGGGGCGCCGGCCACCTTCGGGAGGGCGATTTTACTGTTCAGAGGCGCAGCTTCCGCCTTCCCACTCAGCCGGGCGCGGACCAGATCCTCCTGCCCCCAGTGGGCCGTAAGAGGCAGCCCGCCGGCCACACCACTGCGGGACACGGGACACCGCCTGTGCCCCGGCCCGGGCGGCGATGGCGCGCCATCCTCCACCCGCTCCCACTTTCCACCGCTCACGCCCGGATCCACAGTGGTGCCGATCGGCTGGTTCCGCAGGCCACCTGTCATGCCGACGAACGTGCCCCGCGTCGCTTGGGAAAGTGCGTTGACATGGCGAACGGTACGCCTGCTTGGCTCAGATGCGGGCGGCAATACAGCGGCGGATCCCCGGTTAGCGAACCCGGGGATCCGCCGCATCCTTGTAGATCCACCGCCATTCCCCGTCCGCCGCGCCGAAGGGCACCACCACGACGACAGCCGACAACTTCAAACTGCGCTTCCTGGCGCCCACGGCCGAGACCATCAGCCCTCTACGCTGCGGCGTAGCTGAGGCGGAACAGGTCCTGGGCCCGCTCCAGGTCCTGCTCCGTCCGCAGCTGCACCTCCAGGTCACCTGTGCCGTGGTGGCCAAGCCCCGTCACATCCCGGGTGAAACCGGGAAAGAGGTCGACCGCCGTCGGGTCGGCCTTGAGGTGGACGAGGAGCTTGGTCTGCTGCGGCGGGCAGACGCAGGCGAAGTTCCGCAGCCGCTGGTAGGCCGCGTACTGCTTGCGCTGGACCCGGGTGATGCCGTCCCCAAGGCCGAGCAGCACCTCGTCGACCGCTTCGGCCAGCTCCGCCAGGGTTCCGTCCTGCCTACGGGAAGACTTCGCCCCGGTCGCTACCCTCGACCGGCTCACCCGCCAGATCCACGCGCCTTGGCCGGACGCCAGCCGCTGGCCGCTTTTCCCGACTCCCATCCCCCGCACGCCTGTTGGACAATGGTGTGACTGACGTAGAGGAAGGGACGGAGGAGGTTCGCGTGCCGGACGGACGCAAGGTGGACCGGGGGGAGTTGCTGGACGTCGCGAAGGACGAAGAGCGGGCCCGCAGCCTGCACCGCACGTTGCGTAGCCTGAGCAGCGGCCCCGACCCGAAGCTGCGGGAGATGGCCACCGCGGTCCTGCGCGGCGACCTGACGGCGGAGCAGGCGTTCACCGACCCGGAGTACATGGCCGCCCTGTTCTCCGGCGCCGCCGAGGTGCGCCGAGCCGGGGAGAAGCGTTCGGCCGCCGAGGCCCGCGAGGCCGGCGGACGCTTCGACGACTGGCAGCAGGAACGTCGCGCCGAGGACGAGCGGGAGCGCGCCGAACAGGACGCGCAACGGCACGTCGCGGAGACCCGCTCGGTCCCCAAGCACCTGGCCGGGCCCGGGCGGCCCTCCGGTCTGGGTGGACCCCGGCCGGAGGGCCGCTTCCGCCAGCGCTGAGCCCCGGCCCCCGAATCCAAGGCCGTCCACCTCCCGCTCCACTGGCGGGACTTGCTCATCCCCCACACCGTCAGCAATCTCCCGTCACAGTAGAGTTCGACCGTCGCAAGAGTGAACTAATTGGCTCTGCCGAGGCGGAAGGGGATCGCGGATGGGAGTCGTGCTGCCCGACGAGGCGGCCTGGGTGCTGGACCTCATCGGCGTCGAGTGGCCCAACGTCGACGAGGACGACTACCGCGACATGGCCGACGGCCTGCGCTCCTTCGCCTCCCAGATGCGAGACGGCAGGGACGCGACGGAACGTTTCGTCCGCGAGTTCCTGGAGGGCAACGAGGGCATCGCGACCGCGGCCTTCGAGCAGCACTGGGGCAAGGTCAGCGGCATCCATCTGGAACGCGTCGCCGAGGCGGCCGATCTCGGTGCGATGGCCCTGGACGGCGCGGCCGTCGCGGTGGCCGGCGCCAAGGTGGCGGCCATCGTCCAGCTGGGCATCCTCGCCGCGGAGATCATCGCCGCCCAGGCCGCCGCGCCGTTCACGCTCGGACTCTCCGAGGTCGGCGCGCTCGGCGCCACCCAGGCCACGCGCGTCGTCGTCCGGCGGCTGCTGAAGGAGGCGGAGCACCTCCTCGTCGAAGAGCTCATGGCCGTCGTCACCGGACCGGTCTACTCCGCCCTCGGCAACATGGCCGCCGACCTCGCCATCCAGGTCGGCGCCAACGCCGTCGGCCTGCAGGACGGTTACAGCCCCGGCAAGACCCTGCGCGCGGGCGGCGAGGGCTTCTCCGACGGCCTGGACGCCGCCGGCGGGACGCTCACCGGGCGGGGAGGCGGTGCGTGAGCGACACCGTGCGCAACGACAAGGACCTGCACGACCGGCTGGCCGCCCGGATCACCTCCCAGGCCGACGAGCACGAGTCCGGCGCCCGTCCCCATCTGCGCCGCAGCCGCGCCGGGCTGGACCGGACGCGGGGCCGCGGCACCATGGCGGCGACCGTCGAGGGCGGGGCGGAAAAGATCCTCCAGGCCATAGAGAAGGCCGAGGACCAGCTGCACAAGCACCTCCAGGACGTGTCCAAGGGCGTGCGAGTCATGGGCGAGAACCACGAGCGCAACGACAAGGCGCTGGCGACCATGCTGGACAGCATCGTCAACCGCTCCCGCAACCAGGACACGGTCCGCGACGGCGGCGGTATCGGCAAGGACCGCCCGGACACCACGAAGGACCCGCACACCGTCACCCTGCAGTGGAAGCCCGGCATGCCCAAGCCGGCCTTCGAACGCAAGGCGAGGGCCCTTCAGCGGCTAGGCGAGGAGGGCAACCTCTTCAAGTTCAAGGGCAAGACCGAGGACTACCGCGACAAGGAGATCACCAAGCAGTACAAAGGCGCGCTGGAGGCGCTGATCCGCAGGAACCACAAGGACGACCCCGAGTTCGCCGAAGAGGCCGCGGTGGCCGCCCGTAAAATGCAACCGGACCACGTCAACGAGCTCCAGACCGGTGGTCCGGACGCGTGGCGTAACCTGCGGATGCTCGACCGGACGACGAACTTCGATATCGGCACGCAGCAGATCCGCCCGCAGATCAGGGATCTTCCGGACGGCAATCCGATCAATATCGACATCAAGTGGTGGCCAGATGACTAGCGCGAGCCCGGGATCGTCCCGTCTGATCACCACGGTGGACGCCCTGCGGACGGCGCTGGCGGAGAGCACGGACCTGCTCCGGTTCACGCTCGGCGGGACGGTCGACGAGGAGACCGCGGCCGACGCGGAGGCCGACGGGGTGCCGCGGGAGTTCCTGAACTTCTGCCGGGTACTGGACGGCGCGAGCTGCGGGCCGTCCGTGCAGCTCTTCGGCCTGGAGGAGGCCGAGGAGCACCAGTTCTACTGCGGGCCCGTGGTCGACTCCCCGCTGCCGCTCTCCCCGGAGAAGCTGTTCTGCGTCGGGATGATCAACGAGGCGCCCGTGTTCCTCGACCGCGCGGGCGGCGGCG
Source organism: Streptomyces sp. NPDC006602 (assembly GCF_042870385.1). Classification (NCBI taxonomy): domain Bacteria; kingdom Bacillati; phylum Actinomycetota; class Actinomycetes; order Kitasatosporales; family Streptomycetaceae; genus Streptomyces; species Streptomyces sp. NPDC006602. Next base: position 382,108 of record NZ_JBIAHG010000006.1, on the reverse strand, counting down.
TCCTCGGCGCCCCGGAAGAAGGCGGCGACTGGGTCGACGCGGAGCGCTTCGAGCAGCTCGCGCCCGGGCTGGAGGCGTTCTTCCTGGAGCGGCTGGCCATCCCGGAGTACGCACGACTTGCGGGGATCGACGACGAGTTGGTGGAGTACGACGACTGGCTGAAGCTGCTACGACGGGCCGGTCTCGCCGGCTGAACCGCCGGCGCGGTCGGAAAGGGCCCGACGGGCCGACACAGCCAGGCGTACGACGAAGGGGAAGTAGAGGACGCATGGCCACCCATGACGAGATGACGGAGCTGTTCGGCGCGGACCGCGTGGTCACGCTGGACCGTGCCGTCGCCGAGGAGCGCGGACTGTCCGAGGCCGACACCGAGGTGCTGTGCGACGTCGGTGTGCCCGTGCTCGTCGACGTCCTGTTCACCCTCGACACCGCCGACGAGGGACCCGATCCCTTCACCGTGGTGCCGGTGGCCGCGGGCGGCGCGGAGACACACATCCTCGTGCTTGGCGGACCCACCGACGACCCCGCGATGCGCTACTGCCTCGACATGGAGCGGGGCTACGTGATCCTCATGTCCTTCGGCGAGGAACCGCAGGCCGAGATCGTCAACCGAACCCTCGCCGACCTCGTCGAGTTCCTGTACCGCTTCGCGCTGCGCACCAAGCACCTGGAGCACGCCGCGCCGCAGGACCGCGGCTCGTACACGGACACGCTCGTGGAATACCTCAGGGCCCGCGACCGGTACGCGTTCGCGCAGCCGGACAGCTGGTGGTCGATGGTCTTCGAACAGGTCGGCTGAGCCCCGCGGCGGACGGACGGAGCGCGGGTTCCTCTTAGACTGCGCCGCCCTTCGCCATCTGGAACGGAGCAGACCATGAGCCGCTGGCGCAGCCTGATCATCCACACCTGGGGAGCGCTCTCGTATAAGCCGGCGTTCCAGCAGGCCGCCGGCGGTCGCCCCGGCAGGTTGCCCGGTCACGCCGGGGCGTCCTGGGTCCCGGAGCCGGAACGTCGGCGCCTCGCCGCGTACACCGTGCTGTCGGCGTACGACACCAACCAGGCCGCGGCGCTGCTGGGCGACGACGGGGACGACCGCCGGGAGTACGGCGACGCGTCGCTGGTCGTGGACCAGACCTTGTCCCATCTCCTGGGCGAGAGCCAGAAGATCGTGCCGCTTGCCGCCCTTGAGCAGAACATCCCGGCAGGCTCCAAGAACGGCCCGCTCACCACGCCCGCGTCCGACTCCACGGGCAGCACTGCACCGTCCTCCGCGTCCGACGACGCGGGCAGCGGCCTGACCACCAAGTCCGTCATCGCGCTCAGCACCCTGGCAGCCCTCGGCGTGCTCGTCCTGATCGGAGTACCCCTGCTTCTGGTCCGACGGGCAAAGCGCCGTCGGGCAGCGGAACAGAACCCGTTCAATCAGCAGCCTGGATACGGAAGTTATCCCCCGAATTCCTACCCCGGTTCCGCTCCGTACCAGCAACAGCCGCCGGCCGACCGCTATCCGCACCAGTAACAGAAAGCTGGACGAACACTGGAGTACGAGGCATTCCTGGCCAATGCGGCCTGTGTAGTCTTGCAAATCGTTGATCTAGGACGCTGGAGGGGGAAACATGGCGCAGCAGTACGCTGTCACGCAGGATGCGTTGAAGCGATTCTCGAGGACTGCGCAGGATCGCGCCGACCGGTTGCGGGAGATCCGTCAGGCGTTGGGTGCGCATTCCCCCGACGCGAATGCCTTCGGCAAGCTCCCGGAGTCCCAGGAGACCGGTCAGGACTATCGCGAGCGCGTCGATGCCACGCTGGAGAACCTCGACTTCGCCGCAGGACAGCAGGAGCAGATCGCCGAACTCATTGAGAAGACTGCCCGCTCATACCAGGCGATGGAGGACCACACGGCGGACCAGCTTCGGTCCATAGCAGCTGAGGCCGGGTGGGCGAATTGAGCGGGCCCGCAGGCGCGGCGGTCGATGCCTACAGCAAGGTCAACGACTGGATGAGCCCGCTCAGCGGGCTCCTGGACGAGCTGATGCGCCCGCTGGTGGAACCGCTGGCCGAACAACTCGAATTCGTCACCGGTGATCCCGAGGGACTGCAAAGCGCAGCCGACCTGTGGGCCAAGCAGGCTGATGAGCTCCGTGATCTCATCGCCGACCAGCGCCGTGACCGCGCGGATCTCGTCCATGAGTGGTCTGGTGACGCGGCGGACGCGTTTATGAACGAGCTCGTTGACCTGGAGAAGGAATTCGAAGCTGAGGCCGCGGACATGGACGCCACGGCTGAGCTGCTTCGTGAAGCGGCCGAAGAATGCCGCATGATCCAGGACATGGTCGAGACGGTCATCCGTGAGTTGATCGAATGGGCCCTGATCACCCTCGCTGCCTCTGCGGCCTTCGCCGTGCTGACTGCCGGCATTTCCGCAGCTGCCGGGGCTGCAGCGGCTGCCGCTGAAGGCTCCTTGGCTGCCACCCGGATCGCGAGTCTGGTGGCGCGGCTCGCCAGCGCGCTGAGGAAGATCGCGGATGCTATGAAGGCGCTCAAGGCGGTCGCCAAGACCAACAGGTTCAGCACGGCCAAGCCGTGGACCTGGAAGCACGTCGGCGACTTGAAGACCGCCGACGGGTTGTCCGCGTTCGCCGCCCATCGGGTCGTGAAGCACACCGGAAAGGCGGTGCTCGGTGCGGTCGGCCTCACCGGTGACCCTGTCGGGCAGACCGAGCAGGAGGGCCTGGTAGGGGCCGCGGGCATCGGCGCCGACGAAGTCGACGACCGACTGGCGGGAAGCCGCGCCCCCAGCACGTCCGCTCGTGAGGAGCTGGGCATCGCCAATCCATCGAACAAGGATCAGCAGACGGTGGAGCCTCGCTATTGGGACAACCCCTTCGGCTGACCACTCGTCGATCAGAGAGAATCACAGGATGAACAAGGCCAGCCGTGACCGGGTCCAACCGTTCCTCCAGCTTGGAGAGGGGCTGCTCGCGGTATGCGAGTGCGAGACGGCTCCTGGGGTACCAGAGCGGCCGGTCTGGTTGCGGCAGCCACCCCAGGAGTCGGAGCTGGAGCGCCGGGTCAAGTCCCGCCTCCCCGGGGCAGTACAGAGGTTCCTGCGGCCGAACGAGCCGAAGCCCGTCACCCGGTTCGAGCGGACGATGGAAGGCGCTGAACAGGCGACCGACAACGCCCTCACCCGGGCGACCCACGGCAAGGGCATGCACGGCGGCTGGGAGAGCCAGGCCGGGCAATTCCTGGTGACGCACTACAGCGCCGCGCGCCTGCCCGCCACGACACTGGCGGTCGCGTTCACCGACCGCCGGGTGCTCGCACTCGCAGACCGCGCAAAACTCTGGCAGACCAGTCGGGCGTACGAACTGCAGTGGGAGACCCCCCGGTCTACCGTCCTCGGAGTCCGCGCGAACCCCAAGGGCGTTCTCCAGCGAGGCCGTTTCGAGCTCGTGTTCGCGGACGGGTCGTGGATCGCATTGGTGGCGACGGTGCCGACACATGCCGAGTCGTTCGCCGCACAGGTAGGCGGCTGAGAACTCCCGGGCTCGTCGTCGGGCGCGTTCTGCGCCGTGTACGAGAACACGAGGTGAATACGCCTGGGGGCAGCGCGAGACCGGCAGCGCAAGGCGATTTACTATGGAGTGTTGGCACTGATCATTATCGGCGGGCCCGCCTATCAGCTGCTCACCCGATCCGGCGTTCGCCATAATTCGCGGCGCTAGAGCGATGGGCATGCCACTTGACCTGCGGGTTCGCGAGTCAGTCCGCAGCAGGGCGCTTCTCTAGGGCAGCCCGTTTCCGCAGGTCACATGCGATGTCTCGCCTTCTGCCTCGAAGCCTCCGAAGCAACGGTCATGATCCACGCCTGGAGTGACGATAGGTCATCTATCACGGGGTCGGTGCCGACGGCCTGCCACCGTGATCGCGTCACCGCCGGTGCAACCAGCCGCAGCACGCGGCGTTGTCGATGAATGCCGGCACTGCCGTAGCGGGCAGCACCCGCCACGACCGTGGCACCGTCTTCTGACCGGCGATGCCCCGCCGGTCAACGGCCCCACCACCGCGCCGGAGACCGCAAGGCCACCGGGGAGACCGCGGAACTCACGGCATCCAGGTTCGGCGAAGCGAGCGCTAGCCCCTTGAGTAGGCGTTACTTGAGGATTCGCCGGTTTCAAGTTGGGGTGGTTTCGGGGATCGGTTCGCTCTGCGTGTGAGATGTCGGTCGCGGACATCCCGGTTCGACTCCGGTGAGGTGAGCCAGTGGGGGTTACGCGTTCTCATCTCCGAAGCGGCGCCGGAACTCGTCCGCCAGGGTGCCGCCTGCCGCTTCGACCAGCCGTCCGACGACCGGGTGGACGACCAGACTCGTGACCGCACCAGCCAGAGCGGGCAGATGGCGGCCGAACCAACGGCGTACGTACTCCATCGTGGACAGGTCGGGCTCCGGCGCCGTCGCAGACTCCTCCAGTTCGTCGAGGAGTTCACCAGCACGGCCCGGGGCGTCCTCCGGCAGGAGAGCGCGTACGCGGGCGAACTGGGCCCGCAGTTCGGCGAGTTCCTGCTCGGTGACGGTGGTGACAGACGACATCTGCACCCGGGAAACGGTGTTGTTGCGGCCCACTACCACTTGGCCGGAGACGCCTTGGGTGCGGACGTCGTAGTGATCGCCTGGTGCGTGAGGCATGAGGCCTCCTCATTCGATGACGGGATCTTCCGGCTCGGGCGTTGGTTCGGGGAGGAAGGTGGGTACGGAAGGCAAGTCCGATGGCAAGTCGGAGGTGGGGGGCGATGTGGTTGTCGAAGGAGTGGTGGGCTCGGTGGGCCCGATCACGGCTGTCCCTGTCACGGTCAGCGTGATGTCCTCGTCGCCGTCGTCGTCGGGGATCGTGACGAGCGCGCTGTAGTTCCCTGGCTTCGTGGGACTGAAGGTCACTTGGAAGACGCAGGGTTCTCCTTCACCGGACGCCGGCGGGCAGGACGTCAGCGCTGCCTTCCAGCTGTTCTGGTCATTGACCTTCAGGGCCTTCTCGTCGTCGCATTCGAGCCACGGGAAGCTCTCAGTCTCGGTCTTCTCCTCGCCGATGGTCACCGTTCCGAAGTCGCGCGTGCCAAGTGGGACGGGAGGGCACGGGTCACCTCCGGGGTCGACCGGCCGCCCACCGGCGGGAGGAGTCGTCGAAGGCGACGACGGCTTGTCGGTACTCGTGCTCGGACCCGTGCCCGTCGTGCTCGGGTCGGTCGTGTCCGTCCTCGACGAAGTCACGGTCGTACTGGACGGCGTGGAGCTTGATGGGGGAGGCGGAGGCGGCGGACCGCCACCGCCTCGGTTCAGAGCCACGGCCCCGAACGTCCCGCTCGCTGCCAGCACCACCGCGCCAACTCCCACCGCGACCGGATGCGACGAGACCGTGCTCTGCAACGACCGGTGTGCCCCGCGGGCGCTCCGGCTCCCCACTGAGCCATGGCCCGATATTCCGCTCCCGTGCGGGCCAGGGCTCGGCATCTCGCTTCCCTGCACCCCGCTGCCGAACCCCTCGCTGCCGTCCGCCGCCGCCATCCCGGCGCCGCCACCACCGCCGACCGCGCCCATGGCCACCGCGCCCAAGGCGATACGCCGCATCTGCGCCTCATGGACGAAGTACGCCTCGTCCGCGCCGGCCCCCAGGGTGTGCGCTGCCACCCTCCCGAATTCGAGGACACGCCCCCACATGCCCCAGTGCAGTGAGAGCGCCAGCAGCGGCGCGGCGGCGCGTGCGAGGTCCCGCACGACCGTGTGGTCACCGCACCAGGCCGCCGCAGCCAGGATCCGTCCGATCACCGCGGCCTCGGCCCCAGCCTCGCGCCGAGTGGCGCGGGTCCGCAGCCACTGAAGCAGTGGGGGCGCCAGGTACGCTGCGTCCCGTACGACACCGGCCTGCTGGGCAACGAGTGCGGCGAACCGCCCACAAGAGCGGAAGCCATCGCCGTCCGCCTCGATCAGGCGCAGTGCCGTGAGTTCCGCCAGCGCCGATTGGTCGAGGCGTTCGCCGAGCGCATACAGCAGAGTGGTGGATACGGGCAGTGGATCGAGTGCGCACAGCAGCCGCAGGAGCCCGGCGGCTTTCTCGGAGAGCCGGGCTGCGGCGCCGACAGCGAGGGCTGTCTGGTCGATCTGTAAGGCTCCGTGCAGCCACGGAGCCTGCGAGGCGGCGTTGCCGCGGCTTGCCGCGTTCATCGCCGCGGCCGTCTGCACCACGGTCTGCGCATGTCCCTGGACGGTAGCGATCAGCCGCCGGGCCACGTCCCCCTCGTACCCGTACGGCGTGCGCCCCAACTCTCGTACCAGCAACGCGAACGCGGCGTCCTCGGGCAGCCCTTCGAGGCGCATGGGACGGCTGTCAACGCCTGCCGTCCACTCAATTGAAGCAGTGAGTAGATCGCAGCCTCGCGTCGTATTGAGGAGGACTGCCATGTCCTCGGGAGAGAGCTGGAGATCATCGATGATGAGCAGCACCTGAAGGCCGCCCAAGTGGCGGCGCAGTGTGGCCGGTTCGGGCTTGTATCCGTCGAAACCCCGTCCGTCTTCCGTCTCGTAGCAGGCTTGGAAGATCTCCTGGAAGAGATCTTCCATCGGCAATCCGGTCGCGGTCAGGTGGACAAGGAGATGGCCGTGCGTGGCCTGGCCGGCGGCGAACCGGCGCAGCAGCGCGCTCTTGCCAATGCCCGGCGGCCCGAAAACCTGTACTGGTTTCCCTCCGGCCAACCAGGCCCCGATCGCTGCGAGTTCACTGTCCCGGCCGATGAGCGCCGCAGCTCGTCGGTGTATCGCGGGGCCGTGTGGGTGCTGCCGCGGCCGGACGCGCGGTGGCCCCTCGGCGCGGTACGAAACCTGTGCGCCGTACTGGGCGTTGATGACGATGTTGTGTTCCCCGACAACGACCTGTCCGCCCACGTCACCATGTATATTAATCCTACCCATATCCTCCATGGGTGTGCCCTTCCCCCGTTACCTCGTGACAGCGGTCTACGCCGGGCTTGCTCCCTTTTCAAGGGAATAACGACCACTGTGGGCAACTGGTGGTTTTTGCTTGGGAAGCGAGATAAATATACTCCCGTAGGCATCTGTGATGATCTATGGATATACGCAGGCATTGTCGGAGATCTCTACAGTGAACCCTTCCAGGATCTTTGGAACCTACGATGATCCCAGAGCGGTTCAACGGCCCGGTCCAGAACCAGTAGGAGGATCGATGCCGACGACCGTGGTGGGGTACCGACTGGGCAACGGCACACACCAGACCACCGCGCTGGTCACCCAGACAGGGCGGCTGCATCTGACCAGCGGGCCGTACGGGCAACTCGGCAGGGCATCGCGGCCACGGATGCCGAGCGGCGAGAACCCCGTCCACGCCCGCGTGATGGACCTGCGCAACCTGCACGCCAAGTACACCGCCCGCGGATACCACGAGGTACTGATCCCGCCCGCCTGTGTGCAACTCCAAGCCCCGGAACCACCACTCACCGAGGAACGATTCCACCACCCGGATCCGGCCGCCCCGGAACTGCTCGCGGAGTTCGCCGGCACCGCCCCCTCCAAGCCCCGGAACCTCGAGGACGCCATCCACGCCTTCTATACCGCCATCGGCGCACCCACCCGACCCCCGCGGCCCCATCCCCGCCCCACGCCCAGCGCCCGCCGCCCTGACGCCACGCGCCGCCGAGCTGCGACGCCATGACCAACGGCGCCCAGCTCACCGGACCCGCGCACCTCCCCGTCGGCTACTCGATCACCGCGGACGACGTACGCCTGCACGCCTTCCACCACGGCGCGACACTCCACCGCGACGAGATCGTCGAACTGCACGCCGCGCTCACCGCGTGGCTCACCCTCAACCCCGCCAACTCCCCGAGGAGGGACACTGCGCGGCAAGCGGAGAAACAGCCCAGGAAACGCTGACGGCGCGCAACAGCCGGTCAGCGACAGCACGACAGACGGCTACGCGCTGCGCGGTGGCGGCACGGCCATATCGGCTTCGGATCCGTGCCAAGCCCCGGTCTCCCACCAGATCACCGCAACACCGAAGGCCCCTTCCACAGCGGCGACCGCCCAGGGCTCCGCCGGAACGGCGGCGCAGACCAGGAAGACCTGATCGACCGGGCGACCCAGCGCGAAGCGGATCTCAGCGGTCCGCGTCGCCGCCTCGCGGAGATCGGAGTAGGTGGGCTGTTCGGTGTGCAGCACCTCGAAGAGATGGGTGCCGTTGTCGCCTGTACGGATGATGTCCGCGGCATCCTCGTCCTTGGGTTCTCCGGATTCCCAGAGCTGCGCCAGGAGCCGGTGGCGCAGGCGCTCCTGGATGGGCTGCCTTCTGTCGGCAGCCACAGCCGCCTCCAGAAAGTCCTCGAAGTCCGCAGGGGTCTGAGGAAGAGATGTGATGGTTGGTTCTGGGGGCATGGTGGGAGACGTCTCCTGGGGCAAGGGGGCTGCGGCCGGGGGCAGTTCGGGGGTCTCATCTCCGCCGAGGGGCGCGGGCAGCGCAGCGTGGTGGACGACGCTGAGTGACTGGGTGCAGCGCATCAGCGCGACATAGAGGCCACGCATTCCTGAGCGTATGTCGCCCACGATGGCTGCAGGCTCCACGACCACGACGTGGTCGAACTCGATGCCCTTGGCTTCGTGCAGTTCCAGGACCGGCACACTGGAGGAATCGATCTTGCCCAGCTCGGCGCGAAGCAGGTACTGAAGGCGTTCGTCGGCCGGGGCTATGACGGCTGTGGACCGTTCGTCCCGCGCCGAGGTGGTCTCCGCGACGCGTCCGACAACGGCTTCGATCAAGTGCTCCGGGCTGTCGACCGGCTGTACGTGCACGGTCTGTTCGCGGGCGGGTCGGACGGAACGGGCGACCGGTACGCGGGGCGCGGCCGCCCGGGCCAGAGGCTCGACGAAGTCCGCGACCTCCGGCGGGAGTCGGAACCCCGTCTGGAGAACCTCGACCGTCCATGCCGAGCCTTCGGTCAGCAGTCCCACCAGCTCGCGCCACGAGTGGTATTCGTGCGGGCCGGCGGCCTGAGCTAGGTCGCCGAGGATGGTCATGGAGCCCGACCGGCACCGGCGTGACAGGGCCCGTGCCTGCATCGGGGTCAGGTCCTGGGCCTCGTCAACCACGATGTGGGCGTAGCTGCGCCGGTTGCCCGAGCCGTTGAGCAGCCACTCCAGCTCATCCAGGCACACGAGATCAGCAACGGTCCACGCCGTCCTGCCGGGTTGCGGCCGCCGAAGCGCGGACCGCTCTTCGACAGTGAGCAGCGGCGCTGCCGCGTCCAGCGTCTTGGGGCTGTCCAGGAGGCGTGTGTACACGTCCGCCGAGTTGAGCCGGGGCCACACCCGTTGGATGAAGGCAGCGACCTCTTTGCTCGACAAGATGTCCTCGGGTGTGGCTCCCGGAACGGAGAGAAGGAGCTTGCCCGCCAGACGTAGACGGAAGTTGGCCTGGCGCACGTTGAAAGGGACCGGACTCACGCAGGGCCTCGCGTGCGAGGGCGAGCAGTCCATCGACGTCGGCCTCGTACGTGCGCCCCTCGCACACGAAACGAAAGACCGCCTCGTCATCCTCACGATCCGTCAGCAGCCGCGCGACTCTGGCGCGACCGGGTCGGCAGTGTGCCTCAACGGCCCGACGCAGCACGTCGGCCATGCGATCGTCACCTTTGAGGAACGCGGTCTCAAAAGGAGTCGGTGGCCGTCGCGGCTGCGGTCCGGTCGCCGGCCAGGAGGCGGTCGAGGGTGAGGGTGGTGACGTCCCCTCCGCCAAGTGCGGGCAGTACTTGTCCGGCGTAGTCGAGAAAGCCCTGGTGCGGGCCCACGACGAGAACGTCGCTGGCCGAGCAGTGCTGATTGTCGAGCAGCCACATCACACGGTAGAGGCCCACGGCGGTCTTCCCGGTTCCCGGTCCGCCCTGGATGACGAGCGCGCCGGGACGCTGGTGAGCCACCAGCAGAAGCTGCTCGCGTTGCACCGTCTCGACGATGTCCCGCATGGTCCCGTCGCGGGGCAGGTCCAGGTCGTCCAGGAGCAGGGACTCCAGCGACGGCGCCACATTCTCCTCGACCGCCTCCGCCCCGGCCGCGGACTCCGGGCCCTCCTCGACCGCCCCATCCGGTGCTCCGGCTCTCACGGGCTCGGCCGTCGCAGTCTGGTCGTCCAGTTCGGCGTCGTATTGCCGTAGCAGGAGCTCGTCGAGGTAGCCGGTCACGATCCGCGGCTTGCGGCGCTGGAAGTGCAGTCTTCGCCTCAACAGGAGCTCGCCGGGATCCTCCTCGGTCGCCAGCCGCCACTCGATGGCCTGCTGGGCCGCGGACGAGACGACCACCAGGTCACGTTCCTCGTTCCACACGGACTGCCGACCGACGAGGAACGACTCGCCGCCCCGGACGCCCACCCGCATGATCACCAATGGCTCGTCACCCCGCGCCGAAATACCGGCTCGTACACCCGAAGCACCGGGCGCCGGCATCTCGTTGTGCACGCGGTACACGGCGTCCGCCGCCGCATCCTCTGACCGCCGCTGCTCAACGCACGCGTACGCGAGGTCCACGCTCCCCTGTTCCTGCGCGATGACCACATGACGCCGGGTACTGGCCATGTACGCCGCTCCTGTCCCCCTGATCCGCATTTCGGCGGACCGCCCGGCATCGATCTAGCTGAAGGTCACGACTCTTCACACCCACAGCACAATTTCGATGCGTAATCGCTACATGACTGTCGGGTGCCACAGCCATCGCACCAGCCGTATCCGCGTTAGCGAGGGAACGGTCCTGTGCCGCTGGGTGGCGACGTCGACCTCGGTCACGCGGTACTGGAATAACTCAGATCCTGTGCAGTGAGCGAGTCGGGTACCAGCCGCAACCACATCGTGCCCCTATGCCCGGGGTCGTCGTGCAGGTAGTGAACGAAGCGTGCGTCCCAGCGGGACTCGTCCGCGCCGAGGTAGCGGGTGAGCTTGCGTCGGCCTCGCGGTACGTCGAAGGGCACGAGTTCGGCATGGCCGCGAGCAATCACCTGTTGGACAAGGCCCGTTGCGATATCGCAGACGTCGACGACGAGGGCGACCTTGGGATTTGACCTGACGTGATCGAAAAGCCTGGCCCACGGTCCCGTCAGGACCCAAAAAGCTCCGTCCTCCCACAGAAACCACACGGGGCGCACCGTCGGGCCATGGGTCGCGATGCGCGCGGTGAGCGGCTGGAGGCGCTCCGACTCGAACGCGCGGGCCGTACCGGCGACGCGCTGGCGAACTGGCAGCTCCTCTTCGGCCCCCTCTTCACCAAGTCATGACCACCGGCCAGCAGCCTCCCGTACGCCCCGGCACCTCCAGCCGGATCAAGGAACGCCAGGACCAGCCGGAGCACCTCAACAGGCTGCTGGCCTACTCCCACCTGTACCGGGCGGCGATGTGGTGGCGCCGCATCAGAACCTGGGGCAACGTCCTCCTGGCCTTGACCGCGCCCCTCTTTGCGGTCTTCCTTCCGGCGGGCGCGGGCACCCGCGGAGCGATCGCCGCCCTTTGGCTGGTGCTGGGCCGAACCGTGCTCTCCGGCCTGGAGCACAGCGCCTCCCTGCGCGCCGTGACCATTCAGGAGTTGTACGACACGAAGCTCTTCCACCTTCCTTGGAACCAAGCCCTTGTCGGCCGGCAGCCCGTGCCGGACGACGTCTCCTCAGCCGCCCGCCGTATCTCCGACCACAGCCCCTTTCTCGACTGGTACAGCGTCAACCTGGGCGACACCCCATGGCCCGGCGACGTCTTGCTGTGCCAGCGCCAGAGCGCAGTCTGGAGCCGCCGGGACCACCACGCCTACGGCACATTCCTGGCAATCAGCGGCAGCATGTGGGCTCTCGCGATCATCGTGTTCGCCCTCGTACGCGACATGACACTGCTCACCTTCCTCGTGGCGCTCTTCCTGCCCAGCGCAGCAGCGCTCCTCGACACCATCGAACTCGCCCGTAGCCACTGGCATCAGTCCGCCAAACGCCAACAAGTCGAAGACGACATCCACGATGTATGGAACAAACACCAGGCCAACGCGGGGGACATCCCACCCGAGGAATGCCGACGCCTCCAGGACGCCACCTACCTCCTGCGGCGGGACGGCCCACCCGTGCCCGACTGGTTCTATAACCGACGCCGCACCGAAACCACTGCCGTCACGAATGACGGCACCACGACTTGTCTGCACGTCCGCGTATCCACAGGTGTCCCCGTCGGCCAGACCTGCACGAGGACGCCGTACACACCCTCACCACCTACGCCGTCGCCGGCGCCGACGGCATGTTCGTGCACCGGTCACCGGCGACGCCGTCGACCTGGTCGCCCCCTCCGAACTGCGCGCACGACTCGTCTGCGGCGCGGCAACCCGCATGCAGCCCGCAGACATGTTGGGCAGGCCCCAACACCCCACTGTCGCCAAGAGCAGCACCCCGTCGACCGACAGAGGCCGGAGCGCGGCACTCACCGCATCCGCACCAACCTGAAGGGCAGATGCCCGCTGGTGAACGTAGGACGGGTACGCAGCCAGACATTTGCAGACTGCCCCCGCACCCGCGAAGGCCACGGGTCCGCACCGCCGCCGTGACACCGCCGCCGCATCGCCACGGCCGTCCCCCCGGCTCTCGTGTCGCCAACACGGCAAGTGTGCACTTCGGCGGGACGGGGCACGGGGGCTGGTCCGGAGAACATCTGCTCCAGCAGCGAACATTACGGAATCATTCGCCACGGTTCGCCACCCCTTCCGCGCCGTAGAAATATCCACAAGTATGAACATGCCGGGTTCGACCACCCTGGCTGTAAAGGGGAGTTACGTCCAGCCCTGCGCGGGCAATCGGATCCCGGAAGGACACCATGAACTCAGTCACGCGTAAGGCCATGGAATGGCTGGCAGCCGCCGCGACCGACCCGCGCGCCTGCAAACGGCAGTGGCGTGGCGGGACTGGTATCGCGGTGCTGGCCTGCGGGCGGTTGTGGGACGTACTGAGCGTGCCGGAGGAACTGGGCATGCCGGTCCTCGACACTCTGCTGTGCATTCCGCAGCCGCCCGGTCCCGCGCTCGCGGACACCGCCGCCCGCCGGGTGGCCTTCTTCCTGCCGCCGGACCCCGACGGCCGCTGGATCGGCTCGGGTATCCGCTATGCGGGCAGAGGCTCGTGGATCGCGGTGCCGGCGCCGCATCGACCCGGAGAACGGCTGCGCTGGCTGGTCCCGCCCGACGGCACCGGTGCGCTGTTCGCGACCGCAGCAGTGGAACTGGCCCTTCAGGTGGCCATCGGAAGAATGGCCGCGCAGGCCGGAACGAGGCGACCATGCCCGACCTGCGCCACGCCCACCCGAGAATCCGCCCTCCACAACAATGGCCGCACCCACTGACAGTGCACACGCCACCGAGGACGCCTCGTCACACGCGCGAGCGCACCACCGTGCGGTCAGCGCGTGACGGCAGTGCCATGGGCCAGCTGTCCTCACCCGAGGTGACGCGTCGCAACTGGCCATCGGCCCAGTGGCAGTGCAGGCATGGGCCGTAGATCCGGACTGGGACGGAGACCTGCCGGAGTGGCCGTCAGAGCCGCACCCGTCCGCGGCACGACGCCTCGGACGCCTGACACGCGCCGGCCCCAAATGGACCGAACCCGCGACCTCTACCGACAGTTGAACCAGGGCGTACCCCTCACAGAGATCGGAGGAAGCCCATGAGCCTCCCCAGTCGCCTGCTCTGCGCCCTCTACAGCTTGACGTCACTCTGGCTCGCCTGGTACTCCGTACGCCAGTACCAGTACGGCGGATCCGCGTGGTCCGTACCGCTGTTCGCCGTCGCCTCAATCGTCCCGGTCATCGCTGTCGTCCGTGAGTCCGTCCTCGCCGACGAGCACCGCACCATCGCCGTCCTCCGGCGGCAGAAGGGCCGGTGCACCACGAACCGCGACGAGCTGTGTGAAGCCATCGCCTGCGCCGAGCTGAACGCCGCCTGCTGCGAACGATGGTGGACCAGCCGCGCCACCGACCACGACCCGACCTGTCCCCATCAGCGCCGAAGCAACGCGGCATGAGCGACGGCCCAACCCCCGGCACCGCTCGAAGGGAAACCTCATGTTGGGGCCCCAGCCTGAGGGGCACTCACCCAAGTGGCCCTACCGGCGTCGGCGACTCGACGGCGTTCGCACCCGAAACGGCGGTCCGATGCCCTGGCGCGCGTGCATCTCCCCGTCCGACGGAAGACACCGGTGAATACTGAGTTCATGCTCCATATTCCCGACCCCTCTACCGTCGCGTCACCCGGCATGCAGGTATCCGCGTTTCGCGTACTTGTCGTGTGCACCGGCAATCTCTATCGCTCTCCCCTCGCCGAGTGTCTGCTCAGGCAGCGGCTGCTCGAGACTCGGCAAGTGATCCGACTGAGCAGTGCGGGCACCAGGGCGGTCCCGGGTACGCCCATGCCGACCACAGCGGCGTCCTTCCTCCGCGAGCGCGGCGCGGCTCCCTCCGGGACGAACTCCCGCCGGCTGACGAAGGAGTTGGTCGATGACTCGGATCTGGTGTTGGGGGCCGCGACGGAGCATCGCGAGGCCGCTGTGCGGCTCTCTCCCGTACGGGCGTTGGCCCGCGCTTTCACCCTCTGCGAGTTCGCCCGGCTGGTGCGCGCGGAGGACGCAGCGGGCGTTGGGGATCCGGCTGCACGGTTCGTGTCTCTCGTCCGGGGCGCGGCCGCTCGACGCGGTGCCGCGTCGGCGCACCCCGGTGACGACGACATCGACGACCCTCTTGGCGCCCCTCCCCAAGAGATGCGGGAGTGCCTGGCCCTGATCGAGGATGTAGTGGATCGGATCGCCGCGGCTGTGCGGACCGGATGATGCCCTCCCGCGTGCCTCGGACTCTGAGCAGTACGGGTCGGAGCCCGCACCCGTTCTCAGAGACCCGGCCGGTGCATGCGCGACTCTGGAGAATCCCCGTCCGCCATCACACAGACCGATTCCGCGTCAGGAAGGCGAGAATTCATTGCTGAGAGCCGCAATCGGTGCCGGGGCCTGGTTCGTCGATACGGCCGCGTCAGGGCGATCTGGCGTACGAGTTGCTGAAAACATGCCAGAGACGCGCAACTCGGCAAAGCGGCCGCAGCGGCACCGGTGACGCTTCCACCTGCGTGGACGACACACAGGAGTACCGCCGCGGAGGAGAACACCACCACCACCAGCCAGGAGTGGACGGCACGACATCGGTGCAGCTCAGCACGTAGGATCGACAGAGCCGCCACAAGCCATGGGCCGTAAACCAGCAACGGCCACCAGGAAGCGGCACCGCTCTGCGTGTGGAGAACGGCGACTTGCCGCAGTGGCTCATAGGTGGCCATGCCGCCGAACACACTCACCATCGATGTGATGACCGCGGCCAACGCGGCGATCAGGTAGCTGAGGACGCGCAGACCGCTGAGACGCCTGCGTTCACGCAGCTTGCGATGCCTCCGGGGAACTGCCGTCAGTGGCGGCAGTTCAGCCGTGATGTCCTGCAGGTTACTCAGGGGACCGCCCGGTGGCGGGTTGATTGCCGACATCTCGTCGGGGACCGGTGGTGCGGTGGAGCAACGCTCGCCCGCCAAGGCATCCTGGAGCATGTAGGCGAGTTCCTCGGCCGGATCCCATGCCGGATCCGGCGGCACCAGAGGTGCTTGGAACCCTTCGGCCGCGCCCCGGTGCCGCCCGGTGGCCCCCACACCGAACTGGTCGCGGTGATCGGCGTAATACCCCGAGTGGTAGTCGATACGCTCGTCGTTCATGGCAGCCTGATCATTCGGCCAGAGGAGAGGTACCTTGAACTTCCAAGGTTCCCCACCGTTGGACGAGATCGGCCTCCAACCGCGCCACGGTATCCAGAAAACTCTGCAGCAGCGGTTCGGTGACCTGCAGTGCGACGGGCCGTCCCTCTTTACTGAGGGTGCCGTTGGCGCCGGGCGCGGAGAGTGCCGAGGACGGAGTGTAGACGTACGGCCCCATCGTCACCACGCGCCCCCCAGCCAGACCCCTCCGGTCCTCGCGACCCGTGAGCAGCCCGAAATTCATTACCCTGGTCATGCCCCGACTAACGCCGCCCTTTCCCCTTGGATGCGCGGCAAACGAGTGACGTAATGCGTGGATAAGTATCTTATCTGGAGGCCATTACGACATGTACCACTGCTACAGCGAAAGCCATATTATGGCCACTATCCTTCGGTCATTCCTGATGCGTTCGAACAGATGAAGGGAGGTCACCGGTACCAGCGACACCCGGCTCACAGTGCAGCGGACGTGTGTTCTTTTCCAGCACTTCGATCATGTGGCGACGCCGACGCAGTTCAAGGACGTCGACACGGCACGTCCCGCCAAGCGGATGCGACGCCATGAGGGATCCCATGACGCAGGCGGAAGCACAAACGAGCAATACCCAAAGAGCGGTGTTCCACACAGTCGTTTCTTTCGTCGTCCTGGCGGCTGAGCCTCGAACCTCCGCAAGCGGTGTCGCATACGAGGAATTCGCGGCATACGAATAACGGGGGCATGCATGCGAGGTGACGGAAGAGGTATGAAACGCCCCGCAGTGGACTACTGGGCTTGAATTCGGGTTTTCATCGGTGTGATGGACAGTCCTGCCGGCTGGGCATCCGTCGATGAGGCCGGGACGGTATTGAATCGTTCTCAGGCCGTGCCGGACGGTCTTGATGAGGTGCTCGAGGACGGTGCAGGCGGTGTCGGACAGCCGGCCGCGCCACATCAGGGACCAGATTCCCTCGGCCAGTCTGACGTCGGGTGAGCAGGCAGGTAGCCGCTGGACAGTCAGCAAGTCCCGGCTCGCGATGAACTGTCGTGACCCATAGGCCAGATGGACGTTGAGGTTGAGGTCCCGGACGAGCGCGGTCGGACCGCCGAACCGCTGGTGGGCGGTGATGAGCAGGTCGCGGTAGTCGCTCCAGGCGAAGCTCTTGTGTCCGTCGCGATGCGGCTGGAGGGCCGGCCTGGAGCGTTCACCGCTCTTGTAACAGGCCGGCGCGGCGACAGAGATGCGGTGGCGTCATCGACTGTCTCAGGCTGGGGTGACGGAGCGCACCTTGGTGGCATGGTCCGCAGGGTTTGACGACTTGCTCGACATTTGTCTCCGCACCTGGAGAAGGAGCGGGTGCCGGGGGTGAGGGGGCGCCCGCCCGAGCGGGTGCCTGTCCCGCTGCGGATGCGAGCGCTCTCCTCGGGTTCGGCGGCCAGGATGTCGAGGAGTGGTGGCGGTAGCGGGCGGCGGCGGTGTGGCTGACCTGGAAGCCCGTTCCGCGGCCCGTCACACAGGCCAGCCGTCGTCGACGACGCACCGGGCCGGACGCAGCCTGCCGGTCGGCGTCAGCGGGGCATTACGGTGGGACAACGAGGGCCTCCTAGGTGCCGGTGGTAGATGTCGCAATCCACACCGAACCCGGAGGCCCTCACCCCTTTCAAGGACCGCTCAAGGCGTGTCGCCTGTCACCAACGTGCCGAAACAGCGCACCTGGTGCTCTTCGGTGTCGGTACCTTCGCCGGGGTCACCGTCGCCGACCGAATGCCCGACCGGCACCCCAGGCCGAGTTGTCGCAGTCGGAGGTCCGCTGCTGCTGCCGCAACCACCCTCAGCACCGCGGTCGGGGATCTCGGGCCGCTGTCGGGCAAGCGGACTGCTCGTCCTGTCCGCCCTGCTCGTCGCGTCCCCCTTGCGACAGTGTGATCCCGAGGCGGCGACGTCACCGTCAACGACGCCTTCCGCGCCGTGTCGAAGTACTTCGACCGCATCTCGCGCCCCGAGCAGCTGATCCCGGCCGGGATCGGGCAGGCCCTCCTGCAGGCCGCCACCACCGGCCGGGCGCGGCGATGGACGGTCCGTGCCAGCCATGACGCACGCGAACGCCCCATTGAGCATCGCGGGACGGATCCCACCTGTGTGTCTGCGGTCTGGTCATCGCGTTTCAGCACGGAGCCGGCCGCAAAACAGACGGCGACGGCCGCCAACCGGTGCCTGACACTGCGCCGTGGAGCGGGGCAGTGTCAGGTTCGTTGCTGTCGGCCGTCACACAGATACTGCCGCGGCTGTCGCAGCCCCAAGACGGGCTTGCGTCGGTCAGCCGCGCTTCACCCGCCGGGTGAGGAAGAGCACCCCACCACCGAGCAGGAGCAGTCCGGCAGCCCCACCCATCAGGAGGGCCGAGCGTTCCCCACCAGTGTTGGCGAGGTGCGGCTTGCCGTGGTGGTCGTGGCCCCACTTGCCGCCGTTGTCATTGCCCTGCTCACCGCCCGGCTCACCGGTGGGGTCACTTCCGTGGTCACCACCCGGCTCACCGCCCGGCTCACCGGTGGGGTCACTTCCGTGGTCACCACCCGGCTCGCCGGTGGGGTCACTTCCGTGGTCACCACCCGGCCTACCGCCGTGGTCACCGCCGTGGTCACCACCCGGCCTGCCGCCGTGGTCACCGCCGTGGTCACCGCCAGGCCGGCCGCCACCCGGGTAGTGGTCGGGATCGCCGTCGGTCACGGTGATCTCCGCCGTGAGAGTGAGGTCCGGGTCCTCAGCCCTGAGCAGGAAGAGGTGCTCGCCCGGCTTGGTCCTCTCAGGAATAGTGACAGTTCCCTCCACCGCGCCGGTTGCGTCGGCCGTGAAGTGCCCCAGAACGACGATCCTGGACGCGAGGTCTGCTTCCACGTCCTGGTTCGCCTCGAAGCCCGTCCCCGTGAAGTCGACGTCGTCTCCTGCACCGACAACGGTGGAGCTCAGGGTCAGGCTCGGGGGAAGGGGCGGATACGGCTGGGCAAAGGCGGACTGCGCCCCCAGCACTGGTGCAGCGGTCAGTACAGCAGAGGCTGCTGTTGCCGCCAGGGCGGCACGCCATTTCGATGACGTCGTCATCGCATTTCACGCTCCTCTGGTGGGATCAGGCCGACGCCATGGTGCGACCCGCGAGTACGGTATAGGCATATATGGCGCCTAAAAGCAGCCGATAACGTCTACCGACGGATAAGAGGCCATATGGGGCACGAAGATCACCGGATTGACGCCAGGACAGCCGGAAAGCGCCCAGGCCCGTAAGGCACCTGCTGCCGCGTCGAGTTGCCTGCTTCGCACTCCCGGAAGGGCCGCCGGATGCCCTGCCCGTGCCCCAATGACTCGGCGGCCAGGCCGAATCCGAGCTGTTCGGCAGGACGCTCCTACCTGCAGGAGCAGAAGGTCCCGTGATGGCGGGGGACGGCATCCCAGGGCGGCCGCCGGGCCAGTGCGATGTGGCGTACCAATTGCTGAAAACCGGTCATCGCCCCGATGACGGGGAGTGCCGCGGCAGAGATACCGGGGAGGGTCCGCGGTGCCCGGACGATGCACAGCGCCACGGCCACGGCGGAGATGAACAACACGACGCACCACGAGGGCGCGGCGCGATGCCGGTGCAGAGCGGACTGCAGGATCGACAGCGAGGCGACCATCCAGGGCCCGTACACCAGCAGCGGCCACCAGCTGTTCGCACCGAGGCAGGCGGATCTCGCGGTCACCACCACCTCGCGCAACGGGTCGTAGGCGACGATGCCGCTGAACACACTGGCCATGGCGGCGATGACGGTCGCTACCGCGGCGATCAGGAAGCCGACGATCCGCAACAGCGGCAGCAGCTCTCCGCCACCGCGGATTTGACGGTGCCCCGAAGGGCATGTGCGCAAGGACGCCTGCTGCATCTCCTCGCGGACGTGACCGCCGGGAGGGTCACCGGGAAACCGTCCGTCACACATGGCAGCTCCGCCGGATCCACGTCCCGTGCACGGCGGAGGGCTCGGCGGCGTCCGAGCCGGGCTGCGTGGTCGTCATACACCCCACAACGAACTCGGCTGTGACCCAGATGCGCAGCATCCGAGTGACAGGAGCGTCGCTCACCCCCGCGGAACGCTGACGCTCTCGCACCGTCGCAGGAAACAGCCATAGGGCCACACGGCTGACAGATGGTCGGAAAATCCCGTACCGCCGAAAGTCGGGACGTCGCCACCCCTCGCACACCTGCAAGCTCTAGGAACCAGAACGAGCTGGATATTCAGGCCATAACAGTCAATCTGGCTCGTCACTCCGACGCATTCGAGAAAGGTCCGGGATGCCCAAAACCATTGGGGTGACCCTCCTCGCGCTGGCCCTCGCGGCTGGTACGCCGAGCGCAGTCGCCACATCGGCCGCAGCAGAGTCCCCGCCCGCAGCCACTGCGTCCGACAGGGCCGGCGCAATCGCCGGCCGGTACATCGTGACGCTCAAGGAAACCGGCACCGACAGACAGGAGGACATGAACGACGCCGTGACGGCGGCGACCGAGCACGCCTCCGACATGGGCGCCTTCGTGCACCATGTCTATCGCCATGCCCTCTACGGCTATGCGGCGTCGATGACTGCGCGCACCGCGGCCTCGCTCGCCGGCGACCCGCAGGTGAAGTCGGTGCAGCGGGACCGAGTGGTCCGTGTCACGGATCAGTCGGTCCCGACCGGCGTGAACCGGGTCGACGCCGACCTCAGCCCGACCGCGGCCATCAACAGTGTGGACAAGCGGGTCAATGCGGATGTCGCAGTCATCGACACCGGAATCAGCATGAACCACCCGGATCTCAATGTGAACCGGTCCGGGGGTGTGAACTGCTGGATGCCCTACCTGCCGCCCACCGACCAGCACGGCCACGGCACGCATGTAGCGGGCACCATCGGCGCCCTGGACAACGGAACCGGGGTCGTCGGGGTGGCACCCGGTGCGCGGCTGTGGCCGGTGCAGGTGCTCAGCCCCCTCGGCATGGGATCCACCTCGACCGTCCTGTGCGGCATCGACTACGTCACCCAGCACGCCGACCAGATCGACGTGGCCAACATGAGCCTGGGCGGTGCCGGCACCGACGACGGCAACTGCGGCAAGACCAACGGCGACCTCATGCACCAGGCCATCTGCAACTCGGTCGCCAAGGGCGTCACCTACGCCGTGGCAGCCGGCAACGACCACGCCGACGCGAAGGACATGGTGCCGGCGGCATACAACGAAGTGATCACCGTCAGCGCACTGGCGGACTTCGACGGGAAACCCGGCGGCCTGGCCGGGCCGACCTGTCGCACCGACCAGGACGACACCTTCGCCGACTTCTCCAACTACGGCCCTGACGTCGACCTGATCGCACCGGGCGTGTGCATCCGGTCGACCTACTTCAACGGCGGCTACGCCACCATGTCCGGCACCTCCATGGCCGCGCCGCACGTGGCGGGCGGCGCGGCGCTGTACCGGGCCACTCACCCGACCGCATCGCCGCAGACCGTGAAGGCGGCTCTGCAGTCCGCGGGCAGCCTCAACTGGTCCTGGCCGTCACAGGACGGGGATGCCGTCAAGGAGCGTCTCCTCAGAGTCACCCCGTTCTGACCCGTTCCGACAAGCCGTCAGCTCAGCGACACACCTCGGCAGCGCACCTCGGATCAACCGAGGTGCGCTGCCGCATGTCAGACCCGCACCGCTCGGCTCATTTCTCACCCGCGAGGTCGGTCACGGCGGCCTCCTTCTGATGGGCCGACAAACGGGGCGCGGGCAGTTCGCCGTACGACCCGTAGGCGCCGTAGCTGTCGCCCTTCGGGGGCACGGCCATGTTGAAGACAGTGCCGAGGACGCGGCTGCCCACCCGTTCCAGCGCCTGGGCGGCGGTGCGGACCTGCTCACGGCTGGTCTTCGAGGCCCGGACGACGAGCAGCGTGCCCTGGGCCAGCGGGGCGAGGCCGATGGTGTCGGCGACCGGCAGCAGCGGAGCGGTGTCGACGATGACCACCTCGTAGGTACTCGCGAGCTCACTCAGGACCTCGCTCATGCGCGCCGAGGCGAGCAGCTCCGTGGGATTCGGCGGTACGGCGCCACTGGCGAGCACCGAGAGCTGGTTGCCGGCCTGCTGCATCACCTCCTCGACGCGGGCCTGTCCGATCAGCACGGTGGTCAGTCCGGCGTCCTGGACGAGGCCGAAGGTCTTGGCCACACACGGGCGGCGCAGGTCGGCGTCCACCAGACAGGTGGAGACGCCCGCCTCAACGAGGGACAGGGCCAGGTTCACCGAGGTGTTGGTCTTGCCCTCGCCGGGCAACGAACTGGTCACCATGATGATCCGCGGTCGGTCGTCGACCTGGGCGAACTGCAGATTGGTGCGCAACTTGCGGAAGGCCTCGGTGCGCTGGGAGTGACCGGCGGCGGTGATGAGTGGTTGTGCGGGGGCGCTCTTGTCGTACGGAATGGCTCCGAGGCTCGACAGACCGGTGATCTCGCCGAGCGCCTCGACGGTCTTGAGGGTGGTGTCGAGGGTCTCGCGCAGGACGACGAGTCCGGCACCGAGCAGCAGTCCGGCGAAGACTCCCACGGCCAGGTTGAGCAGGGGGCGCGGTGAGACGGGATCGGAGGGTGCGACCGCCTGCTGGGTGACGCCCATGGAGACGGGCGAGACGGGGCCGGGGGCACCCCGTTCGATCGCCGCCAGCTGTTTCGGGTCCGTCGGCCTGGGCGTCTCCAGCCGCTCCACGACGGCGCTGAAACACGCCGCGACGGCGTTGGCTACGCTCGCGGCACGCTTGGGGTCGGTGTCCCGGACGGTGATATTGATGAGCACTGTGTTGAGCGGGGCCTCGGCGGTGATCCGGGATGCCAGCTCCTCCGGTGTGGTGCGCAGCTTCAGCTCTCGCACCACGGGCCCGGTCACCTGTCGGGTCGGCACGATGGCGGCGTAGGACTGCACGCGTGCCTGCGAGAAGGTCTGCCCCTGGTTCAGCTGGGTGGTGTCCTCACTGGTGCGGGTCGCGACGAAGAGCTGCGTCCCGGCCTCGTATTCGGGGGTGCTCCATGTTGTGACGGCAACCGCCGCCCCGACCGAGAGAACCAGGCAGACCACGACGGTCAGCCAGCGTCTGGCAAGAGCCTTCAGGAATCCGTGGAGATCCAAGCTGCACCCCTCATAGAACCGAGCAAATCGTCCGAAGCGGACGTTTTCCTCCCAATATTCCCCGCTGAAGATAGGGGGCCCGACCACCTCAAGCGAGGAAGCACCCCTATGTCGGCTCAACAATCAGCCCGGAGGCAGACACTCACCTCACACCTGGTCCGCCGCCAGGGTGCACGGACACCTTGAAAGAGCGAGCACTACGCCATCCGGTGATCTCCAGGTAATGTCACGCCAATCTGCAGCCATACATCCCTTTTGTGGGTGTATTCAAATCTTGTTCAAAGGCCGCCATCACGTCGCCCGGCCTGAACTCGACCGAGGGAGTGAAGGACACGACGACTTCGCCGACACGGCGGGGTGCTCCGGCACCGGCAGCATCGGCTGCCGTTCCCGTCGCCGAACCGCTGATGGGCCGCGCCGACAAGGCGCTGATCCTGGCCGTGCGCCGTAGTCAGTTCATGACGGAGCGTCAGGAGCGCAGCGCCATCCCACCACGCCCTGCCCCCGCCCGCCGTCGTACTCTCAGGAACGCGTTACCGGCGGCCGCCGCGCTCGCCCTGGCCGGCACCGCCTGGATCGGGGGCACCGGACGACTCGCCCGCTCCGAACTGCTCGCCGCCCAGAAACACCGGGCCCCGCTACGGCAGTCGGTGACACCAACGCCGGCACGCGGCGCGGCCTCCGGTGCGCCGCGTGAGAGCGCTGTGGAGCGGGCTTTGCGCGCCGCAGCCGCACACGCCGCCCGAGCGCATGCACCCATCGCGGCAGAGGTGCGGGACGACACCCGCCGGTTGCCGCGTTCCACCTGGCCCCTGGCGGCCGACCGGGCCCACGAGCAGTTCTCGTCTCGGCCGCGTCGCCCCGGCCATGGACGACGCCGAGCGCAAGGCTTGCTTCGTGGAGGCGGCACGAGCCCTTGCCGGATTCCTGACGGACGCCTCCGACACCCTGCACCTGCTGCCTGGCCTGCTCGCCGCCGTGTACGACGCCCAGTGGGACCTCAAGGTGTGGAGCGCCCGGCGGCCGAGCAGCGGCTCCTCGACTGTCTTCCGCATCGCACGCGTCCGGGCGATCACCGCCTGCTGGTGCCCTCCTACGCCGGCGCCGGCGCCGACCTGACCGGGGCCACCCCGGGCGGCCGCGCGCTGGTACCGCACCTGCGGCAGCCGCACGCGGTCGGCACACCCACCATTCGGGGGCAGGCCTCGTTGACGCCGCTCAGGGCCACCGTGAAGCCGGGCAAGGCCTGCCGTGGCTGAGCGCGTACGCCTCGCGGTGGCAGCGGTTGCAGCGGTTCTCGCAGGGGCGCTGCTCACCTCGTCCTCGACGGAAAGCGCGTCGGACCACCGCACTTCCGCTGTGCCGACGGCCGTAGGGCGTGTGTCGACCTCCGCCGACGGTGTCGAGCGGCTACGGGTCAAAGTGCTGGAGATCCTTACACACGACCCTCAGGCGTTCACCCAGGGGCTGGAGATGGCCGACGGCACCCTGTACGAGGGCACCGGTCTGTCCGGGCGGTCGTCGGTCCGGGCAGGTCCGCCCGGCAGTCGCCCCACGGTCAGCGTGGCGATGCCCTCGCCGTTGTTCGGCGAGGGGCTCACCGTGCTCGGCCGTACGCTCTGGCAGCTGACCTGGCGGAACGGGATCGCCATCGAACGCGACACGAGGACCCTGTCGGAGGTCCGCCGAGTCCCGTACCCCGACGAGGGCTGGGGCGCGTGCCTCCAGAGGTCCAGGAACCGGCTGGTGACGAGCGACGGATCGTCCCGGCTGACGTTCCGGAACCCGAGGACACTTGCTGAGACGGGCGGGATCACCGTCCGCCAGGGCGCCCGGCCGGTACCGCAGTTGAACGAACTCGAGTGCGTCGACGACGCCGTGTACGCCAACGTCCTACCCACCGATCGGATCATGCGCATCGACTCCGCGACCGGTGCGGTGACGGCGAGCATCGACGCCACGGGCCTGCTGCGCGAGGACGAAAAGGTGCGTGGATCCGTCCTGAACGGCATCGCGGCCGTCCCCGGCACCCAGCAGTTCCTGATCACCGGCAAGTTCTGGCCCAAGATGTTCCGGGTCCTGTTCGTCCCGGCGAAGCCGGGGGCGCACTGATTCGCTGACGGGCCAGCGGCTCAAACACATGACGACGACTCGACCTGAGGGGCCGTCACGCCGCCGGTGATCAGCCGTCACATGGACCGTACGGCCGCACAGTGGCCTGCAGCGGACGGACCAGCGGCTGACGCAGCACGATCGGGGCAAGGTCGCTGCGCGGCTCCAGCAGGTGCAGCACCAGGGTGCGGGTGGAACCCACAGGCAGCTCCAGATCCAGGGTGTAGACCGGATGTCCACGCTCGGCAGCATGATTGAGCTGCGTGGGCTGACCGTCCAAGGTCGCCTTGATCAGCCCGGCCTGCCCGCTGGCGAAGTACGACACCAGCAGCCGGTTGTCGCCCGGCCGGGTCGGGTAGGGCGGCTTGTCCGTCCGCTGGGTGACATATGAGGGCAGCCCCGAGGCCGGTGCCCGGTTGGCCAGGCGTACGGTCACGGTGACCTCACGGTTTTTCGCCGTGCAGCGGCCCGGTTCCCACACCAGGTGGCGTTCCAGGTAATAGTCCAGTTTGTTGCCCGCCGCATTGGTCACCACCAGCCCGGCGAGCGGCGCGGGCCCATCCGGCAGGGCACCGCCGAAAGTACGCTCCTGAACTTCACGTTGTTCGCCGGGGTGGGCGCTCCACACCTTGACGCGCCCCTCCTTCAGCTGCTGTCGCAGGGCCGTCAACAGCGCCGGGCGGCGCGCCGGATCGTCCACAGTTCCCATCAGCCGATCAGCGACGGCACGCGCGACATCGAGGAAGAACGCCTTGCGCTCCGGGATGTTCTTGTACGCCGCATAGCTGGTGCGCTGAGTGAGGTCCACAACGTTGGCAGCGGTGACTGCGGTCCCGTCGGCCAGCGAGGCCGATCCGGACGCCGCGAGCAGACCGGACAACGCACCGGGATCGAGCGAGAACGCCCCGTCCAGTCGCTCGCCGGTGTGCGCGCGCCAGGCGGCGGCCCAGATGCGGGCGGCGTACGGGAAGTGCGGGCTCATATTCGTGTTGACCCACATCCGGGTCGGAGCGTTGCGCCCATAGAGCCTGGCGTACTCGTCCGGCAGGTCGACCGCGGCACGGATGTCGGACAGTTCGGTGTCGTTGCCGAAGTCCTCGAAGCGCAGTCGGCCCCCCTGAGCCGTGACCACCGCGAACGCCCCGGGAAGCCCGCCAGTGCCCCGGGCCTCGGCGGTGTTCTCGAACACCACCAGATAACGCCTCGGCCCGTCCGCTCCGAGCATGGGCGGAATCACCCGGGCCGCCATGGCGGCTTCGTCCGTGACGGTGCTGATCGGGCCAAGTTGCTCCGCGAGCCGGGCCCGGGCGATGTCCGCGGTCGGCAGCCACGTACCGTGCGGCAGCGCGTCGACTTCCGTCCGCACATCCGAGGCGCTGCGCGCGGCACGCTCCAGAAGGGGAGCCACACGGCGCAGCGCGGCGAGATCGAGGTGTCCGCTGTCGGCTCCTGCGGCGGCCCCCAGGTGGGCGGCGGTGCGCGCCAGCGGAGGAAGCACCTCGTGGGTCAGCCGGTCGGATGCTTCGGCGATACCACTCGCCGTCCGCAGCGGTCCTCCGAGAAGAGGCAAGTGGGCCGCAAGGTACCAGGCCGGCCCGGTGGTGAGGCGGTGTGCCCGGGCCGCATGCCCCGCGGCACGGTGCACGGCGGCATCAACAGTCCGCAGGCGCTGGGTGGAACCCCCTGTCGGATCAGCGGCAGCCTGCCCCCGCAGAGTATCCAGACTCCGTTGGGCGGCGAGCAGCTCGCTGCGCGCGAGCACACCGGTGACGGCGATCCAGCCCGCACCTGCCAACAGCAGGCCGGCGACAGTGCACACCGACAACAGGACGCGGCGATCACGAAGCAGGCGGCGGCTGGCAGAGCGGAAGTCGAGTCTCCTAAAACGCAGCATGCCTCCACGCTGGCCCCAATAGGCGCCATTGCCGCGCAGCACGGCGGGCAGGGTGCGGAAGAGGATCGCCAAGTCCAGCCGGACGGACCACGCGTCAACGTATTCCAGGTCCAGATGTCCGGGTCGGACCTGAAGGCGCCGGCGGGCTTCCCCGGTGAACGTCGAGT
Source organism: Streptomyces sp. NPDC006602 (assembly GCF_042870385.1). NCBI lineage: Bacteria > Bacillati > Actinomycetota > Actinomycetes > Kitasatosporales > Streptomycetaceae > Streptomyces > Streptomyces sp. NPDC006602. The sequence goes on along the minus strand of NZ_JBIAHG010000006.1, from coordinate 354,953 downwards.
CCTCGCGGACCTCTCATTCACCAGCTGCGGCAGTTCGTCGAGGGAGAAACGGCACAACCAATGCCCGACCGCGGTCACGCAGGACGATGACGCACTTGGCTGCCCGGCTTCCCTGTGCCGGCCGCCGCCCCAGGGGCGACCAGTCGTGTGCCGTCTCTCCGGCGGATGCAAGCATTCCATACCTCTTTTGCGGCACAACGGGTGAAACACACCCTGACCGGGCGTCACGCTCCCAGAGGCGACGGAATTCGGAACATAAATGAGCAACAGACAGAAGGACGACATCAACCTGAGCTTTGGCGGTGACACTGCCGTATGCCACCTGTCCCCCAGGACGAGGCGGCCGAAAGGACACACGTGCGTGCACTCCCGCACCCCTATCTTCTGACCGCCAAGTTCGGCGGTCCGGGCGCGCGTGGATCTCCGCGAGAGTCCTTTCCAGCCGCTTGGCGGCGGCCCGCACCAGGTGCCCGGTGCGGGCGTGCCCCGTCTCGACCGCGCGGTGTGCGGCACCGGAGGCATCGACGGGCGCGGCGGACGGTCGGCGGTCGGCCGCTCGCGTACCGCGGGCAGGGCCATGCGGTCAGCGCCGGGCAGGACGACAACGTTGGGGCGGGGCACGGTCGGATCGGCGTCGTAGACGGCCGCGACGGTGACCATCCGCTTGCTCCGCTCTTCTCGCCGGACGCCAGCCTGGTGCGGTAGCCAAGCGGTGCGGACGCGGGCGGGAAGCTGCTGGTGGAGCGCGGTCGGGTCGGTGCCAGTCACCGTGCTGATGAGGATCGCGGTGACTGGCACCACCGAGGGACACCTTCTCCTGGAGAGTGGCGGGCGTGAAGCTCGGGTGGAGCTGGTCGATGACGCGTCCGGTCATATCCCGCTTCGCGGCAAGCCCTGCGAACGACGTGACGCACTGCGGGGAGAAGAGGCTGCCTCGGCAGGCCTGCCCACTGCCCGAGCCCGGCTCGCTGACGAAGAGCTCCGCGGTCGAGGCGTACCCGGTCGGGCGATCCACAGGTAGTCGCGAGGCTCCAAGATGCCTCCTCCCCGTCACCCAAGCCAGGTGAAGCGTCAGGTCACTTCACCTGTCTGCGACGAAGGGGCCGGGCGTGCCGGGTTGTAGTCACGGTCACATCGATGAGATCGTTAAAACACCACATGTAAGTAAACAATCGTCAAATCATGACATCTAGGGGAAGATTGGCATAATTTCCCTCAGGTAAGCGAAAGAACGGGGGCACCCATGCTCGATCAGACCCTGGATCCGATCTGGGCTCGACGGTACGCCGTCACGGCCACCGCCCCGCCTGGTTGGCGCAGGCCGTACACGAGGATCCTTGGCCTCGGTGACCTCGCGGTACTCCTAGTGGTGCTGGGAATCGTCAGAGCAGCACGGTTCGGCCTGGCGTCAGAGGCACGCGCCGACGCTCCCTTCTCCCCGTCATATGACGTCCTGGGTGTCGCCATGGCGATCGTGTGGTGGCTGACACTCAACGCCTTCCGGACCCGGAGCCCCCGCGTCATCGGTCACGGGACCGAGGAGTACCTCCGCGTCATCCGAGCCACTTGGGCAGCATTCGCGTTGATGGCCGTCTTGGCCGTGGCGCTGAAGATCGACACCTCCCGCCTCTACCTGGCGGCCGCCTTCCCATTGGGCCTGATGAGCCTGCTGGTCTGGCGGAAGGTCGCCCGGATGCAGCTGCACCGCCACCGAGCCGCAGGCCGGGCGCTGTCAAACGTCCTGGTCATCGGCGACCGCGAGTCAGCATGCAGGATCGCCGCTTCGCTGGCTGGGATTCCGCAGTCGGGTTACCGCGTCACCGGTGTATGGGTGCCCGACGATGCAGGCATTGAAGAGCCTGTCACGGAAAGAGGGATCGCGGTCCTCGACCGTAACCACACATTGCAGGAGATGCTTTGGCTGACCGGTGCAAACGCGGTGATGGTGACCGACACTGAACACCTCGGCCCAGACGGCCTTCGCGAGCTCGCCTGGGGGCTCGAGGGCACTGGCATCGAGCTGATGCTCTCGCCGAACGTCGTCAACGTAGACGGCTCGCGCCTTCACCTTCACGAGATCTCCGGCCTGCCGATCCTTCATCTCGACGAACCCCAATACGCCGGCGCGTCGCGCCTGGCGAAGACACTGTTCGATCGAGTCGGCGCCTCGCTGCTCATCCTCGCCCTGAGCCCGGCCCTGATGGCGTGTGCGGCACTGGTGAAGCTCACCAGTGAAGGCCCGGCCTTCTATGTACAGGACCGCATCGGGCGCGACGGCAGACCTTTCCGGATGATCAAATTCCGCTCCATGCGGGTCGGCGCGGACGCCGAACTGGCTGCGCTGGTCGCAACAGAGGGCAAGAGCATCGCTGAACTCCCCAAGGTGGTCGATGATCCACGAGTCACCGCGGTCGGTCGGGTGATGCGTCGCTACTCCCTCGACGAACTGCCGCAGCTCTTCAACGTGCTCAAGGGCGACATGAGCCTGGTCGGCCCCCGCCCGCAGCGACACTTCGAGGTGGAGCGCTACGACCACGTGGCCACCCGCCGGCTCACCGTCCGCCCTGGCATGACCGGCCTCTGGCAGGTGTCCGGCCGATCGAACCTGGACTTCACGGAAGCAATCCGACTGGACGTCTATTACGTCGAGAACTGGTCACTAACGGGTGACCTCATCATTCTCTGGCGCACCTTCAGGGCCGTCATGGCTTCGGACGGAGCATACTGAGTAGTGCCGATCTTCCCGATCACGGCAGCTGAACCCATGGCCGGCCAGAACAACCCGCATAAGGCCGAACTCGCGGAATCACCAGGGTTCACTTGATGCAGGCACGAAACCGCGGCTGTTCAGCCCGGCATACTTCCTTGGATCGATAAATCGGCTCCCGGGACACTGCAGGCCGACATCACCCTCAACTTCACTTCTGAACATTATTTCGTTGGTCGTTGAGGGCGGTGGTATTTATGACAGGAAGGCTCATTGGCCATGATCACGACCATGCCCCCGATCCGGCTCTTCTGGTGGAGACCGATGACGGGAACCCGCCGCCAGAAGGCCCTTGACCTCCGTCACCTCTGGACGCGTCGGAATGATGGGCGTCTACTGCCACCTTGGGCGCTCCGTAACTTCGGTGATGAACTCGCCCCCTCAATCCTCCGTATGGAGCTTGGTGAAACGACCGCGGTGAGGCACTCGGATGCCCCTGCAGCGGAGGTGTTCACATTGGGTTCAGTTCTCCAGAGGGCAGCCCTGGAGGCAGGTGAAGGAACCACCGTGATCGGGGCAGGTCTACCTCAACTCGATTCCTCGGACTTACTGGATCGAGTTCGACGCGGAGTGCACCGCCTCAACCTGCTAGCCGTTCGCGGACCTGAAACACGAAAGTTGCTAAAACTACCTCAGACTACGACTCTGGGTGATCCGGCTCTACTACTCGAAGGGCGCCTTGCGCCAGGCGACAGGAAGAGCGGTGGCGTGGTGGTGGCACACTACAGCGCTAAAAGAAATGCGCGGACAAGCGGTAAATTGAAATCTCACGCGCAAAGATTGAACGCCCGCGTCGTGTACACCTCGGATCCGCTTGATGACGTGCTCGCGGCCATCGGGCGTGCTGAGTGGGTGCTGACCAGCAGCTTGCACGGACTGGTGATCGCGGATGTGATGAAGACGCCGGCGATGCCTCTGGCTCGGGATGCAAATAGCCCGCGCGATTTCCGATTCGATGATTATGGTGGGTCGGTCGGTCGCGACGTTCGGGCGACGCTTCTTCAACGCGTGTCCAGGGCCGATGTTCTCGACGCCTCGTCCTGGCCGAGACCCGAGGCCATCCGTGTTCGGGACGTCGCTGATCAACTCCGGTCTGTGACTGCTTCTTGGTTCGCGGAAAGAGGCGGTAGTTCCTGAGCCGGCACAACCGAAGGGGCTCCGTCAGCAAGCTGACGGACCTCACGAAAGTCCGCGGGCTGGACTTTCTCCTGCCCCTTCACCGTCGCCGACACCGGGTTACGAGAGCGCGCCCGCCAGCTTCCGCATGACGCGATCCCTCAGCGCCACCGATCATTGCCGGAAACAGCTCATTCGGAGTAGCCACGTGACGGCCTACCGGGACAACCTCGGCTGACTTTGTATTATCGCTGAGTGAAACGACTGGAACTACTCGACTACGCGAGACTTTCCGCCGCACTGTGCGTACTGTGTTTCCACTATCTATACAATGGGATCGAGAACGGCAAGGTCACGTCAATCGACCACATCCCGGGTATTTCCGAATGGGCCATGTACGGATATCTGGGCGTTCCTTTCTTCTTCATGATCAGTGGGTATGTGATCTTTTTTTCTGCGCAGGGCAGGAGTGCGGCAGAATTCGCAGTTTCCCGAGCGATCCGGCTTTTCCCGGCCTTCTGGGCAGCCGTTCTCCTTACCTCCCTGGTCGCGGTGTTCTGGGGCGTGCGGAGTGCAGGCACATCGGTCCACCCAGCTCAAGTACTCGCTAATCTCACTATGGTGCCCCGTGTGGCTGGTGAGAAATACGTCGACGGTGTGTACTGGAGCCTGGAGTTCGAACTCGCCTTCTATCTGCTCGTCTTTCTCTTCCTGCTGTCGGGATGGCGAAACCATCTTGAGCGGGCCTTCCTCCTGTGGCCTGCCATGATGCTGGTTGTTCTGCTGGCAGACCTTCCGAAACTGCTGTTCTTCGGAGGTCAGTTCACCTTCTTCGCTGCTGGCGCGGCATTCGCAGTCCTGAAACGGCGCGCCTCGATGTCCGCCTCCATGGCAGTGGCGGTCAGCGCTATCCTCTGTATCGAAACGGCCCTCGCGAAACTACCGATTCTGCCCGCCAATGACGGCATCCAATACTCGAGGCAGGTCATCGTGATGGTGATCCTGTCCTTCTTTGCGTTCTTTCTCTTTCTGAACTCAGGGAAAGGGGCCTCGCTGCATCTCCGAGGTTCACGCCTCGCAGGCAACCTGAGCTACCCGATCTATCTCCTGCATGCCCATATCGGTTACATGGCGCTCTCCCGCTTCGCGACCAACGAGAACAGAATCGTGACCTACTTCGGTGTGCTCATTGCCGTGCTCTTCGCGGCATGGGCCTTGCATCGAGTGGTGGAGGTGTGGTGTGGCCCGCTTTGGCGAGCTCTCTTTACCAAGTCGCTGGGCAGAGTGGTCGCCACCCTACGGCCTGACGGAGCGCAGAGAACCCTCGCGGTCGGCGATCCGACACGCCATTGAGGTTTTCACTTCGCGGTGACGGCGTCGGCGGTGGGTGTATGCCGGTGGGACGAGGTATCCCGACGAGGGCGGTCCGACCGCGGTGGAGCGGGTGGGCGGGAGCAGCAGCGGTTGGCGGACCGCCGAGATGTTTGTTGCGGGGCCGAAGCCGCCCCAGGGCGCGCGGGCCGTGCGGTCACCGCGGAAGTCCGCGTGCGCCTGAGGGTCCTTCGGGTCGTGGCGGGCAGGGATTTGCCGGTCAGCCGGCCGGGCTGGGCAGTGCGGCGAGGCGATGGAAGGCCGCGGCCAGTTCGTTTGCTGCAAGAGGGCTGGTGGCGCATCTTCCGCAAGACCGCCCCGGCCGGGACGCTCCTTCGGCGATCGCGACCGCATCGCCCTCGCCACCGAAGTGGCCACAGCCCAGCTCAACGCCCGCGCCAGGACGTCCAGGCTCGGGGCAAGCGCTCGCCCGTGGCCGGGGTCAAGGCGCCGACCCGGGTCGGCCTCAAACCATGATCGCGACCCCTACACCGACCAGCAAGCACGCGGCGACCGAAGCCCGCAGCTGCGTGGAGAGCACGATGCGGATGCCGTCCCGCCTCAGGTAGAGGACGCTGACCAGGGCTCGGGCAGACAGACCAGCGGAGACGGCCAGTCCCCCGGCGGCCAGCCCCAGCGACCCGTCAGCCAGCGGTACGACCGCCGCTCCGACACACGCGCCAATGCCGGTCGCGATGGACACCGAGCCGCCCTTACCGCTCCGCAGGGCCATCTCGGCCTGCAGATCTCCGACGCACTGGAGGGTGACCGCCGGTAGCAGTGCGGCGATGGCCAGCGCGATCGGCCGCACGGGGTACGACGACGGCAGCAGCATGGGCAGAAGCTGCAGCGCCGAGACGCCGGCGATGACGGCAAGTGCCACGGACATCCAGGCAAGCCGCTGACCGTACCTCAGCGTCTCCCGGTAGAACGCCTCATCGTCCTGGCACCGAAGCGCGCAGGTCGACCAGTGACCGCGCAGGACGAGCACGGCCGTGATCGGAAACCCACCCAGCATGGCCGCGAACTGGAAGTATCCGGCCGCCGAATAACCCTGCGTCACCGCCACGAGAACGCGGATCCCCTGCACCAGCGCGAGGATCAGGACCAGGTGTGGCATCAGTGGCACCGAGAAGCGCAGCGCCTCGGCCAGCACGGACCGGTCGTCCTGGCGGGTCGCCACGCGGCCGGTCGCCACCCGGTCGGGGCGGGTGGCCGGGCTTGCGGCGTCGCGGCTGGCCACGACCGCGGGAAGGACCACCACGGCCGCAAACACGAGCATCGCGGTGTTGACCGAGCCGGTCCGCACGAGCGCCATCGCTGCCGCTGCCGGCGCCACGGTCTGGCCGCCCAGCGTCAACACGGCGAAGCTCCAGGGCCGGTCCAGACCGCGCATGAGCGCGACCACAACGAGGCCGGCCCCGGTGCAGAGCACAGCCAGGATCGCGCTGCCTGCCGCTGGCCAGAACGGCAACAACACCAGCGCGAGGCCGACCGCCGGCCCGATCACGCTCCGTATCGACGCCACCGCGACCCGCACCGCCTGATGGCGGACCTGCGGGTCGGGATGGGCCGCGTGCCGCAGCACGTAGATGTGCAGTCCGGCCGCGGCGGCCGGACTGAGCAGGCCGACCAGGGTGAGGTGGGTGGCCAGCTGGCCGAGGAGGTCCGGAGAGGCGTGGCGGGCCAGCACCGGCCAAAGGAACAGTGTGTTGAGTCCGAGGCTCACCGCACCGGTGCAGTAGAGCACGAGTCGGGGCAGGCTCGCTCTCATGACTCGCGCTGGTCCGGGCCGCGGGCGGACCTGCGCGGCGTACCGGTGCCGACCAGCCGGGCACAGCTCACGCCTCGACCCCGGTCCTGGCTGCGGGGCGGTGCGTGTCGGAGCCGGCGACCGGCGACCGGCGACCGGCCCCGGCGGCGCGCGTCGTTCTCCTCCTGTATCCGCACCACGGTGACGACGACGAGGTAGGGAATGGCCAGCAGCGTCAGCGCGAACCCGTAGTTCACCACCACGTACACGCCGCCGCCGTTGATCAGGAATGTCCGCGCCGCCAGGACAAAGGTGATGCACGCCAGCATGGCGAGCACCTCCCGGCTGGCCGCAATCCGGTCGCAACAGCGCTGCCAGGCGTAGCCGAGGGTCCCCGCGACCACCACGGCGAGCACCGCCCCGACGCTGTTGATCAGGTACGCCGCGCCGCCAGTGGTGACCGGCACCAGGAAGAAGCCGCCGCTCAACGGGGTCCCGGTGACGTAGGAGGAGACGATCTCGTCGTAGGCGAACACAGGGCCGCCACCCAGCCCCAGGTAGCGTGCGGCGAAGTAGCGCAGGTCGTAGCCGAACACGGGGTCGCCCTGGGTGACCGTCCGGCCCAGCATCAGCGAGTACCACGCGGGTCTTGCCGCGACGAGGGTGAGCCTGTCGAGCAGGTAGTCGAGGGACGCGCCGCCGGAGCGGGCCACGGTCTGGTATTGGTTTCCGATCCAGGTGCCGTAGTACAGCGCCAGCGCCAGCAGCGGCAGGCCGGTGATGACAGCCGCCGGCCGCACGCGGCCCCGGAGCAGCACGACGGTGACGAGAACGACCAGCACTTCGACCAGGCCGCCCTTGAAACCGAGTGCCAGCCGGGACAGCACGAACACCGACCAGACCACGCCGGTGACCCACCTCGGCAGGCGGTCGTACTTCACCCCGCACAGCATGGCCAGGATCGGCAGACAGAACAGCACACCGCGGCTCGGCAGACCGAACAGGCCGGACGCGCCGAGGTTGAACCGCTCCATCTCCGGGTTCTCGCTCAGCACGGGAATGCCCACAATGCTGAAGTGGGTCACGGCCAGGCCACAGACGAGAAGCGCCGACACGGCCAGCCCGATCTGCTGCGACCCCCGGAGCCCCGCCGGGCGCACCCCCGCACGCCCGGATCGCGGCACCACCCCGGCCTCACCGCCGCGCCGGCCCACGGCGAGCACGCCGCAGGTGAACGCCGGGACCGTGGCGTACACCGCCCAGCTGTGCGGAGCGGAACCGAGTCGCGCGCCGACCACCTCGAAGCCGACCAGGATCGGGGCCATGGTCAGCACCAGGAGGAATGCCGGGCTGATCCGCCGCTGGATACCGACCAGCGCTCCGAGACAGGCCAGCACGACCGCCGCCGACACGAACCCGGTCATGGCCGGACCACGCGCAGTCCGGCGACCATTCCACGCAGGCTCGCGCCGGCCGCTGGCCGCGACGCGGCCAGCAGTCGCAGGCTCCAGCCGAGCCGGGCCACCGTCCAGCACACGGACGTGCCGAGGCCGATCGTGCGTGCGGCCACAGCCGCCGACCGGGCAGCATGGTAGGCCTCCAGCGGGGTGCGTCCGTTCCCGCTGCCCCGCGTCGTGGAGTGCCGCTGATGGACACCGACGATTTGGGGGATCAGCCGGAGCTGCCGACCGGTTTCCCGCAGCCGCAGGGTCACCAGCAGCTCGTCGTAGTAGAGAAACAGGTCGCCGGGGAATCCGCCGATCCGGTCCAGCGAGGCCCGCTCGAACAGGGCGCACGCGCCCGAGTACGTGAAGACGCCCCCGCCCGCGACCCGGGCGCCCGCGGGCACCGCGTCAGGCGTCGGCGGGTCGGTCAACCTCCTGGTCCGGCCGGTAAGGAGGGAGACCCATCCGCCGGCACAGTCGACCTTCCGCTCCGACGGTGTCCCGTCACCCGGCCCCGCTACCGGAGTCTTCACCAGCACACCGGACACGACCCCGGTATCGGCTGCGTGAACCCGCAACATGTCCGTCACCGCACCGGGCAGGAGCACGCAGTCCGGGTTCAGGACCAGGTGGTACGGCTCGTCGCAATACGCGAGGGCGAGATTGTTACCGCGACAGTAGCCGCCGTTCTCGGCGCTCCGGACCACGACACACGTCGTGCCGCCCGACCGCCACGACAGCACCTCGCGCACCGGGTGCGCCTGGGCTCCGGTCTGGCGGCTGGACCGGTGTTCAGAGCCCGCCGGGACCAGAGATGTCCAGCACTGCCAGTGTTCCGGCCGCTGCGAGTTCTCGACGACCACGATCGTGGTCGGCGGGGATACCTGCCGCAGTGCCGACCGGAGGGCCCCGTGCGCCAGGTCGAAGGACCCGTAGGAGACGATTCCGACGCTGTATGAGGTCATCGGTCGAGTCCCTTCGCCAGCAGCGCGTCGACCTCGCGCGCACGGGCGGACCAGGTGTTGTCGGCGACGAACGCCCGCCGGGCCGACCGGTCGCCGGGCATGTCGTGGGCCCGCACGGCCCGCACCGCCGCCAACGCCTGCGGGACGGATCGGTAGTAGGTGAGAAAGGGCCCCGCCGGCTGGAGCACGCTCAGTGGAGGCGCGAGGATCGGGCGTTCCAGCCCGACATACTCGTAGAGCTTCACCGGATCGACCGACTCGGCGAAATCGTCGGTCCGGAACGGAAGAAGCAGCACGTCCGGCCAGGTCCTGGCGAGCTCCAGCAACTTGAGTTGCGGCATCGCACCCGACACGCACGGTCGCACCTTCGGCGGCAACTCGGTCCGGACCGGGCCGATGATCTTCAGGTGGACGCCCGGCGCGGTGGCGAGGGCCTCGAGCAGCGCCATGTCCAGCCAGGGTCCGACCGTGCCGAAGAAGAGCGCTCGGACCGGACCGTCCCCGGAATCCGGCCTGGCGTCGGAGGCCGCCAGCGCCGGCCAGGCGAAATCAGCCCGGCACGCGTTCCGAACGAGAAGCGGGCCTGCTGCTGCGGCATATCGCCTGCTCAGTTCGTCCGCGATGCGCGGGGACGAGGCGATCGTCGTGCTCGCCCGAGCGGCCAGCCGCGTTTCCAGGCTCCTGACGTAGCGCTGGTCCGCGCCGGCCATGTCCGGGGCCAGGTCCATGCAGTCGTACACCACCGGCATGTCGGTGAGTTCCCGGACCAGCGGCTCCAGCCGGGGATGTGTGACCCAGACGACCTCCGGCCGCAGCGCCCGAGCGGTACGGGCGGGTCGGCGCAAGAGTGCGGCGTCACCTTGCCGCACCACCGGCCGCGACCAGCGGGGCAGGCAGCCGACCGCGGTGGGGGCGACCGGCAGCTCGATCCCCGGGTCCTGGTCGACCAGGCCGGACCGTCGCCACGCCCGGAGATGGAAGACGTGGAGGTCGTGGCCGAGCCGACTGAGCTCGGCGGCCAGGAAATGCGGCCTTTGCGGGATCCAGTTCCAGTCGACGTGCTGCAAGTAGAGGATTCTCACGCCGTGGCCTCCAGGTAGACGCGTTCCACGGACTCGGCAACCGACGCCCACGAGAACCGCTTCTCGATCCCGGTCGCGATCTGCGCGGCCCGCTCGCCGTCCCAGCGGTATTCCGGCCGGAAGAACGTCGACAGTCCGCCGAGCAGCGCGTCCGGGTCCCCCGGCCGCGCCAGCGTCAGGCAGTCGCCGCAGGCGTCGCGCAGGTCGAGCAGACCGCCGACCCGGGTGCCGAGGACGGGCACTCCGCAGCCCAGCGACTCGATCGCGCTCAGGCTGGTGGCCTCCTTGAGGGACGGGATCACGGTGAGGTCCGTGACCTGGTACAGCGCCGGCATGTCCGCGGTGGCGACGGCTCCGAGCGTGCGGACCTCGACCGCCGCCCCGGCCAACTCCCGCCGCACCGCCTCTTGGTACGCCGTGTACCGGTCGCTGCCACTCCCGGCGAACAACACGGTGGCCGGCCGGCCGGACGGCACCCAGCGGCGGACTGCCTGGGCGAAGTGCAGGACGCCCTTGGTGGGCGCCCACCGTCTTGGCACGAGCACGACGAACTGGTCCGGGTCCAGGCCGAACCCGGCGCGCAGCGACGCCCGGCGCGCCAGGCTGACCGGGTGGAAGCGCGCCGGATCGTAACCGTTGGAGATGAACCGCATCGGGGGCCGGCAGGCGTCCTGGCGGGCCAGCTCGCTCGACGGGCCGATGCCGAGCTGGTACGGCGCCGTCAGCAGCCGGGTCACCGTGCGCCCGCCGGGGTACCGGGCGAGGGCGAGGAACTCACCGAGATGGTTCGTCCAAACCTGCGGGGCCGGCAGCCGGCGGCGCAGCCACAGGGCCATCGGCAGGGCCTCGCACAGGTCGTGGAAGTGCACCACGTCGGGGGCGGTGTCGACGACCCGCCTGGCCTGCCCTGCCGCCTGGAAGCCGTCGAGGATCCGGCGCGCGACCTCGGTGACAGGCGACCGCCCGTACTGTGGCGGCAACTCCCCCGGCCGCAGAACGACCAGCGGCACATCCGCCGGCGGTTGCAGCCGGCCCGCACCGGAGCTGGTCCGGAACACCACCGGGTCATGGCCGAGCAGCTGCAACTGGCGGGATACCTCGTAGACATGCGACTCGATGCCGCCGACCCCGACGTCGAGATAGGCGGCGGTCACCATCGCGATCCTCATGCTCACTCCGTTTCTGGCGTCATGGCCCGCAGCCGCCGACACATCACAGACCAGCCCCCACCCGGCTCACCGGCTCGGGGACGAAGTCCGGCAACCGCTCGCCGCCGCCCGTCAGCGCATCGATCGCGGCGACGCACCGCAGCGCCGCCTGGCCGTCGCCGTATGGGTTGACACTCTGCGCCATCAGGCCATACCGCTCCTCGTCCTCGATGAGCTCGCTGACGCACCGGATAATGGCGCCCGCCCTGGTACCGGCCAGGACGGCCGTTCCCGCGCTGACCGCCTCCCGCCGCTCGGTGGTGTCTCTGAGCACCACGACCGGCACGCCGAGCGACGGCGCCTCCTCCTGGACGCCGCCCGAGTCGGTCATGACGATCGTGCTCGCTGCCATCAGCTGGCAGAAGTCCGGGTAACACAGCGGCTCGACGGCGTGAATGTTGGGCCGCCTTGCGAGGTGGGTTCGGGCGGCTCCGCGCACCAACGGATTCGGATGCAGCGGGATGACGAACCGGTGGCCGGAGTATCTACGCGCCAATTCACTGACCGCCGCGAAAATCTCCTCCATCGGCGCCCCCCAAGACTCCCGGCGATGGGTGGTGACCGTAACGATCCCGGGTCGGCGAACACTGTCGATCGCGTCGGCGAGGATTTCCGCCAGCCAGCGGTCCTGGAGCGGCGGAGAGATCCGCAGCACCTCCTGGAGTGCGTCAATCACCGTGTTGCCGGTCACCACGACACGGCTGGCGCCAACCCCCTCGCCGACCAGGTTCTGCTTCGCCGCGACAGTGGGAGCGAGGTGGAGGTCGGTGAGCCAGCCGAGCAGCGAGCGGTTCATTTCCTCCGGAAATGGAGCGCGCCGGCAGCCCGTACGCAGCCCCGCCTCCAGATGCACCAGCGGAACGTCGGCGTAGAAGGCGGCCATGCCTGCCGCGAACGCGCTGGTGGTGTCCCCCTGAACCAAAACGAGTTCCGGCTGCACCTCCGCAATCGCGGCGGAGGCGCGTTCGACCACCCGTGCGGTCATCGACGCGAGCGGCTGTCCCGGCTCGAAGGCACGCAGGTCCAGGTCCGCCCCGACCTGCAACGTCCGATGGATCTGCTCAACCAGGTGTGGATGCTGACCGGTCACCGCCACGACCGGTTCATGGCGTCCGCTGTCGCGCAACGACTTCACTACGGGAGCGACTTTCACGGCCTCGGGCCGGGTGCCATAGATCGCCAAGACACGTGCCATTACGTGCGGAGCCACCTTTCGGTACCACACCAAGTCTGAGCCGGAGCCACACGTCCTATTCGGGAGCGCTGACTTAGGCGCCGTCGCGGCGTGGAATTCGGGGAAGAACTGCATTGACGAACGGCTGGGGCGGCCACCGGCGTTGGAGAATGTCCGCCGACACAGATGCCGCCAGCCGCCGAGCATTCCTGATTACCTTCCGTAGTGATTCGACTCTACGGCGTGATGAGCGTAGGACAGGTAGGCGCTATTACCCGCCGGAAGAACGGCATGGCCGCCGGTGCCACTCGATCTGGTGCCGTCCGAACGGCGCATTCCGGCATTCGCGATCAGGACCACTGGAGTCCGGGTGGCCGGCACGAGTCCGGCGGCCCGGTGTCGGGCTTACCCCGGCTGTAATCTGCGGAGTCGCGAACTCCGCACGCCTACACCACTTCGCTCAATGCGGCTTTTCAGCGTTGGCGCTCCCAGGGTGAGGACGGCTGCGGCGATGGACGACATTCGGTTCGGGCCGCACCGGGACCTGCGGAAGATCCGCCACGACTTCAGTCGTGCGACACCAGCGCACGGCCAGGCAGTACGCGTGAGATCCACAGCAGCCGGCCGTCCGGATCGGTCACCAGCTGCACTTCACGCCATGTCGGCGGTGCTTGGCGGACGACGCCGGCTGCCCCTGCGCGGAGGGCGACCTCACGGGACCGCACACGGCCTTCCGCCCCTGCGCGCGAGTCGCCCAACTGCCCTGCACCGCTTCTGAGGACGGACCCGACAACCTTCACTGATGGGTCACCTCCACAGCGCACCGCATGCCTGATGGGGCACACCTCCCGCCGGGTTGGCGGTGCGCACTCCTTTACCGGTTCGCAGGTGTCGGCGTCCTCAAATAGGCAGAATTTTCATTACATCAAGTGAAGCCCGTTAAAGCCGGTCATGTAGCTTGCGAGAAGATCCTCCTAGCCTCTTATTTTCACTGGAGCAGTCTCGAGCGAATTTTCGACTGCCTCTCTGTGCTCGATCACCGTCGGGGGTTCGCATGATCCACGGGAGGGCCGGTCGAGCCGGTTCTCTTCGCACCGCTCGCGTCGGCCGCCTGCACATCGCGGGGGTGGGCACGATCCTGTGCGGGGGCGCAGCACTGGCCGTCGCCGCCGGGGCAAATGTGACGGCAGCCGTGTTCGGGCCGGCGGGCATGGGGGTGCCGGCTGCGCATGGCGTGGCCGCTCTGTCTCTCCTGGCACGCGCCCGGACCGCCCCGCGGAAGGTCCGACTTCGACTCGTGCTGTTCGCCGTCTCGGTCGCGGCAGGCGGCCTTCACCACCTGCTGGCAAGTCGGATCGACTCACCTGGGGCGCATTCCGAAGGACTCGTCCAGTCCATGGTCCGTCCGTTGGCGGGCGCCGGGATCGCCGCATGCCTGGGGGGCGCCCTCGTCGCGCTGGTGATGGCTGCCGCGGACAACGGCACGACCATGACCTGGCTACGACGGCTGCTGGACAGCTGGCTGATCGCAGGCTCCCTGCTCACATCGGGGTGGGTGCTGCTGTTGCACCGTGCCGACCAGGGCGATGACGTGTCGACCTCACTGCTCGCTCTCGCACGCGTCGTGACGGGCATTCTGGTGCTGGGGCTCCTGGTCGCCTTGCGCTTCTGCATGGAGCACACCGAGCGCACTGCGAACACGGTGGCCATCCTGGCCCTCATCCTCCTGTCCGCAGGGGACATACTGCGCATCCTCCTGCCCGTGCCGGGCAACTGGTGCGGGATTCCCCTCGCGGCAGCCTGCTGGATGACCGGACTGTCCCTCGCCTCCGTCGCACCGTGGCTGCCCGGGGGCGTCGGCGGCATGGGATTCGACCAGCGGTCGATGCCCGTCAGCGGGGTCGTGGCGGCGTTTGTGCCCTTGGTCGTCTGCGCGTTGGCCATCTCGGCTCACGCCGTCACCGGCGGCCCCGTCGACATCGTGATGACCGCCTTGGCGGGCTCGGTGCTTCTCGCGCTCGGGGCCCGGCAGGGCGTCACCCACGCCGACCATCTGCGGATCGCGCAGGAGGCCGTAGCCGGTGAAGCCCACTACCGCACGTTGGTCGACGGCACGCTTGACGTGATCACCACCATCAGTCGGGACGGGGTGGTGCTCTACGTCAGCCCGGCGGTCCACCCGGTCTTCGGCTACCGGCCCGAGGAAGTGGTGGGTGCTCATCTGCCCCTGTTCTGCCACCCGGAGGACGTGGCGCCGCTGATGCAAGCCGTCCAGAGGCTGCAGCAGGACGCCGCGTCCGGTGCTTGCGGTCCGGGCCATCGCGTGTCCTGCCGCCTGCGAAGCGCCGACGGGCGTTGGCGCCATGTCGAATCGACGATCAGCCACCATCCTGAGGGCATGATCTTCATCAGTCGCGACGTGAGCGAGCGGGTCGCGCAGCAGGCGCAGCTGGAGCACCTGGCCTTCCACGACGCGTTGACCGGCCTTCCCAACCGCGCCCTGTTCTCGGACAGAGTCGCCCACGCCCTGCGGAAGCGGACCACAGGCGCGGCTCCCCCCGTGGTGCTCTTCGTGGACCTGGACGGCTTCAAGGCGGTCAACGACTCGGCCGGACATGCGACAGGCGATGCCCTCCTGGCTCATGCAGCTCGTCGGCTCCAGGCGTCCGTACGGGCGGGAGACACCATCGCCCGCCTCGGAGGCGACGAGTTCGCGGCCCTCCTGGAATGGGAGGCGGGGACGTCCCCTTCGAGCGCCAGGGAAGTCGCCGCGAGGATCCTGTCAGCTCTGACGAAGCCGTACCGGATCGGCAGCACGGATACGGTGGTCTCGGCCTCGATCGGAATGGCGGTGGCCGCCCCACAAGTCACTCCGGAGGAACTCCTGCATCAGGCGGATCTGGCCATGTACGCGGCCAAAGCCGCGGGTAAAGGCCGCATCCACATGCACCACTCGCAGCCACCGCCCGTCGCAACTCACGCCTCGAACCGCTGACGGGGCAAACCGACCGGGGGCGGCGATCCAACCTACCGAAGCGCCCAGCCAGGAGATGGACGGCCGTCTGCCGCGCCGCCAGTCGTGCCGGCGGGCCCTCTGATGCTCCGCCCCGGCGGCCGGCCAGGCCAGCGCCTTCGTCCACCGGGGCCCTCACGAACCTCCAGGTGGCGCGGACATGGGCGTGGGGCCGACAACTCACCGACGGGGGACGTTCATCCACGGATGAGGCGTTCATCCCCAGTGGAGCGGGCAGGCGGCGAGGCCGTACACCGGGAGTGAATTCGCTGGATCGAGTGAGCGCCAACGCGTCGCAGGGGATGGACATGCGCAACCGCGCCCCCTGGCCTACTGGATTGTCACCCTGTCCAGAAGTCCCACCACCGCGTCAGGATGAGCATCCCGACAACGCCGACGTGCAGCAGCGGCAGCCCGTGGGTGAAGTCGTCGAAGAACGTCCTCAACCAACCGGGCGCGGGCAAGAATTCATTCCGCACGTTGAATGAGGTCAGGTACCAGAAGACGAAGATCGTGGCGATCCACGCCAGACAGCACCACAGGCACAGGGCGTTGATCCGGTACAGCGACTCGAACTGCAGCCAGGACACGAATCCGATCCCGAACAGTGTGCCGGCCTCGAAGGTCAGCCAGTACCAGCGGGGGAGTCGCGCCCCCGCCAGCAGGCTCATACCTGCGCAGACCACGATGCCGTAGGAGACCAGGCCCAGCATTGGATTGGGAAACCCGAAGGCCGAGGCCTGGTCGCTCTGCATGACGTTGCCGCAGGAGACCACCGGGTTCAGGCTGCAGCCCGGCGTGAAGTCCGGGTCCTCGAGCAGCTTGAACTTGTCGATCGTGATGACCCAGGAAGCGAGCAGTCCGGCGGTGCCCGTGACCACCAGCAACAGGGCGAACGCCCGGCCGGCGCCTGCGGTCCTGGCCATCAGCCGCGCAGGCGGCGGGCCGGGAGCAGGACGTGCGCCGCGGCCCTGAGTGTCTCCTCGGCGCCCGCGAAGGCGGCCAGCGTCTCGGGGTCGACGGGCTTGCCGGGCTCGGCCTCGGGCCAGGGCAGCGTGGTGAAGACGAGGTAGGCGTGTCCACGTCGTCCGACGGCGTCGAGCCACTCCGGCGGCGGCAGACACTGGGCGTTGAGGTGGGGCATGGTGACGACGGCCCTACCGGCCTCGACGAGCAGGCTGATGGGCAGGCTGGGCCGGCCGGCGGCGTCCACGAGTTCCTCGCCGAGGGACAGTCCGGTGCTGAGCAGCAGCCGCTCGACGGCGGCTGATGAAGCCTCCGGGCCGCTTGCGCCGTCCCCCAGGGAGTAGACGAGGAGGTAGGGCATGTCGCCGTCGGGGGCTGCACCGCTCCAGGCCATCACGACGAGCGTGCCCAGATCAGCGGCACGGAAAGCGCGCGTTTCGCTTGAGGTTGAGGTCACCGCGGAACCCTATCCACGCGCCGACACGCACCCGGCCGCTGTCTCACCCGTACAGCCGATTTGCCGACGGCTCTCCACACGAACGAGGGATTACGAGCGACGAACAGGAAGGGGCCCATTCCGCCGGGGACGTAATCGGCCCTTTCGGCGGTACATCAGTCCTTGAGGGGAAGTCCTCTGGGGCTGCCCACCAGGCCGCGGCCGAGGGCACCCAGCGACTCGACCTGCGCGAGCGGCCGCCCTCCCCTGAGGAAGGGCGGCCGACGGAAGGCGCCGCCGCAGTCAGCTGTTGTCGCAGCTGTTGCCGAACGCCGGGTTCAGGAGCGCGATGGCGTCGACCGTGTTACCACAAGCGATGGCCGGAACGTGGAGCGGAACCTGAACGACGTTGCCCGACAGGACGCCCGGGGAACTGGCGGCGGCGGCCTGGGCACCGGCGTCGGCAGCGGCGACACCGGCGGTGCCCGCCACGGCCGCGGCGGCAACGGAGGTCAGAGCCAAGCCCTTCGCGAAACGCAACATGGAGATACTCCTTGAGGTTGACACAACACTCGAGCCGGATGCCCGACATTGTGTCAACGCATGGTGCATACGAGAGTTTTGCCGCCAATGGGGTGATTCTCGCACCCGGCAGGCGCGCCTACGCGGACGTCACGGAACCGGCTGCACGCCGCCCCTGAACGGTCCCGATGCCGGGGGCCCTGGGGCGGGTGCGGAGTGCCGGACACGGCCGGCTGCCTAGGACATGCGGGCTCGGCCCCGTCCGTACAGGATGGCTCCGCCGAGGAGCAGTGCAGCACCGGCGGCCGATGCGGCGAGGACGTTCTCGCTGCCGGTTTCGGCCAGGGCGGGCGCACGCTCGGAGAGCGGGGTGTCGGAGGACGTCAGCGGTGCGTCGGCCGGGCCCATGGGCAGGGACTCGGACCGCGGCGCGCTCGGCGACTCCACCGCAGGCTGGGTGCGCGGCGCGGGCACCTGCGTGACCGGGGTAGCCGGGGTAGCCGGGGTAGCCGGGGTGACCGGGGTGACCGGGGTAGCCGGGGTAGCCGGGGTGACCGGGGTAGCCGGGGTGACCGGGGTGACCGGGGTGACCGGGGTGACCGGGGTAGCCGGGGTGACCGGGGTGACCGGGGTGACCGGGGTGACCGGGGTGACCGGCGTGCCTTCCTCGTCGCCGGACGAGTCCGCGGGGGCCTCCGGCCCGCCCTGCTCCAGGGGGTCGTCCGAGATGCTGGAAGCCGCGTCGCCGTCGCCGCAGGAGCTGCTGAACGTCGAGTTGAGGGCACCGACC
The DNA here is from genome assembly GCF_042870385.1 of Streptomyces sp. NPDC006602. Taxonomy (NCBI): domain Bacteria; kingdom Bacillati; phylum Actinomycetota; class Actinomycetes; order Kitasatosporales; family Streptomycetaceae; genus Streptomyces; species Streptomyces sp. NPDC006602. The sequence continues at coordinate 336,345 of NZ_JBIAHG010000006.1, read as the reverse complement.
GCGTTGGCTGAGTTCCCGCACACGTTCAGCGGACTGCTCACCGGCACCTGGACGTTGTTGCCCGAGAGGACACCGGGCGAGTCCGAGGAGTCCGCGTAGGCAGCAGCCTGCGACGGGACGGTGCCCGAGTCGACGTTGGCGCACGAGGTGCCGAACGCAGGGTTGAGGAGGCCGACCACGTCGACGGAGTTCCCGCACACGTTCACCGGGCTGCTCAACGGCACCTGGACGCTGTTGCCCGAGAGGACACCGGGCGAGCTGTCGGTTGCCGCGTCCGCGTCCGAGTCGGCGAAGGCGGCGGTGGTGTACAGGGACAGGATGCTCGTCGCGGCGGCGGCCACGATCGTTCCCCTGCTCAGGGTCTGTCGCACTTTTTCGTTGTCTTCCTGCTTGGAGAAGTGTAAAGCCGGCCTTGGCGCCGCACGGGCTTCCCAAGGCCGGCCATGGCAGCCAGGCCGGCTGACGCGGCGGCGTCAGCCGACGGCGCAGCCGGTGCCGAACGCCGGGTTCAGCAGCCCGAGGAGGTCGACCGTGTTGCCGCACGCATTGGCGGGGACATGCACAGGCAACTGGACCAGGTTGCCGGAGAGGACGCCCGGGGAGCTCGCGGCGGAACCGGCGGCATCCGTGTCGGCGAAAGCGGGGGCGGCCAGCCCCATGGCCATGACCGCGCCCGCGACGACAGCAGCGCTCTTCTTCATGAACTTTCCCTTCCCATAACTGCGGTCATGACCCTGTGTCGGCCGAAACCGAGCGAGCACAGCGTGAACGACTCGCGCCATGACCTGCAGGCTGTAAACGAGTGATAGACGGCAGAAGCAACTGCGGAACGGCACCATCGCAGTAATTCACTCGAATGCCTTGCCCGGAACAGGAACCGGAGCCGCGCTTGAGTAAAACGATGGGTTCAACGGTGCGGGAAACGGGCCGCCGGGAGACGGTTCACGGAAAGGCTCGGGCAGCCCACGCGGGGAAGGAACGGGGCGGCCCGAGCGGCCACCGAGGGTGAGACAACCGTTGCCCGACAGCCCGACACAGTGCCGTCTTCACCGACGGCAAGTACACCTCGGGTCCACCCGCTGCGCCGGGATTGGCTTCGGGACTTCACCCAGGTGGGGCCATCGGAGTGAAGGAGAGCAACCATGCATGGCAGCGGCAGTTGAACCAGGTCGCTCCGGTGGGCGGAGTTTCTCCAGAAGGGACCAGCAAGTGATCAAGAAGCTTATGGCTGCCGCCACAGTCGCCGTTTCCGTCGTCGGCGTCTCGGCTGCTGCAGCACCGTCTGCGCTGGCAACCGGCAACGACGGTGACACGACGTCCACCAGCGGCGTTGGCGCCGTCCAGCAGTACGGCAACTCGGCCACATACGGCGGCATGAGCCCTCAGATGGCGCTCATCCAGGGATCTCTCAACAAGCCCTGCATCGGCCTTCCGGCCAAGGCGAACGCCGGTTCCATCGTGGGCGTCGTGCCGGTCTCGCTCCAGGACATCCCGGTCCTGTCGGCCCCGCAGAACCAGCAGTGCGCCGAGGGCTCCACCATGGTCAAGGGCGACGAGCCGCTCTCGCACTTCCTGGACGACATCCCGGTCCTGTCCGCGAACGGCACCAACAACAACTGAGTCGGGCGCTCATTCGGGTCTTTCCCAAGCCGATGAGATCCTCTCACAAAACCTCGCCAGTGGGCCGCCGAATTGCCGGCGGCCCACTGGTCTGCAATTCACGACCAGATCGCGTCCCTCGACAGCTCAGCCAATCGGGTCAATTCAAGCAACTCCGGGCGACATTGAGCCGTTGCTCATCACGTAACTCCCCGTCCGAGTCCGCTTTTCGAAGGGAAACACCATGAAGAAGCTGTGGACAACCGCGGCTGTTGCCGCTTCCGTTGTCGGCGTCTCGGTCATGGCCGCCCCCCAGGCCCTGGCGACCGCCGACGACGGTGACACCCTGACCGTCAGTGGCAGCGACACCGACCAGGCGTTCGGCAACTCGACCACGGCCGGCGACATGAGCCCGCAGTTGTCGCTCGTCCAGGGCTCACTGAACAAGCCGTGCGTGGGTATGCCCGCGAAGGTCGACGCCGGTTCCATCGTGGGCGTCGTACCGGTCGCGCTCCAGGACATCCCGGTCCTGTCGGCCCCGCAGAACCAGCAGTGCGCCGAGGGCTCCACCATGGTCAAGGGCGACGAACCGCTCTCGCACAGCCTGGACGACATCCCGGTCCTGTCCGCGAACGGCACCAACAACAACTGAGCCACGACTCGGGCGCGGCGGGTCACCGGAGATCCGGTGGCGCGCCGCGCCGGTCGTCACCGTGTTCGCGTTCTCGGCGGTTTCGGTGACTGGGTGGCGGCGCGCGGTGGCCCAACAGATATGGTGCGGCAGGTGAGTTGGTGCGGGCAGGGCCCGGCGTCGGTGGCCGGGAGCAGCGTCGATACGTTGCTCTCTGACCGACCCCCCACGTAAGGAAAGCCTGTGCGCCCCCAACGCCTTCGCTCCGCCCTCGTCGCCGTGTGCGCCACGGCGGCCGTAACCCTCACAGGCGTCGGCCCGGCCGCCGCCGCGCCCGCCCCGGCTCCCGTACGTGCGGCAGCCGTCGTCCCCGGACTCATGCCGCTCACCGACCTGTTCGCCGAGCGGCTGCTGCTCGCCGACAAGGTGGCCGCCGCCAAGTACGGCACCGACAAGCCGATCGACGATCCGGTGCGCGAGCAGCAGGTCCTGGACGACGTGGCCGCTCGGGCGGTCGGGCTCGGGCTGGATCCGGATGCGGTGACGGCCGTCTTCCGGGACCAGATCGAGGCGAACAAGGTGGTGCAGCGCGGGCTGTACGCCCGTTGGGACGCGCATCCCGAGCTGCGGCCCACCGAGCGGCCGGACCTGGTGAAGGAGGTCCGGCCGGCCCTGGACCGCATCACCACGCGGCTGCTGGCCGCCTTGCAGGAGACGGCGGGGCTGCGGGCCTCGGCCTCGTGCGTGCCGAGGTTGTCCGTCGCCGCCGCGCGGTCCGCGTACGGCCATGAGCTGGACCTCCTGCATCTGGAGGGGCTCGGGCGGGCGCTGCCGTCCGTGTGCGTCGGTTAGTCCGCCCTTGCGACGGGCTACCGGGGGAAGTGCCGCGCCTGGCGGATGGTCTCGGCGAGGTCCCGGACCGCCTTGTCCTCGGTGGTGTCCGCCAGGTCGTCGGCGCGCCCGGCGAGTTCGCTCATCGCAAGGGCACCCGGCAGCGGGTCCCAGCGGTCGTCACCCCGGCGCAGGGCGTCGGCGAAGTAGGCGGCCACCGCGGTGACTTGGAAGCGTGCGCTCGCGCTCCAGACGGAGTCGTCCAGGGAGTCGGACTCCAGCCGGCCGGACTCCTCGTGCGGGGTGCGGGTCTCGGGGTCCTGCCAGCGGACGGTGGCGGTGGCGAGGTGGCCGTCGGCGCCGGGCTCGGTGCGGACGGCGTAGAGGGCGGTGACCGTGTGGCCGGGGCCGACCTCGCCGCCGTCGACGCGGTCGTCGCGGAAGTCGTCGTCGGCGACCCGGCGGTTGTCGTAGCCGACCAGGCGGAACTCGGCGACCGTCTCCGGGTCGAAGGCGACCTGGGCCTTGGCGTCGCGGGCCGTGAGGTCGATGTTCTTCGGGAGCTGCTCGCAGAAGACCGTACGGGCCTCGTCGGCGTCAAAGACGTAGGTCGTGTGGCCGTCGCCCTTGTCGGCGAGGCGTTCCATCAGGGCGTCGCCGTAGTCGCTGCCGACGCCGACGCCGAAGAGGGTGATGCCGTGCTCGCGGCGGGCGCCGTCGATGCGGTCGAGGATGGCGTCGGGGTCGGTGTCGCCGTCGTTGGCGAGGGCGTCGGAGACGAGGACGACCCGGTTGGTGGCACCCTCGCGCAGGCCCTCGACGGCGGTGGCGTAGCCGGTCTCGACGCCCGCGCCGAGGTTGGTGGAGAAGGTCGGCTCCAGGTCGTCGATCGCCTCGTGGATCTCGCCGCGGTTGCCGTCGAGGCGGGTCATCGGCAGGACCGTCTCGGCCTGGTCGCTGAAAGTGACGATCGCGACCGAGTCGTCGTCGCGCAGCCGGTCCGTCATCACGCCGAGGGACTCCTGGGCAAGGTCGAGTCGGCCCGGTTCGGCCATGGAGCCGGAGATGTCGATGACGAAGGTGAGGGCGGCGGGCGGGCGTTCGCCGGTCCGCTGAGCGGCGCCGCGTGTGGCCAGGCCCACGCGGACCAGGGACCAGTCCTCCTCGTCGGTGCGGGCACCGTCGACGGTCACGGTGAAGCCGTTGCCGTCGGGGCGTTCGTAGTCCTGGCGGAAGCTGTTGACGAACTCCTCGGGGCGGATCGTCGACGGGTCGGGCCGCTGTCCGTCGGCGAGGGTGCGGCGGGCGTAGCCGTAGGAGGCGGTGTCGACGTCCAGGGCGAAGGTGGAGAGGTGGTCGGGTGAGGGGGCGGCCTCGCGGGACGCGTCGTCCTGTTCCCCGTTCTCCCGGCTGTAGTCCGGGGCCGGGAAGCCGGTCGCCCCCTCCGCGCGGTCCCTGCCGCTGCTGCTGTCGCCGCTGTCGCTCGCGCCGCACCCGGTGAGCAGCAGGCCTCCTGCCGCGGTGACCGCGAGCAGGGCGGCGCGCAGCCGTCGTATTCGATAGCGCTCCATGTTCCGTGCCCCCTTGGTCTGTTGACGCCGATGTCTGTGACTGTGACGGCGCGGGGGGACGGAACGTGCGCTACGGAGCGTTGCGGATGGATCTCGAAGAGGGCACGGAAGGCGGCCGTCGAGACCGGTAGGTGATCCTCCGTTGACCTACGACACCACGTCCTTGCGGGCGAAACCCCTGAAGGCCAGCGCGAACAGCACCACGGCGTACGTTATGGAGACGGCCGTGCCCTGGATCATGCCGGACCACTCGGCGTTCGGCTGGATGGCGTCGGCCCAGGCGAACTGCCAGTGCGCGGGCAGGAAGTCGCGCCAGTCGCCGAGGGCCGTCACGGCGTCCAGGACGTTGCCGACGATGGTCAGGCCGACCGCGCCGCCGACCGCGCCGAGCGGGGCGTCCGTCTTGGTCGACAGCCAGAACGCGAGCCCGGCGGTGACCAGTTGGGACACGAAGATGAACGCCACCACCACCACCAGCCGCTGGGCGGCCGTGCCCGGGGCGAGCGAGCCGCCGGTGGGGATCTCCAGCGGGCCCCAGCCGTAGGCGGCGGTGCCGACGGCCAGGGCCATCACCGGCAGCAGGATCATCGCAGCCAGGCTGAGCCCGAGCCCGACGACGAGCTTCGACCACAGCAGCCGGGCGCGCGGCACCGGAGCGGCGAGGAGATAGCGCAGGGAGGACCAGCCGGCCTCCGAGGCGACCGTGTCCCCGCAGAACAGGGCGACCGGGATGACCAGCAGGAAGCCCGCGGACACGAACAGGTTCACGGCGGCGAAGTTGGCGCCGGACGCCGTCGCCGTGTCCATCAGTGTGATCCGGTCGCCGCCCCCGTCCGGCTCGCCTCCGATGGCGAAGGCGATGAGCAGGACGAACGGCAGGGCGGCGAGGATCCCGCCCATGACCAAGGTGCGGCGCCGCTTCAGCTGGCGGGCCAGTTCCACCCGAAGGGGAAGCGTGCGGCCCGCGCGGTAACCAGAGGCGACCTCTGTGCGCTCTACGAGCGTGCTCATGCGGAGCCTCCGATCAGGGTGAGGAAGGCGTCTTCCAGTCGGCGGTGCGGGCCCACCGACGCGACGGGCACTTCGAGCCGGACGAGTTCGACGACCAGGCGCTGGGCGCTGCCGTCGGCGTCGAGGCGGATGAGGAGTCCGTCGTCGGTGCGCACGGCCGAGACCACGCCCGGCAGCGCGGCGATCTTCTCGACGACCGGCTCCTCCACGGGGGTTCCGGTGCCGACGAGCAGGGTGTCGCCGGAGCCGATGATCTCCTGGACCGGACCGGCCTGCACGAGGCGGCCCCGGTCCATCACCACGAGGTGCGTGCAGGACTGCTCGACCTCCGCGAGCAGGTGGCTGGAGACGATCACCGTGCGCCCGGCGGCCGCGTACCGGATCATCACCTCGCGCATCTCGCGGATCTGCGGCGGGTCCAGGCCATTCGTCGGCTCGTCCAGTATCAGCAGGTCTGGCATGCCGAGCATCGCCTGGGCGATGGCGAGGCGCTGGCGCATGCCCTGCGAGTACGTGCGCACCGCGCGGGCCAGCGCGTCGCCGAGGCCCGCGATCTCCAGGGCCTCGTCCAGGTGGGCGTCCTCGGCCGGGCGGCCGGTCGCCGCCCAGTACAGCTCCAGGTTCTCCCGGCCGGACAGGTGCGGCAGGAAGCCCGCGCCCTCCACGAAGGCGCCGACCCGGGACAGCACCGGCGCGCCCGGGCGGATCGCGCGGCCGAAGACCCGGATCTCCCCGTCGTCCGGCTTGATCAGGCCCATCAGCATGCGCAGGGTGGTCGTCTTGCCCGCGCCGTTCGGGCCCAGCAGGCCGAGGACCTGGCCCTTCTCCACGCGGAAGGACAGCTCCTTGACCGCGTACCGGTCCGCCGACTTGGCGTAGCGCTTGCTCAAGTCCGTTATCTGCAGGGGGACCTCGGCGAGCTCCGGGTCGGGGGGCGACACCGAGGTACGGCGGCGGCCGGTCAGCAGCAGGGCCAGGGCGACCACCGCGCCGGCGAGCGGCAGCCACCACACCCACGCGGGCAGCGGGGCGGCCGCGGTCTTCACACCGGGTGCGGTCGGCACGTTCAGGTCGCTCTTGAGGGAGACGGTGTACGTCGCCGGGGTGGCCGGGGAGGCGTACCCGAGGTCGGTGGAGGCGAGGACCAGGCGCAGCCGGTGACCCTGCTCGACGTTGTGGTCGATCGCGGGCAGCGTGATCGTCACGTCCTTGCCGGCCTTGGCGCCCTCGACCCTGAGGGGCGTGACCAGCTGGGAGGGCAGCACCTGCTGCCTGCCGCCCGGGCCGACGTCGTACACCTTCGCGAAGAGGACGGCGTCGTCGCCGGTCGACTTCACGTGGACGGTGACCGTCGGCGATCCGGTGATCCGCACGTCGTCGGTGACCGGCGCCGACTCGAAGCGGGCGAACTGGCCCGGGAAGTCCAGCGAGACGCCGACGCCGAGCGAGGAGAGCTGGGCGAGGCCGCCACCGCCGAGACCGGGAAGGGCCGAGACGGCGGGCGGGTTGGCGCCCGCCGGGTTGGCGAACCTCTGCTCGCGGCCGGTCAGGGCGAAGGACTTCCGTCCGCTCTGCAGGCCGGGGTAGGTGTCGTCGCTCGCGCCCCGCAGCAGCGCCTGACCGTCGGTGGAGTCGACGCCCCAGGTGCGGCTGACACGGAAGCCGGGGCCGGTGTCGGCGCCCTTGTCGTCCTTCAGGTACTGGTCGAACCAGGACTCCACGCGGGCCTGGACGCGGGTCCCCTCCATGTCCCCGCCGTCGTGGCCGCCCGCGATCCAGTCGACGTCGACCGGGGCGCCGCCCGCACGGATCGCCTTGGCGGCCGCGTCGGCCTGGCCGAGCGGGAAGAGGGAGTCGGTCTGGCCCTGCATGAGCAGCGTGGGCACCTTGATGCGGTCGCCGACGGCCGACGGCGACCGCTCCTGAAGGAGCTTCACGGCCTGCGCGTCCGGGGTGCCGGACTCGGCGACGCGTTCGTACATCTGGCAGATCTGCGTCTCGAACTTGCCGCAGCCGCCGCCGGAGTTGACGAAGATGCCCGCCCAGAGCTTCTTGAACACGCCGTTCGGGAAGAGGGCGTCGGCGAGATTCCAGTAGGTGATCGCCGGGGCGATGGCGTCCACGCGGGTGTCGTATCCGGCGGTCTCCAGCGCGATCGCGCCGCCGTAGGAGGCGCCTGCCATGCCCACGCGCGGGTCGCCGGTCTTGTCCAGCTGGACCTGCGGCTGCTTCGCCAGCCAGTCGATGAGCTTGCGGACGTCGGCGACCTCGCCCTTCGGGTCGTTCAGCCCGATCTTGCCGGTCGACCTGCCGAAGCTGCGGGCCGACCACGTCAGGACCGCGTACCCGTCCTGGGCGAGGTTCTGAGCCTGCTGCCGGACGTCGTTCTTGCTGCCGCCGAAGCCGTGGGCCAGGAGGACGGCGGGACGGCGGCCGTTTCCTGTGGAGGTGAAGAACGAGGTGTCGATGCGCACCCCGTTCCCCATGTCCATGACCCGGTCGGCGCGGCGTACCGGCGGCGCGTCGTCGTCGGCGGTGGCCGTCCATGTCCCGGCGCCGGCGAGCACCACGACGGCGGCCGCGGCGGCACCGAGCCGTCGCGGCCGCCGGAGCAGGTCTCGCAGCCGGGGCAGTCGAAGATCCATGCGTCAACGGTACGGGGTGAAGTGGGCGGGGAGTTATCGACTGGGGGGTGAACCACGCCCCATCCCATGGGGGTACGAGAGCGGTTTCGTGTACCGCGGGCGTGGTACGGCGGCTGAGAGCTCGGCGGGTTCTGTTGTCGGCCGGCTGCGGGTGCGTTGTGGCTGGTCGCCCAGTTCCCCGCGCCCCTCGATGGCCGCGCAGCGGCCACAGAACGGGGCCGCCCGTGTACGGACGGCCCCTGAACGGTCGGTGTCAGTGGTTGCGCGGGAAGCCCAGGTCGACGCCTGCCGGGGCGTCGGCCGGGTCGGGCCAGCGGGTGGTGACGACCTTGCCGCGGGTGTAGAAGTGCGTGCCGTCGTTGCCGTAGATGTGGTGGTCGCCGAAGAGCGAGTCCTTCCAGCCACCGAAGGAGTGGTAGCCGACGGGGACCGGGATCGGGACGTTCACGCCGACCATGCCGGCCTCGATCTCCATCTGGAAGCGGCGGGCCGCGCCGCCGTCCCGGGTGAAGATCGCGGTGCCGTTGCCGAAGGGGGACTCGTTGATCAGGGCCACGCCCTCGTCGTACGTGTCGACGCGCAGGACGCACAGGACCGGGCCGAAGATCTCGTCCTGGTAGGCCTTCGCCGAGGTGGGCACCTTGTCGAGGAGCGAGATGCCGATCCAGTGGCCGTCCTCGAAGCCGTCGACCGTGTAGCCGGTGCCGTCGAGGACCACCTCGGCGCCCTCGGCCGCCGCGCCCTCCACGTAGGAGGCCACCTTGTCGCGGTGGACGGCGGTGATCAGCGGGCCCATCTCGGAGCTCGGGTCGTTGCCCGGACCGATCTTGATCTTCTCGGCGCGCTCGCGGATCTTGTCGACCAGCTCGTCGCCGATCGCGCCGACCGCGACCACGGCCGAGATGGCCATGCAGCGCTCGCCCGCCGAACCGTAGGCCGCCGAGACCGCCGCGTCCGCCGCCGCGTCGAGGTCGGCGTCCGGGAGGACCAGCATGTGGTTCTTGGCGCCGCCCAGGGCCTGGACGCGCTTGTGGTTGGCGGAGGCGGTGGTGTGGATGTAGCGGGCGATCGGGGTCGAGCCCACGAAGGAGATCGCCTTGACGTCCGGGTGCTCCAGGAGGCGGTCGACGGCCACCTTGTCGCCGTGGACGACGTTGAAGACGCCGTCCGGCAGACCGGCCTCGGCCAGCAGTTCGGCGATCTTCAGGGACGCCGACGGGTCCTTCTCGGACGGCTTCAGCACGAACGTGTTGCCGCACGCGATGGCCATCGGGAACATCCACATCGGCACCATCGCCGGGAAGTTGAACGGCGTGATGCCGGCGACCACGCCCAGCGGCTGGCGGATGGACGAGACGTCCACGCGGCTGGCGACCTGCGTCGACAGCTCGCCCTTCAGCTGCACGTTGATGCCACAGGCCAGGTCCACGATCTCCAGGCCGCGCGCGACCTCGCCGAGCGCGTCGCTGTGCACCTTGCCGTGCTCGGCGGTGATCAGCTCGGCGATGGCGTCGCGGTTGGCGTCGAGCAGGGCGCGGAAGCGGAAGAGGATCTCCGTGCGCTTGGCAAGGGAGGACTGTCCCCAGGTCGCGTAGGCGTCCTTGGCGGCGGCGACTGCCGCGTCCACCTCGTCGACGGAGGCGAACGCGACCTTCGTGGTGACCGCGCCGGTGGCAGGGTCGGTGACCGGCCCGTACGTACCCGACGCGCCTTCGACGGTCTTGCCGCCGATCCAGTGGTTGACGATCTTCGTCATGACCGAGTACTCCTTCACAGATGGCGGCGTCGGGTGGAGACGTGCCGTTCGTACAGCTCACGTGCCTTCACCGCGGACGGTCGGGTCGCGGTTTCGGCCACAGGTACATCCCACCAGGCCTGCGCCGGCGGCGGGCCCGACACTGTGTCTGCCGTTTCCGTCTCGACGTAGACACATGTGGGAGTGTCGGCCGCCCGGGCCTCGGCGAGCGCGGCCCGCAGATCCCGTACGGTCTTCGCGCGCAGCACGCGCATGCCCAGGCTCGCCGCGTTGGCGGCGAGGTCGACGGGGAGCGGCGCCCCCGTGTAGGTACCGTCCTCGGACTGATAGCGGTAGGCGGTGCCGAAGCGCTCGCCGCCCACCGTCTCGGACAGTCCGCCGATGGACGCGTAGCCGTGGTTCTGCACGAGGAGCATCTTGATGGCGATCCCCTCCTGTACGGCCGTCACGATCTCCGTCGGCATCATCAGATAGGTGCCGTCGCCGACCAGCGCCCACACGGGCCGGTCGGGTGCCGCCATCTTGACGCCGATGGCGGCCGGGATCTCGTAGCCCATGCAGGAGTAGCCGTACTCCAGGTGGTACTGGTCCCGGGAGCGCGCCCGCCACAGCTTGTGCAGGTCGCCGGGGAGCGAACCGGCCGCGTTGATGATCACGTCCGTGTCGTCGACCAGGGCGTCAAGGGCGCCGAGCACCTGGGGCTGCGTCGGGCGTACGTCCGGCTCCTCGGCCTCGTAGCAGGCGTCGACGCGCTGTTCCCAGCGCTCCTTGTCCTCCGTGTACTCGCGGACGTACGTGTCCGGGACCCGGTGCCCGTGCATGCCCAGGGACTGGGTGAGCTCCTGGAGGCCGCTGCGGGCGTCCGCGACGAGCGGCAGGCCGGCGAGCTTGTGGCCGTCGTACGGGGCGATGTTGAGGTTGAGGAAGCGGACGCCCGGGTGTTCGAAGAGGGTGCCGGAGGCGGTGGTGAAGTCGGTGTAGCGGGTGCCGACGCCGATCACCAGGTCGGCCAGGCGGGCGAGCTCGTCGGCCGTCGCGGTGCCGGTGTGGCCGACGCCGCCGACGTCCTGGGGATGGTCGTAGCGCAGGGAGCCCTTGCCTGCCTGCGTGGAGGCGACCGGGATGCCGGTGGCCGCGGCGAACTCGGCGAGGGCCTCCTCGGCGCGGCTGTGGTGGACGCCGCCGCCGGCGATCAGCAGGGGGCGCTCGGCCGTCCTGATCGCGTCGACCGCCTCGGCGAGTTCGGTCGGGTCGGCGCCCGGACGTCGTACGACCCAGGTGCGCTCGGCGAAGAACTCGTCGGGCCACTCGTACGCCTCGGCCTGGACGTCCTGCGGGAGGGCCAGCGTCACGGCCCCGGTCTCCACCGGGTCGGTGAGCACCCGCATGGCCTGCAGGGCGGCCGGGATCAGGGCCTCCGGCCGGGTGACGCGGTCGAAGTACCTCGACACCGGGCGCAGGCAGTCGTTGACCGACACGTCACCGGCGTACGGCAGTTCCAGCTGCTGGAGGACCGGGTCGGCGACCCGGGTGGCGAAGGTGTCGCCGGGGAGCAGCAGAACCGGGATGTGGTTGATCGTGGCGAGGGCGGCACCGGTGACCAGGTTGGTCGCGCCGGGGCCGATGGAGGTCGTGACCGCGTGGGTGGAGAGGCGGCCCGACTGCCTCGCGTAGCCGACCGCCGCGTGCACCATGGACTGCTCGTTGCGGCCCTGGTGGTACGGCATCTCGTCGGCGTACTCCACGAGCGCCTGGCCGAGCCCGGCGACGTTCCCGTGGCCGAAGATGCCCCAGGTCGCGCCGATCAGCCGCTGCCGCACGCCGTCGCGTTCCGTGTACTGGGCGGACAGGAAGCGGACGAGCGCCTGCGCGACCGTGAGCCTCGTCGTTGAGGTCATCGGTAACCCCCTGTGCTTTCTACGTGGGCCGGGTGGAAGCAGATCCGCCACTCCCGGGTCTCGCCCGGGCCCGCCATGACGTTCAGGTAGTACATGTCGTGGCCGGGCTGAGCGATCGACGGGCCGTGCCATCCGTCGGGGACGAGCACGGCGTCGCCGGAGCGGACCTCCGCGAGGACGTCGGATCCGCCCTCACGGGAAGGGGATACGCGCTGATAGCCGAATCCGTTCGGGCCGTCGATCTCGAAGTAGTAGATCTCCTCCAGCTCCGCCTCCTCGCCCGGCCGGTGCTCGTCGTGCTTGTGCGGCGGGTACGAGGACCAGTTGCCGCCCGGCGTGATCACCTCGACGGCGATCAGCTTGTCGCAGTCGAAGGCGTCCGCCGAGGCGAAGTTGCGGACGTGGCGCAGGCAGTTGCCGCTGCCGCGCTGTTCCTGCGGGACCTCCGGCGCGGGGCCGTAGCGGGCGGGGAGTCGTCGCTCGCACTTCGCTCCTGCCAAAGCAAAGCGGCCGCCCGCGCCGGAGGCGATCTGTGCCCGGGCGTCACGGGGCACGTACGCGAAGTCGCTGACTCCGGCGAACACGCTTTCCCGGCCCAGGAGTCGGAACTCACTGCCCTCTGCTTGTACGGTGCATCCGCCTTGCAGCGGGAGGACGATCCACTCGCTGTCCCCGGTGTCGAAGGCGTGCGTACCGCCCGCCTCCAGTTCGACGATCCGCAGGCTGCTGTGGGTCCAGCCGGCCCGCTTCGGGTCGATGTCGACGGCGTACCGGGCGCCGGTCGTGGTGCCCTTCGCGAGGTAGAGGTCGTTGCTCGTCATGCGGCCCTCACAACAGTCCTACGGCGGTGTCCACAGCGGCGGCCACGTCGCCGTCCGCCGGGTACAGCAGCGAACGGCCGACCACCAGGCCGCGCACGGTGGGCAGTTGCAGGGCTCCCCGCCACTTCTCGTACGCACCGTCCTGATCGTCGCCGACCTCGCCGCCCAGCAGCACGGCGGGCAGCGTGGAGGCCGCCATGACCTCGGCCATGTCGTCGGGGTTCTCGGTGACGGGCACCTTCAGCCAGGTGTAGGCCGAGCTGCCGCCGAGCCCGGAGGCGATGGCGATCGACTTGGTGACGGCTTCCGCGGAGAGGTCGTTGCTCAGCCTGCCCTCCGGGGAGCGGCGGCTGATGAACGGCTCGACGAACACGGGGAGCCGACGCGCGGCCATGTCGTCGATGGCGCGGGCCGTGGACTCCAGAGTGGTGAGGGAGCCCGGGTCGTCGTAGTCGATCCGCAGAAGCAGCTTGCCCGCGTCGAAGCCGAAGCGCTCGATGTCCTCGGGGCGGTGGCCGGTGAAGCGGTCGTCGAGTTCAAAACTGGCGCCCTGGAGGCCGCCGCGGTTCATCGAGCCCATGACGACCTTGCCGTCGAGGGCACCGAGGAGCAGCAGGTCGTCGAGGATGTCGGCGGTGGCGAGGACGCCGTCCACGCCGGGGCGCGACAGGGCCAGGCACAGGCGCTGGAGCAGGTCGACGCGGTTGGCCATGGCGAACTTGCGGTCGCCGACACCGAGGGCGCCGCGGGCCGGGTGGTCGGCGGCGACGATCATCAGACGGCCGGTCTCGTTGAGCAGCGGCCGGCGGGGGCGGCGGGCGGCGGCCTCCGCGATCGCCTCGGGGTGCTGGGTGCGCAGGCGGACGAGTTCGGAGACGTCGACGGAGGGCACGGGGCCGTTTCCTACGGGGGCGACGGCGGTCACAGGACCGCTCCCGCCGCGAGGGCCGCTGTCACTTCGTCCGGTGTGGGCATCGCGGACGAGCACTCCAGGCGGGAGGCGACGATGGCCCCGGCCGCGTTGGCGTGCCGCATGATCTTCTCCAGGTCCCAGCCCTCCAGCAGGCCGTGGCAGAGTGAGCCGCCGAAGGCGTCGCCGGCGCCGAGGCCGTTGAGGACGTTCACCGGGAGCGGTGGGACCTCGGCGGACTCGCCCTTGCTGTTGACGGCGAGGACGCCCTTGGGGCCCTGCTTGACCACGGCGAGTTCGACACCGGCGTCAATGAGCGCGCGGGCTGCGGCGTGCGGCTCGCGCACTCCGGTGGCCACCTCCACCTCGTCGAGGTTGCCGACGGCGACGGTGGTGTGACGGAGGGCCTCTTCGTAGAAGGGGCGGGCCGTGTCGGGGTCGCTCCAGAACATCGGGCGCCAGTCGAGGTCGAAGACGGTCACCTGGGCCCTGGCCCGGTGGGCGAGGGCCGCCAGGGTCGCCGTACGGCTGGGCTCCTCGCTCAGGCCGGTGCCGGTGACCCAGAAGATGCGGGCCTCGCGGATGGCGTCCAGGTCCAGCTCGTGGGCGTCGATCTCCAGGTCGGGCGCCTTGGGCCGGCGGTAGAAGTAGAGCGGGAAGTCGTCCGGCGGGAAGACCTCGCAGAAGGTGATCGGCGTCTGCAGATCCGGCACCGGGGTGACCCAGCGGTCGTCGACGCCGAAGCCCCGCAGCTCCTCGTGCAGGTAGGTGCCGAAGGGGTCGTCGCCGGTACGTGTGATCACCGCCGTGTGCCGTCCCAGGCGGGCGGCGGCGACCGCGACGTTGGTGGCCGAGCCGCCGAGGAACTTGCCGAAGGACGACACCTGCGGCAGCGGGACGCCCGTCTGCAGCGGATAGAGGTCCACTCCGATCCGCCCCATGGTGATCAGGTCGTACGGCATCGACTTCCCTTCGTGTCGGCTCTCCACGGCTTTCTGGTCCCGACGGCTTTCTAGTCCCGCATGGTGAGCCATGTCAATACTTTGTCCAGACATTCGGACGAGGCTTGACACCTCCGCTCCGGATCCGCACGCTGGCGGCCATGACGTCGTTGTCACCTCAGACCTCACTGTCCCGCATCCGGATCGGATCGGCCCCCGACTCCTGGGGCGTCTGGTTCCCGGACGATCCCCGGCAGGTGCCCTGGCGGCGCTTCCTCGACGAGGTCGCGCAGTCCGGCTACGAGTGGATCGAACTCGGCCCGTACGGATACCTGCCGACCGACCCGGCCGTCCTCACCGAGGAGACCGCCAGGCGTGGCCTGAAGGTGTCGGCCGGCACGGTCTTCACCGGCCTGCACCACGGCGAGGCCGTGTGGGAGAAGACCTGGGCGCATGTCGCGGACAACGCCGTCCTGGCGCAGGCGATGGGGGCCTCCCACCTGGTGGTCATCCCGTCCTTCTGGCGGGACGACAAGACCGGTGAGGTGCTGGAGCCGGACACGCTCACGCCCGAGCAGTGGCGCAATCTGGCCTCCCTGACCGAGCGGCTGGGGCGGCGGGTGCGCGAGGAGTACGGGCTGCGGATCGTCGTCCACCCGCACGCCGACACCCACATCGACAGCGAGGAGAACGTCGTCCGGTTCCTGGACGGCACGGACTCCGACCTGGTGTCGCTGTGCCTGGACACCGGGCACTACGCGTACTGCGGCGGCGACAGCGTCAAGCTCATCGAGACCTACGGCGAGCGGATCGGGTACCTGCACCTCAAGCAGGTCGACCCGGAGATCCTGGCCGACGTGCGGGCGAACGAGGTGCCGTTCGGGCCTGCGGTCGCGCGCGGTGTGATGTGCGAGCCGCCCGCAGGCGTGCCCGCCCTGGGTCCCGTCCTGGAGGCCGCGCAGAAGCTGGACGTCGACCTGTTCGCGATCGTCGAGCAGGACATGTACCCGTGCGAGCCGGACCGGCCGCTGCCGATCGCGCAGCGGACCCGGGCGTTCTTGAGGTCGTGCGGGGCGTAGCCCTCCGGGGGTGGGGCGGGGCGCCTACGGGGGTGCCGGTTGTGCGGGTGCGCGGGCGGGTGCGGCTTGTGGGGGCTTGTCGCGCAGTTCCCTCGCGCCCCTGGGCATGTCTTCCTCGCCGTAGCACGATGGGTGCCCTCTGGAGGCGGGCTGCGTGGGGGGCTGATGGTGGGTGCGGTGCTGGTCCGGTCCGGGCAGGGCCCCGCGGGTTCCTGGGAGTCCGCCCTCGCCTTATCCCATCCGCGGCTGCGGCCCGGCGTGATGAGCTACCGCGGGCTGCGGCTGGCGATGGAACGGCCGCGGCGTCGGCTGGAGGCGCCCATCGGCGCGGTGACGCTGCTGCTGGGCTTCGACCAGCCCGTCCGCATCTCGCGCGCCGGTCGGCCCACGGTCACCCTCGTGTCGGTCTACTGCGGGCCCACGACCACACCGGCCGTCGGCGAGCACGCCGGACGGCTGTCCGGCATCGAGGTGCTGCTCACGCCCTGGGCCGCGTTCACCCTCTTCGGCACCCCGCAGTCCGAACTCGCCGACCGCACCGTCGACCCCGACGACCTCCCGCACGCCCTGGGCGGACGCGTCGGCGAACTCTCCGCCGCGCTGGCCGCGTTGCCGACCTGGCAGGACCGCTTCGGGCTGCTCGACGACGTGTTCGCGCGCTGGTGGGCGGCCGGTACGCCGTGTTCGGCACGGGTGGTGCGGGCCTGGTCGGAGCTGGTGCGGACGGGCGGTTCGATGCCGGTACGACGGCTCGCCGAGGAGGTCGGCTGGAGCGTACGGCACCTGGAGAACCGTTTCCGGGAGCAGATCGGGCTGGGTCCGAAGGCGGCGGCGCGCGTGCTGCGGTTGCAGCGGGCGCGGCGGCTGCTGGCGGCGGGGCGGGGGCAGGCGGAGACGGCCGCGGTCTGCGGGTTCTACGACCAGGCGCATCTCAGCGGCGAGTTCAAGGCGATGACGGGGTGCACGCCGAGAGAGTTCACGGCGGCCCGGCAGGTACGGGTTCAGGTGCCGACCCGGACCGGGGCGCCGGCGATCGACCGGATGGCAGGCGAGGCGACGAGTCTTGTCCTCGATTCTTGTCCTCGATCTGGACGAAATTAGTGCGGTTTTCTCCAAGACCGGCGACGCTCGCTGAAGGCACGCTGTGCGTCCCGGACGAAGGACCGGGACGCACCGGGGGGGTGCGGGGAGCCGGGGGGGGGGGGGGGGGGGGGGGGGGGGGGGGGGGCGCGCGCCCCCCCCCCCGCGCGGGCCCCCCCCCCGCCTCGGGCTGTGCGGCCGCCCTGAGCCGCGGAGCCTCTTTCCGCCGTATGTCAACGCGCCCGGCCATGAGCCCACGTATGCCTTTGCGTCACTTCTGTCACGAACACCCCCTTCGCGTCACACATGTCCCGGGTACGCGGCTCCTGCGTCACACCCGGCACACAGGCCCTGCCCTCCCCTCAGTCACCGTCGTTCACCGGGCACAGGCTTTGTGATCGCCAGCGCTGTGCCCGGTACCCCGTGACGGCCGCCCCCGGCCGCCGCCGCGGCCTGCGCAGGGAGGTGCACTTCATGACCGACCGAAGGCTCTGGTCCTACAAGGAGATCGCGGCGCACATCGAGGTCCAGCCCGACACCGTGCGGTCCTACCGCAAACACGGGCTGCTGCCCCCGCCCGACCACGTCGAGGGCGGCAAGCCCTTCTGGTACGCGGACACGGTCCGGGCGTGGGTGGCGTCCCGGCCGGGCAATCGCGGTCGCAGACTGGACTGACCGACCGTCCTTCGGCTCCTCGACCACAAGGGGCCGTCCTCAGCTCCACGGCTCGATGACGGTCACCCCCACCCCCGGTGCCGTTCCCATCGCGGCCAGCGCCGCCGGCACCGCGGCCAGCCCTATCGTCGACGTGACCAGCAGGTCGGGCCGCAGTACTCCCGCCCGGACCAGTTCCAGCATCGGCGGATAGGTGTGCGCGGCCATGCCATGGCTGCCGAGGAGTTCCAGCTCCAGGCCGATCGCGCGGGCCATGGGGACGGGAGTCGTGCCGTCGGCCGAAGGCAGCAGGCCCACCTGGACGTGGCGGCCCCTGCGGCGCAGGCCGTGCACGGAGGCCGCGCAGGTGGTGGGCGAGCCGAGGGCGTCGAGGGAGAGGTGGGCGCCGCCGCCGGTCAGCTCGCGGACCGCCGCCGCCGTGTCCTCGGTGCGGGACGCGTCCACGCACTCCACGGCACCGAACTTGCGTGCCAGGTCCAGGGCCCCCGGCGACACGTCGACCGCCACCACCCGCGCCCCCGACGCCACCGCGATCATTACCGCGGACAGGCCGACGCCCCCGCAGCCGTGCACAGCGACCCACTCCCCCGCCGCCACCCGGCCCTGCTGCACCACTGCCCGGAACGCCGTGGCGAACCGACAGCCGAGGGAGGCCGCGGTGGCGAAGAACATCTCGTCCGGGACCGCGACGAGGTTCACCTCGGCATGGTCCAGCGCCACGTACTGGGCGAAGGAACCCCAGTGTGTGAAGCCGGGCTGTGTCTGCCGCTCGCACACCTGCTGGTCGCCCGCCGCGCAGGACGGGCAGTTGCCGCAGGCGCACACGAAGGGGACGGTCACACGGTCGCCGGGGTGCCAGCCGGTCACCCGGGCGCCCACCGCCTCGACGACACCGGCGAGTTCATGCCCCGGCACATGCGGCAGCTTGATGTCCGGGTCGTGGCCCTGCCAGCCGTGCCAGTCGCTGCGGCACAGCCCCGTCGCCTCGACCCGCACCACGGCCCCGTGCTCCGCGGGCGCCGGATCCGCCACCTCCCGTACGTCGGCCGGCTCCCCGTACCGCTCGAACACCACAGCCCGCATACGCCCGCCTCGCCTTTGCGCCGATCACCTCTGACGGCGGAACGTTAACCGCGCGCCGCCACCTTGTCCCGGTCCTGCTCCGCTGCCGGCTCCGATCCCCCGCCGCCCTCACTCAGCCCGAACCGCTCATGGAACCGCCGCAGCGGTTGTGGGGCCCACCAGGTCGCCCGGCCCGTGAGGCGCATGACAGCCGGGACCAGGAGGCTGCGGACGATCATCGCGTCCATCACGACCGCCAGCGCGATTCCCAGGCCGAGCATCTTGGTGTTGGTCACCCTGGAGGTGCCGATCGCGACCATCACCACGGCGAGGATCACCGCGGCCGCCGTTATCAGCCCGCCCGTGCGCTGCAGTCCGTGCCGGACCGACCGGTCGTGGTCGCCGGTCTTGTCGTACTCCTCCTTGATGCGGGAGAGCAGGAAGACGCCGTAGTCCATCGACAGTCCGAAGGCCACGCAGAACATCAGGACCGGAAGGGTCGTCTCTATCGAGCCGGGGCTGGTGAAGCCGAGCAGGCCGGACAGATGGCCGTCCTGGAAGACCCAGACCACCGCGCCGAACATGGCCGTCAGGCTGAGCGCGTTGAGCACGACCGCCTGGATCGGTATCAGCAGGCTGCCGGTCAGCAGGAACACCAGGAGCAGGGTGACGATCACGATGAAGGCGCCCGCGAGGGGCAGTTGCTCGGCTATCGCGTCCTTGGAGTCGACCAGGACGGCCGCGGTGCCGGTCACCTTCGTGCCGAAGGGGGCGTTCGTGGCGCGCAGGTCGTCCACCAGGCGCTGGGCCGGGTCGTCGACCGCCTCGCCCTTCGGCAGCACGGTGAAGTACGCCGAGTCGCCCTTGACCAGCGGGCCGTCCACCCGCTGCACCTCGGGCAGGTCCCCGATCCGCTCCTTGTAAGCGGCGTACTGCGCCTGGGTCGCCGGCCCCTCGGCGAGCACTTCGAGGCCGCCGCCGGGGCTGCCGGGGAAGCCGTCCCTGATGTGCTGCTGCACGACGTGGGACTCGGCGCCTGCCGGCAGCTGACGGTCGTCGGCGGTGCCGAACTTCACGCCCAGGAAGGGCAGTCCGAGCAGGACGAGCACGGCCGTGGTGCCCAGGGCGAAGAAGGGGGCGCGGCGCATGACGAGGTTCGCGGTGCGCGCCCAGGCGCCGCTCCCCTCCACGGCCGCCCGCGGTGGCCCGCCGCGCCGGAACACGCGGCGCAGGTCGAGGGAGTCGACCCGGTGGCCCAGCAGGACGAGAGCCGCCGGGAGCAGGATCAGCGCGGCCGCGGCGGCCAGCAGGACGACCGCGATACCGGCGTACGCGAAGGACCGCAGGAAGTACTGCGGGAAGAGCAGCATCGCGGCCAGTGAGACCGCGACCGTGAGCGCGGAGAAGAGCACGGTGCGGCCGGCCGTGCGCAGCGTCGTGCCGACCGCCGTCAACGGCTCGGCTCCGTCGGCCAGTTCCTCGCGGAAGCGGCGGACGATGAAGAGGGCGTAGTCGACGGCGAGGCCGAGGCCCAGGGCCGTGGTGAGGTTCAGTGCGAAGACGGAGACGTCGGTGACCTCGGTGAGGCCGCGCAGCACCGCGTTCGTGCCGAGGATCGCGACGATGCCGATGCCGAGAGGCAGCAGGGCGGCGATCGCGCTGCCGAAGACCATCACCAGCAGCACCAGCGTCACCGGCAGGGCGATCATCTCGGCGCGGGTCAGGTCCTCCTGGATGATCGTCTGCATCTCGTGCCGCACGGCGACCGGGCCGCCGACCGTCACGTCCACCGGGCCGTGTGCGCCTCGGTATGACGGGGCGATGCGGTCCAGGGTCTCGCCCATCTCCTTCTCGTCGCCCGCGATCCGGGCGGCGATCAGCGCCTCGTGGCCGTCCTTCGCGCGCAGGGCGGGGGCGCCGGACTGCCAGTACGAGCTGACGCCCATGACGCCCTCCTCCCCGGCCAGTCGCCCGGCGAGCCGCTCGGCCTCGGCGGCGACCGCCGGGTCGTCGACCGAGGAGCCGCCCGAGTCCACCAGGAGCAGGAAGTTGGGCTGGGAGTCGGGGAAATCGCGCTCCAGGGCCTTGGTCGCGTACGTCGACTCGGCGTCCGGATCCTCCCAGCCGCCGGCACCCAGCCGGTCCGCGACCCCGCTGCCCGCCAGCACGGCGAGCACGGTCACCACCAGGGCCGCGAGCAGCGACAACCGGGGGCGGGCGGTCACGAATCGGGCCCAGCCGCCTACGCGGGGCGGGCCGTTGACTTCGGTCATCGTGCGGTGTCCCCTTCACCGTGGAGCGCATAAAATGGCAAACACGAGACCTCGCTCGCGTTCCACCAGAATGCGAGCGACCGCTCGTGTTTGTCAACCGTGCCCGGAGAGTTGGGGAAAACACGTGCCCGACAGCCAGGAGAAGCAGGAGCAGGAGCAGCCGCCGCGCCGCCGCCAGGCCCGCGGTGAGCGCCGAATCGCCCAACTCCTCGAAGCCGCCGCCCACGTCTTCTGCACCACCGGCTACACGGCCGCCAGCACCAACGCCATCGCCCGCGAGGCGGGCGTCTCGCCGGGCACGCTCTATCAGTTCTTCCCGAACAAGGAAGCGATCGCGATCGAGCTGGGCGACCGCCTCATGCACGAGATGCGGGACACCTACGGCGAGGCGCTCGCACCGGTCGACCCCGTGACCCCGCTGGAGGAGGCCGTCGGTGCAGCCGTCGAGCGGTTCATCGACTTCAACTGCCGGCACCCGGTGTTCTTCGCGCTGATGCACGGCCCCGATGCCCCCGGCCGGATCTCCGAGGCGCACGACGCCCTGCACGCCACGCTGCTCTCCCGCATCGAGGGCCTGCTCTCCTCGTTCCTGCCCGACGCGCCCCCGGGCGACCTCTCCCGTACCGCGCACATGTGCCTGGGCATGTACAAGGCCGGCCTCGAACTGGTCCTCGCCCACGAAGGCGCCGAGCGCGAGGCGTACGTCCGGGAACTGAAGAACGCCCTGGTCCGCTATCTCGACCCGCTGGTCGGGGAGAGACTCGGCCGGCCCGGCCTGACCGCGACCCAGGCTCCCTGACCGGCCTCACCGCGGCTCAGACCGCTCACCCGCCCACGGGCACGCCGTGTCCCTCTTCGGGAAATACCCCCTAGGGGTATAACGTGGAGAGGGAGAGCAGAGTCCCACGCGCCCCGACGAGGAGAACGACATGAGCACCCAGACCGACACCCCGGGTACCGTCACCGCCGTCTACAAGGTGACCGGCATGAGCTGCGGGCACTGCGAGGGCTCCGTCTCGAGCGAGATCTCCGAGATCCCCGGTGTCAGCTCGGTGAAGGCCGTCGCCTCGACCGGTGAGGTCACCGTCGTGTCCGCGGCACCCCTCGACGAGGAGGCCGTGCGGGCCGCCGTCGACGAGGCCGGCTTCGAGCTCGCCGGCAAGGCCTGAGCCCTGATCCGCTTCCGATCTCCCGCCCCGGAACCGGTACCGGCCGGCCGGTACCGGTTCCGGCGGACGTGAAGGCCGTCGCCGCCCCCACGATCACCGGGTTCAGCAATCCTGTTGGTGGTGACGAACAGCCTTCGGCTCCGGGCATTCCGATGCCGGACCCCCCCCTGGAGTCCGGCGCCGCCCTCACATAAGCTCTTCACAAGGCTCGCGCATCATCCTTACGCTTGGGTCCCGTTCGCAGTATCCGGGCTCTTGCGTACCTAACGGACATATGCAAGAGACGCAGATCACAGTGATACGAACGTAACCATCGAAGGAGTTCGAAGGTCTAAGTTGACGATGTCAGAAGGCGTCTTGGGGGGCGCTGACTGGCATCTGAGGATGTCTTGGGGGACTTCCTCAGAGATGCGTTGCCGGGACACGTACACCGGGGAGCTTTGAGCGGCCCTCCCGTCCGTGCGCTGTCCCGGCAGATCGCACACAGCAGTAGTACGACGAGTTCTGCTCGTTTTGCTCAAACAGCGATTCAGGCGCTGGTTTCTCACAGACGCCCGGCCGGATCCCGTGGGGGGAATCCGCACCGGGACATGGGAAGGCGCCCTGTACGCCGGCCCGTGGGGGGACCGGCGGCAGGGCGCCTTCCGTTTTTGGCTGTCGGCCGTGTTCTCGCAGGCGCGCCACCTTCCGGCAGCGCGCCTGCGTCGATCAGCGCTCCTCGACCGGAACGAAGTCGCGCTCGACGACACCCGTGTAGATCTGGCGCGGGCGGCCGATGCGGGAGCCCGGCTCCTTGATCATCTCGTGCCACTGGGCGATCCAGCCCGGGAGGCGGCCGAGGGCGAACAGGACCGTGAACATCTCGGTCGGGAAGCCCATGGCGCGGTAGATCAGGCCGGTGTAGAAGTCGACGTTCGGGTAGAGGTTGCGCGAGACGAAGTAGTCGTCGGAGAGCGCGTGCTCCTCCAGCTTGAGCGCGATGTCCAGCAGCTCGTCGGACTTGCCGAGGGCGGACAGCACGTCGTGCGCGGCGGCCTTGATGATCTTCGCGCGCGGGTCGAAGGACTTGTACACCCGGTGGCCGAAGCCCATCAGGCGGACGCCGTCCTCCTTGTTCTTCACCTTGCGGATGAAGGAGTCGACATCGCCGCCGTTCGTCTGGATGCCCTCCAGCATCTCCAGGACGGACTGGTTGGCACCGCCGTGCAGCGGGCCCCACAGGGCGTTGATGCCGGCCGAGATCGACGCGAACATGTTCGCCTGCGAGGAGCCGACCAGGCGCACGGTGGAGGTCGAACAGTTCTGCTCGTGGTCCGCGTGCAGGATCAGCAGCTTGTCCAGGGCGGAGACCACGGTCGGGTCGGGCACGTACTCCTGAGCCGGGACCGAGAAGGTCATGCGCAGGAAGTTCTCGACGTAGCCGAGGTCGTTGCGCGGGTAGACGAACGGGTGACCGATCGACTTCTTGTACGCGTACGCCGCGATCGTCGGAAGCTTGGCGAGCAGCCGGATCGTCGAGAGGTTGCGCTGCTTCTCGTCGAACGGGTTGTGGCTGTCCTGGTAGAACGTCGACAGCGCGGAGACGACCGACGACAGCATGGCCATCGGGTGGGCGTCGCGCGGGAAGCCGCGGTAGAAGTTCTTGACGTCCTCGTGCAGCAGGGTGTGCTGCGTGATGTCGTTCCGGAAGACGGTGAGCTCGTCGACGGTGGGCAGCTCACCGTTGATCAGCAGGTAGGCGACCTCCAGGAAGGTGGAGCGCTCGGCCAGCTGCTCGATCGGGTAGCCGCGGTACCGGAGGATGCCCTGTTCACCGTCGAGGTAGGTGATGGCGGATTTATAGGCGGCGGTGTTGCCGTAACCGCTGTCCAGCGTCACCAGACCGGTCTGGGCACGGAGCTTCCCGATGTCGAAGCCCTTGTCGCCGACGGTGCTGTCGATCACCGGGTAGGTGTACTCGCCGTCGCCGTACCGCAGTACTACAGAGTTGTCGCTCACGTCATCCCTCACCGACGTTGTGCCTCTTCTTCGAGGTTGCCCTGACTGTCTCTACCATCCCCCATTTGGCGCAGGAGAGTGCACTCGGGGTCGACCATTGGGCTTATCGGCGGCACTGAGTGCCGCCAACTTGCTCATCCTGCCCCTCCCCAACCCGCTTCCGGAAGGGCTCTGTGACCCACATGACTCATTTGATCGATCATTTTTTGTGGTCACAGTCCCGAGAGCCGGAAGTCGAGTGCCGTGCAGCGGCGTCCCGCGGACACCGTGCGCACGGCCTGGCCGATCGCTTTGCGTGAACCGACGAGGACGACCAGCTTCTTGGCCCGGGTGACCGCCGTGTACAGGAGGTTCCGCTGGAGCATCATCCAGGCGCTGGTGGTGACCGGGATGACCACGGCCGGATACTCGCTCCCCTGCGATCGGTGGATGGTCACCGCGTACGCGTGGGCCAGCTCGTCCAGTTCGTCGAATTCGTACGGCACCTCCTCGTCCTCGTCGGTCAGCACTGTGAGGCGCTGGTCGACCGGGTCGAGCGAGGTGACCACGCCCACGGTGCCGTTGAAGACACCGTTGGTGCCCTTCTCGTAATTGTTGCGAATCTGGGTGACCTTGTCGCCGACCCGGAAGACCCTGCCGCCGAACCTCTTCTCCGGCAGTTCGGGGCGGCCCGGGGTGATGGCCTGCTGGAGCAGGCCGTTGAGGTTGCCCGCGCCGGCGGGTCCCCGGTGCATGGGCGCGAGGACCTGGACGTCCCGGCGGGGGTCGAGGCCGAACTTGGCCGGAATTCGCCGTGCCGCCACGTCCACGGTGAGGCGGCCGACCTCCTCCGTGTCGTCCTCGACGAAGAGGAAGAAGTCCTTCATGCCGTCGGTGACGGGGTGCTGCCCGGAGTTGATCCGGTGCGCGTTGGTCACCACGCCGGACTGCTGGGCCTGCCGGAACACGCGCGTGAGGCGCACGGCCGGAATCGGGCCGCCGTCGGCGAGCAGGTCACGGAGGACCTCGCCGGCGCCGACGCTGGGCAGCTGGTCCACGTCCCCGACGAAGAGGAGGTGGGCGCCCGGAGGCACCGCCTTCACCAGCTTGTTGGCGAGCAGCAGGTCGAGCATGGACGCCTCGTCGACCACCACCAGGTCGGCGTCCAGCGGGCGGTCCTTGTCGTAGGCCGCGTCGCCACCGGGCTTCAGTTCCAGCAGGCGGTGGACGGTGGAGGCGTCGGCGCCGGTGAGTTCCGCGAGGCGCTTGGCGGCGCGGCCGGTGGGAGCGGCGAGGACGACCTTGGCCTTCTTGGCGCGGGCCAGCTCCACGATCGAGCGGACCGTGAAGGACTTGCCGCAGCCGGGGCCTCCGGTGAGGACGGCGACCTTCTCGGTCAGCGCCAGCTTCACGGCCGCCTCCTGCTCGGGGGCGAGCTTCGTCCCGGTGCGCGAGGCGAGCCAGCCCAGCGCCTTGTCCCAGGCCACGTCCCGGAAGCCGGGCATCCGGTCCTGATCGGTGCGCAGGAGGCGCAACAGCTGGGCGGACAGGGAGAGTTCGGCCCGATGGAAGGGGACCAGGTAGACCGCGGTGACGGTGGCACCGTCCGGACCCGGCACCTTCTCCCGTACGACACCGGGGTCCTCCCCCTCCTCCGGGGGTGCCGCGAGCTCGGCGAGGCACTCGATGACCAGGCCCGTGTCGACCTGGAGGAGCTTGACCGCGTCGGTGATCAGCTGTTCCTCGGGCAGGTAGCAGTGGCCCTGGTCGGTGGACTGCGAAAGGGCGTACTGCAGACCCGCCTTGACGCGCTCCGGGCTGTCGTGAGGGATGCCGACGGACTGGGCGATCTTGTCGGCGGTGAGGAAGCCGATGCCCCAGACGTCGGACGCCAGGCGGTACGGCTGGTTCTTCACGACCGAGATCGAGGCGTCGCCGTACTTCTTGTAGATGCGGACCGCGATGGACGTGGACACCTCGACGGTCTGGAGGAAGAGCATGACCTCCTTGATCGCCTTCTGCTCCTCCCAGGCGTCGGCGATCTTCTTCGTCCGCTTGGGGCCGAGGCCGGGGACCTCGATGAGGCGCTTGGGCTCCTCCTCGATGACCTGGAGGGTGTCCAGGCCGAAGTGCTGGGTGATGCGGTCGGCGAAGACCGGGCCGATGCCCTTGACCAGGCCGGAGCCGAGGTAGCGGCGGATGCCCTGGACGGTGGCCGGGAGCACGGTCGTGTAGTTCTCGACGGTGAACTGCTTGCCGTACTGCTGGTGGGAGCCCCAACGGCCCTCCATCCGCAGGGATTCGCCGACCTGGGCGCCGAGCAGCGCGCCGACGACCGTCAGGAGGTCGCCGCCCCCTCGGCCGGTGTCGACCCGGGCGACCGTGTAGCCGTTCTCCTCGTTGGCGTACGTGATGCGCTCCAGCACGCCTTCGAGCACGGCGAGTCGCCGCTCCCCGCTCCCCGTTTCCTGAGCCATGATCCGACGGTACCGCCCGGCACCGACAAGACCGCCCGGCACCGACAACTCACCCGGCCTGGGCGACCACGTGGTCGACGACCTTCTGGAAGTCCTCGGTCGGGGAGAACTCCACGAACTCGCAGTCCTCCAGGGCCACCGGGACATGGCCGGGTCCCCAGTAGTACGCCTGACCCGCCTCGTACTCCTCCTCACCGTCGGCCGTGAGCATCTTCAGCCGCCCCTTGAGCAGGTAGCCCCAGTGGGGGCACTGGCACGCGTCGCCCGGCATGCCCTTGAGGGCCGGGCCCATGTCCGTGCCCTGCGGCAGGCTGACGTAGCCGACCGAGAGGCCGCCCCCGATGGGCTTGATGCGCACCTCCACTCCATCGCCTTCGAGCGCGATGGGAACGTCGTTACGAGTCGCCGACGTCATGAGTCCTCCGTTCCGGCCCACCAGGACCCTCGAGGAAACGACCCCGCATCTCCAGCGTGAACCGCCCCGGAGGACGCCGCGACATCACGATCCGGTCTCGGGGTCTTGTTTACTCGCGTGTAATCGATTCCAATCCTCTCTACACACGGATGTAATCGATTCCATGGGCTCCGGACGAGTTCCATGAGCGAGTTCCACAAGGAGGTGGAGCGGCGATGGCGAGCATCAAGGACGTCGCTGCCGAGGCGGGCGTTTCGGTCGCCACGGTCTCGCGTGTCCTGAACGACCATCCGTCGGTCAGCGCGGAGGCACGCGCACGCGTGCAGGCCGCCGTCGAGGTGCTGGGCTACCGCCGGAACGCCGTCGCCCGTTCCCTGCGCACCGACCAGACCCACACCCTCGGCCTGGTGATCAGCGACGTGATGAACCCGTACTTCACCGAGCTGGCCCGCTCCGTGGAGGAGGAGGCCCGCGCGCTGGGCTACAGCGTCATCATCGGCAACGCCGACGAGCGGCCGGACCTCCAGGACCACCACGTACGCAACCTGCTGGACCGCCGTATCGACGGCCTCCTCGTCTCCCCCACCGACGGCGGCTCGCCGCTGATGCTCGACGCCGCGCGCGCAGGGACGCCGATGGTCTTCGTGGACCGGTGGATTCCGGGCGTGGAGGTGCCAGTCGTCCGGGCGGACGGACTGGAGGCCGTGCGCGACCTCGTCGCCCATCTGCACGGCCTCGGTCACCGGCGGCTCGCGATCATCGCGGGCCCGGCGGCGACCACGACCGGCCAGGAGCGTGTGACGGCCTTCAGGGTGGCGCTCAACGCGTACGGCCTCGATCTCCCCGACGTCTACATCGGCCAGGGCGACTTCCAGGCCGACAGCGGGCGGCGGGTCACCGAGGGCTTCCTCGACCTTCCGGAGCCGCCCGAGGTCGTCTTCGCGACGGACAACCTGATGGCCCTGGGCGCGCTGGACGCGATCCGCGCGCGCGGGCTGCGGGTTCCCGAGGACATCGCGCTGGCCGCGTTCGACGACATCCCGTGGTTCGTGCACACCGATCCGCCGATCACCGCGATCGCCCAGCCCACGGGCGAGTTGGGGCGGGCCGCGGTGCGCGCGCTGGTCGACCGCATCGAGGGGCGGACGCCGCGGTCCGTCACGCTCCCCGCCCGTCTCGTCGTACGCCGCTCGTGCGGCGAACCGGCTTCCCCGGTGCCGCCGACTTCCCCGGTGCCGCCGACTTCCCCTGAGGCACCGGCTTCCCCACAGCCGCCCCCCGCACAGTCCCCCGCTGTGCGGTCCCCCGTAAGAAGGAGCCAGTCGTGAGCAACCAGGACGAGTTGCTGCGCATCGAGGGCATAAGGAAGACCTTTCCCGGCGTGGTCGCGCTCGACGGCGTCGACTTCGACCTGCGCCGGGGCGAGGTGCACGTACTCCTCGGTGAGAACGGCGCGGGCAAGAGCACCCTCATCAAGATGCTCTCCGGCGCCTACACGCCCGATGGCGGGCGGATCCTGGCCGGCGGCGAGGAGGTGCGCATCCATGGTGCGCAGGACTCCGAGCGTCTCGGGATCGCCACGATCTACCAGGAGTTCAACCTCGTTCCCGATCTGACGGTCGCCGAGAACATCTTCCTGGGGCGGCAGCCGCGCCGCCTGGGGATGATCGACCGGAAGAGGATGGAGGCGGATGCCACCCTCCTCCTGGAACGGGTCGGCGTGAACGTGCCCCCCCGCGCGCGGGTGCGTGAACTCGGTATCGCTCGCCTCCAGATGGTCGAGATCGCGAAGGCGCTGAGCCTGGACGCGCGCGTGCTGATCATGGATGAGCCGACCGCCGTACTCACCTCCGAGGAGGTCGAGAAGCTCTTCTCCATCGTGCGCACGCTGCGCGAGGACGGCGTCGGGATCGTCTTCATCACGCACCACCTGGAGGAGATCGCCGCCCTGGGAGACCGGGTGACGGTCATCCGTGACGGCCGTAGCGTCGGGCAGGTCCCCGCCGACACGCCCCAGGACGAGCTCGTACGCCTCCTGGTGGGGCGCTCGATCGAGCAGCAGTACCCGCGCGAACGGACCGACACGGGAGGTGCGTTGCTCACGGTCGAGGGGCTGACCCGGGACGGTGTCTTCCACGACGTCACCTTCGAGGTGCGCGCCGGCGAGGTCGTCGGTATCGCGGGGCTGGTCGGGGCCGGCCGTACGGAGGTCGTGCGGGCCGTGTTCGGGGCGGACCCGTACGACAAGGGTGCTGTGAAGGTCTCCGGTGCCTCGGTCCCCAAGTACGACGTCAACGCGGCGATGGGCGCCGGCATCGGGCTGATTCCCGAGGACCGCAAGGGCCAGGGCCTGGTGCTGGACGCGTCCGTCGAGGAGAACCTCGGGCTGGTGACCATGCGCGCCGCGACCCGCGCGGGGCTCGTCGACCTCAAGGGGCAGCACGCGTCGGCCGCGCGGATCGCCGAGCAGCTCGGCGTGCGGATGGCGGGCCTCGGCCAGCACGTCCGGACCCTGTCCGGCGGCAACCAGCAGAAGGTCGTCATCGGCAAGTGGCTCCTCGCCGACACCAAGGTGCTGATCCTCGACGAGCCGACGCGCGGCATCGACGTCGGCGCCAAGGTCGAGATCTACCAGCTGATCAACGAACTGACGGCCGCCGGTGCCGCCGTCCTGATGATCTCCAGCGATCTGCCCGAGGTGCTCGGCATGAGCGACCGGGTGCTGGTGATGGCCCAGGGCCGGATCGCGGGCGAGCTGTCCGCCGACGAGGCCACGCAGGACGCGGTGATGGCACTCGCCGTAAGCACATCCACAAGTGAACTGGAGGCCGGCCGTGGCCGCTGACACGCTCAAAAGCACAACGGGCGCCGGTGGCGCCGCGGCGGTCCGCCGTCTGCTCCTCGACAACGGCGCGCTCACCGCGCTGATCGTCCTCGTCGTCGCCATGTCGGCGCTGTCGGGCGACTTCCTGACCACGGACAACCTGCTCAATGTCGGTGTCCAGGCGGCTGTGACCGCCATCCTCGCCTTCGGCGTCACCTTCGTGATCGTCTCGGCGGGCATCGACCTGTCGGTGGGCTCGGTGGCGGCACTGTCGGCCACCGTTCTTGCCTGGAGCGCCACATCGCACGGCGTCCCGGTCGTCGTAGCGGTCGTGCTGGCGGTCGCCACCGGCATCGCGGCCGGCCTGGTCAACGGCTTCCTCATCGCCTACGGCAAGCTGCCGCCGTTCATCGCGACGCTGGCCATGCTGTCGGTGGCCCGCGGGTTGTCGCTGGTGATCTCCGAGGGCTCGCCGATCGCCTTCCCCGCGTCCGTTTCCCATCTCGGGGACACACTCGGCGGCCGGCTGCCGGTGCCGGTGCTCGTGATGATCGTGATGGGGCTGATCGCCGCCTTCGTGCTCGGCCGGACGTACATCGGCCGCTCCATGTACGCGATCGGCGGCAACGAGGAGGCCGCCCGGCTGTCCGGCCTGCGCGTGAAGAAGCAGAAGCTCGCCATCTACGCCCTGTCCGGGGTCTTCGCCGCCGCCGCGGGCATCGTGCTCGCCTCCCGGCTGTCCTCCGCACAGCCGCAGGCCGCGGACGGCTACGAGCTGGACGCGATCGCCGCGGTCGTCATCGGCGGCGCCTCGCTCGCGGGCGGTACGGGCAAGGCGTCCGGGACGCTGATCGGTGCGCTGATCCTGGCGGTGCTGCGGAACGGGCTCAACCTGCTTTCGGTGTCCGCCTTCTGGCAGCAGGTCGTCATCGGTGTGGTGATCGCGCTGGCGGTGCTGCTCGACACCCTGCGCCGCAAGGCCGGGGCGACCCCGGTGGCCGCGGGCGCGTCCGGCGGAGGCGGGGGCAAGCAGGCGACGACGTACGCGCTGGCCGCGGTGGTCACCGTGGCGATCGTCGGCGCGACCTCGTTCCTGCACAGCGGCAACTCGTCGTCCTCGACCCCGAAGATGGGCCTGTCGCTGTCCACCCTCAACAACCCGTTCTTCGTACAGATCCGGGCGGGCGCCCAGGCCGAGGCGAAGAAGCTGGGCGTGGACCTGACCGTCACGGACGCGCAGAACGACGCCTCCCAGCAGGCCAACCAGCTGCAGAACTTCACCAGTTCGAGCCTCGACGCGATCATCGTCAACCCGGTGGACTCGGACGCGGCGAGCAACTCGGTGGAGGCCGCCGACAAGGCGAAGATCCCGGTCATCGCGGTCGACCGGGGCGTCAACAAGGCCACGGTGGACGCGCTGGTCGCCTCCGACAACGTCGCCGGCGGTGAGCTCGCGGCGAAGACGGTCGCCGAGAAGCTGGGCGGCAAGGGCAAGATCGTGATCCTGCAGGGCCAGGCGGGCACCTCCGCCGCCCGGGAGCGCGCCGAGGGCTTCGCCAGGGGCCTCGAGGCCTATCCGGGCATCCAGGTGGTGGCCCAGCAGCCGGCCGACTTCGACCGCACCAAGGGCCTCGACGTGATGTCGAACCTGCTCCAGGCCCACCCGGACGTCCAGGGCGTCATCGCCGCCAACGACGAGATGGCCCTCGGCGCGATCAAGGCGCTGGGCTCCAAGGCCGGCACGTCCGTCCAGGTCGTCGGCTTCGACGGCACCCCGGACGGCCTCGAGGCGGTCGCGGCGGGCACGCTGTACGCGTCCGTGGCGCAGCAGCCGACCCAGTTGGGCAGGATCGCCGTGGACAACGCGCTGAAGGGGCTGGAGGGCAAGAAGGTCGAGGAGACGGTGAAGGTGCCGGTGAAGGTGGTCACGAAGGAGAACGTGGCCGGCTTCAGCGGCTGACATCGACGAGCGGGCGGGCGGCCACCGGGCCGCCCGCCCCGGGTCACTCACAAGGGGAGTCCATTCATGTACGACTACGACCTCCTGGTCGTAGGGTCGGCCAACGCCGACCTGGTGATCGGCGTCGAACGACGGCCCGGGCCCGGAGAGACGGTCCTCGGCTCCGACCTGGCCGTCCACCCCGGCGGCAAGGGCGCGAACCAGGCGGTCGCCGCCGCCCGCCTCGGCGCCCGTACGGCCCTGCTGGCCCGGGTCGGCGACGACGCGCACGGTCGGCTGCTGCTCGACTCGCAGCGGGCGGCCGGCGTCGACACGGTGGGCGTCCTGGTGGGCGGTGCGCCGACCGGTGTCGCGCTGATCACGGTGGACCCGTCCGGCGACAACAGCATCGTGGTCTCGCCGGGCGCGAACGGCAGGCTGACACCGGGGGACGTCCGGGCGGCCGGGAGCCTCTTCCACGCCTCCCGCGTGGTGTCGACGCAGCTGGAGATCCCGCTGGAGACGGTCGTGGAGGTCGTACGCAATCTCACGCCGGACAGCCGCTTCGTCCTCAACCCGTCGCCACCGCGTCCGCTCCCCGCGGAGCTGCTGGCGGCCTGTGACCCGCTGATCGTCAACGAGCACGAGGCGAAGGTGATCCTCGGGGACACCCGTGTCGGCGAGCAGCCCGAGGACTGGGCGCGGATCCTGCTCGCGAAGGGGCCGCGGTCGGTGGTGGTGACGCTGGGTGCGCAGGGTGCGCTGGTGGCGTCCGCGGAGGGGGTGACCCGGGTCCCTTCCGTGAAGGTGTCCGCCGTGGACACGACCGGCGCGGGAGACGCCTTCACCGCGGCGCTGGCGTGGCGGCTGGGCGCGGGCGCCTCGCTCGCGGAGGCGGCGGCGTACGCGTCCCGGGTCGGGGCGGCGGCGGTGACGAAACGGGGCGCGCAGGAGTCGTTCCCGACGGCGGCGGAAGTGGCCTCGCTGTGAAGAAGGCCGGAATCCTCAACCGCCATCTCTCCGGGGCCCTCGCCGAGCTGGGCCACGGGGACGGCGTGCTGGTGTGCGACGCCGGCATGCCGATACCCGACGGCCCTCGTGTCGTCGACCTCGCCTTCCGCGCCGGGGTGCCGTCCTTCGCCGAGGTACTGGAGGGACTGCTGGCCGAGCTGGTGGTGGAGGGCGCGACGGCGGCGACGGAGGTACGCAAGGCGAATCCGGCGGCTTCGGGGCTGCTGGACGGTCACTTCCCGGAGCTGGCCCTGGTCGCGCACGAGAAGCTCAAGGAGCTGTCGGGGGACGCGCGTCTGGTCGTACGGACCGGGGAGGCACGGCCGTACGCGAACGTGCTGCTGCGGTGCGGGGTCTTCTTCTGAGCCGTCGGTCCTTCTGAGCCGTCGGCCATGGACAAACTTCGAGGGGGCCCGGTCAGTGACCGCGCCCCCTCGGGATTTCCCCTCCGCATCAGGTCCCCCGCGATCCCCCCGGATCCCCCTCCGAGAAGCCCTGACACCACATACGACCCGCCAGGTGGGGGAAGGGTTGTACGCGTCCTGAAGATTTTTTTCCGCTAGCCCGCCCGCCACCTGAGCGGCTTCACTCCCGTGCCCTCTCCCTGGAACGACACCATCGACGGGCGGTCGCCCTTCGGGAGCAGGTAGATGCCGCACAGGGTCAGCGTGGAGCCCGGCTGCAGGCGGGTGTTCGGGACGCTGCCGCGGCACTGGTCGATGCCCTCTCCCTCCCCGGAAGCGGAGAAGGACAGGTCGAGCAGGGGCAGGGGCCGCACGTCGCGGCCGCCGGCGCTGCGCAGGCCCACGCCGTCGTCCATGACCGGGAGCAGCTTCTCCTTGCCGGCGTTGCGGTAGTCGATCGACACGTACCACGGCACGGTGTTCTTGGACGTGTCGCTCAGGTCGTAGTCGCTCAGGTCGGTGAGGCTTCCGGCGCGCACGCTCTTCGGAGTGACGCGGATCGGGACGGCACCGCCCTTGGTGGTGCCGTCCTTCCAGGACGACTCGGCGGTGGTGCCCGCGGCCAGCAGACCGTCGTCGTCACCCTTGCCGTCGCCGACCTTCCACAGCAGGGTGCCACCGGTCTCGTCGGAGTAGGCGACGGTCGCGGGCTCATGTCCCTCAGGCACCATGACCAGTTGGCAGACGGTGGCGGTACCGCCCGGCGGGACCGAGGCGGGACCGCCCTTGTCGCAGTCGTCCGGCAGGCCCGAACCGGATCCCGTGGCGAGCGGGTTGGTGTTCCACAGGGAGACCGGCGTGCCCGGCGTGCCGTCGGCGAGGGTGACCGTGAAGTTCCCCTCGGGTCCCGGCTGAGTCACCGCGTCCGAGCCGGTGTTGGTGTAGCCGACGGTCAGGTAGTACGGGACCCTGCCCTTGAGGTCGTCATCCAGGTTCACGTCCTCGAGATCGGCGGCCGTGCCGCGTGCGAGCCGCTTGGGGGCGATCTTCACCCGCTGCGTGGCGCTCGAACCGGTCCACGTCCCTTCCCGCACGGTCGACTCGACCGCCAGCGCCACGGGTTTGCTCGTTCCCTTGCCGGAATCGGCACCCTCGCCGTCACCGGAACCACCCGAGTCCGACGACCCCGTCCCGCACGCCGTCACCACCATCGCGAGCACACCGGCCCCCGCGATTCCTGCCATCGTCCTGCGCGTACGCATCCGCACCCCGTGTTTGCTCTCCGCTGTTCTGTTCACAACGCGAACAGCCTATACACAGGGGATCCAGCGAGATCCGGCCGCCGGGAGCCTCCCACCACCCGGCGGCCGTCAGTCGCTCAACCGATGACGTGTTCCACGAACCGTGCCGCCGTTTCCGCGAGCACCTCGCGCCCGTCCCGTGCCCACAACGCGTCGTTGAACAGCTCGACCTCGATCGGGCCGGTGTAACCGGCCGCCTCGACGTACGCCTTCCACTCCCGCATGTCGATCGAGCCGTCGCCGATCTGGCCGCGGCCGTTGAGGACGCCCTCCGGCAACGGGGTGGTCCAGTCGGCGAGTTGGAAGGTGTGGATACGGCCGCCCGCGCCGGCCCGGGCGATCTGCGCGGGGGCCGTGTCGTCCCACCAGATGTGGTACGTGTCCACCGTGACGCCGACCTGCCGGGCCGGGAAGCGTTCCGCGAGGTCCAGGGCCTGGGTGAGGGTGGAGACCACGCAGCGGTCGGCGGCGTACATGGGATGCAGCGGCTCGATGGCCAGCCGTACGCCGTGGGATTCGGCGTACGGACCCAGCTCGGCCAGCGCGTCGGCGATCCTCTCCCGAGCGCCGTGCAGGTCCTTGGAGCCGGCCGGCAGGCCGCCGGAGACCAGGACCAGCACCTCGGTGCCGAGGGTGGCGGCCTCGTCGACGGCTCGGCGGTTGTCCGCCAGGGCCGCCGCGCGCTCGTCCGGGTCGATGGCCGTGAGGAAGCCGCCGCGGCAGAGGGTGGTGACGTTCAGGCCCGCGTCGCGGACCAGTTTCGCCGTCGCCTCCACGCCGTACGACTGGACCGGTTCGCGCCACAGGCCCAGCCCCGGTACACCCAGCTCCAGGCAGGTGTCGACCAGTTCGGGCATCGACAGCTGCTTGACGGTCATCTGGTTGATGGAGAAGCGGGAGAGATCTGCGGTGCTCACTGGGTCACTCCGTACAGGCTCAGCAGCGTCTTCATGCGCTCCTCCGCCAGCTTCGGGTCGGGGAACAGGCCCAGGCCGTCGGCGAGTTCGTAAGCGCGGGCGAAGTGCGGGAGGGAGCGGGCCGACTGGAGGCCGCCGACCATGGTGAAGTGGCTCTGATGGCCCGCGAGCCAGGCCAGGAACACCACGCCGGTCTTGTAGAAGCGGGTCGGCGTCTGGAAGAGGTGGCGGGACAACTCGACCGTGGGATCGAGGAGTTCGCGGAAGCCGGCCACGTTCCCGGTGTCCAGCACCCGTACCGCCTCGGCCGCCAGGGGCCCCAGCGGGTCGAAGATGCCGAGCAGGGCGTGGCTGAAGCCCTTCTCGTCGCCCGCGATCAGCTCGGGGTAGTTGAAGTCGTCGCCCGTGTAGCAGCGCACGCCCTTCGGGAGCCGGCGGCGCAGGTCGATCTCGCGCTGGGCGTCCAGGAGGGAGACCTTGATGCCGTCGACCTTGTCGGGGTGGGCGGCGATGACCTCGAGGAAGGTGTCGGTGGCGGCGTCGAGGTCCGTCGAGCCCCAGTAGCCCTCCAGCGCCGGGTCGAACATCGGACCCAGCCAGTGCAGGATCACCGGCTCGGTGGACTGACGCAGGAGGTGGCCGTAGATGTCGAGGTAGTCCTCGGGGCTCTTGGCCGCCGCGGCCAGCGCGCGGGAGGCCATCAGGATCGCCTGCGCGCCGGACTCCTCGACGAGGGCGAGCTGCTCCTCGTAGGCCGCGCGGACCCCTTCCAGCGTCCCGGCGGCGATCTGGTCGGTGCCGACGCCGCACGCGATGAGGCCGCCGACCGCCTTGGCCTCGGCCGCGCTGCGGCGGATCAGCTCGGCCGCGCCCGCCCAGTCCAGGCCCATGCCGCGCTGGGCGGTGTCCATGGCCTCGGCGACGCCGAGCCCGTGGGACCACAGGTGGCGGCGGAAGGCGAGGGTGGCGTCCCAGTCGACGGCGGCGGGCGAGTCGGGCGACACGTCCGCGTACGGGTCGGCGACGACGTGGGCCGCGGAGAAGACCGTACGGGAGGTGAAGGCGGTGCCGGAGGTGACGGCGAGGGGGTCGGGGCGGGGCTCGTACGTCCTCGATCCGCCCTTGAAGTCGGGGAGTCGGATGGTCACAGCGTGACCTCCGGCACGTCGAGACGGCGGCCCTCGGCCGACGACTTCAGGCCCAGCTCGGCGAGCTGGACGCCGCGGGCGCCGGCGAGGAGGTCCCAGTGGTAGGGGGCGTCGGCGTAGACGTGCCTGAGGAAGAGCTCCCACTGGGCCTTGAAGCCGTTGTCGAACTCGGCGTTGTCGGGCACTTCCTGCCACTGGTCGCGGAAGACCTCGGTGGCCGGGATGTCCGGGTTCCAGACCGGCTTGGGGGTGGCGGACCTGTGCTGGACCCGGCAGTTCCTGAGTCCGGCCACTGCCGAGCCCTCCGTGCCGTCCACCTGGAACTCGACGAGTTCGTCGCGGTTGACGCGGACCGCCCACGAGGAGTTGATCTGGGCGATCGCGCCGCCGTCGAGCTCGAAGATGCCGTACGCGGCGTCGTCGGCGGTGGCGTCATAGGGCTTGTCGTTCTCGTCCCAGCGCTGCGGGATGTGGGTGGTGGCGATGGCCTGGACGGACTTCACGCGGCCGAACAGCTCGTGCAGGACGTACTCCCAGTGCGGGAACATGTCGACAACGATGCCACCGCCGTCCTCGGCACGGTAGTTCCACGAGGGGCGCTGGGCCGCCTGCCAGTCACCCTCGAAGACCCAGTAGCCGAACTCGCCGCGGATGGACAGGATGCGGCCGAAGAAGCCGCCGTCGATGAGGCGCTTGAGCTTGAGCAGGCCGGGGAGGAAGAGCTTGTCCTGGACGACGCCGTGCTTGATGCCCTTGGCGTTGGCCAGGCGGGCCAGCTCCAGGGCGCCTTCGAGGCCGGTGGCCGTGGGCTTCTCGGTGTAGATGTGCTTGCCCGCGGCGATCGCCTTCTTCAGCGCCTCCTCGCGGGCGGAGGTGACCTGGGCGTCGAAGTAGATGTCCACGGTCGGGTCGGCGAGGACCGCGTCGAGGTCCGTGGAGACGTGCTCCAGGCCGTGCTGCTCGGCGAGCGCGCGCAGGGCGTACTCACGGCGGCCGACCAGGATCGGCTCCGGCCACAGCACGGTGCCGTCGCCGAGGTCGAGGCCGCCCTGCTCACGGAGGGCCAGGATGGAGCGGATCAGGTGCTGGCGGTAGCCCATGCGCCCGGTCACGCCGTTCATGGCGATACGCACCGTCTTGCGTGTCACGTCATTCCCTTCGTAGGCGTCGTACGCGGCGTTCGCGCGCGTTTCGTACGCGGTTGTGCGCGCCGCGTACGCCTAGGCCGGGGCGTCGGATTCCCGCCCTGCTGATGAGCGTTACAGCAAGCGCTTTCTATCTGATGAGAAGCTAGCCTCTGACCAGCGGTCCAGACAAGACCGTGACGCGGTTGAGTTGTTCGAGGGGGCGAACAACAGGGGGTCGGAGCCTTAAGGTCTGGTCGACACCATTGACTCACCCTGTACCCAGGGCAGGCCGGTGCTGACCCGTGGCCGACTCACGGCTGCGGGAACCGGTGGGGCCCGCAGGCCCGTGTACGACGAGGTACGACGAGGTACGACGAGATGCGCGACCGGAGGACGACGACATGACGGTGACCCTGGCGGACGTGGCGGCCCGCGCCCAGGTCTCCCCCGCGACGGTGTCGCGCGTGCTCAACGGGAACTACCCCGTCGCCGCCTCCACCCGCGAGCGGGTGCTGCGAGCGGTGGACGAGCTGGACTACGTACTCAACGGCCCGGCGAGTTCCCTCGCGGCGGCGACGTCCGACCTGGTCGGGATCCTGGTGAACGACATCGCCGACCCGTTCTTCGGGATCATGGCCGGCGCGATCCAGTCGGAGATCGGGGGACCGGGCGGGCGCGCGGGGGGCGAGCGGCTGGCGGTCGTGTGCAACACCGGGGGCTCCCCGGAGCGCGAGCTGACCTACCTCACGCTGCTGCAGCGGCAGCGGGCGGCGGCCGTGGTGCTGACCGGCGGTGCGGTGGAGAACGTGCCGCACGCCGCGGCCATGAACTCGAAGCTGCGCAAACTCGCGGACGCGGGGACGCGCGTGGTGCTGTGCGGCAGACCGCCGGCGCCGGACACCCGGGCGATCGCGCTGACCTTCGACAACCGTGGGGGCGGACGGGAGCTGACCGAACACCTCATCGGGCTCGGGCACCGGCGGCTGGGCTACATCGCGGGTCCCGAGGAACGGACGACGACCCGTCACCGGCTGGAGGGGCACCGGGAAGCCCTGAAGGCCCACGGCATCGACGAGGACCCGCGCTGGACCGTTCACGGGCGCTACGACCGGCGGTCCGGGTACGAGGCCACGCTGGAGCTGCTGCGTCGGGATCCGTCGTTGACGGCGGTGGTGGCGGCGAACGACTCCGTCGCGCTGGGGGCGTGCGCGGCGCTGCGGGAGTCCGGGCTGCGGATTCCGGACGACGTGTCGGTGGCCGGGTTCGACGATCTCCCCTTCAGCATCGACGCGGTGCCCGCGCTGACGACGGTTCGGTTGCCGCTCGCGGAGGCGGGGGCGCGGGCGGGGCGGATCGCGATGGGGCGGGAGGAGCCGCCGCCGGGGGGCATCGCCACGGTTCGGGGGGAGCTGATGGTGCGGGGGTCCTCCGGGGTGCCGCGGGGGTGAGCTTGCCGGCGCTTGCGCGGTGAACCGGCATTGGCGCTCCGGGGCCTTTGCCCCGGACCCCCGGGGCCTTTGCCCACCCTGGCGCCCGTCTCGGTCGGTCGAGGGGCGGGCCCTGTTCAGGGGGCTCCGTCCCCGGCCCCCCGCAGCGGGCTCGCTCCGCAAGGGCATGGACGGGTTGCCTCCCCGCGGCCTACGCTCGACTCAGCGATATCTCTGACTGAGTCAACCATCGGACCATCGGGGGTGGGTCGACATGACCGTCCAGGACATCCGCGCCTTCAACCGCTTCTACACGAACGTCATCGGCGCCCTCGACTACAGCCGCCACCTCTACGCCCCCTACACGCTCACCGAGTCCCGCGTCCTGTACGAACTCGCGCACTCCCCGCGTACGGACGCGGCCGACCTGCGCACCGAACTCTCCTTGGACGCCGGGTACTTGAGCCGGATCCTGAACAAGTTCGAGCAGGACGGGCTGATCGAGCGGGCCCCCTCCCAGCAGGACCCTCGCCGGCGCCGCGTCTCGCTGACCGCGCGCGGACGCGAGAGAGCCGACCTGCTCGCCGAGCGCGCGAACGAAAGCGTCGGCGCGCTGCTCGCCACCGTCCCGTCCGCCGACCGTCCCCGCCTCTCCGCGGCGATGCGGACCGTGCGGGAGCTCCTCTCCGAGGGGCGCCCGCCCCGCCGCGAGGACGTCGTCCTGCGGGAGCCCGGCCCCGGCGACCTCGGCTGGATCGTGCAGCGCAACGCCGCGCTGTATGCGGCGGAGTACGGCTGGAACGCCGACTACGAGGGGCTTGTCGCGAGGATCGTCGCCGACTTCGCGGAGGACCACGATCCGCACCTGGAGCGGGTGTGGATCGCCGAGCTGGACGGGCGGCCGGTGGGCTGCGTGATGTGCGTACGGGACGAGGCGCCCGCCACTGCCCGGTTGCGGCTGCTGCTGGTCGAGCCGGACGCGCGGGGGCTCGGCATCGGTGACCGGCTGGTCCGGGCGGTGGTCGACTTCGCGCGCGGAGTCGGCTACCGCGACCTGGTCCTGTGGACCAACGACGTCCTCTCCGCCGCCCGGCACATCTACCGGCGCCACGGTTTCGCCCTCGTCGCCGAGAAACCCCACCGCTCGTTCGGAAAGGACCTGATCGGCCAGGACTGGCGCCTGGACCTCACCGGGACCGGCGAGTGACAGTAGGGACCATGAAACTGGCGTTCTCCACCCTCGGTGTCCCCGGCCTGCCCCTCCCCGAAGTACTGCGGCTCGCCACCACGTACGGCTACCACGGCGTCGAACTGCGCGCGGATCCGGAGGAGCCGGTCCACCCCGGCCTCGATCTGGGCCAACGCGCCGACGTGGCCGCCCAGTTCAAGGCGGCGGGCGTGGAGGTGCTGGGGATCGCGGGGTATGCGCGGGTGGCCGCGCCGGGCGACGACGCCCCCGTGATCGAGGAGATGCGCCGCCTGCTCGACCTCGCCCGCGACCTGGGCGCCCCCTTCATCCGGGTGTTCCCCGGCGGTGCGGCCGAGCAGAGCCGGGAGGAGGCCGACGCCACGGCCGCCCGGCGTCTCGGCACGGCCGCCGAGTACGCCGCCGACCTCGGCGTCCGCATCCTCCTCGAAACCCACGACTCGCACCGCACCGGCGCCGACGCGATCCGCGTCCTCGGCCGGGTCGGCCATCGGCACGTCGGCGCCCTCTGGGACGTCATGCACACCTGGCTGGGCGGCGAACAGCCCTCGGAGACGTACGCAGCCCTCTCCCCCTACCTGGGGTACGTCCAGGTCAAGGACATCGCCTCCCCCGACGACACCACCCCCCTGCGCCTCGGCGCCGGCGTCCTCCCGCTCACCGAGTGCGTCGACGTCCTCTCCCGCCACGGCTGGGACGGCTGGCTGTGCTGGGAGTACGAGAAGCGCTGGTACGAGGCGGCCACCCCGCTCCCCGACCTGCTGCGCGCGGGCCACGACCATCTGGCCCGGCTGCTCAACGACAGCGCTTGAATCCTTCCCCCTCGTGAACGAGGGGGATGGCTCAGGCAGCCTCCTGGAGCAGCGCTCCAGGAGTTCTTGCGCCATCAGCATCAGCCGGGTTGAGACCAGCCCGGACGAGCATCACGCCGGCGGAGTTCTTGTCCCTGGGCGAGACGGCTCCGCACGCGGTGCAGGTGTAGGTGCGCTCACCCAGCGGCAGGCGATGCTTGGCCCCCACCCGCCGCCAACCCCGCCACCCGCTCCTCCAGCCGACCCCGGCACTGGGGCCACTCCGCCGCCGTGATCGAGAAGATCGCGGAGTCGCGCAAGCGGCCGTCCTCGCCCGGCGCCCAGGAGCGGGACCAGTTGCGCAGGACGCCCTCGAAGCGGGCGCCGGCCTTCTGGATGGCCGCGCGGGAGCGGTCGTTGCGGGCGTCCGTCTTGAGGTCGACCCGGGACACGTCCCACTCCTCGAAGGCGTGCCGGAAGAGCAGGAGTTTGGCCTCGGTGTTGATGCCCGTGCCCTGGGCGGAGGCGGCGAGCCAGGTGAAGCCGACCTCGACGGCGTCCAGTTGGTCGTCGGTCAGCCAGCAGCGGGGCTCCCAGAAGGAAGTCGCGCCGACCACCCGGCTCGTGCGCGCGGAGATCTGGACGTACGGCGCGAGTCGTCCCGTGGCCGCGCGGGCGAGCTGTGCGTCGATGTACGCGGGGACCTCGTCGGCCCGGGGGACCCATGTGAACGCGTATGTGTCCCGGTTCTCCTCCGCCGCCTGCGCCAGCCCGGCCGCGTGCTGGTGCTCCAGCGGTTCCAGGCGGACCAACGCGCCCTCCAGGACAGGCCCCTCCAGCTTGAAGCTCACCCTCGCCGTCCCTCACAACCGTGCGCGCAGCGCCCCGAACTCCTCATGGAAACCGGGGAAAGTCTTGCGTACGCAGCCCGGGTCGTCGAACGAGATTCCCGGCGTGCGCAGTCCCGTCACCGCGAAGGACATCACGATGCGGTGGTCGCCGTACGACGTGATTTCGGAACCCACCAGGCCGTCAGCCGCTCCACCCGGCCGGATCTCGATCCAGTCCGGGCCCGTCTCCACCGTCGCCCCCAGCCGTCGCAGGTTCTGCGCGCAGGCCTCCAGACGGTCGCACTCCTTCACCCGGGTGTTCGCCACGTCCTCGATCCGTACCGGGCCGGAGGCGAAGGGGGCGATCGCGGCCAGGGTCGGCATGGTGTCCGAGATGTCCCGCATGGCGACCGTGAGGCCGTTCAGGCGGCCGGTTCCCCTGACCGTCGTGGCGTCCGCACCGATCGTCACCTCGGCGCCCATCCGGCGCAGTACGTCGACGAAGACGAGGTCGCCCTGGAGCGCCCCCGCGCCGAGGCCGGGGACCGTGACCTCGCCGCCCGTCAGGGCCGCCGCCGCGAAGAAGTAGCTGGCGGTGGAGGCGTCGGGCTCGATCGCGTATGTCGTGGCCCGGTAGCCGCCCGGCGGGACGGCGAAGACGTTCCCCTCCCGCCGCACCTCGACCCCGAACTCCCGCATCATCGCGAGCGTGATCTCCACGTACGGCGCCGAGACGAGGTCCGTCACCGCGATCCGCAGACCGGTCCGCGTCAGCGGGCCCAGCAGCAGCAACGCCGTCAGGTACTGCGAGGACTGGCCCGCGTCCAGCGTGACCTCGCCGCCCTCGACGCCCGCCGCCACCACCGTCAGCGGGTGGTGGCCCTCGGCCTCCTCGTGGCGCAGGTCCACGCCCAGGTCGCGCAGGGCCCGGGTCAGCGGACGGCCATGGGGCCATGCTGACCCGACCCCCGGCCCATGTGCCGGAACGTCCGCGAAGTGGACCTTGGAGTGGACCTGGAACGGTCCGCGGTCCCGGGCGGTCAGGAGAAGAGCAGCCGCCAGGTCAGCGGGCCCGGCCGGCCGTCCGCGTCGCCGCGCAGCTCCTTGCGGGACTTCTGGAAGTCGCGCACGTTGAGCCGGTCTGCCTCGCCCCACGTCCGGCTGGGGCCCACCTTGTAGTGGTCGCCGAAGCCACGCTTCACCAGCTGTTTGCCGAGCTGGAGGACGTACTGGTTCGAGGCCCCCTCTGTGAAGTACTTGCGGCCGGGGAACGCCGGCACCGTGGGCTTGGACGGCTTCGACGGCGTGGTCTGCGGCGGGGTGTCGTCGCCGAGGTCGAGATCGTCCTTGGCGTACTTGACCACCCGGGCGAAGTCGATCGCGCCGGGGTCGCCGTGGACGTTCTCTGGCACGTGCATGTGGCCGCAGATGCCCTTGAACCCCTTCCACTCGGCGAACGACATCCGCTGGTCGCCACCGTCCGCGTACGACGTGGGGTACGCCGGCCACGCCTTCGGGCCGGACAGCGCCACGCCGTGCTCCTCGTGCATCCACGCCAGGAACCGCGCGACCTCCCGCAGGGCCCAGTCGGGGGCGTCCGGCCAGTAGATGTGGGCCTGACCGGCAGCCTTCCACTTGGTGTGGGTCTTGGGGTCGCAGGTGCCGACCAGCTCCACCTGGCAGACGTTCAGGGTGTTCGTCTCGACGCCGAGGGCCTTGTTGACGAGGGCCCTGGACGAGCTCTCGATGTCGAAGTGCTGGTACCACTTCAGCTTCTTGGCGGCGAGGTCCGGCACGGCCGTCAGGTTCGGCGCCGAGGAACCGCCGCCGTAGCCCGGCAGGCTGCGGCCCTCGGTGGTGTGCAGGACGACGACGTCGACCTCCATCGCCGTACCGGGATAGTCGTCCTGGTACCAATTGGCACGGCTGGCGCCGGGGAATCTCTGGGGGCCGGTCTTCGTGCTCACGTGCTGCCTCCTGGTGTCGGCCGGGATCGGCTCTCTCGGCTGGTCTCGGCCGGGAATCGGGGTCCCTTTGGGGGAGATCATGCGGCCAAGAGCCGTTGAATGTTGGAAGGTTGGCGGAATTCAACGTGCCGGGCAGGTCGACGGGCGCCTCTGCCCCTCCTGCCCCCCTGAGCCCGCCCGCACCAACTTCCGGGAACCGGGAACCCCGCCCCGACCCCGCTCGTCCAACCCGCAAGCTGCCGGAGAGTCACCGTGGTCCGGTGTCGGCCTCGCTGCTGGCTGCGAACGCTGACCCACCCTCTCCGCCGAACCGCGGCCGGCAGCGTGCCGCCATCGGCGCGCCCCCCTCCAACAGCGCCGATGGCGGCCCCTCTCCGACCTGCGGCCGGCCCGGTACCGACTCGTTCCCCAACAACGCCGCCTGGCCTGTATCGACCCCTTCCCGCCTTGCTGTGCGCACCCTTGACCGGCAGAAACTCCCCGGATATTGGTGACTCCTCGGAAGTTTCCTTCATGAGGGAAGGAGCGCACGTGCGCGACTCCAGTACCGGAAGCACGGGAAACACCGCACGCCCCTCCAGACGTACCGTCCTCGCCGCGACCGCCGGCGTCACCGCCGCGCTGGCGGTCGACGGGACGTCGTACGCCGTCCCCGACGACAAGTACCTCCGCACCCTCATCTCCCGTATGACCCTGCAGGAGAAGGTCGGCCAGCTCTTCGTGACGCGGGTCTACGGCCACTCCGCC
This sequence comes from Streptomyces sp. NPDC006602, assembly GCF_042870385.1. Lineage (NCBI taxonomy): Bacteria > Bacillati > Actinomycetota > Actinomycetes > Kitasatosporales > Streptomycetaceae > Streptomyces > Streptomyces sp. NPDC006602. The sequence continues at coordinate 291,884 of NZ_JBIAHG010000006.1, read as the reverse complement.
ACCGCCCCCGACCAGGCCGACATCGACGCCAACCTCGAGGAACTCGGCGTGCGCACGGCCGCGGAGCTGATCGCCGAGTACCGGGTCGGGGGGATCATCTACTTCACCTGGGCGCACAACACCCGCGACCCGCATCAGCTCGCGGACCTGTCGAACGGGATACAGAGGGCGTCCCTGGAACAGCCGCGCGGGCTGCCGGTGCTGGTCTCCACCGACCAGGAGCACGGCATCGTCTGCCGGGTCGGCAAGCCCGCCGCCCTCTTCCCGGGGGCGATGGCCATCGGTGCCGGCCACTCGCGGGCCGATGCCCGCACCCTCGGTCTTGTCGCGGGGCGGGAGTTGCGGGCGATGGGCATCCGGCAGAACTACTCCCCCGTCGCCGACGTGAACGTCAACCCGGCGAACCCGGTGATCGGCGTACGGTCCTTCGGTTCCGAGCCGGACGCGGTGGCCGGACTGGTCGCCGCCGAGGTCGCCGGCTACCAACGCGCCAAGGTCGCCGCGACCGCCAAGCACTTCCCGGGGCACGGGGACACCGCCGTCGACAGCCACTACGGCTTCCCGGTCATCAACCACACGCGCGCACAGTGGGAAGAGCTCGACGCGCCGCCCTTCCGGGCCGCGATCCGCGCCGGCATCGACTCGATCATGACCGCGCACATCATGGTCCCGGCCCTCGATGTCCCCCACTCTCGACTTCGCTCGAGCGGGGGGACCCCCATCGGCGACCCGGCCACCCTGTCCCGCCCGATCCTCACCGGCATCCTGCGCGAGAAACTCGGCTACGACGGGGTCGTGGTGACCGACTCGCTGGGCATGGAGGGCGTACGCACCAAGTACGGCGACGACCGCGTCCCCGTGCTCGCGCTCAAGGCCGGTGCGGACCAGCTCCTCAACCCGCCGTCCCTGGACATCGCGTGGCACGCGGTCCTGAAGGCCGTACAGGACGGGGAGCTCACCGAGGCACGGCTCGACGAGTCGGTCCTGCGGTTACTGCGGCTGAAGTCGAAGCTGGGTTTGTTCGAGGAGCCGTACGTCAGTCAGCGCGGGGTCACCGAGACCGTCGGGATCGAGGCGCACCTGGCGGCGGCCGACCGGATCGCCGAGCGGACGACGACGTTGCTGGTGAACGAGGGGCGCCTGTTGCCGCTGTCCCGGCGTACGTATCCCAAGGTGCTCGTCGTCGGCGCCGATCCCGCCTCGCCGTCCGGGACGACGGGGCCGCCCACCGGGGTGCTCGCGGGCGCGCTCACCGAACTCGGCTTCACGGCCACCGCCCTGTCGACGGGCGCGGACCCCTCGGCCGCCACGATCGCCAAGGCCGTCTCGGCGGCGCGTGCTGCGGACGCGGTGGTGGTGGGGACGTACAACGTCACCGCGGCCAGTGCGCAGAAGACGCTCGTCGAGCAACTGGTGGCGTCGGGGAAGCCGGTGGTGGCGGTCGCGATCCGCAATCCGTACGACGTGGCCCAACTGCCCTCCGTACGCGCCTGCTTGGCGGCATACTCCTGGACCGACGTCGAGCTGCGGGCCGCCGCCCGGGTGATCGCGGGGCGGGTGGCGCCGCGCGGGAAGCTGCCGGTGCCGGTGCCGCGGGCGGACGATCCGGCGCGGGAGCTGTATCCGGTGGGTCACGGGCTGTCGTACCGGAGGTAGACCAGTGGTAGCGCTCCGGGCGTAGCGCCCGTACGTCGCGCAACCGGCGCACGCCCCCCAAAAGGCTCAAAGCACCCTGTATGCCTGGCGTGCGCCCGCCGTGGCGGGTCACGCTGGGCGAGGGGACCCGGGGGGATGGCGATGCGCGAGAGATGTTCCGTGGGGGCGGTGTGCGCACTGCTGGCGCTGCTGGCCGCCCTGTTGACGGGATGTTCGGGGTCGGCGTCCGGTGCGGGCGGCGGTGGCGAGGAGGACGGGCTGCTGGGTACGGCGGTGTCGCCCTCGCCGTCGCGGACGTCCGGGTACGGCGCGGTGTTCCTCGCGGTCGACGAGTGCAGCTCCTTCGGCACGACCAGTTTCACCGAGGTGGCCTGCGACGGTGAGCGCGCGGCTGCCCGGGTCGTGGCCCGTCACGACGGCACGGTCGCCGACGGGCCGCAGTGCCCGGGGACCACGGACTTCGTGCTGCACATCAGCGAACAGAGCCAGGTGTCCGACGAGGACGGCGACGGGGCGATACCGCAGGGCTACGCCTGTATGCGCAACCTGGGCCCGCCGCATCCCGGCGACCCGGGCGGCGGGGGCGGGCCGCGCACCATCGTCGGCGACTGCGTCTACGGGCTGGGCGACGGCCGGGTCCGCGAGACCGCGTGCGACGGCACGGCCGGCGAGAGGCCGGAGTACAAGGTGACCAAGGCGGTCGGCAAGCGCACCGAGTGCCCGCTGTCGACGGCCCTGTACGTCCAGCTCGGCGGCGAGCACCCGGTGGGCTGCGCCCGGCCGGTGTGACCCGCGAGGGGTCCGACGGCCGGGCGCAGCACGGGAGTTACGGGCGCAGCGCGGGCTCGCGCTCCGCGTCCCGCTTGTCCAGCTTGGCGTCGAACTTCGCCAGCGGCTTCGCCGCGGACGGGTCCGCCTGGACGGTGGCGGAGGCGACGCCCGCCCACTGCAGGATCCGGGCGGTGGCCAGCGCCTTCTGGTCGGGGACCAGACCGGCCACGTTCGCACCGTGGTTGAGGCCGGGGGCGGTGAAGACGTACGAGTCCTTCGCACCCTTGCCGAGACGGAAGCGCTCCGCGCCCCACGGGTCGTTCTGCCCGTAGACGAAGAGCATGTGGCGGGCGTTGTGCTTCACCCAGCTGTCCACGTCACGCATCGCGTACGGCTGGAACTTCATCGGGATGTCGCGCGGGACGAAGTTCCGGGGCGGCTGGTAGCCGTAGCGGATGTACTTCTTCTCGATGTGCGGGAAGACGATCGTCGGCGCACCGAGCTGGGTGCCCGCCTGGTAGTAGTACGGCGTGTACGGCGACAGGCCCTGGTCGGTGTAGAAGGAGAACCCGGAGATCGTGTCGATCGAGGTCCAGATGTCGTCGTCGGTCGCGGTCTTCGCGTCCGCCGGGATCGAGTCGCAGTCGGAGAGCAGGCTGTACTGCCAGAAGCCCCAGACGTAGTCGAGGACGACCGCCTCGTAGGCCCGGTCCAGGCTGCCGATGGTGTCGAAGGTGAAGCCTTCGGCGGCGGCGTACTCCGCGTACTTCTTCTCCAGCGGCTCCCGGCGCACCAGGGCCTCGCGCTGCACGGCGTTCAGCCGGTCGCGGCACTCCTTGGTGCCGACGCCGGCGAAGAAGCGGTCGTAGGCCGAGTCCTCGTTGTTCACGACGTCGTTGGGCGCGACGTACGCGACGACGCCGTCCATGTCGCGCGGGTAGAAGCGCTCGTAGTAGGTGGCGGTCATGCCGCCCTTGGAGCCGCCCGTGGAGACCCAGTTCTCGGTGTAGATCTTCTTCAGCGCCTTGAAGATGCGGTGCTGGTCGCTGGCGGCCTGCCAGATGTCCAGCTTGGTCCAGTCGGCCGGGTCGGGCCGGGACGGGGTGAAGAAGCGGTACTCCATGGAGACCTGGTTGCCGTCCACGATCTGGGTCGGCTCGCGGCGGCCCGGGTTCGTGGAGACGTTGTAGCCGCCGGTGTAGAAGACCGTCGGACGGGAGACGTCCTTGTGCAGCACGGTGATCCGCTGCTGGAACGTGCCCTTGGACGGGTTCCGGTGGTCGACCGGCTGGGTGTAGTTGAGGACGAAGAAGCGGTAGCCGGTGTAGGGCTTCTCCTCGATCAGGCTCATACCCGGTATGGACAGGAGTTGTTCCTTGATGTCCGTGGCCGCGGTGGTGCCGGTGGTACCTGTGGTGCCTATGGCCTCCGGCTCGGCGGCGGTGGCCGCCCCCGCCGTGCTCAACGTGCCTATGAGCACCGTGAGCGCCAGCAGCCATCTGAGCGCCTTGCGCATGCACCCTCCCCAGTAAGTACAGATGTGCGCCGGAAGCTAGCGGAGCAAGTCGCCTCAGCACCAGGGGAGATGGGCTCTGATGGGGAAAACCCTGTAGGAAAGCCGTGGTTCAGCAGAGAATCCAGCCGGATTCGTACGATCCGCCGCCCACCGCGCCTTCGACCCGCACGCAGCGGTGACCGGCGTGTACGGTCCTCGGGCCGGCCCGGTGGGTGAACTGCCCTTCGTCCACGACCGGTTGGAGGCCCCGGGCCTGCACGCTGACCATCATGTACCGCCGCGTGCCGGGCTGCTTGGCCAGAGTGACCGCGCAGACGTACCCTCGCCGCTTGTACACCTCCACTGTGCCGGTGGCGAACGAGAACGTCCTGACCTTGCGTCCCGCGCAGGACGAGGCGGCGGCCTGTGCGTCCCCCGGCGCGGCGAGGGCGAGCAGCCCGGAGGCGGTCAGCACGGCCAAGCCGAGCGCCAGCCGCCGGCGAATCCCAGCACCCGTGTTCACAGACGTCCCTCCCGTATCGCGCGATGAGCGTACTGGTGTACGGACGCGGGACGTATGTCGGATGGTTGCGCGGCCGTCACCGAGCCGCGCGACCTCGGTCGGTCAGGCCGCCGCGGGCGTGTCCTCCCCCACGAACGTCCGCCACAGCTCGGCGTACCGCCCGCCGCGCGCGAGCAGCTCGTCGTGCGTGCCGTCCTCGGCGACCTGTCCGTGGTCCATGACGACCACCCGGTCCGCGCGGGCCGCCGTGGTCAGGCGGTGGGCGACGACGAGGGTTGTACGGCGGCCCGCGATGCGGTCGGTGGCCTGGTTGACCTGGGCTTCCGTGGCGAGGTCCAGGGCCGCGGTCGCCTCGTCGAGGAGGAGGACGTCCGGGTCGACCAGTTCCGCGCGGGCCAGGGCGATCAGCTGGCGTTGGCCGGCCGAGAGGTTGCGGCCGCGCTCGGCGACCTCGTGGAGGTAGCCGCCCTCCAGGGTGGCGATCATCTCGTGGGCGCCGACCGCGCGGGCCGCCGCCTCGACCTCGGCGTCGGTGGCGTCGGGGCGGCCGTAGGCGATGGCGTCGCGGACGGTGCCCTGGAAGAGGTACGCCTCCTGCGGGACGACTCCGAGGCGGTGGCGGTACGAGGTGAGGTCCAGGGTCCGCAGGTCCATGCCGTCGACGGTCACCCGGCCGCCCGTCGGGTCGTAGAAGCGGGCGACCAGCTTGACCAGGGTCGACTTGCCGGCGCCCGTCTCGCCGACGAAGGCGACCGTCTGGCCGGCCGGGATGCGCAGGTCGATGCCGGTCAGGGCCTCTTCGGGTGCGTCGGTGGGGCCGTACTTGAAGTGCACGTCCTCGAAGGCGATCTCGCCACGCAGGGAGAGGACTTCGAGCGGCTCGTCGGCGTTCTTGGTCGAGCTCGGCTCCTGGAGCAGCTCCTGGATCCGGCCCAGCGACACCGTCGCCTGCTGGTAGCCGTCGAAGACCTGGGAGAGCTGCTGGACGGGGGCGAAGAACAGGTCGATGTAGAGGAGATACGCGACCAGGGCGCCCGTCGTGAGGGTCGCCGCGTCGATCCGTCCCGCGCCCGCGATCAGTACGGCGGCGGCGGCGACCGACGACAGGAACTGCACGAAGGGGAAGTAGATCGAGATCAGCCACTGGCCCCGGATGCGCGCCCGCCGGTAGCTGTCGCTGCGCGCCGCGAACCGCGCCGCCCCGTCCCGCTCACGCCGGAAGGCCTGCACGATCCTGAGCCCGGACACCGATTCCTGGAGGTCGGCGTTGACCACCGACACCCGCTCGCGGGCCAGTTCGTACGCCTTCACGCTCGCCCGGCGGAAGAAGAACGTGGCGATGATCAGCGGGGGCAGGGTCGCGAAGACGACGAGGGCGAGCTGTACGTCGATCACCAGCAGGGCGCCCATGATGCCGAAGAAGGTGACGACCGAGACGAACGCGGTGACCAGGCCGGTCTGCAGGAAGGTCGAGAGGGCGTCGACGTCCGTCGTCATCCTCGTCATGATCCGGCCGGTCAGCTCCCGCTCGTAGTAGTCGAGTCCGAGCCGCTGGAGCTGGGAGAAGATCTTCAGGCGCAGCGAGTACAGGACCCGTTCGCCGGTCCGCCCGGTCATCCGGATCTCGCCGACCTGCGCCGCCCACTGGACGACCACGCTGAGCAGGGCGAGGAGGGAGGCGGCCCAGACCGCGCCCAGGGCCATGTCCGTGACGCCGTCGTCGATGCCGTGCCGGATCATCACCGGGAGCAGCAGGCTGGTCCCCGCGTCCACGGCGACGAGGGCCAGGCTCACGAGCAGCGGCAGGCCGAAGCCCCGCAGCAGCCTGCGCAGGCCGTACGACTCCTCGGCGGCGACCGCCCGTGCCTCGTCGACGCCCGGGGTGTCGGTCGCCGGGGGCAGCGCCTCGACCTGGGCGAGGAGCTCGGGGGTGGCCGGGCTGCCGTCCATCGCGATGTCCCGGCGCTCGCGCTCCCCCGCCCAGAGCCTGGGCGTGATGCCGCTCTCGGCGTCGAACTCGGCGTCCAGTTCGTCCCGTACCGAGGTGTCCTCCGTCGGTTCCGCGGGCCGGGTGTGGCCGGGTGAGACGCCGCCGAGTTCGTCCGGGTCGGTGAGGAGGCGGCGGTAGAGGGCGGAGCGCTGCTGGAGTTCCTCGTGGGTGCCGAGGTCGGCGAGCCGGCCGCCGTCGAGGACGGCGATGCGGTCGGCGAGGTTGAGGGTGGAGCGGCGGTGGGCGATCAGCAGCGTGGTCCTGCCCTGCATGACCTGCTGGAGCGCCTGGTGGATCTCGTGCTCGACGCGGGCGTCCACTGCGGAGGTGGCGTCGTCCAGGACCAGCAGGCGCGGGTCGGTGAGGATCGCGCGGGCGAGCGCGACGCGCTGGCGCTGGCCGCCGGAGAGGGTGAGGCCGTGCTCGCCGACCGTGGTGTCGTAGCCGTCCGGGAGGTCCCTGATGAAACGGTCCGCCTGGGCGGCGCGGGCGGCTTTCTCGATCTCCTCCTGGGTCGCGTCCGGGCGGCCGTACGCGATGTTGTTGCGGACCGTGTCCGAGAAGAGGAAGGAGTCCTCGGGGACCAGGCCGATCGCGGCCCGCAGCGAGTCGAGGGTGAGCTCGCGGACGTCGTGGCCGCCGATGAGGACGGCGCCGCGCGTCACGTCGTAGAAGCGGGGCAGCAGCAGCGACACGGTCGACTTGCCGGAGCCGGAGGAGCCGACGACGGCGAGGGTCTCGCCGGGGCGGATCTCGAAGCTCAGCCCGTCGAGGACGGGGCTGGTGGTGCCGGAGGCGCGGTCGTAGCCGAAGGACACGTCGTCGAACTCGACCGTGGCGGGCGCGTCGGCGGGGAGTTCCTTGGTGCCCTCGGTCATCGACGGCTCGGTGTCGATCAGCTCCAGGACGCGTTCGGTGCCGGCCCGTGCCTGCTGCGCGACCGTGAGGACCACGGCGAGCATGCGGACCGGTCCGACGAGCTGGGCGAGGTAGGCGGAGAAGGCGACGAACGTGCCGAGCGTGATGTGGCCGCCGACCGCGAGCCAGCCGCCGACCGCGAGCATCGCGACCTGCCCCAGGGCGGGGACGGCTTGGAGGGCCGGGGTGTACCGGGAGTTGAACCGGATGGTGCGCATGCGCCCCGCGAAGAGGCGGCGGCCGACCTCCCGGAGCTTGCCGGTCTCCTGGTCCTCCTGCCCGAAGCCCTTCACCACACGTACGCCGCTGACGGCACCGTCGACCACGCCCGCGACGGCGGCGGCCTGGGCTTGGGCGTACCAGGTGGCGGGGTGGAGCTTGGTGCGGCTGCGTTTGGCGATCCACCACAGGGCGGGCGCGACGGCCAGGGCGACCAGCGTGAGCGGCAGCGACAGCCACGCCATGATCACCAGGGAGATCAGGAAGAGGAGGACGTTCCCGATGGTCATCGGGAGCATGAAGAGCAGGCCCTGGATCAGCTGGAGGTCGCTGGTGGCACGGCCGACGACCTGGCCTGTGGACAGCTCGTCCTGGCGGCGCCCGTCGAGACGGGTGATCGTCCCGAACATCGCCGTGCGCAGGTCGTGCTGAACGTCGAGGGCGAGGCGGCCGCCGTAGTAGCGGCGGATGTAGGTGAGGACGTAGACGGCGACAGCGCCGGCGATCAGGGCGCCCGCCCAGGGGGCCATGTCCCGGCTGTGGTCACCGATCACGTCGTCGATGATCACCTTGGTGACCAGGGGGACCAGCGCCAGGACGGCCATGCCGCCGAGGGAGGAGCCGAGGGCGAGGACGACGTCCGTGCGGTGACGCCATGCGTAACCGGCCAGTCTGCGCGCCCAGCCCTGTGTCTCCCCCTGTTGCGCTGCCACGCGGGTGCCTTCCGGTTGTCCTGATATTCCGGAAGGCACCAACGCGAAACGAAGCGGATTTCATCCCTCCGCAACAAAACGCTGCGCTGGCGAGGGCGTGATTCGGGTGCGGCGCCGTGGGGCTGGTCGCGCCCACGCGTCGGAGCCGCACATCGATACAGCCCCGCGCCCCTTAGGGGGTTGTCCTTACCCGGAGGTAATAGAAGCGGGTCGTTTGTACTGTGTTTTGGTTGTCGTCGCTTACCAGCAGCACCTTGAGGGCGTCCCTGCTTCGGCCTGTGATCACCATGCCCTCGATGTTGTCGAGGAGCGGGTTCGGCTGGGGCTGCTTCGCTGTGGCGCCCAGGGTCGGGCAGGCGGCGATGTCCGTGAGCAGGGTCTTCTTGATCGGGCGGACGCCCGCCTGGCCCGTCAGGTTCTCGATGCCGCTGGTGTCCGTCGCGCGGCGCGGGTCGGCCAGATAGAGGCGGACGGTGTTGCCGACACCGGGCGTGAAGCCGCGTTCCAGGACGAGGAGGCGGCCGTCGGGGGTGGCCTGGACCTCCGGGACGCCGAGGCCGGCGTCGACCGGGTAGGCGTACTGGGCGCCGAGCTCGAAGGTCTTACCGTGCCGCTCCCAGGTCTGGAAGCGGACGATGCCCGAGCTGTCGCCGGACAGGGCGTACTCCATCGACGCCAGCAAGGTGCGGCCCCCGGGAAGCATCGTCAGCCCCTCGAAGGTGCCGTTGGAGACGGCGCGGCCGGCCGGGGCGACCTGGAGGGAGGGCGGGACGGGAAGACGGTCGAGGATCTGGCCGGCGGGCGAGTAGCGGCGTATGGACGGCTCGGTCTCGGAGGTGATCAGCCGGGTGCCGTCACGGTCGATCACCAGGCCCTCGGAGTCGAGGGCGGCGCCGTTCTCGTCGGCGAGCGGGACGACCGCCCGGGGCTGGAGGGTCTTCGCGTCCAGGTCGAAGAGCGACGACCGGTCGGAGAGGGCGGCCAGCGAGCCGTCCTTGTCCAGCGCGAGCGCGGAGAAGTTGCCGACGAAGGTGCCGTCGTACGTCGTCTTGTCGAGCGCGTCGGAGAAGCGGTCGATGGAGACGGACGGCGAACAGGCGTGGCTCTCCCCGGCGTCGGCGGGTGAGGCGGCGGTCAGGCAGGTGGCCGCCGCCAGGGCCGCGATGGTGGTGGCGAGTACGGTTCTCAGGCGCATGGAGGTCACCGTAGGACGGGCTGGTGACGGACGGGAGACGGCGTCATGAAGCGTCAGCTCGCTGCCAGGTCACGGTGGACGACCTTGGCGACGCCCTGGATGGTCGCGATGCCGTAGTTCATGGTGCTGTTGCCGTGCGTGAGCACCGTGATCATGTAGTCGTGGCCGTTGCCCTTGAAGGCGCCGACGCTGTGCACCCGCCAGCCGTTGGTGGCCCGCTGCAGCCAGCCGTTCTTGACGGCGACGGAGACTCCGGAGGGCACTCCGTACGGCGTTCCCCAGCGCTGCGAGGAGATGACCTGGCCCATCAACTTGAGGATGTAGGCACGGGAGTTGTCGCTCAGGACCGTGTTCTTCGCGGTGACGAGCTTGAGCAGCTTCTGCTCGTCAGTGACGGTGATCTGGGTCAGGCCCCAGTAGCCGTTCGCGCCCGGCTTGGTCTGGGTCATGCCGGCCGCGGTGAGGAAGCCCCTGATCTTCGTCAGGCCCAGCTGCTTCCAGAGCGTGCTGGTCGCGCTGTTGTCCGACTTGGTGATCATGGCCCTCGTGAGGGTGACCTCGCGGTCCGTGAGGTAGCGGTTGTGCTTCTTCGCGTCCCACAGCAGCGTGCCGAGGACGGTGACCTTGACGACGCTGGCGGAGTCGAAGGCGGTGGAGGCGCGCAGGGTGCAGGTGGTCTTCGTCGGGCGGTCGTAGACGCCGACCGCGACCGTGCCCTTGCGGGTGGCGAGGGCGGCGGTGATGTCCCTCTTCAACTTGTCGGCGAGGCCCGCCTTCGCGGACGTACAGCTGACGGTCGGTGTGGCCGCGGCGGCGGGCGCTGCGGCGGCCACGACGGGTATGAGCGCGCCGACGGCCACGCCGGCCGCCAGGAGTCTCGTACGGCGGGAAGTCACATGAGTCATGCCCCACTTGACTCACATGCACAGGGCAAAGGTTGTACTTTTCGTCAGCATCTCCTTGGTCTTTTCACAGCTGAGCACCAGCCTCGGCACAGCGCTCACTCAACCCGACTGTGCACGCTGCGCGGGTGACGTCTGCGACTGATTCCCGCCCCGACTCCGCCGTGGCCCCCGACCCGCCGGAGCCGCCCCCTGCGCCGGCCCCTCGCTGGTCGCTCCCCGCGCTGATCGCGATCCTGCTCCTGGCGGCGGTGCTCTACGCCTGGAACCTGTCCGGCTCCGGCCTGAACAGCTTCTACAGCGCGGCCGTGCTGAGTGGTACGCAGAGCTGGAAGGCCTGGTTCTTCGGCTCGTTGGACGCCGGCAACTTCATCACCGTCGACAAGCCACCCTTCGCGCTGATGGTGATGGGCCTGTCGTGCCGGGTCTTCGGGTACGGCACCTGGCAGATGATGGCGCCGATGGTCGCGGCCGCGCTCGGCACGATCTGGATCCTGCACGCCTCCGTGAAGCGGGTGTTCGGGCACGCGGCGGCGGCCGTCGCCGCGCTGGTCCTCGCCCTGACGCCGATCACGGTCGCCATCAACCGCGACAACAACCCCGACACGCTGCTGGTCCTGCTGATGGTGGGCGGTGCGGCGCTGGCGCTGCGGGCGGTCCGCAACGACAGGTTGCTGCCGCTGATCGGCTCGGCGGTGTGCTTCGGGCTCGCGTTCAACACCAAGATGCTGCAGGGCTACATCGCCCTGCCGGCCGTCTTCGCCGTGTACGTGTACGCGTCGCGGCTCGGCTGGAGGAAGAAGGTCGTCAACCTGGTCCTGGCGGCGGTGGCGCTCGCGGTCTCCAGTTTCTGGTGGGCGGCGGCCGTGTCCCTGGTGCCCACGTCCTCGCGGCCGTACATCGGCGGCTCGACGGACGGCACCGCCTGGAACCTGATCATGGGCTACAACGGCCTGGGCCGGATCTTCGGCGGCGAGGGCAACGGCGGTGGCGGAGGCGGCGGGGGCGGCGGCTTCTCCGGTACGGCGGGCCTCGGACGCCTCTTCAACGACATCCTCGGCGGCCAGATCTCCTGGCTGATCCCCTTCGCGGCGATCGCCTGCGTCGGTGGTCTGGTGCTGTGTGGCCGAGCGCCGCGTACGGATATGACACGAGCCGCGCTGGTGCTGTGGGGCGGCTGGACCGCGCTGCACTACCTGACGTTCGCCATGGCCGAGGGCACCATGCACCCGTACTACACGACCGCGCTCGCCCCGGGCATCGCGGCGCTGTGCGGGGGCGGCGGCGTCCTGCTGCTGCGCGCCTTCCGCGGCGACCGGCGCTGGGCGTGGGTGCTGCCGGCGGCGCTGGCCGTCACGGCGATCTGGTCCGTTGTCCTGCTGCGGCGGGCCTCCGGCTGGAACACCTGGCTGTGGCCGACGGTCGCGGTGGTCATGGCGCTGGCGATCACGGGTCTGCTCGTCTTCCGCTCCGGCAACCGGGTACGGCTGCTGGCGGCCTCGGTGGTCGCGGCGATCGTCGCCGCGGTGGCGGGCCCCGCCGCGTACGCCTGGTCGGTGCCGTCCGGTTCGGGCGGCGGGGGCGGTATGGGCGGCGGTACGAACCCGACGGCCGGGCCGTCCACGGGCAGCGGCTTCGGCGGTGGGCCCGGTGGGGGCGGTGGCGGCGGCCGGGGTGGCCTCGGCGGCGGTGAGCTGCCGGGGGGCGGTACGCAGCAGGGCGGACAGGCCGACGGGCAGCAGCCTGGCCAGGACGGCGGCGGTCAGATGATGCCCGGCGGCGGCAACGGCGAGCTGCCCGGCGGCCAGAGCGGCGGCCAGGCTCCGGGCGGTACCGGTGAGACGGGCGGTACGCCACCCGGCGGCACCGGCGTTGCCACCGGCCGCGGCGGCATGGGCGGCGCGAGCAGCGAGCTCGTCTCGTATCTGGAGAAGCACCAGGACGGCGCCAAGTGGCTGCTGGCCGTGTCGAGTTCGCAGAGTGCCGCGCAGCTCATCGTGAGCAGCGGCGAGCCCGTCATCTCCATGTGGGGCTGGTCCGGCAGCGACAAGGCGATGACCCTGGCCAAGCTCAAGGAGCTGGTGAAGAAGGGCGAGCTGCACTACATCCAGCTCGGTGGCGGCGGCATGGGAGGCGGTGGCGCGGGTGGCTCCAGCGCCAACTCCGAGCTCACGGAATGGGTGCAGAAGAACGGGACGGCGGTGAAGGAGAGCGAGTACAGCTCGGCCTCCTCCTCGACCTCCTCGCAGAGCAGCACGTCGACGATCTACCGTCTGGACGCGTCGGACGTCAGCTGATCCGACCGGCACAGCCCCAACGCCCCCTGGCCTTCCGACCAGGGGGCGTTTTGGTATGTCAACTCGCGTAGACAAGGGGCAAATTGCCGGTTTCAGTCACCTGATCGACATGTTCAGTTCATGGACACGGCCGCATGTCCATGTCACGCTCCCGATTGCCCGCTCATTCAACCCGCGTAGAACGGACACCCCCGATGCCCGTCAGCCCCATACGCACGCGCCGCTGGAAGCCCGTGGCGTTCGCCGTCTCCGCCGTCCTGGTCGCCCTCGCCTCCCCCGCGCTGACCGCGACCCCGGCCGCGGCCACGACGACCGCGTACGACACGACGTACTACAAGAACGCGGTCGGCAAGACGGGGACGAGCCTCAAGTCCTCCCTGCACACGATCATCAGCAGCCAGTCGAAGATCTCGTACTCCGCGGTCTGGAACGCCCTCATGGCCACCGACCAGGACCCGAACAACAGCAGCAACGTGATCCTGCTGTACAGCGGTGTCTCGCGCAGCAAGTCCCTCAACGGCGGTGACGTCGGCGACTGGAACCGCGAGCACACGTGGGCCAAGTCCCACGGCGACTTCGGCGAGGTGACCGGTCCCGGCACGGACCTGCACCACCTGCGCGCCTGCGACGTCCAGGTCAACAGCACCCGCGGCAACCTGGACTTCGACAACGGCGGCAGCGCCGTCACCAACGGCGGCGGCAGCACCGTCGACTCCGACTCCTTCGCGCCGCGCACCGCGGACCGGGGCGACGTGGCCCGCATGATCCTCTACATGGCCGTGCGCTACGAGGGCGACGACGGCTTCGCCGACCTGGAACCCAACGAGAAGGTCGGCAACGGCTCCAACCCCTACATGGGCAAGCTCGCCGTCCTCAAGGCATGGAACGAGGCGGACCCGCCGAACGCCTTCGAGGAGCGGCGCAACCAGGTCATCTACGACACCTACCAGCACAACCGCAACCCGTTCATCGACCACCCGGAGTGGGTCGAGGCGATCTGGTAGGAGCAGGACGGAAGGGGGCCCGGGCCGGAGACATCCGGCCGGGCCCGTCGAGTTCCCTGGCCCGTCGAGTGCCTAAGAACGGCGCTCGGCCCCAAGAGCGTCCACCAGTCGGGAAACGGCGGCCAAATCCGGCAGGGTCCGCAGCGAGGCGACGACCCGGCCGCTCGCGAACTCGCGCTGCTCGGCGGTGACGGCCGGATCGACCGCGCACTCGGCCTGGACGTGGACGAAGTTCAGCGCCGTCGCGAACAGCATCGAGAACGAGTCCAGGCTCTTGAGGACCCCGGGGCCTCCGGCATCCCGATACGCCCGCACCAACCGCCGTGCGGAATCGGCGTGGAAGTCGTTCCCGCCCGCCCATACGTACACGGCACGTGCGAGTTCGCGTTCCGCCGATATGACCCCGGCGTTGTCCCAGTCGAGGAGAACCGGCCCGCCCGGACCGACCAGCACGTTCTGCGGCTGCATGTCGAGATGTGACGTCACCAGGTCATCGGGGGCGGACGGGGTGACGTACCGCGCCAACTCCCGCGCCGAGGTGGCGATGAACCGGCCCAGCGCGTCCGCCCACGGCATGCCGGCCCGCTGTGTCTCCTTGTGCAGCTTCTCCCAGTCGGCCTCCTGAGGGCACTGCTCGTACCAGGCACTCGGCGCCCCGGCGTCGGCGTCCGCTCCGGCCCGGTGGAGCATGGCCAGGGTCCGGCCGCACCACCTCAGCAGCTCCGGCTCGGAAGGGTCCGCCGCCGTTCCGTCGACCCAGTCGTACAGCTTCACGTACGACCCGCCCAGCGAAGGCGTGAGCCGCGAAACGTGGGCGCCGTCGCGGGTCGGCATGAGGCGCGGCGAGGAGATCCCCAGCTGCTCCGCGTCGTTCCGCAGTGCCGCTTCCCGGCCGACCTGGCCCTCGTCACACCCGAAGAGCAACTCCTTGACCGCCCACGAGGAGCCGGTCCCATTTCCCGACAGCTTCCCCGACAACTTCCAGATCTGCCCCAGTGCGCCACGGGTGACGGGCGTCATCGTCCATGGTCCGGTGCCGAGCGCGTAGGTGTCCGCGATGAAGTCGGCTGCGCTCTGCATGCAGGTGCCCTCCGGGTATGTGGCTGGGCCCTCAAGGATTGCACCTCAGCCCAGATGCGTCGGCGCGAACATCCGCAGTACCGCCGGGAGTACGACCACCGCGGGGCCGGGTGACGCCAGCGCCTTCGACAGGTCGTCCGACAGGGTCTCCGGGGACGTACGCACTCCGGGGACGCCGAACGACTCCGCCAGGGCCACGTAGTCGGGGCGGGTCAGCTCGGTCGCCGTCGCCTCGCCGAAGGCGTCGGTCATGTACTCGCGGAGGATGCCGTAGCCGCCGTCGTCGACGATGAGCCAGGTGACGTTCAGGTCGTACTGGCGGGCCGTGGCCAGCTCGGCGATCGAGTAGAGGGCGCCGCCGTCGCCCGATACCGCCAGCACCGGGCGGGTGGGGTCGGCGGCCGCCGCGCCCAGGGCCGCGGGGAAGGCGTAGCCGAGGCCGCCGGCGCCCTGGGCCGAGTGCATCGTGTTCGGCGACTTCGCATCGAAGGCCGACCAGGCCCAGTACGACAGGATCGTCATGTCCCAGAAGGACGGGGAGGCGGCGGGCAGTGCCTTGCGGACGGAGGCCAACAGGTCCTGTTCCAGGGTGAGTTCCTGGGACGCGATGCGCTCGGCGACCTTCGTGAGGAGCACGCGGACACGCTCGGGCGCGGAGGTGTCCGAGCGCTCGGACACCGTCTCCAGCAGCGCCTGCAACGCCAGTCGCGCGTCCGCGTGGATGCCGAGCGCGGGGTGGTTGGACTCCAGTTTGCCGAGGTCCGCCTCGATCTGGACGACCTGGCCACGGGGCTTGAACGTGTGGTAGTTGGAGGAGAGTTCGCCCAGGCCCGAGCCGACGACGAGGAGTACGTCCGCGTCCTCCAGGAAGTCCGTGGTGTGGCGGTCCTCCAGCCAGGACTGCAACGACAACGGGTGCGTCCAGGGGAACGCGCCCTTGCCGCCGAACGTCGTCACCACCGGCGCCTTGAGCTTCTCCGCCAGCTGCTTCAGCTTGCCCGCGGCGTCCGCCCGTACGACTCCCCCGCCCGCGATGATCGCCGGGCGGGCGGCGCGGGACAGCAGGTCGGCCGCCACCGCCGTCAGTTCGGGGCGCGGGGGCAGTTCCTCGGGGAAGGCGTCGCCGCCGGTCACCACCGGGATCTGCGTCTTCGCCAGCAGGACGTCCTGCGGGATCTCCACCCACACCGGCCCGTGCGGGGCGGAGAGCGCCGACTTCCAGGCCGCCTCGATCGCGGACGGGATCTGGGACTGGGCGCGGACCGTGTGAACCGACTTCACCACGCCCCGGAACGAGGCCGACTGGTCGGGGAGTTCGTGCAGATAGCCGTGGCGGCCGCCGCCCAGTCCCGCCGTCGGGATCTGACTGCTGATCGCCAGCACGGGGGCGGAGGCGGCAGCCGCTTCCTGCAGGGCAGCGAGCGACGTCAGCGCCCCCGGGCCCGTCGACAGCAGCAGCGGTGCCGCCTCGCCCGTGATGCGGCCGTACGCGTCCGCCGCGAAGCCCGCGTTGTTCTCCACCCGCAGTCCGATGTACCGCAGGTCGGAGCGGCGCAGGGCGTCGAACATCCCCAACGCGTGCTGGCCGGGCAGGCCGAAGACGGTCGTCGTACCGAGCGCGGCCAGGGTTTCCACGACCAGGTCTCCGCCGTTGCGGCCGGGAGGAGGGCTCAGAGCAGCGGAAATCTGCGCCTCCGTCGGGCGGAGCACCAGGTCGTGGTCGTGAGTCACTTCGCGCGGGCCTCTGCGATCTGGCGGGACATGATCGTGGTCAGTTCGTACGCCGTGTGGGATGCGGCCACCGACGTGATCTCCGCGTGATCGTACGCGGGGGCCACCTCGACGACGTCCGCCGAGACCAGGTTGCAGGGCGCCAGCCCCCGCAGGATCTCAAGCAGCTCGCGCGAGGTCATGCCGCCGGCCTCCGGGGTGCCGGTGCCGGGGGCGTGCGCCGGGTCGAGGCAGTCGATGTCGATGGAGATGTAGAGGGGCCGGTCACCGATGCGCTGACGGAGCTGGTCCGCGACCTCGTCGACACCGCGCCTCATCACGTCCGCCGAGGTGACGATGCCGAAGCCGAGCTTGGCGTCGTCGTCCAGGTCCTGCTTGCCGTACAGCGGGCCGCGGATGCCGACGTGGGAGAGGGCGGAGGTGTCGAGGATGCCCTCCTCCACCGCCCGCCGGAACGGCGTGCCGTGCGTGTACTCCGCGCCGAAGTAGGTGTCCCAGGTGTCGAGATGCGCGTCGAAGTGCAGCAGCGCCACCGGACCGTGCTTCTTCGCGACCGACCTCAGCAGCGGCAGCGCGATCGTGTGGTCGCCGCCCAGGGTCATGAGACGCGCGCCCGTCCCGAGCAGCTCGTCGGCCGCCGCCTCGACCGTCTCCACGGCCTCGTGGATGTTGAACGGGTTCACGGCGATGTCACCGCCGTCGGCCACCTGGGCGAGGGCGAAGGGGGACGCGTCCTGCGCCGGGTTGTAGGGCCGCAGCAGCCGGGACGCCTCGCGGATCGCGTTACCGCCGAAGCGGGCTCCCGGCCGGTACGAGACGCCCGAGTCGAACGGCACCCCGACCACGGCGACGTCCGCGCGGCCGACCTCGTCGAGGCGGGGCAGCCGGGCGAAGGTCGCGGGACCGGCGTACCGCGGGACGCGGGACGAGTCGACAGGGCCGCGGGGTGTCTCGTTGCTGCTCATGAGGTACTGCCTTCTTTCCTGCGCTTCATCGCGCATGGAGCGGTGGAGCGGTATACGCGGTACATATGGAGCGATATACGTCGCATTCGCGGTATGTACTACTTCTCGTACGACTCTACTGGGGAGCCGGGACGGGGACGGACGGGAGTTCGGGCTCCCGCCCGGCGAGGCGCTCGCGCCAGGCGGCGAGGACGGCCGCGTCGGTGGGCTTCGTCGCCAGGGAGACAACGAGGTAGGCGGCCAGCGACGACAACAGGCCGTAGTAGACGGGCTCGTTGGCGAGGATGCCGTAGGCGGCCATCAGGCCGATGACCGCGAGGCCGCCCACGACGACGGCGGCGAGGGCGCCCTGCACGGTGCCGCGCTTCCACAGCAGCCCACCGAGGATCGGGACGAGGAGGCCGCCGACGAGGAGGTTGTAGGCGACGGTCAGCGCCTCGACGACGTTGTTCAGCGCGATGGCGGTACAGATCACGGCCACGCCCATGACGAGGATGAAGGCGCGGTTGCCCCTGACCTCGTCGTGCTCGTCCTCCGGCCCCCGCACAGCTCCTCGCAGCCGGGCCCAGATGTCGTTGTTGGCGACGGTCGCGCAGGCGATGAGCGCACCGGAGGACGTCGACATCACGGCCGCGAGCGCGGCGGCCAGCACCAAGCCCCTCACACCCACCGGGAGTTCGTCCTTCACGATCGTCGCGAAGGCGTCGTCCGCGTTGGCCAGGTTCGGGTAGAGGACCTTGGCCGCCGTACCGATGACGGCGCCGGCGAGGGCGTACGCGAGACAGTACGTACCCGCGACCGTGCCGCCCCACTTCGCCGTCGTGTCGCTGCGCGCGGTGAACACACGCTGCCAGATGTCCTGCCCGATGAGCATGCCGAACGTATAGATGAGGACATAGGTGAAGATCGTCTCGCCGCCGATGCCCAGCGGGTCGAAGTACCCGGTGGGGAGCTGCGCCTTCATCTCGCCGAAGCCGCCCGCCTTCACGACGGCGATGGGGAGCAGCAGGAGCAGCACGCCGATCGTCTTCACCACGAACTGCACCATGTCCGTCAGCGTGATCGACCACATGCCGCCGAGCGTCGAGTACGCGACGACGATCGAGCCGCCGAGGACGATCGCGACCGTGCGGTTCATGTCGAACAGGACGTCGAAGATCGTGGCGTACGCGATGGTCGAGGTGACAGCGAGCATGAGGGTGTACGCCCACATGACCACGCCCGAGATGACCCCGGCCCGGCCGCCGTACCGGAGGTCCAGCATCTCGGAGACCGTGTAGACCTTGAGGCGGGCGATGCGGGCGGAGAAGAAGACGGACAGGGCGAGGAGCCCGAGGCCGATGGTGAAGACCATCCAGGCGCCGGAGAGGCCGTACTGGTAGCCCAGGCCCACGCCGCCGATGGTGGACGCGCCGCCGAGGACGATGGCGGCCATGGTGCCGGAGTACATGGCGGGTCCGAGCCGCCGTCCGGCGACCAGGAATTCGCTCTTCGACCTGGCGCGGCGCATGCCCCACCAGCCCATGACCAGCATGCCTGCCAGATAGACGACGATCACTGCGTAGTCGACGGCCACGGGGCCCTCCTTCACTCGGTGTCGCCTGCGGGTGACGAGCACCGACACTAGGTGGCCGGAAAGCGACTGCGAAGTGTACGTTTCATCCATTCGAGCCGCTCCGAGTGGAGGGAACGTCCACCGTGTCGGACCCCGCCGTTCCTCCCACCCCACCGGTCCCACTGGCGGCCCTTCTCGCCCGCGAGGATCTCGCCCTGCGCCAGATCGCCGGGCCGTCCGACCCGGACATCGTCATCCACTGGGCGCACACCTCGGAGATGGCGGACCCCTACCCGTATCTGCTGGGCGGCGAGCTGCTGCTCACCGCCGGGGTGCACATCCCGGAGGCGGCCGGCTCGGGGACGTACTTCGACGACTACGTCTCCCGGATCGTCGCGGCGGGCGGCGCGGCCCTCGGCTTCGGGGTGGCGCCGGTGCACGACACGGTGCCGCGGGCGCTGGTCGCGGCCTGCGAGGCGTACGAACTGCCCCTGCTGGAGGTCCCGCCGCAGACCACCTTCTCGGGCGTGGCCCGCGCCGTCTGGCAGCTGATGGCCCAGGCCCGCCTGGCCGAACTCCGCCGCGTCACCGACGCCCAGCAGAGCCTCGCCGCCGCGGCCTCCCGCCCCGACCCGGTCCCCTCCGTCCTACGACGGCTCGCCCAACACTTGGGCGGCCGGGCGGTGCTGTACGGGCCGGAGGGCACGGAGATCGCGGCGGCGGGACGGGCGGAGCCGGGGGGCGAGGCGGTGCGGGAGTCGCTGGCAGGGCTGGCGGGGGTCCTCGCGGGGCGCGCCTCCTCCGCCACCACCGCCACCGACACCGTCGCCGGCACCCATCTCTCCGCCTACTCCCTCGGCTCCGGCCAGGGGTTCGTGCTCGGCGTCGCGGCACCGCGGCGCGAATCCGGGGACCACACCATCGCCTCGGTCGCCGCCGTGCTGCTCGCCCTGCTCACCGGCGAGCACCAGAGCGGTACGGGGGCGGCCAGGTCCTCGGCCCTCGTACGGCTGCTGCTGGGGGCCGCGCCGGAGGCGGTCGCGTCGCTGCTGGGCGGGGAGCGGTGGGTCGTCGTGCACGCGCGGCCGGACGGTCACGCTCCCGACGCCGTGGCCGCCTCCGCGCTGGGCGCGTCGCTCGGCTCCCCGCTGGTCGACCTGGCGCGGGACGTCGTACGCGTGCTGATGCCGGCCGATCGCGAACCGGCGCCGCAGTCCGGCTGGACGCTGGGCGTCAGCGCCGCCGTCGGGCCGGACGCGTGGGCGTCCGCCGACGGACAGGCCGCCCGTGCCCTCGCCCGTGCCCGGGCCACCCGCACACCTCTGGTCCGGCACGGCGCCCGCCCGGCCCTCGCCGACCTGGTCCCCGAGGAGGAGGCCGAGGCGCACGCCCGGGCGCTGCTGGCGCCCCTCACGACCGTGCTCGCCGAGACACTGCGCGCCTGGCTGTCGCTGCACGGCAGCTGGGACCGTACGGCGGTGGCGCTGGACGTGCACCGCAACACCGTGCGCCAGCGCGTCGCCCGGTGCGCGGCGCTGCTGGAGACCGACCTGGACGAGCCGGACGTACGGATGGAGCTGTGGTTCGCCCTGCGGCGGCTGTGACCACCGCGAGGACCACCGGGACCGCCGGGGACCGCCGCGGGGACGACCACGTGACCCATGTCCCAGCGTGCAGGACGACGGGTGGTCGCCCAGGGCTCTGCCTCACAATGGGGGCATGCCGATATCCGGGACACCCAGCCGCGACGAGCTCGTCGAACACCTTGTGAGAACCCGTATCGCGGGCGACGTCGCCACCCCGCGTGAGAACAACCTCTCCCACTACCGCCAGCTCGCCAACGGCGTCCGCAACTTCTGGCTCGGCCTGGAGCTCGGCGACCGCTGGACCGACGAGCAGGACGTGCTCGCGGTGATGGCGGAGCGGGTGGGTGTCAACGACGACCCGGAGTACCGCTACGGCCAGGACACCATCGACCCCCAGCTGACGGTGGCCGGCCTGGAGCGCATGGCGGGCCGGTTGCGCAAGGCGGCCGACGGGCAGCAGCGGGTGCTGTTCGCGACCGGCCACCCGGGCGGCCTGCTCGACGTGCACCGGGCCACGGCCGCCGCGCTGCGCACGGCGGGCTGCGAGATCGTGGTCATCCCGGACGGACTGCAGACGGACGAGGGGTACGTCATGCAGTTCGCGGACGTGGCGGTCCTGGAGCACGGCGCCACGCTGTGGCACACGCACTCCGGCGAGCCGATGAAGGCCATCCTCACCGCCCTGGAGCGCGCCGGCCGCCCACTGCCCGACCTGGTCGTCGCCGACCACGGCTGGGCGGGCTACGCCGGGCAGCACGGCATCGACTCCATGGGATACGCCGACTGCAACGACCCGGCGCTGTTCCTCGCGGAGGCGGAGGGCACGGTGCAGGTGTCGGTCCCGCTCGACGACCACGTCGTCAGCCCGCGCCACTACGACCCGATGACGGCATACCTGCTGTCGGAGGCGGGGCTGGCCTAGGGAGCCGACACCCTGGGGGCGCGGACCACGCCTTCCTGGATGACCGAGATGGCGAGCTGCCCGTCCTGCGTGTAGATGCGGGCCTGACCGAGGCCGCGGCCGCCGTGGGCCGACGGAGACTCCTGGTCGTAGAGGAGCCATTCGTCGGCACGGAACGGGCGGTGGAACCACATCGCGTGGTCCAAGGAGGCCCCTACGACGTCGCCGACCGCCCAGCCGCCGCGGCCGTGCGCGAGCAGGACCGAGTCGAGGAGCGTCATGTCGGAGACGTAGGTGGCGAGAACGACGTGCAGCAGCGGGTCGTCCGCGAGTTTGCCGTTGGTGCGGAACCAGACCTGGGAGTGCGGCTCGCGCGGCTCGCCGAAGGCGCCGTACGGCGGCTCGTCGACGTAGCGCAGGTCGATCGCCTCGCGTGCCTCCAGGAACTTCTCCACGACCGCCGGGGCGAGGTGCTCGTACCCGCGCAGCCGCTCCGCCGAGGTGGGCAGCGTGACGGGGTCGACGGAGAGCGGCATGGGGGCCTGGTGCTCGAAGCCCTCCTCGTACCGCTGGAAGGAGGCGGACAGCGCGAAGATCGGCTGTCCGTGCTGGACGGCGACGACGCGGCGCGCGGTGAAGGAACGGCCGTCGTTCATACGGTCGACCGTGTAGACGATCGGCGCGCCCGGGTCGCCCGGGCGCAGGAAGTACGCGTGCAGCGAGTGGGCGGGGCGGTCCTCGGGGACCGTCCGCCCGGCGGCGACGAGCGCCTGGGCCGCGACCTGCCCGCCGAAGACGCGGGGGACGACGGCGGACCGGGACCGGCCGCGGAAGATGTTCTCCTCGATCTGCTCGATGTCGAGCAGATCGAGGAGACTCTGTAGTGCCTGACTCATGCAGTCATTTCTACTGGTCAGTGTTTTCGGCGGTCTTACAGACCCATGTCCTTCGCGATGATCGTCTTCATGATCTCGCTGGTGCCGCCGTAGATGCGGTTGACGCGGTTGTCCGCGTACAGGCGGGCGATCGGGTACTCGTTCATGAAGCCGTAGCCGCCGTGCAGCTGGAGGCAGCGGTCGATCACGCGGTGCGCGACCTCGGTGCAGAACAGCTTGGCGCTGGCGGCCTCGGCGGGGGTCAGCTCGCCCGCGTCGAGGGCCTCGAGCGCGCGGTCGGCGACGGCCTCGGCCGCGTCCACCTCGGCCTGGCAGGCGGCCAGTTCGAACTTGGTGTTCTGGAAGGAGGCGACGGACTTGCCGAAGACCGTGCGCTCCTGGACGTACTCCTTGGCGAACCGGACCGCGGCCTTGGCCTGGGCGTAGGCACCGAAGGCGATGCCCCAGCGCTCGGAGGCGAGGTTGTGGCCGAGGTAGTAGAAGCCCTTGTTCTCCTCGCCGAGGAGGTCCTCGACGGGGACCTTCACGTCGACGAACGCGAGCTCGGCGGTGTCGGAGGTCTTCAGGCCGAGCTTGTCGAGCTTGCGGCCGATGGAGTAGCCCTCGGACTTGGTGTCCACGGCGAACAGGGAGATGCCGAAGCGGCGGTCCTCGGCGGTGGGCGCGGAGGTGCGGGCGCAGACGATCACACGGTCGGCGTGGACGCCGCCGGTGATGAAGGTCTTGGAGCCGTTGAGGACGTAGTGCGTGCCGTCCTCGCTGAGCTTGGCGGTGGTCTTCATGCCCGCGAGGTCGGAGCCGGTGCCCGGCTCGGTCATCGCGAGGGCCCACATCTCCTCGGCGGAGACGAACTTCGGCAGGAACCGCTTCTTCTGCTCGTCGGTGGCGAGCATCTTGATGTACGGCAGGCCGAGCAGCACGTGCACACCGGAGCCGCCGAACTGGACGCCCGCGCGGGAGGTCTCCTCGTACATCACGGCTTCGAACTTGTACGAGTCGATGCCGGCGCCGCCGTACTCCTCGTCGACGCGGATGCCGAAGACGCCGAGCTCGGCGAGCTTGTAGTAGAAGTCGCGCGGCGCCTGGCCGGCCGCGAACCACTCGTCGTAGACCGGGACGACCTCGGCCTCGATGAAGGCGCGCAGGGTCTCCCGGAACGCCTCGTGATCCTCGTTGAACACCGTACGGCGCACCGCCGCCACCTCCACGTACTCTCGGGCATGTCTAAGCGCTTGCTCACTTACCGTACCGGCGAGTACGAAGCCGCGTCCAGGTAACGCTCGTCACGTAAATCCCGGGGCTCCGCCCCGAACTCCGGCCTTTTCCCACTCACCACCCGACCCGGTGGGACGAGAAGGCGCCCTCGCGGGGCTCCGCCCCCGGACCCCGTCGGGGGCTCCGCCCCCAACTCGCCCCACACGTGCACCCGCCGACGGCGCTCCGCTCCCACCAGGGCCACCCGCACCCGACGACGAAAGTTGTACGGGTGGTGCGGGTGGGAACGACAAGACCCGGCCGGAGGCCGGGTCGTCCCCCGCCCCTCACCCACCCGCAGCCGAAAACGCCCCCCGCGCCATCCGATGCAGCAACCCCGCAGTGACCCCCCGCCCAGGCAACACCCCCGCCCGCCCAAGATGCGGCGTCGAGTTCAGCAACCCGAAGACCGAGTGCACCGCCGAGCGGGCCGTCGGTTCCGTCAGGCCCGGGTACACCTCCCGCACCACCGCCACCCACAGCTCCACGTACTGGCGCTGAAGCTGCCTCACCAGCTTGCGGTCGCTGTCCCGGAGGCGGTCCAGCTCACGGTCGTGCAGGGTGATGAGGGGACGGTCGTCCAGGGCGAAGTCGATGTGGCCCTCGATGAGGGAATCGAGGACCGTGTCGGGGGCGAGCCCATCCCCGGCCTCCTGCAGGCGCCGCTTCGCGCCGGTCAGAAGCTGCCCGCTGATCCCCACCAGCAGCTCCGCGAGCATCGCGTCCTTGCCCGGGAAGTGCCGGTACAGACCGGGGCCGCTGATGCCGACCGCGGCCCCTATCTCGTCGACGCCGACGCCGTGGAAGCCGCGTTCGGCGAACAGTCGCGCGGCCTCTTTGAGGATCTGGTCGCGCCGGGTGGGGGCGTCGGTTCTGGTGGCCATGAAAGTAATTCTAGACAACGAGGTTAGCGGTCGTTAACCTGATGGAAATGGTTAACGCTCATTAACATTCGGATCGCTGGGTGAGGGGACCGCAGGATGCAGGAGGCAGCAGAGCTGACGAGCGCGGCGGACCCCGCGTCTCAGGCCTGGCGGGCCAACGAGAAGGCCCACCTCGCACTCGTCGAGGAACTGCGCGGCAAGCTCGCCGCGGCCCGGCTGGGCGGTGGTGAGAAGGCGCGGGCGCGGCACACCGCGCGCGGGAAGCTGCTGCCCCGGGACCGGGTCGACACCCTCCTCGATCCCGGTTCGCCCTTCCTGGAGTTGGCCCCCCTGGCGGCCGACGGGATGTACGACGGACAGGCCCCGGCCGCCGGTGTCATCGCCGGGATCGGCCGGGTCAGCGGGCGTGAGTGCGTGATCGTCGCCAATGACGCCACCGTCAAGGGTGGGACGTACTACCCGATGACGGTGAAGAAGCACCTGCGCGCACAGGAAGTGGCTCTCGAGAACCGCCTGCCCTGCCTCTACCTCGTCGACTCCGGCGGCGCCTTCCTGCCCATGCAGGACGAGGTCTTCCCGGACCGTGAGCACTTCGGGCGGATCTTCTACAACCAGGCCCGGATGTCGGCGGCGCGGATCCCGCAGATCGCCGCGGTCCTCGGGTCGTGCACGGCCGGTGGGGCGTACGTTCCCGCCATGAGCGACGAGGCCGTGATCGTGCGCAACCAGGGGACCATCTTCCTCGGCGGTCCCCCGCTCGTGAAGGCCGCCACCGGCGAGGTCGTCACCGCGGAGGAGCTCGGCGGCGGCGAGGTGCACGCGCGTGTGTCCGGCGTCACCGACCACCTCGCGGAGGACGACGCGCACGCCCTGCGGATCGTGCGGACCATCGCCGCCACGCTCCCCGCGCGCGGAGCCCTCCCCTGGGAGGTCACGCCCGCCGCAGAGCCCAAGGTCGACCCGTACGGGCTGTACGGCGCCGTGCCGGCCGACTCCCGCACCCCCTACGACGTACGCGAGATCATCGCGCGCGTGGTCGACGGTTCCCGGTTCGCCGAGTTCAAGTCCGAGTTCGGGCAGACCCTCGTCACCGGCTTCGCCCGCATCCAGGGCCACCCGGTGGGGATCGTCGCCAACAACGGCATCCTGTTCTCCGAGTCCGCCCAGAAGGGCGCCCACTTCATCGAGCTGTGCGACCAGCGCGGGATCCCGCTGGTCTTTCTGCAGAACATCTCCGGCTTCATGGTCGGCAAGGACTACGAGGCCGGCGGCATCGCCAAGCACGGCGCCAAGATGGTGACCGCGGTGGCGTGCACGCGCGTGCCGAAGCTGACGGTCGTGGTCGGCGGGTCGTACGGCGCCGGGAACTACTCCATGTGCGGGCGGGCGTACTCGCCCCGCTTCCTGTGGATGTGGCCCAACGCGAAGATCTCGGTCATGGGCGGCGAACAGGCCGCGTCGGTCCTGGCCACGGTGAAGCGGGACCAGCTGGAGGCGCGCGGGGAGGCTTGGTCCCCGGAGGACGAAGAGGGCTTCAAGGACCCGATCCGCTCCCAGTACGAGCGCCAGGGCAACGCCTACTACGCCACCGCCCGGCTGTGGGACGACGGGGTCATCGACCCGCTCGACACCCGCCAGGTGCTGGGCCTGGCCCTGACCGCGTGCGCCAACGCGCCCTTGGGCGAGCCCCAGTTCGGCGTCTTCCGGATGTGAGGGGCTCAAAGACGATGAGGGGCACCAGCACGATGTTCGACACAGTCCTTGTGGCCAACCGGGGCGAGATCGCCGTCCGCGTCATCCGCACGCTGCGCTCGCTGGGCGTCCGCTCGGTGGCCGTCTTCTCCGACGCGGACGCGGACGCGCGGCACGTCCGGGAGGCCGACACGGCCGTACGGATCGGTCCGGCGCCGGCCGCCGAGAGCTATCTGTCCGGCGAGCGGCTGCTGGAGGCCGCCGCCCGCAGCGGCGCCCAGGCCGTCCACCCGGGCTACGGCTTCCTCGCCGAGAACGCCGACTTCGCGCGCGCGTGCGCTGACGCCGGGCTCGTCTTCATCGGGCCGCCCGCCGACGCGATCGCGCTCATGGGCGACAAGATCCGCGCCAAGGAGACGGTGCAGGCGGCCGGGGTGCCGGTCGTGCCCGGCTCCAGCGGGAGCGGACTCACCGACGCCGAACTGGCCGACGCCGCCCACGGGATCGGCGTGCCGGTGCTGCTGAAGCCGAGCGCGGGCGGGGGCGGCAAGGGCATGCGGCTCGTGCGGGACCCCGCGGTGCTGCACGACGAGATCGCCGCCGCCCGCCGCGAGGCCCGCGCCTCCTTCGGCGACGAAACGCTGCTCGTCGAGCGGTGGATCGACCGGCCCCGGCACATCGAGATCCAGGTCCTGGCCGACGGCCACGGGCACGTGGTCCACCTCGGCGAACGCGAGTGCTCCCTCCAGCGCCGCCACCAGAAGATCATCGAGGAGGCGCCCAGCGTGCTCCTCGACGACAAGACCCGCGCGGCGATGGGCGAGGCGGCGGTACAGGCGGCGCGTTCGTGCGGGTACGCGGGCGCGGGCACGGTCGAGTTCATCGTCCCCGGGAACGACCCGTCGTCGTACTACTTCATGGAGATGAACACCCGCCTGCAGGTGGAACACCCGGTCACCGAGCTGATCACCGGCCTCGACCTGGTCGAGTGGCAGTTGCGGGTCGCGGCGGGCGAGCCGCTGGCCTTCGGGCAGGAGGACGTCGAGCTCACCGGGCACGCCGTCGAGGCCCGCATCTGCGCGGAAGACCCCCTGCGCGGATTCCTGCCCTCCGGCGGCACGGTGCTCAGGCTCCACGAGCCGCAGGGCGACGGCGTCCGCACCGACTCCGGGCTCAGCGAGGGCACCGAGGTCGGCAGCCTGTACGACCCGATGCTGTCCAAGGTGATCGCGTACGGGCCGGACCGGGCGACCGCACTGAGGAAGCTCCGGGCGGCCCTGGCGGAGACGGTCACGCTGGGCGTGCCGACCAACGCCGGGTTCCTGCGGCGGCTGCTCGCGCATCCGGCGGTGGTGGCGGGCGAGCTGGACACGGGACTGGTCGAGCGGGAGGTCGAGAGCCTCGTACCGGCCGAGGTGCCGCGGGAGGTCTACGCGGCGGCGGCGCTGCTGCGTCAGGCCGCCCTCGGCATGGCGGGGCCCGGCGCGGCGGGGCCAGGCTGGGTGGACCCGTTCTCCGTCGCGGACGGCTGGCGCCTGGGCGGTGAACGGGCCTGGACGGCACACCACCTGCGGGTGGCGGGGCACGACCCGCGCACCGTCCGCGTGCGCCACATGCCGGACGGTGCGGCTGAGGTGCTCCTCGACGGCGTGGCGGCCCCCCTCCGGGCGCGCGGGGGTCCGCCCCCCGGTCCTGGCGGTGAGGCCCGCTTCACCGTCCACCTCGACGGCATCGCCCACACCTTCGCCGCGCTGCCGTCAGGCACCTGGCTGGGCCGCGACGGCGACGCCTGGCACGTGCGCGACCACGACCCGGTCGCCGCCTCGCTCACCCGGGCCGGGCACGCGGGCGCCGACTCGCTGACCGCGCCCATGCCCGGCACGGTCACCGTCGTGAAGGTCGCCGTCGGCGACGAGGTCACCGCCGGGCAGAGCCTGCTGGTCGTCGAGGCGATGAAGATGGAGCACGTCATCTCCGCCCCGCACGCCGGCACGGTCGCCGAGCTGGACGTGGCGCCGGGCTCGACGGTCGCCATGGACCAGGTGCTTGCCGTCATCGCTGCGGTGGAGGAGGAGACCTCATGAGTACTCCGGAACTGGGCCTGCCCATGGCCGTACCGGCCCCGGGCCTGCCGGCCCGCGTCCGCATCCACGAGGTCGGCGCGCGCGACGGCCTGCAGAACGAGAACGCGACCGTGCCCACCGAGGTCAAGGCGGAGTTCATCCGCCGACTCGCCGACGCCGGCCTGACGACGATCGAGGCCACCAGCTTCGTACACCCGAAGTGGGTGCCTCAACTGGCCGACGCGGAGCAGCTGTTCCCGCTCGTGAGCGATCTGGAGGTGGCCCTCCCGGTCCTCGCGCCGAACGAACGCGGCCTGGACCGGGCCCTCGCGCTCGGCGCCCGCCGCGTCGCCGTCTTCGCCAGCGCCACCGAGTCCTTCGCCAAGGCCAACCTCAACCGCACGGTCGACGAGGCACTGGCGATGTTCGAGCCGGTGGTCGCGAGGGCGAAGGCGCAGGACGTCCATGTCCGCGGCTACCTGTCGATGTGCTTCGGCGACCCGTGGGAGGGCGCGGTACCGGTCGCCCAGGTCGTCCAGGTCTGCCGGGCCCTCATCGACATGGGCTGCGACGAACTGAGCCTGGGCGACACGATCGGGGTGGCGACGCCGGGCCACGTCCTCGCGCTGCTCACCGCGCTCACCGAACAGCGGGTTGCCACCGGCTCGTTGGGCGTGCACTTCCACGACACCTACGGCCAGGCCCTCGCCAACACCCTGGCCGCGCTCCAGTACGGCGTCACCACGGTCGACGCCTCGGCGGGCGGCCTCGGCGGCTGCCCGTACGCGAAGTCCGCGACCGGCAATCTCGCCACCGAAGACCTCGTGTGGATGCTGCAGGGGCTCGGCATCGACACCGGCGTCGACCTCGGCCGCCTCGTCGCCACGAGCGCCTGGATGGCCGGACAACTGGGCCGACCCAGCCCTTCTCGCACCGTCCGAGCCCTGTCCCACAAGGAGCAGTGACCTGTCATGGACCACCGTCTCTCCCCAGAGCTGGAGGAACTCCGCCGCACGGTGGAGGAGTTCGCCCACGACGTCGTCGCCCCCAAGATCGGCGACTTCTACGAGCGGCACGAGTTCCCGTACGAGATCGTCCGTGAGATGGGCCGCATGGGCCTGTTCGGGCTGCCGTTCCCCGAGGAGTACGGCGGTATGGGCGGCGACTATCTCGCCCTCGGCATCGCGCTGGAGGAACTGGCCCGCGTGGACTCGTCGGTGGCGATCACGCTGGAGGCCGGCGTCTCACTGGGCGCCATGCCGATCCACCTGTTCGGCACGGAGGAGCAGAAGCGGCAGTGGCTGCCGCGGCTGTGTTCCGGCGAGATGCTCGGCGCGTTCGGTCTCACGGAGCCGGACGGCGGCTCGGACGCGGGCGCGACCCGGACGACGGCCCGGCTCGACCCGGAGACCGACGAGTGGGTGATCAACGGCACCAAGTGCTTCATCACCAACTCGGGCACGCACATCACGGGCCTGGTCACGGTCACGGCGGTGACGGGCCGCAAGCCGGACGGCAGACCGCGGATCTCCGCGATCATCGTCCCGTCCGGCACCTCCGGCTTCACGGTCGCCGCCCCCTACTCGAAGGTCGGCTGGAACGCCTCGGACACCCGTGAGCTGTCCTTCTCGGACGTCCGCGTCCCGGCGGCGAACCTGCTGGGCGAAGAGGGTCGCGGCTACGCCCAGTTCCTGCGCATCCTCGACGAGGGCCGTATCGCCATCGCGGCGCTGGCCACCGGTCTGGCCCAGGGCTGTGTGGACGAGTCGGTGAAGTACGCGAAGGAACGGCAGGCCTTCGGCCGTCCGATCGGCGCGAACCAGGCCATCCAGTTCAAGATCGCCGACATGGAGATGAGGGCTTACACGGCCCGCCTCGCCTGGCGTGACGCGGCCTCCCGCCTGGTCTCCGGCGAACCCTTCAAGAAGGAGGCGGCCCTGGCCAAGCTCCACTCCTCCACCATCGCCGTCGACAACGCGCGGGACGCCACCCAGATCCACGGCGGCTACGGCTTCATGAACGAGTATCCGGTCGCCCGTATGTGGCGCGACTCCAAGATCCTGGAGATCGGGGAGGGCACGAGCGAGGTCCAGCGGATGCTGATCGCGCGGGAGCTGGGCCTCGCGGGCTGACGCCCGGTCTTCCCGCAACCGCCCACGGGGCTGTTCGGGGTGCAGTGATGCTCTTCCCGGGTGGCATTCCGGCGCGGGACCGCGCGGTAGCGACGTGGCGGGGAATCCTCGACCCGACCACGGCCGTCGAACGCGTCGAGGGAGTCCCGTTTCCGCCCGTTCTGTGCAAGGGCGAGCAGACACCTCTCGGCACTCCGCGGCCTCGCTCGGAAACGAGAGGAATGAATGCGCATGCAGCACAAGCGCGGGGGCCGGAGTCGCCTCACCTGGGCTGGGAGAAGTATCGCCGCAGTGACCGGGGCTCTCATCGCCGGGGCTCTCATCGCCCCGGCCGCGGTTGCTCAGAGCGGTGCCCCCCACAGGGGCGACCGATGCAACCCGCCTCGCGGGGTGAGTGCCGAAGCCCTGGACTTCGGCGCGCCTGGTCTCAGGGGCACCGTGTTCAGCGTGGCGAACGACCGCAAGGGCAACGCCTACCTGAACGACAGCCGGACCCCGAGTGTCTGGGTGAACCTCGACTGGGTCGACGGCACCCCGTCCTGCGTGGTGGACACCGCCGTGTCGACTGTGGAGGGGGGGGTGGCGGCCCCGACGGTCGTTATCACCCTGCTGTCCAGGTTCGGAGTCGCCTACGAGGCCACCTGCGCCATCACGGCCACGCCGTTCACCTCGACGAACATCGCGGCGGCGTGCGGTGCCGGATTCACCGCGCTTCCGAACACGCCCGTGGGCGGTCTCGACGCCCTCGAGCACCGGCACGACCACCACCGTGACCACCACCGTGGGTGAACGCGGATAGCACCTCTCGGCCGCCCTCAGTGTCTCCGCGCCGTGTGCGCAGGGGCGCTGAGGGCGGCCTCTTTCGCAAGGAAGGCAGGACTCGCGGACCGGGGTCCCCCCACCTCACGGAGTGCGCACAGGTTCGAACGAGGAGCACCCGCCCCTGGACAGTTGATGAGGTTAGGCTAACCTACATTCGAATTGTCCGGCGGGCGCTCCGCCCCGTTCGAAAGCAGCCTCACCATGTCCAACGCCCGTGCCACCCACTTCACCCGCCGCGGCATCCTCGCCGCGGGCGGCGCCCTCGGCCTCGGTGCCGTGCTCGCAGCCTGCGGTGACGACGACGAGAAGAGCGGTGGTTCGAGCGAGGAGACCACGGCCGCCAAGTCAGGCCCGTGGACCTTCAAGGACGACCGCGGCACGACCGTGAAGCTGGACAAGGCCCCCGCGAACATCGTCGCCTTCACCGGTGTCGCCGCCGCCCTCCACGACTACGGCATATCGGTCAAGGGCGTGTTCGGCCCGACCAAGACCGCGGACGGCAAGGCCGACGTCCAGGCCGGCGACATGGACATCAGCAAGGTCACCGTCCTCGGCAACGCGTGGGACCAGTTCAACGTCGAGAAGTACGCGGCCCTCGCACCCGACGTGCTGATCAGCACGATGTTCGACGACGCCGGCACCCTCTGGTACGTCCCCGAGGCGTCGAAGGACAAGATCGCCCAACTCGCCCCGAGCGTCGGCATCTCCGTCTACGACCGCCAGCTCACCGCGCCGCTGCAGCGCATGTGGGAGCTCGCCGAGTCGCTGGGCGCCGACATGACGGCCGCCGCCGTCACCGACTCCAAGAAGAACTTCGAGGCGGCCGCCACCCGCCTGCGCGCGGCCGCCAAGGCCAAGCCCGACATCAAGGTGATGGCCGGTTCCGCCAGCGCGGAGCTGTTCTACGTCTCCGGCACCAACCTCTCCATCGACCTGGAGTACTTCAAGGCCCTCGGCGTGAACTTCGTCGAGCCGCCGGAGAGCGCCAAGAAGGTGGGCGGCGGCTGGTTCGAGTCGCTGAGCTGGGAGAACGTCGACAAGTACAAGGCCGACATCA
Organism: Streptomyces sp. NPDC006602; assembly: GCF_042870385.1. Taxonomy (NCBI): domain Bacteria; kingdom Bacillati; phylum Actinomycetota; class Actinomycetes; order Kitasatosporales; family Streptomycetaceae; genus Streptomyces; species Streptomyces sp. NPDC006602. The sequence continues at coordinate 259,583 of NZ_JBIAHG010000006.1, read as the reverse complement.
TCATGATGGACGACCGTTCCTCGACCATCCAGCCGGCCGACATCACCGAGGCCACCTGGAAGCAGCTGCCCGCGGTCAAGGCGGGCCAGGTCATCGCGCGCTCCCCCGAGCCGATCCTGTCCTACGACAAGTGCGTGCCGCTGCTCACCAGCCTCGCCGAGGCGCTGGAGAAGGCGAAGAAGGTCAGCTGATCAGGGGTGGCTGAGCTTTGCCGGGTGACGGCGGGCCGGTTGTGGCTGGTCGCGCACCGCGGCGAAGCCGCATATCGGCCCAGCCCCGAGCCCCCAGGTACCTGTACCTGACGTCGATTCAGGAGTCACCGCATGACCACGGCCGCGGCCGCCCCGTTCCGTTTCTTCTCCCTCCAGGTCGTACGGACGAGGCGGCTCGGCCCGTCTCTGGTCCGGGTCACCTTCGACGGCCCCGACCTGCGCGACTTCCACTCCGACGGACAGGACCAGTCGCTGTCCCTCTTCCTGCCGCACCCCGGCCAGAGCGAGCCCCGCGTGCCGATCGAGCTGGGTGAGGGCTGGTGGCAGAGCTGGCGCGAACTCCCGGACGAAGAACGGGCGGTGATGCGTTCGTACACGCTCCGCTCGCTGCGGCGGGACGCCGACGGCCACACGGCGGAGATCGACATCGACTTCGTCCTGCACGGCGTGGAGCCGGGCGCGGCCATCGAAGCCGGCCCCGCCTCCCGCTGGGCCGCGGGTGCCGCCGCCGGTGACAAGGTCGCCCTGCTGGGCCCGGCGGTCGCGGACAACCGGGCGATCCGCTTCCGCCCGCCCGAGGACACCGACCTGGTGGTGATCTGGGGGGACGAGACCGCCGTACCGGCCGCCTGTTCCATCGTCGAGTCGTTGCCGGCGGGCCTTGGCGCCCGGGTCTGGCTGGAGGTCCCGCACGCCGGTGACATCCAGGACGTGGTGACGGAGGCGGACGCCGAGATCACCTGGCTGGTCCAGGAGGAGAAGGGCACCCAGAGCTCCCCGCTGGCCCTCAGCGCCCTGCGCGACGCTCAACTCCCGCCCTCCGAGCACCCGTACGTCTGGATCGCGGGCGAGTCCGGGTGTGTGAAGGAGCTTCGCCGGCACTTCGTGCGCGAGCGCGAGTTCGACCGCCGCAGAGTCACCTTCGTCGGCTACTGGCGGCAGGGCCTGACCGAGGAGCAGCTGCGCGAGCAGGAATGACCCGATACGTCGAACTCGCCACCCTCTACGCCCGACTCGCGACCTGTACGTCCAACTCGCGTACGACAGGGCCGTGTTCAGAGTGACGGCAGTCACGGCAGGGGCCGGGTTTCGGCAGCGCCACTTAGGTTAGGCTAACCTAAGTTGAGCCGAGGCTCCGCCCCGCTCCCCAGCCCCACGGACTGTCCCCACCGGAGGACTTGCACATGCGCTCGCACCTGCTCAACGACACGACCGCGGAGCACTACCGCCGCTCCGTGACCGAAGGAATAGAGCGGGTGGCGGCCAAACTCGCCACCACCTCCCGTCCGTTCACCGGCGTCACGGTCGACGCCCTCTCCCCGCGCATCGACGAGATCGATCTCGACAAGCCCCTGCACGACACCGTGGCGGTGCTCGACGAGCTGGAGGACGTCTACCTCCGGGACGCGGTCTACTTCCACCACCCCCGCTACCTCGCCCACCTCAACTGCCCGGTCGTCATCCCGGCCGTGGTCGGCGAGGCGGTCCTCTCCGCGGTCAACTCCTCCCTGGACACCTGGGACCAGTCGGCCGGCGGCACCCTCATCGAGCGCAAGCTCATCGACTGGACGACCGCCCGCATCGGCCTCGGCGAGAACGCAGACGGCGTGTTCACCTCCGGCGGCACCCAGTCCAACCTGCAGGCCCTGCTGCTGGCCCGTGAGGAGGCCAAGAGCGACAGCCTGGCCAAGCTGCGCATCTTCGCCTCCGAGGTCAGCCACTTCAGCGTGAAGAAGTCCGCGAAACTGCTCGGCCTCGGCCAGGACTCCGTCGTGTCGATCCCCGTCGGCGCCGACAAGCGCATGCAGACCGTCGCCCTCGCCCGTGAGCTGGAGCGCTGCAAGCAGGACGGCCTCGTCCCCATGGCCGTCGTCGCCACCGCCGGCACCACCGACTTCGGCTCCATCGACCCGCTGCCCGAGATCGCCGAGCTGTGCGAACAGTACGGCGTGTGGATGCACGTGGACGCCGCATACGGCTGCGGACTGCTCGCCTCGGTCAGGTACCGGGACCGTATCGACGGCATCGAGCGCGCCGACTCGGTCACCGTGGACTACCACAAGTCCTTCTTCCAGCCGGTGAGTTCGTCCGCCGTGCTGGTCCGGGACGCGACCACGCTGCGCCACGCCACGTACCACGCGGAGTACCTCAACCCGCGCCGCATGGTGCAGGAACGTATCCCCAACCAGGTCGACAAGTCCCTGCAGACCACCCGCCGCTTCGACGCGCTCAAGCTGTGGATGACGCTGCGCGTGATGGGCGCCGACGGCATCGGGCAGCTCTTCGACGAGGTCTGCGACCTGGCGGTGGAGGGCTGGCAGCTCCTTGCCGCCGACCCACGCTTCGACGTCGTGGTCGAGCCGACCCTCTCCACCCTCGTCTTCCGCTACATCCCGGCCGCCGTCACCGACCCGGCCGAGATCGACCGCGCCAACCTGTACGCCCGCAAGGCCCTGTTCGCCTCCGGCGACGCGGTGGTCGCGGGCACCAAGGTGGGCACCCGCCACTACCTGAAGTTCACCCTGCTCAACCCCGAGACGACGACCGACGACATGGCCGCCGTACTCGATCTGATCGCCGGCCATGCCGAGCAGTACCTGGGAGAGTCCCTTGACCGCGCTTCCTGAATCAGCCCACAGTTACGACTTCGTGGGGATCGGGCTCGGCCCGTTCAACCTCGGCCTGGCCTGTCTCACCGAGCCCATCGACCAACTCGACGGCCTCTTCCTGGACTCGAAGCCCGACTTCGAGTGGCACGCGGGCATGTTCCTGGAGGGCGCCCACCTCCAGACGCCGTTCATGTCGGACCTGGTCACCCTCGCCGACCCGACCTCGCCGTACTCCTTCCTCAACTACCTGAAGGAGAAGGGCCGGCTCTACTCGTTCTACATCCGCGAGAACTTCTACCCGCTGAGGGTCGAGTACGACGACTACTGCCGCTGGGCCGCGAACAAACTGAGCTGCGTCCGTTTCAGCACGACGGTCGCGGAAGTGACGTATGACGAACGGTCCGAGCTGTACGTCGTGAAGACCACGGCCGGTGAGGAGTTCCGCGCCCGCCGTCTGGTCCTCGGCACCGGCACCCCGCCCTACATCCCCGAGGCCTGCCAGGGCCTGGGCGGCGACTTCCTGCACAACTCCCGGTACGTGCAGCACAAGGAGCAGTTGCAGAAGAAGGAGTCGATCACCCTCGTCGGCTCCGGCCAGTCCGCCGCCGAGATCTACTACGACCTGCTCAGCGAGATCGACGTCCACGGATACCGGCTGAACTGGGTCACCCGCTCGCCGCGCTTCTTCCCGCTGGAGTACACGAAACTCACGCTGGAGATGACCTCCCCGGAGTACATCGACTACTACCACGCGCTGCCGGAGAAGACCCGATACCGCCTCACGAACGAGCAGAAGGGCCTGTTCAAGGGCATCGACGGCGACCTGATCAACGAGATCTTCGACCTGCTCTACCAGAAGAACCTCAGCGGCCCGGTCCCCACCCGGCTGCTCACCAACTCCTCGCTGAACAGCGCCAGGTACGAGAACGGCACCTACACGCTGGGACTGCGCCAGGAGGAGCAGGAGAAGGACTACGAGATCGACACCCAGGGCCTGGTCCTGGCCACCGGCTACAAGTACGCCGAGCCGGAGTTCCTCAAGCCCGTCCGCGACCGACTGCGCTACGACTCCCAGGGCAACTACGACGTCGCCCGCAACTACGCGATCGACGTGACCGGCCGGGGCGTGTTCCTGCAGAACGCCGGCGTCCACACGCACAGCATCACCAGCCCCGACCTGGGCATGGGCGCGTACCGCAACAGCTACATCATCCGAGAGCTGCTCGGCAGCGAGTACTACCCGGTCGAGAAGACCATCGCGTTCCAGGAGTTCTCCGTATGACCCCCACCACCGGCACCCACACCGACATCGGCCCCCTCACCCTCCGCCCCCTCGACCCCCTCAAGGACGCCGAGCTGGTGCATTCCTGGGTCACCCACCCCAAGGCGGCCTTCTGGATGATGCAGGACGCCAGACTGGAGGACGTCGAGCGCGCGTACATGGAGATCGCCGCCGACGAGCACTGGCACGCCCTCCTCGGCCTGCACGACGGCGTGCCCGCGTTCCTGATGGAGAAGTACGACCCCGCCCACCACGAGCTGGTCGGGCTGTACGAGCCCGAGCCCGGCGACGTGGGCATGCACTTCCTGGTCGCCCCCACCGACCGGCCCGTGCACGGGTTCACCCGCGCGGTCATCACGGCCGTGATGGCGCACCTCTTCGAGGACCCGGCGGTGGAACGTGTGGTCGTCGAGCCGGACGTGTCCAACAAGGCCGTCCACGCCCTGAACGAAGCCGTCGGGTTCGTGCCCGACCGCGAGATACAGAAGCCGGAGAAGAAGGCGTTGTTGAGCTTCTGCACCCGGGAGCGCTTCTTGAACAGGCACAGCTACGCGGCGACGGCGGTGTCCGCATGAGCCTCGCCGACGCCGTGGCCCACCTCTCCCCCGAGCGCTGGGAGACGGCCAACCGCCAGTTGATCCGCAAGGCCCTGGCCGAGTTCGCGCACGAGCGGCTGATATCGCCGGAGAAGGACGGGGACGAGTACGTCGTACGGAGTGACGACGGCCTGACCCACTACCGCTTCTCCGCCACCCGCCGCGCCCTCGACCACTGGCAGGTGGACGCCGACTCGATCACCCGCACCCGGGGCGGCGAGGAACTCCCCCTCGCGGCCCTGGACTTCTTCATCGAGCTGAAGAACACCCTCGGTCTGAGCGACGAGATCCTGCCGGTCTACCTGGAGGAGATCTCCTCCACCCTCTCCGGCACCTGCTACAAGCTCACCAAGCCGCAGATCCCGGTGGCGGAGCTGGCGCGATCCGGCTTCCAGGACATCGAGACCGGCATGACCGAGGGCCACCCCTGCTTCGTCGCCAACAACGGACGGCTCGGCTTCGGCATCCACGAGTACCTGTCGTACGCCCCCGAGACCGCGAGCCCGGTCCGGCTGGTGTGGCTGGCCGCGCACCGCTCGCGGGCGGCGTTCACGGCGGGGGTCGGGATCGAGTACGAGTCGTTCGTGCGGGAGGAGCTGGGCGAGGCCACGGTAGAGCGCTTCTCCCGGACGCTCAAGGACCAGGGGCTGGAACCGGAGGACTACCTCCTCATCCCCGTCCACCCCTGGCAGTGGTGGAACAAGCTCGCCGTCACCTTTGCCGCCGAGGTCGCCCGCGGGCACCTCGTGTGCCTGGGCGAGGGCGACGACGAGTACCTGGCCCAGCAGTCCATCCGGACCTTCTTCAACAGCACGCACCCCGAGAAGCACTACGTGAAGACGGCCCTGTCCGTCCTCAACATGGGCTTCATGCGCGGGCTTTCGGCCGCCTACATGGAGGCGACCCCGGCGATCAACGACTGGCTCGCCCAGCTCATCGAGGGCGACCCGGTGCTGAAGTCGACGGGCCTCACGATCATCCGGGAGCGGGCGGCCGTGGGCTACCGGCACCTGGAGTACGAACAGGCGACGGACCGCTACTCGCCGTACCGCAAGATGCTCGCCGCGCTGTGGCGCGAGAGCCCGGTGTCCTCCCTCCAGGACGGCGAGTCCCTCGCGACCATGGCCTCCCTCGTCCACCTGGACCACGAGGGCGCGTCCTTCGCGGGCGCCCTGATCGAGCGGTCCGGGCTGACGCCGACGGAGTGGCTGCGCCGCTACCTGCAGGCGTACTTCACCCCGTTGCTGCACAGCTTCTACGCCTACGACCTGGTGTTCATGCCGCACGGCGAGAACGTCATCCTGGCCTTGAAGGACGGCGTGGTCCAGCGCGCGATCTACAAGGACATCGCCGAGGAGATCGCCGTCATGGACCCGGAGGCGGTGCTGCCGCCGACGGTCGAGCGGCTGCGCGTCGACGTCCCCGAGGACAAGAAGCTCCTGTCGATCTTCACGGACGTCTTCGACTGCTTCTTCCGCTTCCTCGCCGCGAACCTCGCCGCCGAGGGGATCCTGGAGGAGGACGCCTTCTGGCGCACGGTCGCCGAGGTGACCCGCGACTACCAGCACTCGGTGCCCGAACTCGCCGACAAGTTCAAGCGGTACGACATGTTCGCCCCCGAGTTCGCGCTGTCCTGCCTCAACCGGCTCCAACTGCGCAACAACAAGCAGATGGTGGACCTCGCGGACCCGGCCGGGGCACTGCAGCTGATCGGCAACCTGGAGAACCCGATCGCGGGGCTGTAGGAGGCCCACACAGACGGGCGGGCAGCCCCGGAGTACGGCCCTTCGGGGGTGCCCGTCTCTTTTGCCCGGCCGTGTCCGGCCCGGCGGCAGTGGAACAATCCCCTCATGGCGGAAATCCTCCAGAAGGACGGCACGTGGGTCTTCGACGGCGACGCCCTGCGGCTGACCCCGGGAAGAGACAAGAACGTCAGCCTGCTCCGCAGGTCGCTGGGTGAACTCGTCGTCCCGCTGGGCGCGTTGGCGGGCGTCTCGTTCGAGCAGGGGAAGAAGACCGGACGGCTGAGGCTGCGCCTGCGCGACGGCTCCGATCCGCTGCTGCACGCGACCGGCGGCCGGCTCGCCGAGCCGCACGACCCGTACCAGCTGGTCGTCGAGTCCGACCGCTACGGCGTCGCCGAGTACTTCGTGGAGGAGGTCCGCAACTCCCTGCTGCTGGACCAGGTCCCGGCCGATCCGGTCGACTCCTACCTGCTGCCGGGCCCGGCCGTGCCGCTGTCCGTCTCCGCCGGGGACGGCACCGCGAGCTTCGACGGCGAGCAGATCCGCCTGGAGTGGAACTGGAAGACCGAGGACGCCAAGGCCGCCGCCGGCCCCCGCACCCTCGCGGTCACCGACCTCGCCGCCGTGGAGTGGTATCCGGCGGCCGGCCTGGAGAACGGCTACCTCCGCTTCACCGTGAAGAACGCCCCCACCAAGGCCCCGCCCAAGTACGACCCCAACTCCGTGGAGCTGTGGGGCTTCAAGAAGGACCCGCTGATGGCCCTGGTCGCGGCCGCCGTCCAGGCCCGGCTGCCGCATCCGGCGGCCGCCTCCAAGGACGTACGACAGCCGGAGCTCAAGGCACTCGCCGCGCCCGCGGCCGCCGAGGACGGCCACGACGCCCTGCTACGACGGCTGCGCGAGCTCGGCGAGCTGCACCGCACGGGCGTCCTGACGGACGACGAGTTCACGATGGCCAAGCAGGCGATCCTCAAACGGATGTAGCCGTCCGGGGGTCTCCGGGAGTCGAGGACCGCCTGCCTGCACGCTGGTGAATCGTGACAGATTCAACGTTCTCCCAAAGAGTTCCAACAGCCACTTGCCCGAAATCGGGCAGATTCCTTGCGAAAGCGCCGCCGGTACCCCAGGATCTACCGGGTGCACGACGAACTTGTTGATCATCTGACGCGATCCACGCCCCTCAGCCGGGGCGAGGCACTGCGGGTGGTCCAGGACGTGCTCGCCTACTTCGACGAGACGACCGAGGAGTACGTCCGTCGCCGCCACCGCGAGCTCCAGGCACAGGGCCTGGTGAACGCGGAGATCTTCGGACGGATCGAGGCGGACCTGAAATACCGGGCGGTCGCACCACCGGAGCTCTCGCTCCGACAGCTGCGCCGCATGGTCTACGGCTAAGGGACACATCTGTATGTGCGGAATCGTCGGATACATCGGGAAGCGTGACGTCGCGCCCCTGCTCCTGGAGGGCCTGCAGCGCCTGGAGTACCGCGGCTACGACTCGGCGGGCATCGTCGTCACCTCCCCGAAGGCGGCCGGCCTGAAGATGGTCAAGGCCAAGGGCCGGGTCCGCGACCTGGAGGCCAAGGTCCCCGCCCGCTTCAAGGGCACGACCGGCATCGCCCACACCCGCTGGGCCACCCACGGCGCCCCCTCCGACGTGAACGCCCACCCGCACCTGGACGCCGAGGGCAGGGTCGCTGTCGTCCACAACGGCATCATCGACAACGCCTCCGACCTGCGTCGCAAGCTGGAGGCGGACGGCGTCGAGTTCCTCTCCGACACCGACACCGAGGTCCTCGTCCACCTGATCGCCCGCTCGCAGGCCGAGAAGCTGGAGGACAAGGTCCGCGACACGCTGCGGGTCATCGAGGGCACGTACGGCATCGCCGTCCTGCACGCCGACTTCCCCGACCGGATCGTGGTCGCCCGCAACGGCTCCCCGGTCGTCCTCGGGATCGGCGAGAAGGAGATGTTCGTCGCCTCGGACATCGCCGCCCTGGTCGCCCACACCCGGCAGATCGTCACCCTCGACGACGGCGAGATGGCCACCCTCAAGGCCGACGACTTCCGCACCTACACCACCGAGGGCACCCGCACGACGGCCGAGCCGACCACCGTGGAGTGGGAGGCGGCCTCCTACGACATGGGCGGCCACGACACCTACATGCACAAGGAGATCCACGAGCAGGCCGACGCCGTGGACCGCGTGCTGCGGGGCCGCATCGACGACCGCTTCTCCACCGTGCACCTCGGCGGCCTGAACCTGGACGCCCGTGAGGCGCGCCAGATCCGCCGCGTGAAGATCCTCGGCTGCGGCACCTCGTACCACGCGGGCATGATCGGCGCCCAGATGATCGAGGAGCTGGCCCGCATCCCCGCCGACGCCGAGCCCGCCTCGGAGTTCCGCTACCGCAACGCGGTCGTCGACCCCGACACCCTGTACATCGCCGTCTCCCAGTCCGGTGAGACCTACGACGTGCTGGCCGCCGTCCAGGAGCTGAAGCGCAAGGGCGCGCGGGTCCTCGGCGTGGTGAACGTGGTCGGCTCGGCGATCGCCCGCGAGGCCGACGGCGGCGTCTACGTCCACGCGGGCCCCGAGGTCTGCGTGGTCTCGACGAAGTGCTTCACGAACACCACGGTCGCCTTCGCGCTGCTCGCCCTGCACCTGGGCCGCACCCGCGACCTCTCCGTCCGGGACGGCAAGCGGATCATCGAGGGGCTGCGGAAGCTGCCCGCGCAGATCTCCGAGATGCTGGAGCAGGAGGACGAGATCAAGAAGCTGGCCGCGGAGTACGCCGAGGCCCGCTCGATGCTCTTCATCGGCCGCGTCCGGGGCTACCCGGTGGCCCGTGAGGCCTCCCTGAAGCTCAAGGAGGTCTCCTACATCCACGCCGAGGCCTACCCGGCCTCCGAGCTCAAGCACGGCCCGCTGGCTCTGATCGAGCCGGCCCTCCCGACGGTCGCGATCGTCCCCGACGACGACCTCCTCGAGAAGAACCGCGCCGCCCTGGAGGAGATCAAGGCCCGCAGCGGCAAGATCCTCGCGGTCGCCCACCAGGAGCAGGAGAAGGCCGACCAGACGATCATCGTCCCCAAGAACGAGGACGAGTTGGACCCCATCCTCATGGGCATCCCCCTCCAACTCCTCGCCTACCACACGGCATTGGCCCTGGGCAGGGACATCGACAAGCCGAGGAACCTGGCGAAGTCAGTGACGGTGGAGTAAACGCCCCTGAAGGGGCGCGGGGAACTGCGCACCAGCCCCCACACACCCGCGGAGGCCAAGCAAGAGGACGGACCCCCACGTGTTGCCACCAACCACGGGGGGTCCGTCTCATCGCCGGGGGCCGCCCAACCCCCAGCCGGCGCAGCTAACCGGTGGCCGTCACGCCCCGGCGAGCGGCACGTCGCGGAACAGCCGTCGGCCAGTGGGCCAGGGCTGCCGTCGCCGCATACCAGGCCACCGCCCCCGCCGCCACGGCGAACCAGCCACCGACCTTGGCGAGACTGTCGTTCTCGGCGAAGTTCGCGACAGCGAGCAGCACCAACGACACGACGAACAACCCGTACGTACCCTTGGCGAGTTGGTCGCCCACAGCGACCGTGAGGGACAGCGCCACGAGGGCGAACAACAGCAGGAACAGTCCGGCCGCGTTGGCGGACACCTGGTTGTCGGCGGAAACCGCCCACGTGAACCAGAGCGCGCCGAGCGCCGAGAACGCCGTACCACCGACGGAGTCACCGTCGCGGAACGCCATGAGTCCGGCGACGAAAAGGGCGACTCCGCCCACGTACTGGGCAATTGACACGGCGTCGGCCGCCGTCACGCCGTCGATCACGTCGGTGTATCCGAGGCCCACGGCCAACAAGGTGATGCCGAGCGCGAGTCGGCCGACGATCGTGGTGGTGCTTCCCGCAGAGACGTCGTTGTCCACGGCGGGCTCCCTTCATGCATGTGCAGGGTGTGCGGTGAGCGATATATGCCCTTCACAAGGGCACAAACACCTCTACGCGCCAGTAGATTTGCGCGCTGCACAAGGGAGTTCGGCCGTTCCCACGGCGCATCTCACCTGGGAGAACGACGAGTTACGGAATGACAACGACCGGCCGCTTGGCGCGCTTGGCGAGCCGCCCGGCGACGGAGCCGAAGATGCGTCCGACGATGCCGTGGGTGGAGCCGACGACGATCGCGTCCGCCGCGTACTCCTGCCCGACCTCCTCGAGCTCGTGGCAGATGTCGCCGCCGCGCTCGACGAGGATCCAGGGCACCTCCGCGAGGTACTCCGCGCAGGCGAGCTCCAGACCGAGCACCTCGGTGCGGTGGTCCGGCACGTCGACGAAGACCGGTGGCTCGCAGCCGGCCCACACGGTGGTGGGCAGCCGGTTGGCGACATGGACGATGATCAGGCCCGACCCGGAGCGATGTGCCATACCGATGGCGTACGCGAGGGCGCGCTCACTGGACGTGGAGCCGTCGAAGCCCACCACGACGCCATGCTTGAAGGCGGGGTCGCAGGTTTGGCGTGGCTCTTCCGCCGCCAGGGGCTCGGCCGCCGTGGGATCGGCGACGGGCCGCTTGCGGTCCGCAGGTTCGAAGAATTCGTGACCGGCCATGGCTGTCTCGGCGTTGTGATCCTTTTATGGGTGGCACGACAGTGCGCGGCGGAGTCTGTGTCCGGGAATCATCTTCCCAACCCCATACCCCCAAGGGTACGGCGGCACGCCTCCTTCAGCCCAGATCGCGCCCACTGTGCGTGGGAGTTCCAGGGAGCATGCACGAGGGTGCGCCCGTCACGCAATGGTTGCTGCGCTGTACAGGCGGTTTGCACAGCATTCACGTACCGGCCGGACCACTCCGGCACAAAACCGGCCGCACAGTGACCGACGGATCGAACACGCGTTGATCTTCCTGAGCCACGCCACAGGGAGTACGCCATGCCCGGACCGCAGCCCCCCACCCAGGACTCCGCCACCGTCGTCCGCTGGGCGGCCTTCAGCTGCGTCCTGGTCCCCGTGGTCCTCCTCTGGTACGGCTCCTCCCTCGCCGGCGCGGCAGGCACCGCGCTCAGCCTGGCCGCCGTCACCGCGGCCTGCCGTATCCTCCTGCGCCAGTCGGAACTCGGCGCGGCCCGCCTGCTCGACGAGGAGAGCGCCCCGCATCGCGGCCGTCATCACAGGCCCGAATCGGGGGCGCGCGGAGGCGGACATCACAGTGGGGGAAATACACCGGTCGGCTGACCGGTTTCCGCGCACGCGCACGACTCTTTTCAGCCAACTTCCGGCCACCGCGCATCCCTTGCCCCGACCACCCCCCAACCCCCGTTCGACCTGCACGGAAAGGGCTCGGGGCACCCTGCGCACCCTACGTGGATTGGCCACTGCGACAAGGCGCACTTCCCTGCACGCCCCACGAGTGCAACGCTTCGTGATCGAATGCTTCACGCCAAGTTGCCAAGTCGACAATGTGCCGGATGACCAACTGGTCCCCCCGGCACCACGGGACGCAGTAGATTCGATCTTGACTGTCTTACGGCGGGGGACTCGTGCAGGACCGAGGGGAAACGTGCAGGAGCGACACAACCGAGGAGCCGCGACCACCGAGGGGGGCTTAGCAGTATGAGCCACGACTCCACTGCCGCGCCGGAAGCCGCGGCCCGGAAACTTTCCGGGCGACGCCGCAAGGAGATCGTCGCGGTGCTGCTGTTCAGCGGCGGCCCCATCTTCGAGAGTTCCATACCACTGTCGGTGTTCGGGATCGACCGCCAGGACGCCGGCGTGCCGCGCTACCGCCTCCTTGTGTGCGGTGGCGAGGAAGGACCGCTGCGGACCACAGGGGGCCTGGAACTCACCGCACCACATGGCCTGGAGGCGATCTCACGGGCGGGCACCGTCGTCGTGCCGGCCTGGCGTTCGATCACCTCCCCGCCACCGGAGGACGCGCTCGACGCGCTGCGCCGGGCGCATGAGGAGGGCGCCCGCATCGTGGGCCTGTGCACCGGCGCCTTCGTGCTGGCGGCGGCGGGGCTGCTGGACGGTCGCCCGGCCACCACCCACTGGATGTACGCACCGACGCTGGCCAAGCGCTATCCGTCGGTGCATGTCGACCCGCGCGAGCTGTTCGTGGACGACGGCGATGTGCTGACGTCCGCGGGTACGGCGGCCGGAATCGACCTCTGTCTGCACATCGTGCGGACCGACCACGGCAACGAGGCGGCCGGTGCGCTGGCCCGACGCCTGGTGGTCCCCCCGCGCCGAAGTGGCGGCCAGGAGCGCTACCTCGATCGGTCTTTACCTGAGGAGATCGGCGCCGACCCGCTCGCCGAGGTCGTCGCCTGGGCGCTGGAGCACCTGCACGAGCAGTTCGACGTGGAGACGCTCGCCGCTCGCGCGTACATGAGTCGGCGTACGTTCGACCGCCGGTTCCGCTCCCTCACCGGGAGCGCGCCGCTGCAGTGGCTGATCACCCAGCGGGTGCTTCAGGCACAGCGTCTCCTGGAGACGTCGGACTACTCGGTGGACGAGGTCGCGGGGCGCTGCGGCTTCCGCTCGCCGGTGGCGCTGCGCGGGCACTTCCGACGTCAGCTGGGGTCGTCGCCGGCCGCGTACCGTGCGGCCTACCGTGCGCGGCGGCCGCAGGCCGAGCGGCAGCCGGATCCCGAGACTGCGGCGGGGGCGCCGAGCTCGCCGTCTCCGCTGCATCCCGAGAGCGGTGGGGGGCCGGTGCCGCTCCAGACCCGCCGAACGGCGCCGCCGAGTCCGGTCGGGACGTCCGCGTCCGTGGCTTCGTCCTCGTCCTCCTCTTCGTCCTCGGACAATGGGCGTGAGGCGTACGCGGGGCACCGGGCGAGTCTGCCGGGGCAGCGCAGCGGGATGTGAGATTCGGACGGGTGGGGGGGGGGGGGGGGGGGGGGGGGGGGGGCGCCGCGCCCCCCCCCCCCCCCCCCCCCCCCCCCCCCCCCCCCCCCCCGTCCCCAGGGGCGCTGCCCCTTCGACCCCGCCAGGGGGCGGAGCCCCAGGAACGCTCACACCTGTACCGGGGACCACAAAAGTGGACGTCAGCCTTAGGGTGGTCGCATGAACGATCGCATGGTGTGGATCGACTGCGAGATGACCGGCCTCTCGCTGTCAGACGACGCGCTCATCGAGGTGGCCGCCCTCGTCACCGACTCCGAGCTGAACATCCTCGGCGACGGTGTCGACATCGTCATCCGTCCGCCGGACCGGGCGCTGGAGACGATGCCGGAGGTGGTGCGTCAGATGCACACCGCGTCCGGACTCCTCACGGAGCTGTCCGGCGGCACGACGCTCGCGGACGCCGAGGCGCAGGTCCTGGCGTACGTACGCGAGCACGTGAAGGAACCGGGCAAGGCCCCGCTGTGCGGCAACTCGGTCGGCACGGACCGCGGTTTCCTGCTGAGGGACATGCCGACCCTCGAGGACTACCTCCACTACCGGATCGTCGACGTGTCCAGCATCAAGGAGCTGGCCCGCCGCTGGTACCCGCGCGCCTACTTCAACAGCCCGAAGAAGAACGGCAACCACCGCGCCCTCGCCGACATCCAGGAGTCCATCGCGGAACTGCGCTACTACCGCGAGGTCGTCTTCGTACCGCAGCCGGGGCCCGACTCGGACACCGCGAAGACGATCGCCGCGAAGTACGTCCTGCCTGCGGAGTAGGGCGCCTTGAAAGCCGGGCGCGAGCACCCCTTCGGACCCTGTACACTTTTTCTCGGCCGGTCGGAGAAATCCGAACAGCCGACATGGTGGGTGTAGCTCAGCTGGTAGAGCACCTGGTTGTGGTCCAGGATGCCGCGGGTTCAAGTCCCGTCACTCACCCTGACACATCAGCCGGTGACCTTGGAAACAAGGTCACCGGCTGATGTCGTTTCCGGCGCCAACGGCTCCTCCCGGACCGGAGGAGGTGCAGCTCTAGGCTGGGCCGATGGCCGAACCCCTGGTATCCGCCGAGCCCCTCTCCACTCCGCGCCTCAGCCTCCTCCCCCTGCGCGTCGAGCACGCCGAGGAGATGGCCGCCGTACTGTCCGACCCGGCCCTGCACGCCTTCACCGGTGGCACACCCGACTCCCCCGGCGCCCTGCGGGCCCGCTACGAGCGGCTGGTCGCCGGGGCGCCCGATCCGACTGTCTCCTGGTGCAACTGGGTGCTGCGGCCGCGCGCGGACTCCCACCTCGTCGGCACCGTCCAGGCCACGGTCACCGGACGGCACACCGCGGAGATCGCCTGGGTGGTCGGGACGCCCTGGCAGGGACGCGGGTTCGCCTCGGAGGCGGCGCGGGCGCTCGTGGAGTGGCTCGGGCGGAGTTCCGTACGGACGGTCGTCGCCCACATCCACCCCGAGCACCTCGCGTCGGCGGCGGTCGCCGCGGCGGCCGGACTGGCACCGACCGAGGAGGAACAGGACGGCGAGCGGCGGTGGCAGCTGCTGCTGAGCGACTGAGCCCGCCGCCTGCCATGCCGACGTCGGCCCCCTCGGCTCCCTCGTGTCCGGTCCTGTCCCTTCTGTCCCTCCTGTCCCTCGTATCAGCGGGGCAGTCGGTGTAGTCGGCGGTCAGGAGGAGGCGGGCGGTGGGGCCCAGGGCGTAGGCCATCGCCGACGCTGCGGCGGTCCGGCCGCGATCGTTGGGCGTATTGTCGCCTTATGAGCCGTTCGTGAGGTTGGGAGACTCGTCATGCGGTCGCGGCGGATTCCCCGGTGGCGGCTGCTGACGTGGGTGATCCTCGCGTTCAACCTGGGGATGCTGCTGTGGCTCGTGGTCGCTCTGGACGCGGCGGGTGAGGGCGGCGAGAGGTGCGGCGGGGAACTGTGCCGGGACGCGCTCGACCTGGGGACCTCCACCAGTGCCTGGCTGGTGATCTTGTTCTGGCTGGCGGGCGTCGTACTGCTGGGCGTCGCCTGGTTCGTCACGCACCGCACCGAGGAGCCGCGCGGACGGCACCGACGGTGATCGCGGTCAGGACGACCGTCGTGCCACCAACTCCGTCGCCAGGACCACCTGTCTGCGCTCCAGTTCCCGGGTGACCGCGGGGCGGCGGTCCGCGATCTCGGTCAGGAGCAGGTCGATCATCCTGCGTCCCATCTCCTCTATGGGCTGGCGGACGCTGGTCAGGGGCGGGTCCATGTGGCGGGCGATGGCCGAGTCGTCGTAGCCGACCAGCGCCACGTCGTCGGGAATACGGCGGCCCTCCTCGCGCAGGACCTGGCGGGCGCCGGCCGCCATCACGTCCGAGCCCGCGAAGACCGCGTCCAGGTCGGGGCGGCGCGCCAGCAGTTCGGTCATCGCGCGTCGGCCGCCCTCCTCGGTGAAGTCGCCGGGCTGGATCAGCTGCTCGTCCAGCTCGTGGCCGGCATCCAGCAGAGCGTCGCGGTAGCCGTCGACGCGCCGCTGGGCGCCGTACACGTCGAGGCGGCCGGTGATGTGGGCGACCGCCCGGCAGCCGCGGGCCAGCAGGTGTTCGACGGCGGAGCGGGCGCCGCCGTAGTTGTCGGAGTCGACCGAGGGGAGGGTCTCCGCGGCGGATCTCGGGCCGCTGATCACGGCCGGGATCTCCAGCTGGGAGAGGAGGTCGGGCAGCGGGTCGTCTGCGTGTACGGACACCAGCAGGACGCCGTCGACACGGTGCGCGGCGAGGTACTGGGCGAGGCGGGCCCGCTCCCGGTCGTTGCCCGCGAAGATCAGCAGCAGCTGCATCTGCGTGTCGGACAGCTCGGCCCCGACGCCCTTGAGCATGTCGGAGAAGTACGGCTCGGCGAAGAAGCGGGTCTCCGGCTCGGGGACGACGAGGGCGATCGCGTCGGTGCGGTTGGCGGCGAGGGCGCGCGCGGCCGTGTTGGGGACGTAGCCGAGCTCGGCCACCGCCGCCTCCACCGCGGCGCGGGTGGCGTCGCTGACCCGGGGCGAGCCGTTGATCACCCGGGAGACCGTGCCGCGGCCGACGCCGGCACGGGCTGCCACCTCTTCGAGGGTGGGCCGGCCACCGCTCCGGCTCCGCGCTCCGTGGCTTGCCATGGGCTTCGCCCTCCCGTCGACCCTTGCGTTGGCCTGGAATCTAACAGTCATCGTCGGAGGGGAGCCCGCCACTGGTCGGCTCCCGGGTTTCCGCAGGAAGTCCCCCGGGGTGGCCGAAAGGTGATCCCCGGGTTCCAGTTAACAGCCCGATAACTGAACGCATCTCTCCGCCCCCAGTCCCTTGACACCCCCGCTCGGACCGACGACGCTTCAACACATCACCGGTGGGAGCGCTCCCACGGTACCTGACACATACACATCCCGCACGTTCCCCGCCCGAGCCGCAGCTTGAAATAACGGGCCCAACAACGCAGTTGGCCGGGGGGTCGGCACGTCAGGGCAACAGGAGGACGCAATGCGAGCACGTACCCGAATCGCCCGCAAGACGATGGTCCTCGCGGCCGTCGCCGCGCTGGGCTCCGGGCTGCTGGCCGGCTGTGCCGACGACGGAGACGACGGCGGCGACGGCTCGTCTTCGGGCGAAGGCGGCGGCGGCAAGACCACGATCACTCTGGGACTCTTCGGCACCCAGGGCTTCAAGGAAGCCGGCCTCTACGCCGAGTACGAGAAACTGAACCCGAACATCAAGATCGCCGAGAACGTCGTCGAGCGGAACGAGAACTACTACCCCGCTCTCGTCAACCACCTGACCACCAACAGCGGCCTGCAGGACATCCAGGCCGTCGAGGTCGGCAACATAGCCGAGGTCGTGAACACCCAGGCCGCGAAGCTGATGGACCTGTCCAAGGTGGAGGGCGTCAAGTCGAGCAACTGGCTCGACTGGAAGTGGAAGCAGGCCACCACCAAGGACGGCCAGACCATCGGTGTCGGCACCGACGTCGGCCCGATGGCCATCTGCTACCGCAAGGACCTGTTCGAGCAGGCCGGTCTGCCCTCCGACCGCGAGGAAGTCGCCACGTCGTGGGCGGGCAGCTGGGAGAAGTTCGTCGAGGTCGGCAAGAAGTACCAGGCGAAGGCGCCCAAGGGCACCACCTTCCTGGACTCCCCCGGCGGTCTGCTGAACGCGATCGTCAGCGGTGAGAGCGAGAAGTTCTACGACGCCTCCGGCGAGGTCATCTACAAGACGAACCCGGCCATCAAGAAGGCCTTCGACCTGACCGCGCAGGCCGCCGAGGACGGGCTGATCGGCAACCAGACGCAGTTCCAGCCCGCCTGGGACACGACGATCGCCAACAGCAAGTTCGCCGCGATGTCCTGCCCGCCGTGGATGCTCGGCTACATCAAGGGCAAGTCGAAGCCCGAGGCCGCCGGCAAGTGGGACGTGGCCACGTCGCCGAAGCCCGGCAACTGGGGCGGCACCTTCCTCGCCGTGCCGAAGTCCGGCAAGCACGCCGATGAGGCCGCGAAGCTCGCCGCGTGGCTGACCGCGCCCGAGCAGCAGGCCAAGCTGTTCGCCAAGCAGGGCAGCTTCCCGAGCGCCCCGGCCGCCTACACCATGGAGCAGGTCACCGGCGCGAAGAACACCATGACCGGTGACGCCCCGATCGGCACGATCTTCGCCGAGGCCGCCAAGCAGATCCCGGCCCAGGTGATCGGCCCGAAGGACCAGATCATCCAGCAGGGTCTGACCGACAACGGCGTCATCCTGGTCACCCAGGGCAAGTCGCCCAAGGATGCCTGGGAGACGGCCACCAAGACCATCGACAACAACCTGGAGAAGTGACCGGTATGGCCACCCGGCACGACACCGCCGCGCTCCCCCTCAAGGAGGGGGGCGCGGCCCCGGGCCGCCCGCCCGCCGACGCCGTGCCCGAGGCGGACAAGCGCCGCCGGGCCCGGCTGTCCCGCCGCTGGCAGCGGGACATGCGCTGGAGCCCGTACGCGTTCGTCTCGCCGTTCTTCCTGCTGTTCCTCGCGTTCGGCCTGTTCCCGCTGATCTACACCGGCTGGGCCTCGCTGCACACGGTGGAGATGACCGCGCCCACCGACATGGAATGGGCGGGCCTGCGCAACTACACGCGGATCTTCGAGGACGACTTCTTCTGGAACGCGGCGAAGAACACCCTGACCATCGGCATCATCTCCACGGTTCCGCAGCTGCTGATGGCCATGGGCATCGCCCACATCCTCAACTACAAGCTGCGCGGCTCGACCTTCTACCGGGTCATGATGCTCGCGCCGTACGCGACGTCGATCGCGGCCGCGTCCCTGGTGTTCGTGCTGCTCTTCGGCCGTGACTACGGCATGATCAACTGGGCACTGAACGCCGTCGGCATCGACAACATCGACTGGCAGAACGACAAGTGGGCCTCCCAGATCGCCGTCTCGTCGATCGTGATCTGGCGCTGGACCGGCTACAACGCACTGATCTACCTGGCCGCGATGCAGGCGATACCGCAGGACCTGTACGAGTCTGCGGCCCTGGACGGGGCCAACCGCTGGCAGCAGTTCCTGCACGTCACCCTGCCGTCGCTGCGCCCGACGATCCTGTTCACCTGTGTCGTGTCGACCATCGGCGCCTCCCAGCTCTTCGGTGAGCCGCTGCTGTTCGACGCCAACAAGGGCACCTCCGGCGGCTCCCAGCACCAGTTCCAGACGCTCGGCCTGTACCTGTACGAGCAGGGCTGGGTCAACCAGCACCTGGGCCGCGCCTCGGCGATCGCCTGGACGATGTTCCTCATCCTCATCGTGGTCGGGATCATCAACTACGTCATCTCGCGCCGGCTGCGCGCCAGTAGTTAGGAGAACCGGCCGTGACGACGACACTGACTCCGGTGGATACGACCGACCAGAAGCCCAAGCGCATACGACGGCCCAAGTCGGCGCGCGCGGGCGGGCAGATGCACGCCGGCCCGATCGCGTACATCATCCTCGCCCTGTTCACCATCGGCTCGCTGTTCCCACTGGTGTGGACGGCGATCGCCGCCTCGCGCGACACCCAGCGCCTGGCGCAGACGCCGCCGCCGTTCTGGTTCGGCTCGAACCTCTTCGACAACCTCGAGATCGCCTGGCAGGACGCCAATCTGGGCGAGGCGTTCATCAACACCACGTTCGTGGCGGGGGTGTCGGCGCTGACCATCGTCTTCCTGTCGACGATCGCCGGGTTCGCCTTCGCCAAGCTGCGCTTCAAGGGCCGCGGCGCGATGATGCTGATCGTGATCGGCACCATGATGGTGCCGCCGCAGCTCAGTGTGATCCCGCTGTACATGATGGTCGCCGAGCTCGGCTGGACCGACCAGCTGAAGGCGGTCATCTTCCCGTCGCTGGTGAGCGCCTTCGGTGTGTTCTTCATGCGGCAGTACCTGATCCAGGCGCTGCCCGACGAGATCATCGAGGCGGCCCGGGTGGACGGCGCGAGCAGCTGGCGCGTGGTGTGGCACGTGGTGTTCCCGGCCGCGCGGCCCGCGATGGCCGTCCTGGGCATGCTGATGTTCGTCCAGACGTGGAACGACTTCCTGTGGCCGTTCCTGGTCCTGACCCAGACCGGCAGCCCGACCGTCCAGGTCGCGGTCGCGGGACTCGGCCGCGGCTTCACGCCCGACCAGTCCCTGATCATGGCGGGCGCGCTGCTGGGCACGCTGCCGCTGCTGCTGGTCTTCGCCATCTTCGGCAAGCAGATCGTGGGCGGCATCATGCAGGGCGCGGTCAAGGGCTGAGCCCAGTCGCACGGGGGCCGGGTCATCGACGCCTCGGCCCCCCTCTCTCCGCTGCCCCTCTCCCCTCCCTCCCCCCAATCCCCCTGACTGTCGGTTCATCCGACCTCCTATGGGAGCGCTTCCATGCCTGAGTCCGAAACGCCGGCGAACCCGGTGACCTTTCCCCCCGCCTTCCTCTGGGGCGCCGCGACCTCCGCCTACCAGATCGAGGGGGCGGTGCGGGAGGACGGCCGTACGCCCTCCATCTGGGACACCTTCAGCCATACGCCGGGCAAGACGGCCGGCGGTGAGACCGGTGACATCGCTGTCGACCACTACCACCGCTACCGCGACGACGTGGCGATGATGGCGGAGCTCGGCCTGACGGCGTACCGCTTCTCGGTCTCCTGGTCGCGGGTGCAGCCGACGGGCCGGGGCCCGGCGGTCCAGGTGGGCCTGGACTTCTACCGCCGGCTGGTGGACGAGCTGCTCTCCGTCGGGATCAAGCCCGCCGTGACGCTCTACCACTGGGACCTGCCGCAGGAGTTGGAGGACGCGGGCGGCTGGCCCGAGCGGGACACGGCGTACCGCTTCGCCGACTACGCGCAGATCGTCGGCGAGGCGCTCGGCGACCGGGTGGAGCAGTGGATCACGCTCAACGAGCCGTGGTGCAGCGCCTTTTTGGGCTACGCCTCCGGCGTGCACGCCCCCGGCCGCACGGACGCGGCGGCTTCGTTGAAGGCCGCGCACCACCTGAACCTGGCGCACGGTCTGGGGGCTTCCGCGCTGCGCGCCGCGATGCCGGCCCGCAACTCGGTGGCGGTGAGCCTCAACTCCGCGGTGGTCAGGCCGCTCTCGCAGGACCCCGCGGACCTGGCGGCCGCGCAGAAGATCGACGACCTGGCCAACGGCGTCTTCCACGGCCCGATGCTGCACGGCGCGTACCCGGAGTCGCTGTACGCCGCGACGGAGCTGATCACGGACTGGTCGTACGTCCAGGACGGCGACCTGGCGGCCATCAACCAGCCGCTGGACGCGCTGGGCCTCAACTACTACACGCCGGCGCTGGTCGCGGCGACGGACCCGCACGCGGAAGCCCCGCGCGCCGACGGACACGGCGCCAGCTCCTTCTCCCCCTGGCCGGGGGCGGACGACGTCGCCTTCCACCAGACGCCGGGCGAGCGCACGGAGATGGGCTGGACGATCGACCCGACGGGCCTGCAGGACCTGATCATGCGCTACACGCGTGAGGCGCCGGGTCTGCCGATCTACATCACCGAGAACGGCGCGGCCTACGACGACAAGCCCGACCCCGACGGCCGTGTCCACGACCCCGAGCGGGTCGCGTATCTCCACGGCCACCTGCGCGCGGTCCGCCGCGCCATCGCGGACGGCGCGGACGTGCGGGGCTACTACCTGTGGTCCCTGATGGACAACTTCGAGTGGGCGTACGGCTACGGCAAGCGCTTCGGCGCGGTCTACGTCGACTACGCGACGCTGGAGCGGACGCCGAAGTCGAGCGCGCTGTGGTACGGCAAGGCGGCGCGGACGGGGACGCTCCCGCCGGTGACATCGGAGGACCTGCCGCCACTGGCGGCGACGGACTAACACCTGCGGGGGGATCCGGGGGACGGGGCGCGGCACTCGAGGGGGGTGTCGCGCCCCGCTGTGTCTCAGTCCGGTACCGCTCGTTCAGTCCAGTACCACGCGTTCAGTCCAGTACCGCCACCACGAGCAGCACGACGAGGGTCACGACGACCGCCGTGGCCACGGTGATCGCGGCGAAGTGGCGGACGCGTTCCCTGGTGGGCCGGGTGGTGACCTCGATGCCGGTGTGGGTGGGGAAGGCGTAGTAGTCGCGGTTCGGGTCGGCGTGCACCTTGACGCGGACCAGGGGAAGGTCGCGGAGTGTCGCGCGGCGCGCCACTCCCCTTTGTGCACGGCCAGATGGGGGGTGATCAGCACCCGGTGGGCGTCATCGAGGTCGTCCGGGAGTTTGTCGGTGGCCTTCGTCAGGACGACCTTGCGCCACTCGCCCAGGTTGCCGGTCGAGCGCCTCAGGTCCAGTCTGCCGAGCTGTCTCTCCTTGTCGTGGTGAGGGGTGCGGTCCACGATCCCCTCCGTCCAGACCGTGAAGCGGCCGGTGCCCTGGCACTCCTGGTGGGTGACCCGTTTCGTGCCCTCGCAGACCTCGCACTGCACGTAGCCCGTCTTCTTGCAGGCGGGGCAGTCCAGTTGGCGCCGGCCGCGGCACTCCGGGCAGGCCACGTCCGGGATCCGGCAGCGCGCGCAGGTGGCCCGCGCGGCCCGGTCCTGGGCGGTGGCGTAGGGGTGCCGGGACGCCGTGGCCCGGCGGGTGCGCGAGCGGCCGGTGCCCTCGCACTCCCAGCAGGCGTCGGGGCCGCCCTGGCATTCGGCGCAGTCGACGAAGCGAGGGCAGTCGTGCCGACCGCGCCCGCCGCACGCCGCGCACTTGTTCGTGCCGCCGTGGCAGTCGGCGCACAGGACCTCGTCGAGCGAGCCCCGGCGCACCAGCACCCACCGTTGGGCCCGCTCCGGGTCGGTCGGCGGGTCGACGGGGTACGTGCGGATGTCGGTGTACGTCGGCCGGTCGGCGATCTCGCCGCGGCTGCCCGGCTCCCGCATGGGGTGCTCGTCGCGCGTCTCGATGCAGCGGACGACGCGGAAGTCGAGCAGGGACTGCCGGCTGAGGTCCGCGGTACCGGGCGAGCTCAGACGTGTGGTGATGCCGCGCCGGGCGGCGTACGCCTCGACCGCCTCGAGTATCTCTTCGTCGGACGGTCCTCTGGCCACAGCCGCTCCCCCTGGTCGACGCCCGACGATCAGGGTAGGAGCCGCCCGGTTGGCCAGCAAGAAGCCAACCGGGCTGTTCCCACGTGACTACGGGGTGGCGGGGCGCGGTTCCCGTACGACCGCCACGTCGCCCGGCGCCACCGTCACCCGGCCGCCGTCGAGGCGCTTGCCCGCCAGCAACTCCGTTGCCTGTGCGGCCACTTCGACCTCGGCGCCCTGGTCACCGTGGTTGATCAGGAAGAGGTAGTCGGCCTCCGAGCCGCGCCGCAGCACCGCCTCCACCCCCTCGGGCGTCACCCGGACCGGCGCCACTCCCGCCTCCGCGCGGATACGGTCCAGCAGGGCCGCCAGCGTCGACGCATCCGGCAGGGTCGCCACGTACCAGGTCGTGCCCGTGCCGTACGTGCGTCGGGTCACCGCCGGGACACCGGTCAGCGGACCCGACGTGTACGACGTGACCGCCTCCGCGCCCTCCAGGCGCACCCGCTCCGACCAGAGCACGCCTTCGCCGCCCCCGCTGAGGCCCACCGACTCGCCCGGCAGCAACGGGAAGAGTTCGTCCGTCCGCACTCCCAGCGCCTCGCGGAAGGCGCCCGGGTAACCCCCCAGCCGCACATGGCAGTTCTCGTCCACCGCCCCGCTGTGGAAGCCGACCGCCAGGGTGCCCCCGCTCTGGGCGAAGCGCGTCAGGTTGGCCGCGGCCTCGTCGTCGACGAGGTAGAGGCTCGGGGCCAGGACCAGGCGGTACGCCGACAGGTCGGCGTCCGGACGTACGAAGTCCACGGCGACGCCCGCCCGCCACAGCGGCTCGTACCAGGCGCGGACCAGGTCCGGATAGCGGACCTTCTCGCTCGGCTGGGAGGGGAGTTCCAGGGCCCAGCGGGCGTTCCAGTCCCAGACGACGGCCACGGATGCCGTGCCCGCGCTGCCGCGCACCTCCGCCAGTGCCTTCAGGTCGGCGCCGAGTGCGACGACGTCCCGCCAGATCTGACTGTCCGTGCCGGCGTGCGGCAGCATCGCCGAGTGCCACTGCTCGGCACCCGCCTTGGCGGCCCGCCACTGGAAGTAGGCGATGCCGTCGGCGCCGTGCGCCACGTGGGCGAGGGCGTTGCGGCGCAACTCCCCCGCCGTTTTGGCCCGGTTGACCGGCTGCCAGTTGACCGCGCCCGTCGAGTGCTCCATCAGCAGCCAGGGGCGCCCGCCCGCCAGTGAGCGCACCAGGTCGCCGCTCAACGCGATGTCGATCTCCGACTCCGGGTCGGCGGACTGGAGGTAGTGGTCGTTCGAGACGATGTCCAGCTCGGGGGCCCAACGCCAGTAGTCCAGCGCGTCGAAGGCGAACATCACCATGAAGTTGGTGGTGGCGGGCACCTCCGGGGCCGCTTCGCGCAGCACCTCCCGCTCCGCCTTGTACAGCGACAGCAGCTCGTCGCTGCAGAAGCGCCGCCAGTCCAGCTGGTGGGCCGGGTTGGGTACGGCGCCGGTGGCGCGGGGCGGGATGATCTCGTCCCAGTCGTAGTACCACTGGCTCCAGAAGGTGGTGCCCCAGGCGTCGTTCAGTGCCGCAAGGTTCTCGTACTTGGCCCGCAGCCAGCCCCGGAACGCCTCCGCGCTCGCCTCGCAGTAGCACTCCGCGTTGTGGCAGCCGTACTCGTTGTGGATGTGCCACATCACCAC
Organism: Streptomyces sp. NPDC006602; assembly: GCF_042870385.1. Taxonomy (NCBI): domain Bacteria; kingdom Bacillati; phylum Actinomycetota; class Actinomycetes; order Kitasatosporales; family Streptomycetaceae; genus Streptomyces; species Streptomyces sp. NPDC006602. The sequence goes on along the minus strand of NZ_JBIAHG010000006.1, from coordinate 235,024 downwards.
GGCCGGGTGATCGGCGTACCGCGCGGCCAGTTCACCCGCGATCCGCAGGGCGGCCTCGCGGTAGGCGGGGCTGCTCGGGCAGAACGTCTGACGGCTGCCGTACGACAGTCCGCGGCCGTCCCGGTCCACCGGCAGCGCCTCGGGGTGCGCGCGGAAGAACCACGCCGGCGGGGCCGCCGTCGGTGTCGCCAGGTCGGCGGCGATGCCGTTCTCGTGGAGCAGGGCGAGGATCTTGTCGAGGCGCGAGAAGTCGTACACGCCCTCGGCCGGCTCGAGGAGCGCCCAGGAGAAGATGTTGACGCTGACCATGGTGACGCCGGCCTCGCGCATGAGGCGTACGTCCTCGGCCCAGACCTCCTCGGGCCACTGCTCGGGGTTGTAGTCGCCGCCGTAGGCGATACCCGGGACGTTCAAGGTGCTCACAGGACAACTCTCTTGAGGAGCCGACGGGTTGTCTCCACGCCCCACTGGTCCAGCGACAGCAGCCGGTCGCTGGAGGCCATCAGGCCGCCCGTCGCCTCGACGTGCGCCGCCCACCGCTCTCGGGTCTCCACCGCGGGGCGGGCCATCAGGCAGTCGGGGTCGTTGATCCACAGGCGGCCGTGCTGCCACTGGCGGCCGGCGCCGGTGAACTCGGCGGGGTCCTGGCCGGGCTGGGAGTAGTCGTCGGCCTCGGGGCGGCGGTGCGGGGCCGTGTCGGGGCTGACCCGCATCGCGTCGAACAGGCCGATGGAGGGCAGGATGGGGGCGCCGCAGCCCAGCAGGTAGGCGTCCTCGCCGATCGCGTCGCGGATGAGCCGGATGCCCTCGCGGTACGCCTGGAGGGCGTCCTGCGATCCGTGCCGTACGCCGTCCAGGGCGCCCGCGTACAGGAAGTCGACCTTGAAGTAGTCGTGGCCCTCGGCGCGCAGCGTCGTGAAGACCGAGGTCAGGTACTCCGCCGCGGCCGGGTGGGTGGTGTCGAGGACGCTCAGGTCGTGGCCCCAGTTGCGGCCCGCGTGCGCGAAACCGCCGTCCGCGTCCCGGACCAGCCAGTCGGGGTGCTCGGCGGCCAGGTCGCTTGCCGGGTCGACGAGGAAGGGTGCCGTCCAGATGCCGGCCCGGCGGCCCCGGGCGCGGATCGCGTCGGCGATCCCCGCGCGGGAGCGGAAGCGGCCGGAGAGCGTGAGCCAGTCGCCGAGGGCCTTCTGGTAGCCGTCGTCGATCTGGACGACGTCGACGGGCAGGTCGAGGGTGTCCATCGCACGCAGGTTCTCGTGGATGTCGTCCTCGGTGACGGCGGTGAAGTACTCGTACCAGGAGCACCACACCGTGGGGGCCGGGCGCGGGGCCGCGCCCCCGAGACCGGCGGCCCAGTCCGCCAGCGTCGACTGGATGTCCGTACCCGTGAACTCCTTCACCGGGCCGTCGGCGCTGATCTCCGCCGTGTCGCCCTCGACGCGCAGGCGGATCGACGGGACCTCGTTCAGCGGATCCGCCGCCGCCCACAGCCGGACCGGCGATCCGTCGCCCGGGTCGAGCGCCAGCAGGCCCTCGCCCTGGAAGGTGCCCTCGGGGACGGTGACGCCCGGTCGGTAGCAGACCGTCGCCCAGTTGTCGTTCGTCGGGCGGTACGGCGTCGCGTCGAGGGCGTAGGCGCCGCTGGGGCTCCAGGACTGCCAGCCCTCCTCGTGGACGCGGGCGGTGCGCGGGTCCACGAGGACGGAGCCGACCGGGGTGAAGGGGTTGTGCACAGGGGTTCTCTTTCGGAGGCGGGCTGTCAGCCCTTGTTGGCGCCGAGGGTGAGGCCGCTGACGAACTGGCGTTGGAGTGCGAAGTAGACGATCAGGGTGGGGATCGCGGTGAGGAGGGCGCCGGCGGCGACCAGGTTGGGGTCGGTGAAGTACTGGCCGGAGAGGTTGTTCAGCGCCGAGGTGATCGGCATGTTCTCGCCGGTGGAGATGAGCACGAGCGCCCAGAAGAAGTCGTTGTAGATCCAGATGGACAGCAGCGTGGCCAGGGCGGCCATCGCGGGCTTGCACAGCGGCAGCACGATCTGCCAGTACAGGCGCCACACCGAGGCGCCGTCCACCAGCGCGGCCTCGGTCAGCTCGTGCGGCAGCGAGCGCATGTAGTTGCTCAGCACGAAGGTGCAGAAGCCGGACTGGAACGCCACGTGGATCAGGACCAGGCCGAGCGCGGAGTCGTACAGCTTGCCGCTCATCGTGATGCCGGGCAGGTCGATGAGCAGGTACATGCGGTACAGCGGGGTGATGATGACCTGCTGCGGGAGCAGGTTGCCGGCGGTGAAGACCAGCAGCAGGAACAGGTTGACGCGGAAGTCGAAGCGGCTGACGTAGAAGGCGACCATCGACGACAGCAGCAGCGTCACCAGCACGGCCGGAACCGCGATGATCAGCGTGTTGCCGAAGTAGTGCAGCATGTCCGACTGCTGAAACGCGTTGGTGAAGTTGGCGAAGCTCAGCTTGTCCGGCCAGGAGACATAGCCCTTGTCGCTGGTCTCGCCGTAGGGGCGCAGGGCCGCGTACAGCGCCCACAGCAGCGGGGCCAGCCACGCCAGTGACGTGACCACGAGGAAGGTGTGCAGCAGGATCCGGGCGGGGCGCAGGGGGGTGCGCTGCTTGAGAGCGCCGGTGACGGTGCTCATGCGCGCCGCTCCTTCCGGAAGGTCGCGATCAGATACGGGATGATCACCGCGAGGGAGATCACCAGCAGGACGACGGCGATCGCCGACCCGTACCCGATACGGCTGGACTCGCCGATGATGTTGTTGGTGACCAGGATCGACAGCAACTCGGTGCCCTGGGCGCCCTTGTTGAAGACGAAGACCAGGTCGAAGGCACGCAGCGCCTCGATGATCGTCACGACCAGGACCACGGTGTTCGTGGGACGCAGGGTGGGGAAGATGACGTTCTTGAACGTCTGCCACTCGTTCGCGCCGTCCAGCGCGGAGGCCTCCCGCAGGGACGGGTCCACGCCCTTGAGGCCGGCCAGGTAGAGGATCATCATGTAGCCGGCGTGCCGCCAGGAGGCGGCGACCAGGATGGCCCACAGGTTGAGGTTCGGGTCGCCGATCCAGTCGATGTAGTGGCCGGGCTTGTTGGCCCCGATGACGCTGTTGATCAGGCCCGTGTCCGGGTTGTAGATCAGCTGCCAGACGAAGCCGATGACGGCCAGGGACATCACGACCGGCAGGAAGAACGCGGTCTGGTAGACCCGGCTGAAGCGGATCTTCTTGTCCAGCTGGACCGCCAGGAAGAGCCCGAGCGGGGTCGGGATCAGGATGAGCACGACGAACCAGATCACGTTGTGCTGGACGGCGGGCCAGAACTGCGGGTTGTCGGTGAACAACTGCTTGAAGTTGTCCAGCCCGACCCACTTGATCGAGTCGAACCCGATGCCGTCCCAGGTGGTGAAGGCGAGCGCGATCGAAGCGAGCGCGGTCACCCACACCAGGGCGACGTGCAGGATCGTCGGCACACCCGCCATCAGGCCGAGCGTGACGCGGTCACGGCGGGTGAGCAGGCGGTTGTGCCCCGCGGGTGCCCTCTTGGGGCTCTTGACGGAAGCGGGGCCGGGAGGCGGCGGGGCCGCCTCCTGGTCCTTGGTGGGCGTCGTCGTCATGTCGCTCTCACTCGCCCCGCTCACGCGGACGCGAAGATCGTCTTCTTCTGGCGTTCGATCGACGACAGGATGCTGTCGACGTTCTTGGGGTTGCGGACGAAGTTCTGCAGCGCGGGCTGCATCACCGTGGAGGTGAAGTCCGGGCGGCTGTCGCGGTCCATGAACTGCGTCAGGCTCTTCGCGCCGGAGATCATCTCGTACGCCTTCTTCTGCAGCGGCGTGTACGACGAGGTGTCGGCCTTGCTGGAGGCGGCCACCACGCTGGAGTCGGCCTTGAGGTAGATCTCCTCGGCCTCAGGGCTGCCCAGGTACTCCAGCAGCTTGGCCGCGCCCGATTCGTTCTTGGGGGACTTGGAGAGCATGAAGCCGTCGGTCGGCGCCTCCACGGTGTCCTGGCCGTAGGCCGGGTCGATCTCCGGGAAGGCGAAGAAGTCGAGGTCCTCCAGGTCGGCCGGGTTGGTGAACTGCTGGCCGACGAACGTGCCCAGCAGATACATGCCGGCCTTCTTCGACACCAGGGTCTGCGCGGCGTCCTGCCAGGTGCGGCCGACCGCGCCCTCCTGGTGGTAAGGCAGGATCTCGGACCAGTGGTCGAAGACGGCCTTCACCTTGGCGTCGGTCCAGGAGGCCTTGCCGCCCATCAGATCGACGTGGAAGTCGTAGCCGTTGGTGCGGAAGTTGATCTGGTCGAAGGTGCCCATCGCGGGCCAGGCGTCCTTGTCGCCGAAGGCTATCGGGACCAGGCCGTCCTTCTTCATCTGCTTGCACAGGGCGACCAGCTGGTCCCAGGTGGTCGGAACCTCGTAGCCGTGCTGCTTGAAGACACTCTTGCGGTAGAAGAGCGCCCACGGGTACGTGTACAGCGGCACGAAGTAGTACTTGCCGTCCTCGCCCTTGCTGAGCTTCTGCATCGCCTCGGGGAAGTTGCCCGCTATCTTCGCCCACACGTCGTCGATCGGCGTGGCCAGCTTCTTCGACGCGAAGAACTGCATCCGGTAGCCCGCGAACCAGGTGAACACGTCGTCCGGCGTGCCCTGCAGATACGAGTTGATCTGCTCCTGGAACGTGTTGTGGTCCTTGGTGTTGACGTCGACCTTGATCCCGGACTGCTTCGTGAAGGCCGCGTAGATCTCCGCGAACGCCTTCTTCGGCACTGCGTCCGACGAGTTGGACCCGAGCGTGACCGTCTTCGGGTCGGCGGACGAGCCGCTGCTGCCGCAGGCGCTGAGCAAGGGAATCCCGGCGCCGAGCAGGGCCGCGCCGCCCAGGCCGCGCAGCATGGTGCGGCGACTCGGGGAAGGGAAGGAGAGACCGGAGGGAGAGAGGTCGGGCATGAACGGCTCCTGACGGGCGGGGTTCGGCCACACGGGCGGGGTTCGGCCACGCTTGGCTTGAGATCCAGTCGGAATCAACCAGAAATCAACTTGACCGAACACGATGGCGCAATGACAGCCGTATGTCAGGTCATACGTCAATAGCTTTCGGCCCCATTTGTCGAAACGTAATCGACACGATCCCTCCCGCCTTCGGAGTGGAGCAGCCGACCACCGCGGCGACAGCCCCGCCGACCGCCTTGTTCCTACCGCTCACCTCGCGCCGGTGCTTGCTCATCACGTGTCTGCCTTCGTTCTTCGGTGATCTTGGGGGCGCACTCAGGGAAGGGATCGGGACCGGTTGAGGGCAGAGACCAGCCGGCCGGGCCGACGGCGTCGTACGGAGCCTCGGTGCCCCCGCCTCAGCGGCGCCCGCTCGCGCCCGTCCAGCTGGATCCAGATCCGCACCTCGGTCCCGCCGAGCACCGACGACCCGATCCGCACGTCCCCGCCCGTCTCCTCCGCGAGGCGTCGCACGATGTCGAGTCCGAGCCCGGTCGACCCGGCGCTTCCCGAACCCCGGCCGCGTGCCATCGCCGCCTCGGGGTCGGGTATGCCTGGCCCCGCGTCGGACACCAGCACGATCACCGCGTCCTCACCGTTGTGCAGGTCGACCGCGAAGGCGGTGCCCTCCGCGGTGTGCCGGAAGACGTTGCCGAGCAGGGCGTCCAGGGCGGCGGCCAGGTCCGTGCGGGCCACGGGTATCCGCACCGGCCGGTCGGCCCCGGCCACCCGCCACTTGCGGCCCTCGTCCTCCGCGAGCGCCGACCAGAACGCCATCCGCTCCCGCACCACCTCCGCCGCGTCGCACCCGGCGCCGGGTCCGGCCGACGCGGTCTGCGGTTTCGCGTCCCGGGCGGTACGGATGATGGTGTCGACCTCGCGCTCCAGTTGGGCGACCGCGGCCCGCGTCTGCTCCGCGGCCGGCCCGTCCCCGAGCGAGGCCGCGTTCAACCGCAGCACGGTCAGCGGCGTGCGCAGCCGGTGGGACAGATCGGCCGCCAACTCCCGCTCATTTGCGAGGAGCTGTACGACCTGGTCGGCCATGGAGTTGAACGCGACCGCCGCCAGTCGCAGTTCGGTCGGCCCCTCCTCCGGCACCCTCGACCCCAGCTTTCCCTCCCCCAGTTCGTGCGCGCCCTCGACCAGGCGCTGCGCGGGCCGCACCATCCGCACACCCAGCCGGTCGGCGACCGCGACCGAGCCGACGACGAGCGCGGCACCGACCCCGGCGAGCACCGCCCAGGCGGTGGCGACGCCGTTGCTGACCTCGGACTCCGGGACGTACACCTCGACGACCGCGATCTCGCCGGAGCTCAGCGCGACCGGCTGGAGCAGCGTGGAGCCGCCGGACACATCGCTGGTGGAGGCGCGGCCCAGCTTCCGCACGGCCGCGATGTCCCCGTCGGCGGCGCGCCGCCGCCCGAGGTCGACGGCCGGTGCGCCGTCGGACGCCGGTATGTGCACGGCCAGGCCCGCGTCCGACCCGGCCGAGGCGACGACCCGCTCCAGCTGGTCGCGGTCGGTGGTGATGGACAGGGCGGGGGCGACGGCCGCTGCCTGCCGTTCGGCGTTGGAGAAGGCGCGGTCCCGGGCCATCTCCTTGATGACGAGTCCGAGCGGGATCGCGAAGGCGACCACGACCATGGTGGTGACCGCCAGCGAGACCTTGACCAGTGCCCATCTCATCGCGCCGGCCCCGATCCCGGTGGCTCCAGCTTCACGCCGACGCCCCGCAGGGTGTGCAGATAGCGCGGGCTCGCCGCCGTCTCGCCCAGCTTGCGCCGCAGCCACGACAGATGGACGTCGATGGTCTGGTCGTCGCCGTACGACTGCTGCCAGACCTCGGCGAGCAGCTCCTTGCGGGGTACGACGACACCGGGCCGGCCGGCCAGGAAGGCGAGCAGGTCGAACTCGCGCCGGGTGAGGTCCAGTCGTACGCCGTCCAGCTCGGCCTGTCGGCGCAGCGGGTCGACGGTCAGGCCGCCGACGCGCAGCACGCTCTCCGGCGGCGCATCCCCGGCGGCGGTGCGGGACCGCCGTAGGACGGCCGCCATCCGTGCCGACAGGTGCTCGACCGAGAAGGGCTTGGTCAGGTAGTCGTCCGCCCCCGCGTTCAGCAGCCGGACGACCTCCGTCTCGTCGTCCCGGGCGGTGGCGATGATCACGGGGACGTCGGTGATGCCGCGCAGCATCTTCAGGGCCTCCGAGCCGTCCAGATCGGGCAGACCGAGGTCCAGGATCACCACGTCGAAACGGAAATGGGCGACCTCGCGCAGCGCCTCCAGAGCCGTACCGACGCTGCGCACCGTGTGGGCGGCGTCGGTCAGATGCCGGATGAGCGCCGAGCGTACGAACTGGTCGTCCTCGACCACGAGCACACTTGCCATGCGCCGCACCGTACGCCATGCCGCACAGGCCCATCCGGCGCCTGTGGACAACTTCCCGGCTGTGGAAAACAGGGCGGGGAGCGGGCGACACCGGTGGGACCTGTGAGGCAGTATTGGCCCGCGATGCGCAGAGGACTCGTACACCTCCTGGCTTGGACGCTCGCCACGGGCGCGGCGGCCACGCTGTCGTGGTGGGGCGTCCACACGGTGATGGCGGGCACGGCGTACGACCCGCCGCGCGCCCTGCCCGTCACGGCGGCCGACGCGACCACGCAGGAGTCGAAACCACTGGCGTCCTCGACGAACCGGCCGACGCCGTCCCGGTCCAAGAGCCCGTCGCGCAAACCGTCCCCGACCCCCACGCGGACCCCGTCGAGCCCGGCGACGACGGGCGCCGGTCCCTCCCCCACCGCGTCCGGCCAGGTCAAGAGCTACGACACCGACGGCGGCCGTGCGGTCTTCGACCTCGGCAGGACCTCCGCGACACTGGTCTCGGCGACGCCCGGCACCGGCTGGTCGATGCAGGTGTGGAAGACGGAGTCGTGGATCCGGGTGGAGTTCTCCTCGGGCGCGGACCGGGTGTCGGTGTTCTGCACCTGGCACGACGGGCCGCCGCGGGTGGAGATCGGGAACTACTAGCGATCTACCGCGTCACCGGAACACGGATGCCGGCGGCGCCGGAGAGGCCACCGCGGCCGCGTCGCTCACCGGTCCGGCGCCGCCCGTGAAGTCGGTGAGCTGCCTGCCGTGTTCGACGCGGCCCGGGTGCGGGTCGGAGGCCGCGCGGCGGGTGAGTTCGGCGATCGCAAGCGGGTGGTCGGAGGCGACGAGGACCGCGTTGCCGAAGCGTTTGCCGCGCAGGACGGTCGGGTCGGCGACCAGGGCGAGTTCCGGGAAGCGGGCGGCCGCGGTGGCGATCTGGCCGCGCAGGTGGGCGAGCGGCGGCCCGTCGGCGAGGTTGGCGGCGTAGAGACCGCCCGGCTTCAGGGCCCGGCGGACCTCGTCGAGGAACTCGGTCGAGGTGAGGTGGGCGGGGGTGCGGGCGCCGCTGAACACGTCGGCGATGACGAGGTCGGCCCAACCGTCGGGCACCTTGGCGAGACCTTCACGGGCGTCCACGGAACGCACCCGGATCCGGGCCCCCGTGTCCAACGGCAGCTCCCGGCGAACCAGTTGGACGAGGGCCGCGTCGCGTTCGACGACCTGCTGGGTGGAGCGGGGGCGGGTGGCGGCGACGTAACGGGCGAGGGTGAACGCGCCACCGCCGAGGTGCACGGCGTGCACGGGCCTGCCGGGTGGGGCGGCCAGGTCGATGACGTGCCCGAGCCGCCGCTGGTACTCGAAGGACAGATACGCCGGGTCGTCGAGATCGACATGTGACTGCGGCGCCCCGTCGACAAGCAGCGTCCAGGCCCGCGCCCGGTCCCGATCGGGTATGAGCTCGGCAAGCCCACCGTCGACGGCCTCGACGACAGCGACGGCGACCCCACTCCCGCGCCGAGCGTTCCTGGACTTTCCCATTGCGCCATTGTCTCAGTCGCAGCCCGTCGGGCCGCCGGGGCGACCCGGTCAGCCTGCGGCCGGTCGTGCCGCTTGGGCCGGCCGTCAGCCTGCGGGCAGTCGTGCCGCAGGGCGATGGGGCCCCCGCTCGAGCGAAGCCGAGAGTGGGGGAGGGTGGGCGCAGGCGGCACCCCGTGGCGCCGGGCTGCGCACCCACCCCGCTCAGCCCAAGCGCCGCTCACCGCCCGAGACACCTCACCGGCAGTTGTCCGCCGCCTCGATCAACCGAGCCGCCTCCCCCAGCGCGGCTCTCAGCACCGCCGGATCCGTCGCGAGATCCGTGTCCCCCGGTGGCAGCAACCAGTCCGAGCCCTCCACCGGCGGCTCGGGGCTCAGCCGCAGCCCCCGCCCGTCCGTCTCCGTACAGGTACTGCCCGGCACGTCCCACCCGGCCGCGGTCCCCGGCGGCACCACGAACCCCAGCGTGCCGCAGTCGTCGTCATGCAGGACGGGCCCGACCGCGTCGTCGCCCGCCCCGCGCCGCAGGATGTCGACCGCCTCGAGCCCGTGCCGCGTGGGCACCGTGACGACATCGCACGCGGCGTCCGGACAGGAAAGCGGCGTACTGGACGAAAGTGACATACAAGGGTCGACACTGTGTCTGGTCTCCATGTCGGCCTCCACCACGGAACCACTCCTCCAACGAACGGGTCGGGAGTCGGGCGGCTCCCGGTCCACAGGGTTCAACGCGTCCACCTGTCAACGGCTACGGCGGAAGTCCGCCGCAAAGGATGGCAGTTCATGGCAGATCCCGGATGAGATATCCGGTTTGTAGCCAAACGTCGCGTGGCGGGTCCGACACAGCGGGTACGGTCTTGCCCGCCGGAAACGGGGTGTCACACGGACAACTCACCGTGAATCAACCGTGAATCCACCGTGGTTCCGGCATGGTTCGACGGTTCGCACGAGAGGACCCGGCCATGGCGTCGTCAATGGTGACCCCGTCCCAGTCCCCCAGACCACCACAGCCCAACCTCGCGTTCCGGCAGTTGCGCGGCCGGCGCTCGCCGGCCGAGTTCGCCGCGGCGGTACGGCGGGCCGCCCGCGAGATCGGCGAGCGGGTCAGCTGCGACGCACGCTATGTCGGCCGGGTCGAGGCGGGTGAGATCCGCTGTCCCAACTATGCGTACGAACGGGTGTTCCTGCACATGTTCCCCGGCCGCACGCTCACCGACCTCGGGTTCGCACCCCGCTCGTCCGTACGAGGACGCCGGGCGCACGTACCCGAGGACGCGCCCCCCTCACGCGCCACGCCCCTGGTGGGCACCGCGGGTGAGACGCCTGGGGCGTACGAGCCGTATGAAGCGCAGAACCCGTACGAGACGCACGACAACCACGAGGAGAGCGACGTGCTGCGTCGCGCATTCATGACCAGCGGGGGCGCCACGATGGCCGCCGCCTCGCTGAGCCCTTTGACACTCGCCTTCGACGTCTCGGCGGCGGAACGCCCCGTACGGCGCGTCGGGACGAGCGAGGCGGGCGCCCTCGAAGAGGCCGTCCGCAGGATCCGGCTGCTCGACGACCGGCACGGCGCGGACGGCCTCTACCGGCGCGCGGCCGCCCCGCTGCGCGCCGCCTACGCCCTGCTCGACGCCGACACGACCCGGCAGACGACCGCCGAACGGCTCCACTCGGGCGCCGGTGAACTGGCCATCTCGGTGGGCTGGCTGGCCCACGACTCGGGCCGCTTCGACGACGCCCGCTCGCACTACGCGGAGGCGCTCGCGACCGCCCGGATGACCGGGGACCCGGGCCTGGAGGCTCACGCTTTCTGCAATACGGCCTTCCTCGCGCGGGACGCGGGCCGGCCGCGGGAGGCGGTACGCGCCGCGCAGGCCGCGCAACGCGTCGGGCGCCCGCTGGGTTCCGCCCGGCTGATGTCGCTGCTCGCGCTGCGCGAGGCGGGCGGCTGGGCCGCGCTCGCCGACCGCACCGGCTGCGAACAGGCACTCGCCCGCGCGCAGGCCCTCTTCGAGCGAGGCCGCTCGGACGCCGACCCCGAGTGGATGAGCTTCTACGGAGAGGCCGAGCTGGAGGGGCTGGAGGCGCAGTGCTGGTCGACACTCGGCGACTGGCGGCGCGCGGCCCGGCACGCGGGCCGTGCGGCGCAGCTCCAAGACCCGCACTTCACCCGGAACATCGCCCTCTACACGGCGGAACTGGCGGACGACCTGGCCCGCGGGGGACATCCCGACGAGGCCGCGGCGGCCGGGATGCGGGTGCTGGACCTGCTGGACGAGGTCCAGTCGTCCAGGATCCAGACGATGCTCGCGGGCACGGCGAGGGTGTTGCTGCCCCATCGGCGGGCGTCGGGGGTGTCGACGTTCCTGGAACGGCACGCGAGCCTGCCGCGCACGGCGTAGCCGCGGGCAGTCGCGCCGCTGGGGCGATGGGGATCCCCCCGCTCGAGCGAAGTCGAGAGTGGGGGCGGCGCCCGGCCGGCGCCGCCGAGCGACCCACCCGTCGGCACCAGCGCCGCGCTACACCGTGAGGTGCCCCACATCGTTCCAGCTCTCGATCGCCGCCTCCCCGTAAGCCCACCCGAGCACCGACAAGGACGTCGGGTTGAGCCTGATCCGCGCCGCGAAGTCGATCGGCAGCCCCAACCACCTCGCGCCGATGGACCGGAGTATGTGCCCGTGCGCGAAGACCAGCACGTCCCGGTCCTGCGCACGCGCCCAGGCCACCACCTCGTCCGCCCGGGCGGTCACCTCGGCGAGCGACTCGCCCCCGGGCACGCCGTCGCGCCAGATGAGCCAGCCGGGCCGGATGTCCTGGATCTCCAACGGGGTCATCCCCTCGTAGGAGCCGTAGTCCCACTCCATGAGCGTGTCCCAGGTGCTCGCGCGCTCGCCGAAGCCGGCGAGTTCGCAGGTCTCACGCGCGCGTGCCAGCGGACTGGATCGCACCTCGACCCCGGCCAGGCCCTCGAACGGCGCCCGGTGCAGGCGCTCGCCGAGCAGTTTGGCGCCGCGCCTGCCCTCTTCGAGGAGCGGTACGTCGGTCCTGCCGGTGTGCTTGCCGGACAGCGACCACTCCGTCTGTCCGTGCCGGGCCAGCAGGATGCGCGGTGCCATGAAGAGACCCTTCCGGGAGAAACGAGAGGCGGGGCCACCCCATCATCGCGCACGCTGTACGGGGGCAACCCGGCGGGCGATCTCTGCGTCTTTGAGGGCCGGGGGCGTGCCACGAGGGCGCGCGCATGCGCCGTAAAGTGGCACGACCGGACCGAGACGCCGGACACCGGGCGAGACGAAGGGGGAGGGCGATCGGATGCCGCAGACCGAGACACCGGGCATCGAGGTTGCCCAGCGAACCCGGCTGCTCTGGTGGACGGAGCTGCCACTGATCGTGCTGGTGTACGCCTGTTACTCGGCCGGCCGGCTCCTCGCCCGGGGCGACGTCACGAGTGCCGTCGACCACGGTCTGGCGCTCCTGCGCGTCGAGAAGTTCCTGCACATCAACGCGGAGCATCCGCTCAACCGCCTCTTCACGACCGAGGCGTGGATCGGCGTCCCGGCCGACTTCTGGTACGCGTCGCTGCACTACCTGGTCACTCCGGTGATCCTGGTCTGGCTGTTCAGGTCCCGTGCCGTGCAGTACCGCATGGCCCGCACCTGGCTGATGACGTCCACCTTCATAGGTCTGATCGGCTTCACCCTGCTCCCGACCTGCCCGCCCCGACTGCTCTCCTCCGGCCACGGCTTCGTCGACACGATGGCCCAGTACAGCTCGTACGGCTGGTGGGGCGGCGAGGCGAGTGCCCCGCGGGGTCTCGGCGGTATGACGAACCAGTACGCGGCCATGCCGAGCCTGCACGTGGGCTGGGCGCTGTGGTGCGGGGTGATGCTGTGGAAGTACGGCAGGACGCGTACGGCGAAGGCCGCCGGTGTCGGCTATCCGCTGGTGACCACGATCGTGGTGATGGGCACCGCGAACCACTACTTCCTCGACGCGGTCGCGGGGGCGGTCGTGATGGGGGCCGGGCTGCTGCTCGCGCCGCACGTCATGCGGTACGGGGGTCGGGCCATGGAGCCGATGCGGGCGCGTTTCCTGGGCGTCGGGGCGGACTCTCCCGGCACACCTGCCTCAATTGTCAGTGCCGGATGCCAGACTTCCGCGGGTGAGCACATTCGACGGCAGCGCGAGTCACAGTTCGCAGGCGGAGCCGAGCCGAGTGCCGCTCCCACGGACGCGGGAGACGGGGCTGCGGCAGCGGCTCGCTGAGCTGCGCGGTCCCGAGGTACCGGCCAAGGCTCTGGACGCGCGCGCCCTTGCGGCACTCGCCGCCAACCCCGGCTGCAAGCGGCGGGCGATCCTCGACGGCGCCGGGGTGAACAAGGCGGCGCTGGCGGACGCGCTGGGCTCGCCGTCGGCCTTCGGCCAGTCGCAGTTCGCCCTCACGCGGGGCAACGCGTTCGAGGCGCGGGTGAAGGCGGACGGTGGCGCGGAGCTGCTGCGGCTGGTGCACGAGAAGCTGGACCGCAAGGCCGAGCCGCCGTCGGACGCCCAGGTGCCCGAGCTGACGGCGATCGGCCCCGAGGGCCGCACCGCGCGTACGGCCCTGGCCCTGCGCGACGCCACCGCGGCCGGCGGCTGGGCGCTCCTCGACCACCCGATGCTGGCGCTCGACGTCGCCGGTTCGCCCGCCTTCCTGGAGCCGGACGCGGTGGTCGTGCACCCGGACGGCAGCTGGACGGTCGTGGAGATCAAGTCCTTCCCGATGCTGGACGGTTCGGCCGACCCGGCGAAGGTGGGCGCCGCAGCCCGGCAGGCCGCGGTGTACGTGCTGGCGCTGGAGGAGGTGGCTGCCCGCCTCGATCCACCTCCACGCGTGCGCCACCACGTCCTCCTCGTCTGCCCGAAGGACTTCTCCAACCTCGCCACCGCGTCCGCCGTCGACGTCCGAAAGCAGCGCGCGGTGACCGCCCGCCAACTGGCCCGCCTCACTCGCGTCCAGGACATCGCCGACGCCCTCCCCGAGGGCACCTGCTTCTCGCCCGAACTGCCCGCCGACGAGCTGACGGCGGCCGTGGAGGCGGTCCCGGCGACCTACGCGCCCGAGTGCCTGTCCGCGTGCGAGCTGGCCTTCCACTGCCGGGACCGCTCCCGCACGGATGGCGCGGTGACCTCCCTCGGCCGCTCGGTGCGCGCCGAACTCGGCGGCCTGACCACGGTCGAGGAGGTCCTGGCGGCGGCCTGCGGGGAGACCGGCGATCCGGACGATCCGGCGGTGGCGGCGCTCAGGCGGGCGGCCGAGCTGAGGGCAGAGGCCCTCGGCCAGGGGGTGGCCGCATGTCGCTGATCTCCACCCTCGCCCGTCTCGAAGCCGTCAGCGCCGGCCGCGCGCAGCCCGCCGCCACGGTGCGGCACCGGCGGCTGTCCGAGCACCCCCTCGTCTTCGTGCCGCTCACCACCGCCGGTGAGGCCGGTGCCCCGCTCGGCGCGCTGGTGGGGACCGACCGGGACGCCCCGCACCTGCTGGTCGTACCGCAGCCGCGCGACCGTGACCTCCGGTTCGCGTTCCTGGCGGAGCTGGCCGACGTCGTCCTGCCGTACCTCGACGCGTATGCCGGGTCCGTCGAGGCGGCCGAGCGCACCGAGACCGACCCCGAGACCGGCAAGCGGGTCAAGGTCGAGGTCGAGCTGTGCACGGACGCACCGCAGCTGATCGTGCCGAGCCGCGCCGGCGTCGAGTTCGTACGGCTGCTCGGGCGCTCCATGCGCTTCAGGCGTACGGCGGAACAGGACCCGGAGACGCCGTACCCTGCGCCGCCCCGGCTGCCGTTGCTCGGCCGCTGGCTGACCCACTTCGGGGAGCGCGCCCGCGTGCCCGGCTCCTCGCTGCTGCTGGCCATGACCGACGTGCTGGCCCGGCACTGGGCGACCGGCCAGTCGACCCTGGAGGACCAGCATCTCGGCGCGCTGCTCGCCTGGATCGACCCGCCGGAGGGGACCATCGGCGCCGAGGCCGCGCTCAGGGCCGAGCTGGCGCGGGACCCCCAGGGCCAGCTGCTGTGCCCGCCCGCCGGCCCGGCCACCGACCCGGCGTTCGACAACAAGCTCCTCGCCCCCGCCTTCGAGCACTACGACCGCGCCCGCCTCGCCCTCGCCGCCGCAGAGGACGGTCTGCAGGCCGACGACCGGCTCGGCATCCTCACCGCCGCCGAGCAGGAGATCCGCGCCCTGGTGGCGAGCCGGACCCGCCCCACCTGGGACGCGGTGTGGCGTGGCCTGGAGCTGCTGCGGGAGCTGCCCGAGGGCGCGCACGTCGAGGAGCGGTGGACGCGCGACCGCTGGTCGTTCACCGGCCACCGCGACCGTGTGCTGGCCGGCGAGCCCCCGCAGCCGCGCCGCGACGACGCGGTCACCGCCGCGAACAAGCTCGCCGCGCGCGAGCGCGAACAGGCCCGCCTGGAGGCGCAGGAGGCCCTCGACGACCCGCTGGTGATGGCGGGCCGGCGGCTGGCCGGTGAGGCGTTCGCGGGCGAGGTCACGGACGTCGTCATGGCGTACAGCGAGGGCAGGCGGCCGAGCCCGCGCCCGCTGGTGACCGTACGGACGGACGACCGGCCGCATCTCGGGGAGCGCGTGAAGGTGTACCGCTCGCTGGGCGGGAAGCCGCAGGCGGCCGAGTTCGTGGGCCGGGAGGCAGAGGATCTGCTCGTCCTGCGGATCGTCGACAAGATGGGCCGCGGCAAGGAGCCCGAGGCCGGTTCCGTGCCCGAGAAGGGCGACCCGGTCTGCTTCACCCTCTTCGAGCATGAGCAGCGCGGCGGCGCGAAGCTGCCCGACCCGGAGAACACCCCGTGGACGCACGGCGGGCCGCCGGGCGAGCCGACGACACCGGCTCCCGACCCCCTGACCGCGGAGGACCTCCTGTGACCGCCTTCGATCCCGGCGCCGAAGCATCCCGCGCCACCGGGGCGATCCTCCACGACACCCTGCACGGATCGGCGCGCGGTGTCGTCGTCGACTCCCCGCCCGGCGCCGGCAAGTCGACGCTCGTCGTGCGTGCAGCGCTGGAGCTCGCCGACGCGGGGCGCCCGTTGATGGTGGTCGCGCAGACCAACGCCCAGGTCGACGACCTCGTGCTGAGGCTCGCCGAGAAGAACCCCGACCTGCCGGTCGGTCGGCTGCACAGCAGTGACGCCGACCCGTACGACAAGGCGCTCGACGACCTGCCGAACGTCCGGAAGTCGGCGAAGGCGGGCGACCTCACCGGGCTCGCGGTGGTGATCTCCACGGCCGCCAAGTGGGGGCACGTCAAGGTCGACGAACCGTGGCGGCACGCCATCGTCGACGAGGCCTACCAGATGCGCTCGGACGCGCTGCTCGCCGTGGCCGGGCTGTTCGAGCGGGCGCTGTTCGTGGGCGACCCTGGCCAGCTGGACCCGTTCGCGATCGTCGGCAGCGAGCAGTGGGCGGGCCTGTCGTACGACCCCTCGGGCTCCGCCGTGACGACCCTGCTCGCCCACAACCCCGAGCTGCCGCAGCACCGCCTGCCGGTGTCCTGGCGGCTCCCGGCCTCGGCCGCGCCCCTGGTCTCCGACGCCTTCTACCCGTACACGCCGTTCCGCAGCGGCACCGGCCACGACGACCGCCGTCTCAGTCTCGCGGTCCCGTCGGACGGTTCCGGTCCCGACCGGGTGATCGACGAGGCGGCCGAGTCCGGCTGGGGCCTGCTGGAGCTGCCCGCGCGGCACACCCCGCGGACGGATCCCGAGGCGGTGCGGGCCGTCGCGACGGTCGTACGACGGCTGCTCGACCGGGGCGGCGCGGCCACGTCGGAGCGCTCCCCCGACCCCACACCCCTCACCGCCGACCGGATCGCCGTCGGCACGGCCCACCGGGACCAGGCGGCGGCGGTCCGCGCGGCCCTGGCCGAGCTGGGCGTCATGGACGTGACCGTCGACACCGCGAACCGCCTCCAGGGCCGCGAATACGACGTCACGGTCGTCCTCCACCCCCTCTCCGGCCGCCCCGACGCCACCGCCTTCCACCTGGAGACGGGCCGCCTGTGCGTCCTCGCCTCCCGCCACCGGCACGCGTGCATCGTGGTCTGCCGCGCGGGGGTCACCGACCTGCTCGACGACTATCCGTCGACGGAACCGGTCCAGCTGGGAACGCTGGTGAAGTTCCCGGACGGCTGGGAGGCGAACCACGCGGTGCTGGCGCACCTGGCGGAGCACAAGGTGGCCTGGCGACCGTGACCGGCTCCGGGAACATCGGGTGGCCTCAACACCTTGTGACTCCCGGAGGCACCCGGCCCTCTTGCGCGGGCGCGGGACAATGGACGGTGGCCCACTCAACGACGGGTCATCCGTGACGTACGAGGAGGAGAAGACATGGCGGAGCCCCAGCCGCGTCGGAACGAACCGCGGCTACGCCCCGCGCCCCTGCTCTTCGAGCCCGCGCAGGTCGCCGACGACCCGGAGCGTTTCTTCGATCTCGAGTCGATGGACGACCCCCGCGCCCTGCTGGCCCGTGCCACGGAGCTGACGCACGCGTTCCGCGCGGCGACCGACCGTGCCGTGGAGTTCCAGGCGATCGCGGCGGCCCAGCTGGCCGACCCGCGCCGCTTCGACCGGCTGACGCCGGCGGACATCGCCGCGCGGGCCGAGTGGACCGAGGACTACGCGAAGAAGATGGTCGAGTTCGGCCGCGACCTGCTGCGGGGCGCCGAGGGACCGGGGCACGCCGACCCGGTGTGAGCCGGGTACGCCACATGGGCACCGTGCGCCGCACGGCCCCCGCATGGCACGCATGGCATATGCCAGGCGGGCAAGATACTCCCCTCCACCCCGCCGCGTCCCGGTTTCCGGCAACCCTCCGAGACGGACTGCTCACGCCCGGTAGATCTGGCGGCATGAGCAGCACACGCGAAGAGACCGTCGCCGACCGCTTCGACGTCTCGGGGGTCACCCCGGACGGAGCCGCCTGGCTCGCCTCGGCGGGAGCATATCCGCGCAGCACCCTGGCGCTCTGGGACGAGCGGCCCGACGCCCCGGTCGTCCTGCCCTGCGGCACGGCCTTCGACGTCGTCGGCGCGCCCGCGATGTTCGGGCGCCTGATGCTCGACCGGCTGTGGGGCGAGGGCCCGGGCTCGGGGCCGGTCGCGGCGTTCCGGGGCCGGATGCTGCTGTTCGCCGCGCCCGGCACGGCACAGCGGCTGCCCGCACTGCTGCACTGGGAGGAGTCCGGGCGTACGGCGGCCATTCCGCCGCTGCTGTGCCACGGCACCGGCGACGCGGTGACCGTCCCCGCGCCGATGGGCGCCGCGGGCTCCGCCACCTCGTCCGGCTGCCGCTGGCTGGTCGCCCCGGACACCCGTGACCCCTGGCTGCCGGGCCCCGAGATCCTGCTCTGGGCGGCGGTACGGGCGGCCCGTGCGGCCGTGCGGATATCGATTTTTCCCCCGGCCGATCAGGGTGCTAAGGTCTACGACGTCAGCAGGCGCCGCTAGCTCAGTTGGTTAGAGCAGCTGACTCTTAATCAGCGGGTCCGGGGTTCGAGTCCCTGGCGGCGCACGACACGAAAAGGCCCCTCGCGCGAGCGAGGGGCCTTTCGCGTATCCCCGAAGAGAGCCGCACAAGCACCTCTCCGGCCCGCCTCCCCGGTCCGCCTATCCAGTCGTGATCTTCACCGCCCATGCCCCCGAAACCGTCCGCCCCTCCACGTCCAGCCGTACGTCCTCGTCCGGCACCGTGAAGCTCTCGCCGACGCCGACCGGGGCGTCCGCGAGGGGCGGGTACACGGACGTCTCCCAGCAGGCCTCGCTGTGCGGATGGGCGTCGATCACCTCGACCGGTCCGCCACCGGACGCGGCGCCGCTGCGCACCCGGTAGACGAGGATGCCCGGCCGGCAGACCCCCGCGTCGTTGCCGACCGGCCCTCGCGCCTCGAAGGCGAGCACACTGTCGGCCCCCGTGCGCACGACCGCGACCTTGGTCCCGCGGCCCAGCCCGAAGGCCGGCACCCCGGTGGCACCCACGGCCGGGACGCCCGGGCCCGCACCGAGCGGCTCCAGTGTGAGCCGGGTCGGCCCGGTTCCCCGTACGCACGACACCTGCCGGGGCTCCAGCCAGCCGAGCTTCCACTTGTGCCAGGCGAACAGGTCCGGAGCCAGCGCGAACTGGCTGCCCATCAGGTCCCAGTCGCCGACGAAGGTGTCCCAGTCGCCCTTGCCGTCCACCGGGCGGTGGTAGAGGTCCGGCAGGTCGAAGACGTGCCCGGTCTCGTGGGCCAGCACCAACCGGTCCGGCGGATGCTGCTCGAACACCGTGACGACCCGCCGGACGTCCACGCCGTCGGCCCGCAGCGGGGTGTCGAGGTTCACGACCTTCGTCGCGTCGGAGTCCACGCCGGGCGCGTCCGGGTCGGCGACGAAGTACACGATGTCGTAGCGCGAGAAGTCGACCTGCCCGTCGGCGGCGGCGAGCGCGTCGTGCAGGTAGGCGGCGCGGTGGTCGGTGTTCCAGTCGCGCTGTATGGCGTACGACGTCGAGGGCCGCGGCATCCGGATCCAGTGCCGCAGCGGGTGCGGGCGCAGGGTGAACCTGCCGTAGGAGGCACGCTCGAAGAAGCGGCTGGTGGCCGGGAAGTGGTCGGCGGTCAGCTCGGCGGGGGTGGTCAGCGGGACCGAATCGGGGAATGACAGGAAGATCATCACCGCGTTCAGCGAGCGGGCCGGGCGCGGATAGGCGGCGTTCCAGGTGTCCAGGCCCTCCGAGTGGTGGGCCTCGGTGCGCCGGAGGGCGCACGGGCTCGCCGCGAACGGTTCGGCGACCGAGGGTCCGGTCACGAGGGAGGTGGCGGCGAGCGCCGACAACGTGGTGAACACGGCCGCGGTACTGCGCAGTCGGGGGCGCGGGAACTGACGCGGCACAGGGACCTCCGGGTGCGGTTCACTGGACACCGCACCCAGATTGCTCGTGATTGTCGTACTACGCCTTGTTTGTCTGCACCAGATGAGTGAGAGGGCCGAAGAAGCGTCAGGACCGACGCCCCGAATCGCTCACGGAACGTCACAACTGGTCAGGCGCCTGAAAGACCCGTCCAGACGCGTGCAGAAACGATCTGCCAGAAGGGCCTGTTGTTCAGGGACACTGGACTCTGGCTGGAAGGGCCCGGGGCCAGCCTCTATGATCGGCACACTTTCCTGGCGGACAGCGATCGAGTGCACTGCGGGAGCAAGCGGTGAGCGGAACGTCCGAAGGGCCGACGGCCGCGGCAGACCTCGACGGGTCGGTCGTAACAGAGAGCGATGTCCGCACGTCCCCCGGTACCGGGTCACCGTCGTCTCCCGGTACCGGGTCGCCGTGTCCCGGTGGCGAGGCTCCGTCCTACCGTTCGGTGTTCGCCGCCGCGCCGCTCGCCATGGCGGTCGTCGACAGCGAGGGCATGGTCGTCGACGTCAACGACGCCTTCCGTGCCCTGCTCGCCGCCGACGCCGACGCCGGGTCGCTGACCGGACGGATCGCCGCCGACCTGGTGGACCTGGCCTCCGACGCCCGCACCTGGCACGCGTACCGCGAGGTGCTGCGCGGCCGCCAGGCGAAACTGCGCTGCACGCGCCGCCTCAAGCACCCCGACGGGCGCTCCCTGTGGGTGCAGGTCACCGTCGCACCACTGGCGGGGAACGAGCCCGGGGTCCTGCTGTCGGTCGCCGACATCAGCGCCCGCCGTGAACTTCAGGCGCGGCTGCGGCACTTGCAGATGCATGACCCGGTGACCCGGCTGCCCAACCGCACGCTGTTCTTCGAACGCCTTTCGGCCGCGCTGGAGGCGGAGGCGTACGAGCAGAGCGGCACCGGCCGGATCGGGCTGTGCTACCTGGACCTGGACGGCTTCAAGGCCGTCAACGACACCCTCGGCCACCGGGTAGGAGACCGGCTGCTGGCCGCCGTCGCCGACCGCCTCACACGCTGTGCGGACGAGGCGGGCTACGGCCGGGCGACCGCCCCGCTGGTCGCGCGGCTCGGCGGCGACGAGTTCGCCCTGCTCGTCGAGGACTCCACCGGCACCGAGCAACTCGCCGATCTCGCCGAGGCCGTACTGGAGGCGGTCCAGGCCCCCTTCGACCTCTCGGGGCAGCGGATGTCGGTGTCCGCCTCCATCGGCGTGGTGGAACGGCGGGCGGCGGGGACCAGCGCGACCGGTCTGATGCAGGCCGCCGACACGACGCTGTACTGGGCCAAGGCCGACGGCAAGGCCCGCTGGACCCTCTTCGACCCGGAGCGCAACGCCCACCGCATGACCCGCCAGGCCCTCGCCTCCGCGCTCCGCCCGGCCATCGAGCGCGGCGAGTTCGTGCTGGAGTACCAGCCGCTGGTGAGCATGGAGAACGGGCGGCTGCGGGGCGTCGAAGCCCTGGTGCGCTGGAGCCACCCGCACTTCGGAATGCTGACGCCGAATCGGTTCATCGGATTGGCCGAGGAGGACGGCTCGATCGTGCAGCTCGGCCGCTGGGTCCTGGCCACAGCCTGCCGCCAGGCGCGGCAGTGGCAGCTGGACCATCCCGACGAGCCGCCGATCTTCGTCAGCGTGAACGTGGCGGTGCGTCAGGTCTGGGACTCCGACCTGGTGGCGGACGTCGCGGAGATCCTGGCGGAGACGGGGCTGGAGCCGCACCTGCTCCAACTGGAGCTGACCGAGTCGGCGGTGATGGGCTCGGCAGGACGTCCGCTGCAAGCCCTCCAGTCGCTCAGCGACATGGGCGTGGGCATCGCGATCGACGACTTCGGCACCGGCTACTCGAACCTGGCGTACCTGAGCCGGCTGCCGGTGTCGGTGCTGAAGCTGGACGGGTCGTTCGTACGGGGCTTCCAGTACGAGGGTGAGGGCGTCCCGCCGAACCCGGCAGACGAGGTCGTCGTCGAGGCGATGATCCAGCTCGCCCACCGGCTCGGCCTGACCGTCACCGCGGAATGCGTGGAGACCTCGGCGCAGGCCGCCCGGCTGCGGCGGATCGGGTGCGACACCGGCCAGGGGTGGCTGTACTCGCGGCCGGTGGCGCCGGATCGTATCTCCGGATTGCTGGGTCTAGTCGTGCGGTAGCCCGTACGCGTCCGCGATCAGTTCGTACGAGCGCAGGCGGAGATCGCCACTGTGCGCGTGGGACGTGATCATCAGCTCGTCGGCGCCCGTGCGCTTGTGGAGGTCGTCGAGTCCGGAGCGGACCTCGTCGGCGGTGCCGTGGACGACGTTGGCGTTCCAGGAGTCGATGAACTCCTGCTCCATCGGGCTGAACCGATACGCCTCGGCCTCTTCCGGGGTGGGGACGAGGCCGGGGCGGCCCGTGCGCAGGCGGACCATGTTGAGGGCGGCGGCACGGACCTGGCGACGGGCCTCCTTCTCGTCCTCCGTGGCGAGCGCGGAGACGCCGATGAGGGCGTACGGCTCGTCGAGGGCGGCGGACGGGCGGAACGACTCCCGGTACAGGTCCAGGGCCGGGACGGTGTTCTGCGCCGAGAAGTGGTGCGCGAAGGCGAAGGGCAGGCCGAGGGAGCCGGCCAGGCGGGCGCTGAAGCCGGAGGAACCGAGCAGCCAGATCGGCGGGCGGTGCGGGTCCTGGACGCCGCCGGGGGAAGTCGCCTGGATCGGGCCGGGTACGGCGTGGATACGGCGGTAGGGGTGGCCGTCCGGGAAGTCGTCTTCCAGGAAGCGGATCAGCTCGGCGAGCTGCTGGGGGAAGTCGTCGGCGCCTTCGTTCAGGTGGTCGGTGCGGCGCAGGGCGGCGGCGGTGGCGCCGTCCGTGCCGGGGGCTCGGCCGAGGCCGAGGTCCACGCGGCGGGGGGCCATGGCTTCCAGCGTGCCGAACTGCTCCGCGATCACCAGCGGGGCGTGGTTCGGGAGCATCACGCCGCCCGAGCCGAGGCGGATGCGGGTGGTGTGGGCGGCGAGGTGGGCGAGGATCACGGCGGGGGAGCTGGATGCCACGCCCGGCATGGAGTGGTGCTCGGCCACCCAGTAGCGGTGGTAGCCGCGGGACTCCGCGAGGCGGGCGATCTCGACGCTGGTGCGGAGGGCGTCGGTGGCGGTGCGGCCTGCGCCGACGGTGACCAGGTCCAGTACGGAGAGGGGGGTGGGGGCGGTGCCGTGCGTCGATCCCCGGGTCTCGTCTGCCGTTGCCGTCACGGTGGGTGCCTCCTGGTGTGGGCCGTGCGCTGTCCTGCCGGGGATTAACAGGAGGCAGTCTCCGCTTATTCCCTGTGCACCGGCGTCGGTGCGGGCGCACGGCTGGGGGCTCCGCCCCAGACCCCCGGCCTTCGCCCACCCACCACCCGACTCGGTCGGACAAAAGGCGACCGCCGCCTCCGACCCGGCCGGCCGAGAACGCACCCTCGCCTCGACACGGCACCTCTCGACCCGCCGAGACGGGTGGTGGGTGGCAAAGGCCGGGTTCTGGGGCGGAGCCCCAGCGGGTGACCCCTCGACCCGCCGAGACGGGTGGTGGGTGGGAGAAGGCCGGGGGTCCAGGGGGCGGAGCGCGGAGCCCCCTGGGACGGTGCGCGGGTCAGGCCTGGATGATCGGCTCGCGTGTGAACAACGCGCCCAGCTCCGGTGCGTTCACCCGCCGGTCCGCCAGCCGCAGCGCCTCCCACACGGTGACCTGGTTGGCCGTGAGCACCGGCTTGCCGAGTTCCTTCTCCAGGGACGGGATGTAGGCCGCCGTATGCAGGGCCGTGTCAGGGAGCAGTACCGCCTCCGCCGACTCGTCGTCCGCCTCGCGGGCCAGCGCGAACACCTCCGCCTCCCCCCACGTCCCGACCTCCGCGGCCGTGATGATCCCGGACGGGCGGACTCCGACCACCTCGATACCCGCCGCCCGCAGGAACTCCGCGAACAGCCCGGCCACGTCGTCCGGGTACGTCGCGCCCACCGCGACCCGCGTCGCCCCGATCTCCCGCGCCGCGTGCACGAAGGCGAAGGACGTGGAGGAGGCCGGCATGCCCGCCGTACGGGCAAGGGCGCGGACCTGGTCGTGGGCGCCCTCCCAGCCGTACACGAAGCTGCCGCTGGTGCACGCCCAGACCACCGACTCGGCGCCGGACATGCGCAGTTCCTCGACCCCGGCCGCGAGCCGCCCGGCCGAGCCCATCTCGAGCAGGGCGTCGACCCGGTGGGCGTCCTCGCCGATGTCGGTGTGCACCAAGTCCAGCCGGATGTCGCTGCCCAGTAGTTGTTCGATGCGTGGGTAGTCGTCCTCGGCGGAGTGGCCCGGATAGAGGAACCCCAGTGCTGTCATGTCACCCTTCCTACGGCTGTTCTTCGTCCGGCAGGCCCGACAGTCCCGGGAGCCCCGGGAGCCCCGGGAGCCCCGGGAGCCCCGGGAGCCCCTGCAGTCCCGTCACGTCCGGCAGCGCCTGCGCTTCCGGCAGTGTCGGCACGTCGGGCAGTACGGGACCGGACCGCCGCGCCGCCGGATCGATCAGCGCCTGGTACGGTCCCACCGCTCGGGTACCCAGTCGGCGCAGCGCAGCCCACATGGTCACCTGGTTGGCCGAGATCACGGGGATGCGCAGTTCCGCCTCGAGTTGGGGGATCACGTCGTATGTCGGCAGGTTGGTGCAGCTGATGAACAGCGCCTCGGCGCCGCCGTCCACCGCCCGGCGCGCCATCTCGGCCACGTCCCGGTACGGCACCTTCCAGATGTGCCTGGTCAGCCCCATGTACGCGCATCCGGTGACGGCGACGCCCGCCTCCGCCACGTACTCCTCCAGGGCCCGCGTGACGGACACCGTGTACGGCGTCACCAGCGCCACCCGCCATACGTCCAGCTCGGCCAGCGCCTCCAGCAGCGCCCCGGACGTCGTCACCGAGGGCAGCGCGCCCGCGTGGGTCATCGCGCCGCACATCGCGCGTTCCCCGGCGATCCCGCCGACGAAGCTGCCGGAGGTGCAGGCGTAGGCGACGACCTCGGGGGCGATGGCGGTGAGGGTGCGTACCGCGTCGTGCAGGGTCTCGTGGTCGCTGACCAGGCGGGCGAGGTCGAGACTGACCTCGACGGGCACGTACGGCGTGCGGGTCAGATGGAGCGAGACGTCGTCGGGCACCCAGCGCCACAGTTCGCGGTCGAGGGCGAAGTCGAAGGGGGCGACGACACCGACGCCGCGCTGGGGGCGGGGACCACCGAGAAAAGTGACGTCCATGGCAGACACCGGCCTCACTGTGGGAAGCGGGAGGGAAACGGACCGTGCACATGCCCGTGTTGACGAAGGTAGGTTCGGGTGCGAGCGTGGTCAATCCGCCCTCGTGACGCCCAGGTCACGCCTTGGTCACCCGCTCATGTCCGCCCATGTCGGACGGCCGTCACCGTCCGGGAGACGGCTCATGATCCGGCCGCGAAACCGGCCAGGAAACCGGCTCAAGAATCGGCTCAGAAACGGCTCGAAATGACCGCCTCCTCATCCGGTCCCCCGCCCACTCTCCTCGTCCTCGACGCCGATCCGCTCCCCCGCCTCGGCAGGCTGACCGGCCGGGCCCGGATCGAGCACGCGGACGCGTCGACGCTGGCCGAGCGCCTGCCGTCCGCCGATGTGCTGCTGGTCTGGGACTTCACCTCGCACGCGGTGCGCTCGGCCTGGCCGGGCGAGGGACCGCGGCCACGCTGGGTGCACACGGCGAGTGCGGGCGTGGACCATCTGATGTGTCCCGAACTGGCCGAGTCCGACACGGTGGTGACGAACGCCCGGGGTGTCTTCGACCAGCCGATCGCGGAGTACGTCGCCGCGCTGGTGCTGGCGATGGCCAAGGACCTGCCCCGGACCTGGGAGCTTCAGCGTGAGCGCACCTGGCGGCACCGGGAGTCGCAGCGGGTCGCGGGCACACGCGCGTGCGTCGTCGGGTCCGGGCCCATCGGGCGGGCGATCGTCGCCACGCTCAAGGCGCTCGGCATCACCACGGCGCTCGTCGGGCGCACCCCGCGTACCGGTGTCCACGGCCCCGAGGAGCTGGACCGGCTGATGGCCCGCGCCGACTGGGTGATCGCGGCGGCGCCGCTGACGGAGCAGACGTACGGCATGTTCGACGCCCGCCGGTTCGGCGTGATGCAGCCCTCCGCGCGGTTCGTCAACGTCGGCCGGGGCCAGCTGGTCGTCGAGGACGCGCTCGCCGAGGCGCTGGCCAAGCGGTGGATCGCGGGCGCCGCCTTGGACGTCTTCGAGCACGAGCCCCTCACCCCCGACAGCCCGTTGTGGCAGGTCCCGAACCTGATCGTGTCCCCGCACATGAGCGGCGACACGGTCGGCTGGCGGGACGAACTCGGCGCCCAGTTCATGGAGTTGTACGAGCGCTGGGAGGCGGGCAGACCACTGACGAACGTGGTCGACAAGAAGCGGGGCTACGTCCCCGGACGCTGAACTCCCCACGGCTGGAGAGCGCATGACGGAGCAGGACCTCGATCTCACCGGGCTGACTGCCGTACAACTCCTCGACGGTTACCGCAAGGGCGAGTTCAGCCCCGTCGACGTGACTCGAGCGGCGCTGGAACGGGCCGAGCGGATCCAGCCGGAGGTGAACGCGTTCGTACGGCTCACCGCCGACGAGGCCCTCGCGCAGGCGACGGCGTCGGCGGACCGCTGGCGGCGCGGCGAGCCGGCCGGTCTGCTGGACGGCGTGCCGGTGACGGTGAAGGACATCCTGCTGCTGCGCGGGGCGCCGACCCTCAAGGGCTCCAAAACCATCTCCGAGCAGGGCCGCCTGGACGAGGACGCGCCGTCCGTGGCCCGGCTGCGCGAGAACGGCGCGGTCTTCCTCGGCAAGACCACGACCCCGGAGTTCGGCTGGAAGGGCGTGACGGACTCGCCGCTGAACGGCGTGACCCGCAACCCGCACGACCCGACCCGCACCGCGGGCGGCTCGAGCGGCGGCGCGGCGGCGGCCGTGGCACTGGGCGCGGGTCCACTGGCCCTCGGCACGGACGGCGGCGGCAGCGTCCGTATCCCGGCGGCCTTCTGCGGGATCTTCGCCCTGAAGCCGACGTACGGCCGGGTGCCGCTGTACCCGGCGAGCGCCTTCGGAACTCTCGCCCATGTGGGCCCCATGACCCGCGACGCGGCGGACGCGGCCCTGCTCCTCGACGTCATCGGCACCCCGGACTCCCGCGACTGGTCGGCCCTCGCCGCACCGCCCGGCTCCTTCGCGGCGGGCCTGTCGGGCGGGGTGCGCGGACTGCGCGTCGCCTACTCGCCCTCCCTCGGCGGCCAGGTCGCCGTCCGGCCGGCGGTCGCCGCGGCGGTCCGGCGGGCGGTGGAACGCCTCGCGGAACTCGGCGCGTACGTCACGGAGGCCGACCCCGACTTCACCGACCCGGTGGACGCATTCCACACCCTGTGGTTCAGCGGCGCCGCCCGCGTGACCCAGCATCTCGGCCCTCAGCAGCGGGAGTTGCTGGACCCCGGCCTGCGGGAGATCTGCGCCCAGGGCGCCCGCCTCACCGCCCTCGACTACCTGGCCGCGGTGGACGTCCGCATGGAACTCGGCCGCCGCATGGGCCACTTCCACGAGTCCTACGACCTCCTGGTCACCCCCACCCTCCCCATCACGGCCTTCGAGGCGGGCGTGGAGGTCCCGAAGGGGTCGGGCCACCGCCGTTGGACGGGGTGGACGCCCTTCACCTACCCCTTCAACATGACCCAGCAGCCGGCGGCGTCCGTACCCGTGGGCAAGGACGCCGACGGGCTGCCGGTGGGCCTGCAGCTGGTGGCGGCCCGGCACCGCGACGACCTGGTGCTGCGGGCGGCGCACGCGCTGTACGAGGCGGAGGTCGCCGACACGGCCCTTTCCGTCACGCCCTCCGGAAGCTGAGCGTCTCCCCCGCCGCCCCCGTCCGCCACAGGTCGTTGCAGGCGTCCGCCAGTTCCGGCAGGCCCTCGACGACCTGCCCCCAGACGATGCCCGGCACCCATCCCACGTCACCGTTGAGCAGCAGGTTGTTGCGTTCGTAGAAGAGGGCGAGGTCGACGACGGTCGTGCCGGGGCGCACCTCGCGGTCGTAGCCGTAGGACTTGGTGCCCAACTCCGCTCCGGCGAAGGAGAAATAGCAGAGATCGCCGGGGATGGGAGTGACTGTCGGGTTTTCCAGGGGTGGCTCGGATTGGGCGAAAGGCGGGAAAAGGGCGTAGATCTCGTTGCGTGCGTATTTCGCGTGGTAGACGTCGCCGGCCAGAGGCAGGGCGTCCCAGACGGCCGCGCAGGTGATCGGCGCGCGGTCGTCGAGGAGCTTGGCGGTGCAGGTGATACCCCGCTTGACCAGGGAGACTTCGATGTAGCGATCAACCATGCGTTCCATGGTCCCCCGCCGGTCAAGAGGGCCTTGTCGAAGATCGGGGCCGAAATCGGCCTGCATAACTCGCATGCTCTCGGGTAGCCGCGCCGCCATGGCTCCACCACTGGAACATGGCACACACACGTCCGGGACCACACGCCGGTCGCTGCTCGCGGGGGTAGCGGCGCTCGGTGCGCTGGGTGCCGCCGGGTGCTCGCGCGTGGCCACCGCGTCGAGCATCGAGGGCGGTGAACTCCTCGACCGGCTGAAGGCGGCCGGTGTCGTACGGCTGGGAATCGCCGGTGAGATTCCCTTCGGGTACATCGACAAGAACGGCGAGATGACCGGCGAGGCGCCGGAGCTCGCGCGGGTGATCTTCAAGCGGCTCGGGGTCGACAAGGTGCAGCCCGTGCCGACCGAGTTCGGGTCGCTCATTCCGGGGCTGAACTCGCAGCAGTTCGACGTCGTCGCCGCCGGGATGTACGTCAATCCCGAGCGCTGCGAGCAGGTCATCTTCGCCGACCCCGACTACCAGATGCTCGACTCGTTCATCGTCCGCAAGGGCAATCCGAAGGGGCTGCACGACTACAAGGACGTCGTCGGGAAGAAGGCCAGGTTCGCCACCGGCACCGGGTACGCCGAGATCCAGTACGCCGTGGACGCGGGGTACAAGGAGAGCGACATCCTGATCGTGCCGGATCAGGTGGCCGGGCTGAACGCCGTCGAGGCGGGCCGTGTCGACGTCTTCGCCGGGACCGCGCTCACCACCCGCGAGGTGGTGAAGAAGTCGAGCAAGGCCGAGGCCACCAAGGCCTTCGCCCCGCTCGTGGACGGCAAGCCGCATGTGGACGGGGGCGCCTTCGCCTTCCGGCCCACCGAGACCAATCTGCGGGACGCCTTCAACGTCGAGCTGCGGAAGCTGAAGAAGAGTGGGGAGTTGTTCCGGATCCTCAAGCCCTTCGGGTTCACCGAGGCCGAGATGACCGACCTCACCGCGAAGGAGTTGTGCGGCGGATGACCTCAGGACTCTGGGAACTCGTACTCAAGGGGATATGGACCACCGTCCAGCTCCTGGTCTTCAGCTCGCTGCTCGCCGCGGCCGTGTCCTTCGTCGCCGGCGTCGCCCGCACCCACCGGCTGTGGATCGTCCGCTTCCTCGCGGGCCTCTACACCGAGGTGTTCCGCGGGACCTCCGCGCTGGTCATGATCTTCTGGACGTTCTTCGTACTGCCGATCGCCTTCGGCTGGCAGCTGGTCCCGATGTGGGCGGGCACGCTCGCGCTGGGGCTGACCTATGGGGCGTACGGCTCGGAGATCGTCCGCGGCGGGCTGCAGGCCGTCGACCCGGCACAGCAGGAGGGCGGGATCGCGCTCAGCTTCACGCCCTGGCAGCGGATGCGGCTGATCCTGCTGCCGCAGGCGGTGCCGGAGATGATCCCGCCGTTCTCCAACCTGCTGATCGAACTGCTCAAGGGCACCGCGCTGGTGTCGGTGATGGGCATGGGCGACCTGGCGTTCAGCGGCAACCTGGTGCGCCTGGCGTTGCAGGAGAGCGCGGAGATCTACTCGTATCTGCTGGTGATCTATTTCGTGATCGCCTTCCTGCTCACGCGGGTGATGCGGGGGCTGGAGACGAAGCTGAAGTCGGGCGTCGGGAAGGCGCCACAGCGCGGGGTCGGCGCGCATGAGCTGAAGCGTGCCGAGACGACCGGGGTCGGAGGTGCTGTCTCGTGAAGTGGGACTGGGACGCGGTGAGCGGCTTCATGCCGCACTTCTGGGACGGCCTGCTGGTCACCCTGCAGGCGCTGGTGCTCGGCTCGCTGATCTCCTTCGCCCTCGGCCTGGTGTGGGCGCTGCTGATGCGCACGCCGACCCGCTGGGTACGCTGGCCGGTCGGGGTGATCACGGAGTTCGTGCGCAACACCCCGCTGCTGGTGCAGCTGTTCTTCCTCTTCTATGTGCTGCCGGAGTGGGGCGTGACCCTGTCGGCGCTGGCCACCGGTGTGGTCGGCATCGGGCTGCACTACTCGACGTACACGATGCAGGTCTACCGCGCCGGCATCGAGGCCGTGCCGCCCGGCCAGTGGGAGGCGGCCACGGCGCTCAACCTGCCGGTGGCCCGGACCTGGCGGGTGGTGATCCTTCCGCAGGCGATCCGCCGGGTGGTGCCGGCGCTCGGCAACTACGTCATCGCGATGCTCAAGGACACGCCGATGCTGATGGCGATCACCGTGCTGGAGATGCTCGGGCAGGCGCGGCTGTACTCCCAGGAGCACTTCCAGTTCACCGAGCCCCTGACCGTGATCGGCGTGGCCTTCATCCTCATTTCCTACCTGGCCTCCCTTCTCCTGCGAGCACTGGAGCGACGTCTTGTCCACTGACGCCCCCCTGATGAAAGAGCCCGACGCCAACGCGAACCCGCCGGTGGACGGCAGCGAGCTGATCCGCCTGGAGCAGGTCACCAAGCGGTTCGGGGACAACACCGTCCTCGACCACCTCGACTTCTCCGTCGACGCGGGCAAGCACGTCACCCTCATCGGCCCCTCCGGCTCCGGCAAGACCACGATCCTGCGGCTGCTGATGACGCTGACGAAACCCGACGAGGGCACGATCACCGTCGACGGGCAGCAGCTGTTCCCGGCGCCGGAGAAGCAGGTCCGCGAGGTCCGCAAGAAGATCGGGATGGTGTTCCAGCAGTTCAACCTGTTCCCGAACATGACGGCCCTCAGGAACATCACCGAGGCCCCCGTCACCGTCCTCGGCATGTCCAAGGACGAGGCGGACGAGCGCGCCCGCGACCTGCTGGACCTGGTGGGCCTCGCCGACAAGGCCGACGCCCGCCCCAGCCAGCTGTCCGGCGGTCAGCAGCAGCGGGTGGCGATAGCCCGGGCACTGGCGATGCGACCCCAGGTTCTGCTGCTCGACGAGGTGACCTCGGCGCTGGACCCGGAGCTGGTCGCGGGCGTCCTGGACGTGCTGCGGAACATCGCCCGCACCACCGACATCACGATGCTCTGTGTGACCCACGAGATGAACTTCGCCCGGGACATCTCCGACCAGGTCCTGATGTTCGACTCCGGCCGGGTCATCGAGTCGGGAGCGCCGGAGAAGATCTTCAGCGAGCCGGAGCACGACCGGACGCGGGAATTTCTCAGCGCGGTCCTGTGACTACAAGAGGTGAACATGGTTCAATTCCCGAGGTCCGGGGACAGGCTCATGACATCGGCATATGCCAGAGTGCCAGTGCCCCTGCTGAGAGGGCTGCGATACCGACGTAATCTCGTCAACAGCCGCTCACTCCAAGCGTCTTGCCCCTTATCGTGGAAGGGATTCGCTGTCCGGATTACGGCCCAGTTGTAAGAGCGACCGAGCGAGCGCAGGGGGAAGACCGTGGCGCTGATGCACGAGCCGACCGCGCCGTACCACTCGGCCCAGGACGCCCTGCGCGTCCTGGAGACCGTGGCGCGACACACCACCGGAGTCACCGACACCCGACTCGCCCGCCTGACCGGCCTCAGCCCGGAGCGACTGACCACGCTCCTGAGGATGCTGCGC
Source organism: Streptomyces sp. NPDC006602 (assembly GCF_042870385.1). Taxonomy (NCBI): domain Bacteria; kingdom Bacillati; phylum Actinomycetota; class Actinomycetes; order Kitasatosporales; family Streptomycetaceae; genus Streptomyces; species Streptomyces sp. NPDC006602. The sequence continues at coordinate 203,252 of NZ_JBIAHG010000006.1, read as the reverse complement.
CGCGAGGGCTACGTCGAGCAGGTCACCGACGGGGCGTACGTCACCGGGGCGGCCCTGCGCCGCCTCGGCTCCACCCAGGACCGGGATCAGGCACTGCGCGAGAAACTCCAGCGCACCCTGGACCGGCTGCGCGACTCGATCGGCGCCGCCGTCTACATCAGCCGGTACGTGGACGGCGAGGTCACCATCGCCCAGTACGCCGACGGCCCCGCCACCCCCTCGGTCAACGAGTGGGTCGACTTCCGCTACTCCGCCCACGCCACCGCGCTCGGCAAGAGCCTGCTCGGCCAGCTCGACCACAACGGCCGCCGGGACCACCTCTCCCGCCACAAGATGGCCCGCCTCACCTCGCGCACCATCACCAGCGACAGGCTGCTGCTCTCCCGCCTGGAGACCCAGCCGCCGACGGTGCCCCACCTCGACCTCCAGGAGTACGCCGTCGGCACGGTCTGCGCGGCCGTCCCGATCACGGCCGGTTCCTCGGTCGGCTGCCTCGCCCTGTCCCTGCCGGTGCAGCACGCCCACCGGCTCCGCCAGGCCGCGGACAAGCTGAACCGGGGGGCGGCCCCGGTGCTGCTGTCCCTGGCGATCTAGGGCCCGGGGGGGGGGGGGGGGGGGGGGGGGGGGGCGGGGGGGGGGGGGGCGGGCACCGCCCCGGCGCCCCCCGCCCCCGCGCGCGGGCCGGGCCCCCCCGCCCCCCGCCGCCGCCCCCCCCCCCCCCCCCCCCCCCCCCCCCCCCCCCCCCCCCCCCCCCCCCCCCCCCCCCCCCCCCCCCAGGCCCAGGCCGAGCAGCGGGGTCGGGAGCACTGCTGGGGACCAGGTAGTATTTTCTCTGTCGTCGGCCGCGAAGAGCGGTCGGCGGGAGTCATGCGCCGCTAGCTCAGTTGGTTAGAGCAGCTGACTCTTAATCAGCGGGTCCGGGGTTCGAGTCCCTGGCGGCGCACAGCTGAAGGGCCTCTCGTGAAAGCGAGGGGCCCTTCGGCATTCGCCCAGGTCAGCGTCCGGCACTCCCTAGGGTGCGAGTCCGTCCGCCAGGTCGAACATCTCGTGGGCCACGGCCATGAAGCCGAGGCAGAACAGGATGATCATTCCGAAGAACACCAGCAGGCAGCCGGTGCCCGCCGCGAGCTTCCCGCGGGCCGGCGCCTTGGCCGTGGCCCGCTCCGGGCGGTCCCACACGTAGTGCACCGTGACGAGGTCGCCCTCGACGATCGTGCCCGGGCCGCCCGTCTCGTCGAACCGGACGACGCGGCCCTCACGGGTGGCGAACTCGTAGACGTGGTGCAGGGTGGTGTGCACGTGCCTGTCACCGCCGCCGCTGGTCGTCGTATACGTCCGCAGGCAGCGCGCCTGGGCCGTCAGGCCGCTGTTCCAGGCGCTGCTGACGTCCCGGGCGCGCCGGAGCACCGTGAACGCGCCGAAGCCCACGAGCCCGATCATGAGCAACGGCACGACGTAGAAGAACGCTTCCATGGTGTCCCCCGATGTTCGTCGCCGTCACGTTCGGCGGCGTGTGGGGAACGTACCCGCGGGGGATGCCGGACTTGCTCAAGTAACGCTCAGAGTTCCGGCGCCCCCGCGGGCAGCGGGGCGGCTGTCAGAACGTGACGTCCGAGCATGCGTAGAAGGCGTTGGTCGTGTCCGCGACCGTCCACACCGCGACGATGACGTGGCGGCCGCTGAGGCCGGACGGCAGGGTGCCGCTGTGGGAGAGCGTGGACGGGGGTCGCTGGCCGCCGTAGGGGACGGTCAGGAACGGGGTGAGGTTGAGGTCGGAGCGGGCCAGGTTGTGGTTCTGGTTCCAGCCCGCCTCGGTGACGTAGTACTTGAAGTCGGTCGTGGCGTGCATGGCCGTGAACTGCCAGCGGAACGTGTAGCTCTGGCCGCCCGTCACCTTCGTCGTCGGCCAGGCGCCGCCAGACGGGGTCTTAGGGCTGTCGAGCTGTGCGAAGCGCGTGTTGCCGCCGGAACATATCCGGCCGTCGGCCGGGCCGGATCCAGGGAAGCCCTTCGGGCCCTCGACGCTCTGCGGCTCCCACTGGATGTCGCCGCAGTTGGTCACGGAGCCGTTCTGGCAGAGCTTCTGACGGCTGATGGGGAGGTCGGTGTAGCCGTGGCCGCTCGCGGCCCCGGACGAGAGCACAAGGGCTCCGGTCGTCGTGAGGCCGAGCGCGGCGGCGTACCACCTGGTCTTTTTGCGCATGCTGCCGCTCCTGGAGAACGTGGGGGAAGTTCAGTGAGCTGTGCAGGTAGGTCTAGACCAAGTCCCAGATTATTGCCGCCCGATAGACATGTCCAGACCAATCACCGCCCCGACTCTCCGCGCCCCGCGCAGAACGCCACCGTCAAGTCCTTGACCAGCGCCTTGCGTTCGTAGTCGTCCAGTTCCACCAGCCCTCGCATGGCCAGCCGCGTCACCGTGTCCTCGACCGAGTCCACGACCGACGTGAGCACGCTCGACCGGTGCTGGGCGTCCAGCGCCGCGATCCGGCGGCGGTGCATCGCGGACGCGACCTCGGGCGCGTACTCCACCCGTACCGGCTGCACCGAGAACACCTCGACGCCGACCACCGCCGCGTCCGCCGCGACCAGCCGGGTCAGCGCGTCCCCGGCCGTCTCGGCGGGCCCCCGGCCGGATCCCGGCATCTCCACCGGCACCCGGGCCAGCCCCGCCTCCACGCACTCGCGCAGATACGTCTCGTGGTCCTCGACGCCCAGCGTGGCCCGCGCGGTGTCCCGCACCCGCCACACCACCAGGACCACCGCCCGGAGCGCGACCCCGCTCGCGTCGGCCGCGGGCATCGGCTCGCTGCGCCAGTGCCGCAGCCGTACGTCCACCCGGCGGCGCAGCAGCAGCGGGTTGACCCACATCAGGCCGGTGCGCCGGACCGTACCCCGGTAGCTGCCGAACAGACCGAGCACCCAGGCCCACCCGGTCCGCCCCCGGGCCAGCCCGCCGAAGCCGAACAGCGCGAGGGCGCCCGTACCCGCGTACGCCCCCCACTGCACGGGACCGAGGCCCGCACCGGCGGACAACGGCAGCCCGAGCGCCTGCACCACGAGCGGGGGCAGCACGCCCGCCCACCACCACGTGGCCAGACAGCCGGCCACCCCGCAGGCACCGGCGAGCACGCCCGCCGCGCCCGGCAGCACCCGCGCGGGCCGTTCCGTCAGCGCGGGGTCGACCTCCGCGGCGGGCCGGGGCTCCGAGGGCAGCTGCCGCCTGAAGCGGGGCTGCTCCCCCGTCCCCTGCCGCCGCCCCACGACGGCGGGCTTCAACGACACCGACACCGGGCCGGGTTCGTCGCGGAACAGCAGGTTGACGGGGATCTCGGTGGTCGCCTCGTTCTGGATGAGCCGGGCGGGACGGTGGGGCCCCTCGGACTCGGGGATGTGTTCGGGCGTGTGTGAAGTGGTCGTACTCATGCGTGCCTCCAGCCTCCGCGCCAGACAGGCCATGACAGTGCGTCGGATTACGAGCAGGACGTGGGAGTGCGAGCAGTACGGCTGCTCACGAGCAGTGCGTGGGCCTCCTACGAAAAGAGCCGCCGCCAGGTCTCCGGACCCGGGTAGCCGTCCGCCGCGCCGCCCCGCCAGCCCTGGGCACGCTGGAAGGCCTCGACGCCTCGCCGGTCCGCCTCGCCCCAGCGCGGTCCCGGGCCGGTCGCGTAGTACTTGCCGAATCCCTTCTTCACCAGCTGCTTCCCGAGCTGGGTGACGTACTGGTTGGTCGCCCCGGGCCGGAACATCGCCCGCCCCGGATAGCCGGGCACCCCGTGGGAGGAGGGCGCGGGAGACGCGGCCGCCCCGGCCGTGACGTCCCTGCCCTGCCCCGTCACCAGCAGCGCCCAGGTCCGCGGACCCGGCAGCCCGTCCGCGCCCGGGCCCCGCCAGCCCTGGGCCTGCTGGAAGGCCCGGGTCGCCCTGCGGTCCGCGTCCGACCAGCGCGGGCCGGGACCGGAGGTGTAGTAGCGCCCTGCGCCGCGCTCGACGAGCATGCGGCCGAGCTGGGTGACGTACTTGTTGTTCGCGCCCGGGCCGAAGTACGCCGCTCCCGGGAACGGCGTCTCCACAGGGGCGGCCGGTTTCGCGGTGTCAGGCTTCGAGGGGCCAGGTTTCGGGGCATCAGGTTTCGCGGGGTCCGGCTCCGCCCCCGCCGTACCGCCCGCGAGGCCCTTGTAGCGGTAGGCGACGTACTGGCCGGAATGGCTCCAGTAGGCGTACGGGGTGGACTGGCGGCGGGCGTTCGGGCGGGTCTGCTCGTAGGCGACGTAGTAGGTGTGCGTGTAGTCCGTCCAGCCGCCGAAGATGACGACGTGGGAGCCCTTCTGGGGGTCCGTCGGATTGTGGAAGAGCAGGATGTCGCCGGGTTGCAGATCGTCCTTGGCGATCCGCACCCCGTACTGGCCGAGGCTGCCCGTCCACTCGTTTCCGGGGAGATTCCAGGCCATCGACACGAAGCCCGAGCAGTCCTGCCGGTACCCGTCGGACCAGTACCCGGTCATGCTGTACGGCACCTTCGCGGCGACCCACTGCTTGGCCCGCTTGACGATGTCCGCGCGGGTGGTCGTGGGCGCCTCCACGGTGGCCGGCCGACCGCCCGGGCCGTGCAGCGGGGCCGTGCCGCCCTGCGGGGTATCGGGCTCGTCACCTGCGGGAACGCCCGGACGAGCGGGCGCGTCGGGGGCGGCGAGGGCCGGTACCGTATGGCCAGAGACCAGCGCCGTGGAGACCGCCGCGGCGAGGATCAGCGCCCGGTGGGCGGCGGGATGGCGGCCGGCCGGGGATCTCGAGGCATGCGGCAGGACCCGCCGCCAGTGAACGCATCCGGGGCAGTCGCAGTCGCTCGCGGGGTCGAATTCCTCGAAGACCGGAGTCGTCATGCGATTCCCCTCACACTCCAGATGGAAATGTCCGCACCTGTGCATGTTCGCCAGTTTCTCAACTGTCTTCTCGACGCGCATGTTGACGGTCCGAACGATGTACGGCGACCCGCTCCCGGCCGGGCTCCGGCCCGCGCCGGTGGTCCGGGGCACTCTCCGCCATCCGGTAGAGTTGTGCAGGTCAGCGGGCGCCGCTAGCTCAGTTGGTTAGAGCAGCTGACTCTTAATCAGCGGGTCCGGGGTTCGAGTCCCTGGCGGCGCACAGACACGACAGGCCCCCCGCTCAGGCGGGGGGCCTGTGACGTTCCGGCCGGGGCCGTCGCCCGCCCTGCTGCCCACAATGGCTCCACAAGGTCCCCACAGGCGCCACAATGAACGCGTATGACCGGTAAACACCGCGTTTCGCATCTTGCGATCATGATGAACACCGTAGAACCCTGGATTTCAAGATGCTGCGCATTCGCGGCAGTTGGGGGGCAAGGAGCCGGTTGCCCGGTTGATCGGGGAGAGGGGCCCCGTTCACGACCGGATGCCGAGGGGGGCATCATGCAACCGGATGGTCGTGGTTCCGTGTCTTGTAAGTGTGGAGCATGTGGTGACTGCGACCCACCGCTGATACGACTGTGAAGGTCGAGGGGGACCCGAGCAGACGTAAGGAAACGACGAAACACGCGGCGTTCCCGCGTGTGGGGGGAATGACTCATGACGTCGACGCCGACGGGCGCCCGGCAGGACTTCGACCCGTCCGAGACCACCCAGCTCAGGGTGCCTTCACATCGAACCGGCTCGTTCCGCCGGATCAAGAAGACGCTGCCCAAGTACGACTACGAGCACTACAGCAGACTGGCCGGTCCCCTCACGCAGCCCGATCCGGGCCAGCCGTACAGGGTGCAGTACCGCTCTTTGATCTCGCAGGAACCGCACCGCATCAGGGTCGCACTGATGCTCGCCGCCGCGCCGCTGCTCTCGCTGGTGCTGCTGGGCTGGCTGCTCCAGCCCGAGCACTGGACCGAGCGCGACTACCCGGCCTTCTCCTGGCTGCCCGCGCTCGACATCGTCATGCTCGTCTCGATCGGCCTGATCGAGTTCTTCCGCTGCATGAACGTGCTGTCGAACGCGCACGCCACCCTGGTCGCCCGCGACCCGATCCCGGTGGTGCCCGAGACCGGCACCAGAGTCGCCTTCCTCACCTCCTTCGTGCCCGGCAAGGAACCGCTGGAGATGGTGACGAAGACCCTGGAAGCCGCGGTGAAGATCCGCCACCGCGGCCTCATGCATGTCTGGCTGCTCGACGAGGGCGACGACCCGGCCGTCAAGGAGGTGTGCGAGCGCCTCGGCGTGCACCACTTCTCCCGTAAGGGCGTCGCGAAGTGGAACCAGGCCAAGGGCCCGCACCGCGCCAAGACCAAGCACGGCAACTACAACGCCTGGCTGGACGCGCACGGCGACAACTACGACTTCTTCGCCTCCGTCGACACCGACCACGTGCCGCTGCCCAACTATCTGGAGCGGATGCTCGGCTTCTTCCGGGACCCGAACATCGGCTTCGTCATCGGCCCGCAGGTCTACGGCAACTACGACAACTTCGTCACCAAGGCCGCCGAGTCGCAGCAGTTCCTCTTCCACGCGCTGATCCAGCGCGCCGGCAACCGCTACGGCTCGCCGATGTTCGTGGGCACGTCGAACGCCGTGCGCATCAAGGCCCTCAAGCAGGTCGGCGGCCTGTACGACTCGATCACCGAGGACATGGCCACCGGCTTCGAGATCCACCGCCACAAGAACCCGGCGACGGGCAAGAAGTGGCGCTCGGTCTACACCCCGGACGTGCTCGCGGTCGGTGAGGGCCCCAGCGCCTGGACGGACTTCTTCACCCAGCAGATGCGCTGGTCCCGGGGTACGTACGAGACGATCCTCAAGCAGTACTGGAAGGGCTGGTACTCGCTGCCGCCGAGCAAGCTCTTCAACTACACGATGATGATCATCTTCTACCCGATGTCCGCCCTCAACTGGATCCTCGCGGCACTGAGCTGCGCGCTGTTCCTGGGCCTGGGCGCATCGGGTGTGAACATCGACCCGACCGTGTGGCTGATGCTCTACGGCAACGCCTCCGCGCTGCAGATCGGCCTCTACATCTGGAACCGCCGGCACAACGTCTCGCCGCACGAGCCGGAGGGCTCCGGCGGTGTGGCCGGCATGGTGATGTCTGCGCTGTCCGCGCCGCTCTACGCGAAGGCGCTGATCGACTCCGTGCTGCGCCGCAAGAGCAAGTTCGTGGTCACCCCCAAGGGCGACTCCGCGAGCCCGGACCGGTGGTTCGGAACCTTCCGGTACCACTGGTACTTCATCGCGCTCTTCGGTGCCTCGATCGTCGCCGGATTCGTCTTCGGGCACTCGCACCCCGCGATGATCACCTGGGCGATGTTCGCCACGCTGATCACCGCGACGCCGATCTTCGCCTGGCGCCACATGCTGCGTCAGGCGAAGAAGAAGCCGAACGTGCCCGAGCAGGAGCCGCAGGACGCGGCTCCGGTCGCCCACCAGCCCTCGGCTCCCGCGACTCCCGCGACTCCCGCGGGACCCTACGAGCCGCAGCCGCTGCCCGTGCAGCGCACTCCGGGTCAGCACGCCCCGCAGCCCAAGCCGAGCTGGGCCGCGTCGAACGGGACGGGCGACCAGACCATGCAAATCGCCCTTGGTGGACTTGGGGGACGTAAGGAATGAACGACCGTGCAGGCCGCCGCCGCGCCCGTCGACTCGCGATAGGTACGGCGGTGGTGCTCGCGCTGGCCGGGATGAACGGGCCGTGGCTGTACCGCTTCGGGACCGAGAAATACCACCAGTACCAGATCAACAAACCCGAGTACAAAGCCGAGAACGGCAAGTGGGAGACCATCCAGTTCCCGGAGGAGTACCGGCAGAACACCATTCACGCGGCGCTGCTGCGCACCGGCAAGGTGCTGCTCGTCGCGGGGTCGGGCAACAACCAGGACAACTTCGACGACAAGAAGTTCGACACCCGGATCTGGGACCCGGTCAAGGGCACCATCAAGAAGATCCCCACGCCCAAGGACCTGTTCTGCACCGGCCACACCCAGCTCGCCAACGGCAACCTGCTGATCGCCGGCGGCACCAAGCGGTACGAGAAGCTGAAGGGTGACGTCACCAAGGCCGGCGGCCTGATGATCGTCCACAACGAGAACCCGGACAAGCCGATCACGCTGCCCGCGGGCACCAGGTTCGTGGGCAAGGAGAACGGCAGGACCTTCGTGTCGAAGGACCCGGTCGTCGTCGAGCGGGCGACGAAGAAGTTCGACAAGACGACCGGTGAGTTCCTCGGCAACACTCCCGGCCTCGGCCGCATCTACGTCGAGGCGCAGGAGAGCGGCGCCAAGTACGAGACCGGCACGCAGGACAACTACACGATCCAGGGGCTGTCCGGCGCCGACGCCAAGAACACGTACGGCATCGCGCAGAAGCTCGCCCTCGACAAGAAGGACTTCCAGGGCATCCGGGACGCCTTCGAGTTCGATCCGATCGCCGAGAAGTACATCAAGGTCGACCCGATGAAGGAGGCCCGCTGGTACCCGACGCTCACCACCCTGAGCGACGGGAGGATCCTCAGCGTCTCCGGCCTCGACGACATCGGGCAGCTGGTCCCGGGCAAGAACGAGGTCTTCGACCCGAAGACCAAGAAGTGGACCTACCTGCCCAAGACCAGGCAGTTCCCGACCTACCCCGCGCTGTTCCTGATGCAGAACGGCAAGATCTTCTACTCGGGTGCGAACGCGGGCTACGGGCCGGACGACGTGGGCCGCGACCCGGGCGTCTGGGACGTGGACACCAACAAGTTCACCAAGCTGCCCGGACTCAGCGACCCGAACATGCTGGAGACCGCGGGGACCGTGCTGCTGCCTCCGGCACAGGACGAGAAGTACATGGTGATCGGCGGCGGCGGGGTCGGCGAGTCCAAGCTGTCCAGCAACAAGACGCGGCTCATCGACCTGAAGGCGGACGACCCGAAGTTCGTGGACGGGCCGACGCTGGAGAAGGGCACGCGATACCCGCAGGCCTCCGTGCTGCCGGACGACACCGTGCTGGTGTCGGGCGGTTCGGAGGATTACCGCGGGCGCGGCGACTCCAACATCCTGCAGGCGCGGCTCTACCACCCGGACACCAACACGTTCGAGGAGGTCGCCGATCCGCTGGTGGGCCGGAACTACCACTCCGGGTCGCTGCTGCTGCCGGACGGGCGGGTGATGTTCTTCGGGTCGGACTCGTTGTACGCGGACAAGGCGAACACGAAGCCGGGCGAGTTCGAGCAGCGGATCGAGATGTACACGCCGCCGTATCTCTACCAGGGTTCGCGGCCGTCGCTGTCCGGTGGGCCGCAGACCATCGAGCGCGGGGAGTCGGGGACGTTCACCTCGCAGCACGCGTCGTCGATCAAGTCGGTGCGGTTGATCCGGCCGAGCGCGTCCACGCACGTGACCGATGTCGACCAGCGCTCCGTCGCGCTGGACTACAAGGTGTCCGGGGACAAGATCACGGTGACCGTGCCGAAGAACAAGAACCTTGTCCAGTCGGGGTGGTACATGGTGTTCGTGAACGACGACCAGGGAACGCCGAGCAAGGCGCAGTGGGTGAAGGTGCCGTAGCGGTGAAGGTGCCGTAGCGGCAATACGCATTTGGGGGCGCTCTCCGTCACGGAGGGCGCCCCCAAATGCGTAGAAGGAACTACTTGGAAGCCTTGGCCAGCTTCAGTGCGTAGCCCGCCCACCACTCGCCCGCCTTCGGGCCGCCCTTGCACTCGCCGTCCGACTCTCCCGGGCGTTTGACCCAGAGGTAGGCGTCCACCAACGGATCCGCCGTCTTGGTCGTCGGGGTCTCCCCCAGCGCCCGGCCGGGCGGGTTGCACCAGCGTTCGTCGGCGTTGCCGCCCGTGTAGGGGCCGTCGCCGTTGCGGCTGGTGTCGATGACGAAGGGCTTGTCGCCCACCTTCGACGAGAGTTCCTTGCCGTAGGTGATGGAGTCCTGGGTGGAGTAGAAGTTGGAGACGTTGACGGAGAAGCCGTCGGCCTTTTCGATGCCCGCGCGCTGGAGGGGCTCGAAGATCTGGTCGGGATGGCCCCAGCCGACGTTGCCCGCGTCGAGGTAGACCTCGGTGTTCTTCAGGGCCGTGAGCTTGGCCACCGCCTCGGTGAGGAGGGCGTAGCGCTCCTCGTGGAACTCGTCGCCCGTGCAGCCGTCGACGAGGTGCAGTACGGCGTCCGGCTCCAGGATCACCGTTGCCGAGCGGTCGCCGATGCCCTTGGCCACGCCGTCGATCCAGGCCCGGTAGGCGTTGCCGTCGGCGGCGCCGCCCTGCGAGTACTGGCCGCAGTCGCGGTGCGGGATGTTGTAGAGGACCAACAGGGCCGTACGGTCGGCCTTCTCGGCGGCCTCGGTGAAGCCGCGTGCCTCCTGCTCCGGGTTCTCCACGCCGATCCACTCGCCGGTCGGCTGCTCGGCGATCTTGCGGATCTGCTCGGCCTGCGTCTTCTTGCCGGCCTTCTCGTAGGTGGCCACCTGCTGTGCCGCGTTGCTGTCCGGGTTGACCCAGAACGGGTTGGTCGCCTTGGGCTGTTGGGTGATCCCGGCGCCGGCGCTGTCGTTCTCCTTGCCCTCCCCGTCCCCCGATGACGAGGAACACCCCGCGATGAGCAGTGCCGCCCCCAGCACCGCCGCGGAAGCTCGTGTTCCAGCCCCCCTGCTGACGTACATCCAACTCCCCCTTGGGTGCACCGTTCCAAGGCTCAATCGTGACACACCCGTCGCGCCGACCACGATGCCGTCCAGGCCTTGTCCGAGAGCTGTTACACCCCGATGGTCGGGGAACTCGCGCGCCTGTACGGGGGCGCCCGTCATCAGAAGGAGAGAGATGAGCCGTCGTAGAAGACGAGCCGTCGTAGAAACCGCGAACCGCCTTGCCGGAGTCCGTATCACCAGCGCGGATGACGGAGAGCCACCGGGCCGGGACTTGGCGTCGACCGACCCCTAGGCCCTGGCGCTCATCCGTTCTAAAGTCTGCTCATACAGCCCCAGCCCCCGGCCACTCAAGCCTCCCGCGCCGGCGCCGGGTTACTCCCGCAGCCCGTGCGCGCGCGGTTGAGGACCAGCCCGGTCGGCGGCTTTGGAGGAGCGGGCCGCCGACCGGGCCGGGTTGCCCCGGATCGGTCCGTAGGGGCGTGCGTGTCAGGCCCGGTTGCGCCTGACCAGGAGGACCAGCGCGCCGCCGAGCAGCAGTGCGACCGCGCCCGCGGCGGCTGCCACGAACGAGGTGCCGCTGCCGCCGGTGCTGGCCAGGGAGCCGGTGTCGTCCGCAGCGTCGGTGGCGACCGTCTGCGTTCCGGGCGTGTTGCCGTCGGCCGTGGCGACGGTGGACGCCGACGCCGAGGCGCCCGGCGCCGGGGCGCCGCTGCCCTTGACCTTGACCGTGACGGCCGCGGTGTTGTTGCCCTGCTTGTCGTCGAAGCTCAGGGCGCTGCCGTTCGGCGTGGACACCTGGGCCTCACCGGTGGTGGTCACGGCGTTGTCGCGGATCTGCAGGCCGAACCGGTAGGAGCGGGTGTCCCCGACGGTGAACTGCTTCGGATCGGGGTAACAGAGGTACTGCGGTGCGCCCGGCGTCTTCTCTCCGGAACCGGACGACGCCTCCTGGACCCACACGCTGCAGCCGTCGGGGATCTCCACCGCCTTGGTGCCGGTGGGGACGGTCAGCACCAGCGTCGGAAAGAAGTCGCCGTTGAAGTAACCGACCCGGGCCGGGCCCTTGTTGCTCAGGGAGACGTCCACGTGCACCAGGTCGCCCGGTGCGCCCTCGGCGGTGTCGCCGCCCGCGACCATGTCGGCGGTGTTGGCGACGTCGAACCTCTGTCGGCCGATCTCCTGGCCGTCGGTGGCCGCGGCTCCGGCGGGGACGAGGGAGAGTGCGGGACCGTTCCCCGAGGGCGGTGTGCCGGCGCCGCCGGACAGGGGCAGGGCCTCGCGGCCGAAGTACTCGAGCAGGGCCTGCTTCGTCACGTCCAGTGCGACCGGCCGGTCCAGCCGGTAGCTCTTGCCGGGCTCGACGACCGTGTCGAACGTGCACAGCGCCTGCTGGGTCGCGTAGTACTCGTTCGGGCCGCTGGTGACCGTGGAGTACACGCAGTTGGAGAAGCGGTCCGTGTACGAGAGCCCGAGAGTGGTGAGCATCCGCAACTGGACGCCGTCGGCGGGCAGGCTGCCGGTGTTGCTGATCGTGACCGGGGCTTCGACCGTGGATCCGGGCTTGTCGCCCTTCCGGTCGGGCAGCTTGTTCACCTTCAACTCGGTGGTTCCGGCCGTCAGTTTGATGGGGATCGAGACCACGGTGCCGTTGGACGACGTGCCGCTCAGGGTCACCGTGCCGGTGGTGCCGAGCGGGGTGCCGGGCTTGGCGTTCACATCGGCGATGTAGCCCGCGTTGTCGCCCTCGGGGACGTCCGCTCTCGCGGGCCAGGTGAAGGTGTCGACCGACTTCCCGTTGACCGTGACCCAGTCCTTGACATCGCTCAGGTCCGCGCTGATGGTGACGTCCTTGGCCGTGCCGGGCCCGTCGTTCTTCAGGCCCCAGCTGATCTGCGGCGGATCCTGGCTCGGCGGTACGGGCAGCCCGATGTTGTCGCTCCGCACGTAGATGTGCACGACCGGGCCGTCGGCCGCCTGGGCGGACGTGGCGGGCAGCCATGCGGCGACGGCGGCCGCGAAGGCGGCCAGAACCGCCCCCGCCTTGCGTCGGCGGTTGATCATCTCTGGGTCCCTCCCCGCGGAACGTCGTTCGCCCCGCCAGCCACTCAGACACCCGACAGCCACCCAGGGTTGTACAGGAGTTCTAAAGACCGCTGCCCGTCAGGTACGCCGAGACGATCACGTTCGCCGTGTAGCTGCGGCTCGCCCGGTCGAAGCTGCCGCCGCAGGTGATCAGCCGCAGCTCGGCCCGTCCGGTCTGCCGGGGGCCGTACGCCTGCTGGGCGTCGAAGTGGTCGCGGGTGACGACCTGGACGTCGTCCACGGTGAACTCGGCGACCTTGCCGTCGTCGCGGATCACCCGGACCGTCTCGCCGGGCTTGAGGGAGCTGAGCTTGTAGAACACGGCGGGCCGGGTCTCGGTGTCGACGTGCCCCACCATCAGCGCGGTCCCGGCCGCGCCCGGCTTCACACCTCCCGCGTACCAGCCGACGACACCGGTCTGCTCGAACGGCGGCGGATCGATCGCCCCCGTCGCGTCGAGGCCGCGCGCCACCACCGGCGCCCGCACCCCGAGGTAGGGGATGTCGACGCGCTGCGGCAGGGCCGCGCCGAGCGGCCGGTGCGCGGGCGGCAGCTCCACCTCCGGCGGCCGCCCGACCGCCGCCACGTCACCTGTGGTGGGCCCTGATATCCCGAGCCGTACGTCGGTCACCTCGCGCCCCCACAGCCACAGTCCGAGCAGCAGCACCGCCCAGGCCACGCCGGTCAGCAGACGGCCCGAGCCGGAGGAACGTTCGTGGTCGTGATCGGACATCGCGGGTCAGTCCGTCCTGCGGCTCCGGCGGGTACTCCGGCGGGCGCTCCGGAGCACGACGGCCACCGCGGCGGCCGCGGCGAGGATCAGCCCGATCACGGCGTGCCCCCTACCGGGACCGGCGGCACGGGCGTCCTCGGCGGCGTTCACGGCGGTGTCGACGTCGGCGAGGTGCGCGGAGCCACCGCCACCGGCGTGCACGGGGGCGACCGGGGAGGCGGGAGTGGTGGGCCGGTGTGTGTCCGACCGCGGTGATCCTTCCACGACGGTCAGGGCGGCCTTGCGGTCGGTGCCGCCGCAGCTGACCGTCACGCCGTAGGAACCCGCCTTGAGCGAGGTGCGGATGCGGGTCTCGCCGATGAGTGTGCCGTCGGTGCCCGTGAGCCGGGTCTCCGCGACGAAGGCCGCGGAGACGGCCGTGGCCGTCCGGGCCGTGCAGTCGGAGACGCGCAGCGCGATGTCCGTGCCCGGGGCGGGGGACGAGGGGGTCACCGCGATGCCGCCGCCTCCGTCCGCCGCGTACGCCGTCGGGGTGAGGGCGGTGGCGAGCATGAGGCCGGTACAGAGAGTGAGACGTGTGGAACGCATCGTGAACCTCCAGATACCTGGAGCCTCCCCCTCGGGGTGCGGCCCCGCATCCGCAGCGGGGCCGCACTGCTCCGAACGGAGGACGTTCCGCCCCTGCCGGGTTTCAGACCCGGTCGACGAGGTCCGCGATGGAGTCCACGACCCTGGACGGCCGGTACGGGAAGTTCTCGACCTGCTCGGGCCGGGTCAGGCCGGTGAGCACCAGGAACGTCTGCATTCCGGCCTCCATGCCGGCCAGTACGTCGGTGTCCATCCGGTCGCCGATCATGGCGCTGGTCTCGGAGTGCGCGCCGATCGCGTTGAGCCCGGTCCGCATCATCAGGGGGTTCGGCTTGCCCGCGAAGTACGGCTGCTTGCCGGTCGCCTTGGTGATCAGCGCGGCGACGGCGCCGGTCGCCGGAAGCGGGCCCTCGGTGGAGGGGCCGGTCTCGTCGGGGTTGGTGGCGATGAAGCGGGCACCGCCCTCGATGAGCCGTACGGCCTTCGTCATGGCCTCGAAGGAGTAGGTGCGGGTCTCGCCGAGGACGACGTAGTCCGGCTCGTGGTCGGTGAGGATGTAGCCGATGTCGTGCAGCGCGGTGGTCAGGCCGGCCTCGCCGATGACGTACGCCGAGCCGCCCGGCCGCTGGTCGTCCAGGAACCGGGCGGTGGCGAGGGCCGAGGTCCAGATGGACTCGACCGGGACGTCCAGGCCCATTCGCCGCAGCCTGGCGTGCAGATCGCGCGGGGTGTAGATCGAGTTGTTGGTGAGGACCAGGAAGGGCTTCCCGGACTCCTTCAGCTTCTTGAGGAAGGCGTCGGCGCCGGGGATCGGTACGCCCTCGTGGATGAGTACACCGTCCATGTCGGTGAGCCACGACTCGATGGGCCTGCGGTCTGCCATGTGCGGGATCTCCTGCCGTACGCATGCCGCATGTACGCGGTGCTGGATGCGCCCCCAGCCTAAACAGTGGCCGGATCTTGGGGAATGGCCGGTGGAATGGCCAGTTCCTGCCGGGGCGGCGGAGGCTCCGTCAGCGGCGTCGGCGTGCCGCCAGCAGGGTGGCGCCGGTGAGGAGGAGCAGGGCGGTGGCGGCGAGGGCGGCGACTACGGGGCGGCCGGTGGCGGCGAGTTCGTAGGCCTTGTCGGTGAAGGGCAGGCGGCCGGTGGCGGGGTCGGTGGATGCGGCACTCGGGCTGCGCTCCGGCTCCCCCTCCCCCGCCTCTTCTCGATCCCGCTCCTCACTCGGTCGGGCGTCGATGCCGAAGCGGTAGTCGTTGGACTGGCCGATCCAGTCGCCGTCGTCGTCGTGGCGTTGCACGACGGCCGCGTTGGCGGTGACCTCGTTCGGCACGGCGTCCGAGGTGACCGCGAACCGGACCTTCACGGTGAGGGTCCGGCCGGGTCCGACGGTGAATCCGGCGAAGCCGGCACGCTCGTCGGCGAACGCACCCACGAGTTCGTCGGCATCGGTGCGCTCGAAGCGGACGGGGTGGGGGCGGGTGCCGCCCCGCGCTGTGCCGTCGTAGAACTCCAGACGGGGCTGGGAGGGTTCGAGGGCCCGCCGGTCGTCGGCCAGGACGACGACCGGGTGGATCTTCGCGCAGGTCCGGGTGGTGGTGTTCGTGAGGTCGAGGTACCAGGTGCCATAACCGCCCCCGGCCTCGTAGGAATCAGGCCCGCCGTGAATCCGGGTGGTCACCGGAAAGGCCCGGTCGCCGGACGCGACACAGGACGCGTCGGAATCCGCGTACGCCGGCGTGGTGGAGAGGAAGACGGCGGCTGCTGCGAGGCAGAGGGACACGGGCACGGGCTTAGGCAGTCGCATGAACACATGACCATGCCGGGTGCGGATGGGAGAGCGACGGTGCCATGCCGGACGGGGGCGCCGATGGCGCCGGATTCCGCCCGATTGGCGGGGTGGACGGGCAGCCCGGGTAGCCTGCGCCCACCCGTGCCGCCGCAACGGCACCCCGTCAGCACGGGCGGCACCCCGTCAGCGCGGGCGGCACCCCGTCAGCGCAGGCCGCACCCCGTCAGCGCGGGCGAGCGGACCTTTTGCGAAAGTGGAGCCCATGACTGGACGCAAGACTCCTGGCACTCCCCTCCGCGTGGGCCTCGTGGGCTACGGCCTCGCCGGCTCCGTCTTCCATGCCCCGCTGATCGCCGCCACCGAGGGCCTCGCCCTGGACACGGTGGTCACCTCGAACCCCGAGCGGCGGGAGCAGGTCCGCGCCGAGTTCCCGGACGTACGCCTGGCCGCCACGCCGGACGAACTGTTCGAGCGGGCCGACGAGCTGGACCTGGTCGTCGTCGCGTCCCCGAACAAGACACACGTGCCGCTCGCCACCGCCGCCCTGAAGGCCGGCCTGCCCGTGGTCGTGGACAAGCCCGTCGCCGGCACGGCCACCGAGGCACGGGAGCTGGCGGCCCTCGCCGAGGAGCGCGGCCTGCTCCTGTCCGTCTTCCAGAACCGCCGCTGGGACAACGACTTCCTGACCCTGCGCAAGCTGCTCACCGAGGGCGAGCTGGGCGACGTATACCGCTTCGAGTCCCGCTTCGAGCGCTGGCGGCCGCAACTGAAGGGCGGCTGGCGGGAGTCCGGCGACCCCACAGAGATCGGAGGTCTGCTCTACGACCTCGGCAGCCATGTCGTCGACCAGGCGCTGGTCCTCTTCGGCCCCGCCGCCTGCGTGTACGCCGAGTCGGACGTCCGGCGCCCGGGCGCTCGGACGGACGACGACACCTTCATCGCGGTCACCCACACCAGCGGCGTCCGCTCCCATCTCTACGCCTCCGCGACGACCGCCCAACTCGGCCCGCGCTTCCGGGTGCTGGGCTCGAAGGCGGGCTACGTGAAGTACGGCCTCGACCCGCAGGAGGCGGCCCTCAGGGAAGGCCGGCGCCCCGGTGCGAAGACCTCCGACTGGGGCCTGGAACCGGAGGACCTGTGGGGCCGCGTCGGAGCCGGCGAGTCCCCGCTGACCGGCGGCGGACGCCCCGAACCGACGCTTCCCGGCGACTACCCGGCCTACTATGCGGCCGTGGCCAGGGCCCTCACCGAGGGCGGTCCCAACCCGGTGACCGCGCTGGAGGCGGCCGCCGCCCTCGACGTACTGGAGGCGGCGCGCCGTTCGGCCCACGACGGAGTGGCGGTGTCGCTGTGACGAACAACAGGTCGCACAACCAGGCGCACAACCAGGAGATCACCCCGAAGTTCCACCCGGAGCTCACCCCGCCCCTGGAGGAGCTGGAGGCACAGGAACGCCATCTGGTCTTCCGCCAGTTCACCCACGATGACGCCTGGGCGCTGGGCTCCCTCCTCGTCGACCTGGCCCGCGAGCGCCAGGCCCCCGTCGCCATCGACATCCACCGCGCGGGCCAGCAGCTCTTCCACGCGGCGCTGCCCGGCTCGGCCCCCGACAACGACGCCTGGATCGTCCGCAAGCGCCGGGTCGTGGAGCGCTACGGCTCCGCGTCCTACCTGGTGGGCGCCCGTTTCCGCGCCAAGGGCACGACCTTCGAGGAGTCCTCCCGCCTGGACCCGGACGAGTACGCGGCCCATGGCGGCTCCTTCCCGATCAACGTGGAGGGCGTGGGCGTGATCGGTGCGGTGACCGTGTCGGGACTGCCGCAGTTGCAGGACCACCGGTTCGTCGTTGAGGCGCTGGAGCAGTTCCTGGGGCAGTGATTCCTGGGGCAGTGATTCGATCACTGCGCTGGGGCACTGATGGGAAGATCTCGGGGCACCCTCCTGTTGGAACCGATGTACCGCACACCCACCAACCGGAGGGACCGCCCCATGAGTGACGCCTCGAGTGACGCCTTGAAGGAATCCGTCGGACGCTACGGCATCTGGAGTGTCGGCCTGCGCTCGGAGGACCCTGCCCGGCGGGGCGAACTCGCCGAGGCGGCGGCCGAGTTGGAGGAGCTGGGCTACGGTGCCGTCTGGCTGGGCGGCAACAGCGCCGCCGCCAACGCCGTACCGCTGATCGAGGCGACCTCGACGCTCACCGTCGGCACCAGCATCCAGAGCATCTGGGAGCACGAGCCCGCCGACAGCGCGGCAGCCTTCGCCGACCTCGAGGCGGCCCACCCCGGCCGCTTCCTCCTCGGCCTGGGCGTCAGCCACGCCAAGCTCGCCGACCAGTACCGCCGCCCCTACTCGGCCCTGGTCGCCTACCTGGACGCCCTGGACGAGGCGGCCGTACCGGCGAACCGCCGCCTCCTGGCCGCCCTCGGCCCGAAGACCCTGGAGCTGGCCCGCGACCGGGCGGCCGGCTCGATCCCGTACCTGGTCACACCCGAACACACCGCCTACGCCCGCGAGCTCCTCGGCGAAGCCCCGCTGCTGGCCCCTGAGTTGGCGGTGGTCCTGGAGGCGGACCCGACCAGCGCACGCGCCCTGGCCCGCGAGTCCCTGGCCATGTACCTCTCCCTCCCGAACTACACCAACAACTTCCTCCGCCACGGCTTCACCGAGGACGACCTCACGAACGGCGGCAGCGACCGTCTGATCGACGCGCTCTTCGCCTGGGGCGACGACACGACGATCCGCACCCGCATCGAAGCGTTCCACGAGGCGGGCGCGGACCACGTGGCCCTACAGGTGGTGGACGGCGAACCAAGGGACGCGCTGCCGCGCAAGGCGTGGCAGCGGCTGTCCTCTCTACTGGCCTGAGCTGACCGGCCTTTCAGGGGCGCGGGGAACTGCGCGATCAGCCACAACGGACCCGCAGCCGTACAAGCGCAGCCCCCCCCGCCCTCTAGGCGTCTTTGAACTCCTGCCGCTGCCGGCCGAGCCCCTCGATCTCCAGCTCCACCACATCCCCCGCCCGAAGGAACGGCTTGGGCTCGGGATGTCCCAGCGCAACGCCCGCGGGCGTGCCCGTGTTGATGACGTCACCGGGGTAGAGGGTCATGAACTGGCTGACGTACCGCACGACCTCACCCACGGGGAAGATCTGCTCGGCGGTCGTGCCGTCCTGCTTCAACTCCCCGTTGACCCACAGCCTCAGCGACAGGTTCTGCGGGTCCGGCACCTCGTCCGCCGTCACAAGCCATGGCCCCAGCGGGTTGAACGTCTCGCAGTTCTTCCCCTTGTCCCAGGTCCCGCCCCGCTCGATCTGGAACTCCCGCTCGGACACGTCGTGCGCCACCGCGTACCCGGCGACGCACCCCAGCGCCTCCTCCACGGACCCCGCGTACCGAGCCGTACGTCCGATGACCACCGCCAGCTCGACCTCCCAGTCCGTCTTCACGGACCCGCGAGGGACCAGCACCGTGTCGTACGGCCCCACCACCGTGTCCGCGGCCTTGAAGAAGATGACGGGCTCGGCGGGCGGCTCGGCCCCGGTCTCCCGGGCGTGGTCGTGGTAGTTCAGCCCGATGCAGACGATCTTGCCGATCCGGGCGAGCGGCGGCCCGACACGCAGCCCGGTGGCGTCCAGCGCGGGCAGCGACCCCGCGTCGACGGCGGCGCGGATCCGGCCGAGCGCGGCGTCGTCGGCGAGCAGCGGTCCGTCGATGTCCGGCACGACGCCGGACAGGTCCCGCAGGGTCCCCTCGGCGTCGAGCAGCGCGGGCCGCTCCGATCCCGCCGTACCGACTCGCAGCAGCTTCATGATGACAATCTCCCTCGATCGCGGGCTCGTCGACCGACGGGTGCAGCCATCGGAGGACTGGTCGATCGTCCAAGGTCGGCGTCCAGTCCGCAAGACCTGGTTCACGGACTGGACCGTAACCTCCGAGGACGGGCGGGGTCAGCGGTACAGGACCGACCGCTCCACCGCACTCCACGTCGTACTGGTGACGACGTACAGCGCGGCCGCCAGCGGCACCACCGCCACGGTGAAGAGCGTGAAGAAGGACATGAACGGCATGACCTTGGTCATCGCGCCCACCCCGGCCGCACCGGCCACCGGCCCTCCGTCCCCAACCGGATTCGACAGATTCACCGGATTCGCCGGATTCGCGGCCATCATCCGCTTCGTACGGCGGAAATTGAACACGGCCACCACCGCGACGAACACGAACAGTCCGACATACACGAGCCCGGCGGCCCCGAACATCCCGCCGTCGCCGAGCGCGTCCGCCCAGCGGTCGCCGAGGGGCGCCGCGAACAACTGGTGGGAGAGGAGTTCGTTCGTCTGTCCGCCGATCCGCGTGTTGGAGAACAGGTGGTAGAGGAGGAAGAACGCGGGCATCTGGAACACACTCGGCATGCAGCCCGACAGCGGCGACACCTTCTCCTCGGCGTGCAGCTCCATCACGGCCTTCTGGAGCTTCTCGGGGTTCTTCGCGTGCTTCTTCCTGAGCTCCGCGACCTTCGGCTGGAGCGCGGCCCTGGCCTTCTGTCCGCGCGCGGCGGCCCGGGACAGGGGATGCACGAGAAGCCGTACGAACGCGGTGAACAGGACGATCGCGGCGGCGGCCGCGGTAGCCCCGAACAGCGGCTGGAGCAGGTCGGCCAACTGCCGGACCAGATCGGCGAAAACGGACATGGGTGAGCCCTCCGGGGGTCTCGTCGTGCCGGGATGATGAGTGACTGACTCGGCATGACGACCCGCCGCGGGGCAGGGGTGTGGCCGGCTGCTGCCCTACGCCCTACGCGGCGGTCGCCGGGAGGGCGTGCCCCGGCGCTCGGGGCCGGGTGCGCCCCTTCGCGTCGGGGTCGCGTTGGGGCAGGAACGCCGTTCGGCGGTCGCGGTCGCGGATGGCCGTACGCACCCGGGTGGGCGGCACGGGGAGCGCGGAGCGCGAGGCGACGAGCGAGCAGGCGGCGAACGCGGAGCCGGCCGCGGCGGTCGCGGCGAGCGCGACGGTGGCGGAGAGGCTGCCGGCGTCGAGCAGCACGACGTCGAGGAAGAGGATCAGCAGGAGGGCGGCGGGGCGAAGCTTCGCCAGACTGCGGATCATGCTCGGCCCCTCCTCTCGATCTTCTCGATCTTCTCGATCGTCCGGGACACCGCGAAGGTCTCGCGCATCTCGTACGACTGCTTGTCCTGCCCTCGGTTATACCTGATCGTTCTCGATCGGCTGTGCCTGATCGGTCTTGATCGGCTTTCGGCTGTCGGCTTCGTTCGGTCCCTCGCACACCTTCCTCCACAGGTTTGGAAAAGGGCTGTCGCAACTCTCGACAACCTCACACGCCACACCCGATGCTTCGTCGTGGCATGAACGGGACAGGCCACGACGCCGGTTCAGGGACGGACCGTCGTCGATTCGAATCGGAGAAGCCATGATCCGTCGCAGAACCCTGCTCACAGCCGCGGGCGGGACGCTCCTCGGCAGCGCCCTGGCGACCGGCACCGCACGCGCGGACGCCACGATCGCCGTCAACCCCGGCACCTCGTACGGCACCTGGGAGGGCTGGGGCACCTCCCTGGCCTGGTGGGCCAACGTGTTCGGGGCCCGGGACGACTTCGCCGACGCCTTCTTCACCACCAAGTCGGTGTCGTACAACGGGACGACACTCCCCGGCCTCGGCCTGAACATCGCCCGCTACAACCTGGGCGCTTGCAGCTGGAACAGCGTGGGCAGCGCGACGATGGTCGAGTCGCCGAACATCCCGGCCTTCAAGCAGATCGAGGGCTTCTGGCAGGACTGGAACAACGAGGACCCGACGTCCTCGGCCTGGAACTGGTCGGCCGACGCCAAGCAACGGGCGATGCTGGTGAAGGCGACGCAGCGAGGCGCGGTCAGCGAGCTGTTCGCCAACTCCCCGATGTGGTGGATGTGCTCGAACCACAATCCGTCGGGCGCCTCCGGCGGCGGCAACAACCTCCAGACCTGGAACTACCGCCAGCACGCCTCCCACCTGGCCGCGACCGCCCTCTACGCCAAGAACAACTGGGGCGTGAACTTCTCGACGGTGGACCCCTTCAACGAGCCGGCCTCGTCCTGGTGGACCGACACCGGCACCCAGGAGGGCTGCCACATGGACCCCGCGGTCCAGGCGGCCGTACTCCCGTACATGCGCAGCGAGTTGGACAAGCGCGGCCTGACGGGCCTGCGTGTCTCCGCCTCCGACGAGACGAACTACGACACCGCGCGCTCCACCTGGGCCTCCTTCAACTCCACCACCAAGGCCCTGGTCAACCAGGTCAACGTGCACGGCTACCAGGGCTCGGGCGGCCGCCGGGACCTGCTCTACACGGACGTGGTCACCACATCCGGCAAGAAGCTCTGGAACTCGGAGACGGGCGACAGCGACGGCACCGGCCTCACCATGGCCTCCAACCTCTGCTACGACTTCCGCTGGCTCCACCCCACCGCCTGGGTCTACTGGCAGGTCATGGACCCGTCGACGGGCTGGGCGATGATCGCGTACGACCAGAACACCCTCCAGCCGACGACGGTCCAGCCGAAGTACTACGTGATGGCCCAGTTCAGCCGCCACATCCGCCCGGGCATGCGGATCATCGACACGGGCGTCAGCTACGCGGCGGCGGCCTACGACGCGACCGCGAAGCGCCTCGTGATCGTGGCGGTGAACACCTCCACCTCCGCCCAGACCCTCACCTTCGACCTCTCCCGCTTCACCACGGTGACGGGCGGCACGAACGGCCTCGTTCCCCGCTGGAACACGGTCACCACGGGCGGCGACAAGTACGCGGCGTACTCGGACACCCGGCTGAGCGGGAAGTCGGTGGCGGTGCCGTTCGCGGCGAAGTCGGTGCAGACGTTGCAGATCGACGGGGTGACGATCTAGAACGGACGTTCACACCTCCGGGACTCCGGGAAGGACACGCCGCGCGTGCTCACGTCCGTTGCCACCGAGTGGCTGTGGCTGATGGCAGCCACAGCCACCGTCGTCCACTGCTCCGCCATGGCCCGCTGGATCCCCGTCCGGAGATTCTGGGTCGCGTATCCCTTCATCTGGGTCCTGTGCCTGGCCGGCATGATCGCCGTCGGCCAGGCACAGGGCTTCTCCCTGGCCGCCATGCTCGTCGGGTACGCGTTCGCCCTCATCGGCCTCACGGTCGGGATGTTCCCGTCCCGCAAGCTGTTCGTCGGGGGGACCACCGAAATCAACGAGGGCGAGACCCGCGAGACGTACGACTACCCGCGCTCCCACCTCGCGTTCTGCGTCATCATCACGGTCCTCATGTTGTTCGCCGCGTTCGCACTGACACGCTGATCGGTCGCTTCCCGCTCCTGCGGACGTACGAGACCCTCGCGGTACGAGCCGAAAGGTCCGGAAGGTGCCGAGAAGGTGCCGGAGATGCCGGAAGATACCGGAAGCTACGCCGCCGATCCGCCGATCCGCGTGCTGGCCTGGGGATACCTCTCCCTTTGTCACAGCCCGGCAGTACCGTGTCATGCATGCGCCCCGACACGCCTGCCGAGAACGTAGACCACACCGCCGAAGCGGCACGCCTGGAGCGGACCGCCGGCCTGTACCCCGAGGACGCCGAAGCCCTGCTTCTACAGGCCGCGGCCCACCTCGAACTCGCCGGCGACCGCCCCGCCGCGAGCAAGCTCTACGACCGCCTGCTGTCGTCACCGGAGGCCTTGGAGAACCCGTTTCTCGTACGAGCCCTCAAGGCCTCGAACCTCTGGGAGTACGGCCACGAGGCCGAGGCCAGGGCGATCATCGAGGGCGTCCGGGCGGCTGCCCCGCGCGACGCGGCCCCGTGGGTGATCGTGGCGGAGGCGTTGGAGGCGCACGACGAACTGGAGGCGGCGCAGGAGACCTTCACGGAGGCCGTACTCCTGCTTCTCACGGAGGACACCCAGCCCCCGTACGCCACGCACCCGCTGCTCTTCGGCCGCCACCGGGTCCGCCGCATGCTGGGCGTCGGCCACGACGACTGGGACGTCCTCGCGGACACCCTCCACAACTCCCCCGTCTCCCTCGACGAACTCCACGACCCCAAGCGCGTCTGGTCCCTCGGCTCGGACAACCCGGCGGAGCTGGCAGCGGAGATCTCAAGGCTGCGAGCAGAACTCGGCACCTACCGCGAGGCCCTCTCCCGCCCGTTCCCGGTCGCGGTCCTGCACTGGCCGGCAGGCGAACTGACGGAACTGGTCTCGGCCTACCCGACGCTGGCAGCGGAGTACCCCTCGCATGAGGAGCACCTGGCGACGATAGAGGCGTCGCTGCGGGAACTTGCGTCTTCGGGGACGCCGAACCTGGGCATCGTGACCGGGACTGTTCCGTCGTACGAGGCCTTCGCGGCCTCGGAGGGCGCGTCGCCGGGCGACGTGGCGCTGCTGCCGCAGTATGCGACGACGTTGGCGGCGCGGGGGCGGGCGGTGGTTTGGCCGCCGCAGCGGGGGGCGGTTTGCTGGTGTGGGTCGGGTCAGGCTTACGGGGAGTGCCACGGGAGCGTGAGCTGATCGGGACTCGTCCAGATCCAGCAACGAGTTCCGTCACCCCTGAAACCCTGAGCAAATATGGGATTTAACAACCCACTTCAGAGTTCAACTCCCCCTATGTCCCACCTTTGCAGTACCGTCACATTTACCTGTGAGCTGAAGGGCCGTCGTCTGCGGAGCGGCCCTGACCTGTGTATTTGAGGAACCGATGCCCTACCAGCCCGGCACCGTCTGGCAGTACGACGTCCCCACGACCGGCAGCACGCATCTGCCACCAGACGCCGGGTACGGCAAAGCTCTGACCAACCAGGGCTACGGCTTCGAGGTCGCTGTAGCGGACCTGATCGACAACTCAATCGACGCGGGCGCCGACAAGATCGTCGTGCATTTCTTGCGCGACGCCAAGCGGATCCTCACTCTGTTGATCATCGACAACGGCCGGGGCATAGACGAGGCCGGGCTGGTTGACGCGATGACGGTCGGACGGCGCCGGATCTACAACGAACACGCCCTCGGCATGTATGGCACCGGCCTCAAGGCCGCGTCGCTCTCCCATGCCTCGTCGCTCACCGTGGTCAGCCGCACGAAGCGCAGCCGCGCGGTCGGCCGCTGCCTTACTGCGGAGGGGATCGAAGACGGTTTCCGCTGTGACACCGTCGACCCGCGCTACGCACAGAATCTCATCGACCGGTACGACGGCATCATCGAGTGGCACGGCACGGTCGTACGGTGGGACCAGGTACGCGCCTTCGAAACAGTGACACCTGGGCAAAGCGACCAGTACCTGTCGAAGGCGATCGCACGCCTGGAGACTCATCTCGGCCTCTACTTTCACCGCTTCCTGCAACGCGGTCTCCAACTGGACATAGCCGTGTGGGACGTAAGCAGCAACGTGAGCGGACTCGGCGAGGAAGTCGACCACATCGCCGTAGAGGCACTGGATCCCTTCGGGTACAAAGTGCCCGGGAAGAAGGGGTATCCGAGGCAGTTCACCGCGCCCGTGGAGGGCATCGGAGATATGCGCCTGACCGCCCACATTTGGCCAGCCAAGTCGCAGAAGGCGGGCTTCCGGCAGATCGGTTCCCTTGCGGAACGGCAGGGATTCTACTTCTACCGGAATGACCGCCTCGTCCAAGCGGGAGGCTGGAACGGCCTGCGCAACCCCGAGGGGCATCTCGTTCTGGCCCGGGTTGCGGTGGATCTCCCAGCGAGTGACAACAGCGTCCTGAGTCTGGACGTGAAGAAGGAAAGGGTCACGGTCACCCCAGCCTTCACCCTCGGCCTGGACAAGGCGGTGGATTCCGCAGGGCACGCCTTCCGCCAGTACATCAGCGATGCCGAGACCGCCTACCGGGACGGTTCAAGACGCACTGAAGTCGTCCGAAAGTCGGTCACCCCTCCGGGCAAGGGACTAGACCCGAAGGTCAAACGGGTCGTGAAGGAGGAACTGCCGGAGAAGGCAGGTGAGGAGCCGATCACGTTCACCTGGGCGGCGCTTCCCCGCGACCGGTTCTTCGATCTGGATCGCGAGAAAAACATCGTCATCCTCAACAAGGACTTCCGCGAGGACTTCAATGACGGCAGGCGCGGCGGAGCAAACGACGCTCCCGTCACAAAGACCCTGCTCTACCTGCTTCTTGAGGACTGCTTCGGGCTAGGCCGCTGGGAACGCAGCCGCCAAGACCGCGTGGACTACTGGAACACCATTCTCCTGGCTTCTGCGGAGGCGCATCGCACGCGGCGAACTCAGGCGCTCTCCTGACCCTCGTACGACACTCGCCACTGGCTCCCCTCTGCTGATTGAGGTCCGCACATGAGCTCCACCCCTGCCAACATTCTCCTGGAGATCCACGCCTCCGCGCTGGCTGGCATGGGCAGCGTCCCTCGGCATTTCGAACGCTGGGCGGCGCTTGCCGCCGATGAGGTCCATCCGGACGCCGACCTCAGCGAGGAACGGTTCCGGGAGTGCTTGGTCAGCGTGGACGAGACACTGGCAGCTCTCTGGAGCCGCCACCTCACCTCATGGGACTTCGCAGAAGAGCCCCAGTGGGCACTCGGCACACCCGCCCGTTCCGACGAACGGCGGATGGCCGTGTACGACCGCCTCCGGTTCGGCAACGATCTGCGGAAGGCACTGGACAACGCCGTTCCCGTCGCAAAGCTTCCGGGTCCCACCGTGATCACTCGTGAGTTCACTCCCTGGTACACGCCCGATCGCACGACCGCCCGGTCCTTCTACTGGACGTCGTACGAGGACAAACTCCGTGCCAAGAACTGGCCCGAGGCGGCGATCGCCAGCTTGGATGAGGCGAGCCGAGCAGTCGTCGAACGCCTCACCGACCCCGAACAGCCCGCAGCCCGGCAGGCAAAGGGCCTGGTAGTGGGATACGTCCAGTCGGGCAAGACGGCGAACTTCACCGGTGTCGCCGCCAAGGCAATCGACGCCGGCTATCGCCTCGTCATCGTGCTCGGCGGCACCCTCAACCTCCTGCGCGCGCAGACTCAGCGCCGCCTGGACATGGAGTTGATCGGCCAGGAGAACATCCTGCGGGGCGCGGACATCACCGACTTGGACTCCCTCGTTGGTGTGGACTACGTCAGCGATGAAGACGCCGACTGGCCCGACTTCGTCCGGCACGGAGGACGACCCTCCACACTGGGTGCATTCGACATTGAGCGTCTGACGACTCGGGACAACGACTACAAGAGCCTCGCGCAGGGCATCCGGGCGCTGGAGTTCGAGAAGCGTGAACCGACCCGCCCGCTCTACGACCCGGCGAACATCCATCACGCCGCGGCTCGGGTTCTGGTGGTGAAGAAGAACAAGTCCGTCCTCACCAAACTCGTCAAGGATCTCAAGCAGATCCACGGGCTGCTCGGGGAGCTTCCTGCCCTGATCATCGACGACGAGTCCGACCAGGCTTCGGTCAACACCTTGGACCCGAAGAAGTGGGAGGCCGGGACCACCGAGCGCACCGCGATCAACGGACTTATATCCCAGCTCCTCAAACTCCTTCCACGGGCGCAGTACGTGGGGTATACGGCAACTCCCTTCGCCAATGTCTTCGTTGACCCTGGCGACGACGATGACATCTTCCCGAGCGACTTCTTGATCTCGCTCCCCCGTCCCACCGGGTACATGGGCGCTCAGGACTTCCACGATCTGGATTCTCCGGTAGCGGCAGAGGAGCGAACCTTCGCCAACTCTCAGGAGAAGGCGCACGTCCGTGGAATCTACGAGTCAACCGGCGACCGTCTCCAGGAGGCTATGGATGCCTTCGTCCTGTCTGGCGCCCTGAAGCTCTACCGGGCTGCCCATGGAGTCCCGGAAGGCCCGTTCCGGCATCACACAATGCTCGTGCATCAGTCCGTACGCAGGGATGATCACGCCGATCTCGCGCTGCGCATCAATTCCATGTGGCACCAGGCGGGATACAGCTCAGGGGCCGGTCATGAACGCCTTGCCGCACTGTGGGCCTCAGACTTCATCCCGGTGAGTGAGGCACGTGCCTCCGACCTCCCAGCACCGGCTTCCTATGAAGAACTGCGCCCATACGTCAGTACCGCACGACAGCGCATCGGTTCAAACGGTCAGCCGGTCATCGTTGTGAACGGTGACTCCGATCGCTACTTCGACCAACTCGGCCTCGACTTCGACCGGACCCCGCATGTCTGGAAGATCCTGGTGGGAGGCACGAAGCTGTCGCGTGGTTTCACCGTCGAGGGCCTGACGATCACTTACTACCGGCGTACCACCCAGCAGGCAGACACGCTGATGCAGATGGGGCGTTGGTTCGGTTTCAGGCCCGGATACCGGGATCTTGTCAGGCTCTACATCGGGCGGGAAGAGCCCTTCGGGCGTGACAAGTCCGCAGATCTATACGAGGCGTACGAAGCGATATGCCGGGATGAGGAAACATTCCGAGAGCAGCTGGCCCAGTACGCCGTGGTGGTCGATGGACAGCCACAGATGACGCCCATGGAAGTCCCCCCTCTCGTGGCCCAGCACCTGCCGTGGATCAGGCCGTCGGCGCGCAACAAGATGTTCAACGCGGAACTCGTGGAGATCCGGTCCCCTGGACGCCCCATCGAGCCGGCTTCGTACCCGATGAACAACAGCGCAGCTCACAAGCGGAATACAGAACGCTGGCGCCCGCTGCTGGACAGGCTCGGTACAACGCCGATGTCGTTCAGCAACCCGCCGGACAGCTCCAGCGCGCTAACGCGCAACTTCGAAGCACTGACCGGGATTATTCCCCACAGCGAACTCGTGAGCGTGCTGTCCCAGCTTGAATGGGAGCGTCCGCGATACTTCGACCCCCACCTGACCTATCTGAGGCAGCTCGATGGCACGCTAGCCAAGGTGGACGACTGGCTGCTCATCTCACCCCGGCTGACCTCGAACAAGCGGGTCGAAGCCAGCATCCTCGGCTCTGTCCCACTGTCTCTGGTCCGCCGAAAGCGGCAGGCCGGCAAGACGTCCTTCGGGCGCATCGCCAGCGTCGAACACCGCACGGCGGCACAGCACCTCATCGACGAGGCGGCCTCACCGCTGAGCATCCGCCGCCCGGACCAGGACACTGAAGTCGGGCCCTCAACCGGAGTCATCCTGCTGTACCCGGTCGTCGACGGGGACAGCCACAGTGACGTCCACGCCGTCGTCCGCAACGGATCGGCTGACCCATCGAAGATCGTGATGGCATTCACTCTGATCCCGCCGACCTCAGCTGTGAGTGCAGACCGTCGTCTGGTGCGGTTCCGTGCGAAGGACTCTCGGCATACCAGCGACGCTACGATTCCAGTTAGTTCATCCTGAGGGGGATCCGCTTGCTGCCCATCGACATTCATGCCGCGCAGAACATCGCGCTGTCGGAGGAGCTGAGGCGCGACGCTGAGCTCCAGACAGTGCGCGCGGAATTGGTGAGCATGGAGCACTCAAAAGAGCGATTCGCAGCGGTGCTTCGGAACACCATTGATCAGCTGTTGAACGGTGAGAACACTGGCCGTTACGCCTGGGAATCTTTGTACAAGACCGAGAGAACCCATGCGGGAACACTCGTCGAGATCAATCTGCAGCGGGAGTTCAAGTTCTCGGACGGCGCCGCAATGGACTACCGGATCGCCGGCATCGAGGTGGACTGCAAGTACTCGCAGAGCTTCGGCGGCTGGATGATCCCTCCGGAGGCCAGAGGACATCTCTGCTTGCTCGTTTGGGCCAACGACAACGAGAGCCTCTGGAGTGCTGGCCTCTTCCGGGTGAGGGATGAGTGGCTGAACCGAGGAGGTAATCGTGATGCGAAGCTTACTGTGAAGGCCATACACCGGGACAAAATCCTCTGGCTTTGGCGCGATGCGGCGTTGCCGGAGAACGTACTCCTTCACATGGCCCCATCCGACTGCGCGGCGGTCTTCGCACCGCAGTCTGGCCAGCAGCGTCTCAACGAGCTGTTTCGGCGCGCACAGAAACGGCGTATAAGCCGCAACGTGGTGCGAACCGTGGCCCAGCAAAAGGATTACATGAAACGGGTCCGCGGCAACGGAGGTTCCCGATCAGCCCTCCAGCCCGAGGGAATCCTCATCATGGGCGACTACGACAGCCACCGCACCACAGCGGAGCAGCTCGGACTCCTCCCTCCGCGAGAGGGCGAGTTCGTCAGCGTTCGCGTTGCAAGGAGTCGTCCACATCACCAAGACGCACCACAAGTAGTGCTGGATGGGCAGGCTTGGGTTGTTGCCACGCCTGATGACGAACCCGAGACGGCCCCATCGCTCCCCTCCCATAAAAAGTAGGAACGCACGGAGATGAGTGCACCTTTCGCAGCCCAGCTCCTGGGCTGGAAGAAGCTGAAGTCGTCGGGGAAACCGGTACCGAATAGCGCAGATAGCAGCAGCGCTCCTTCAAAAGCGCTAGCGAGGGCAATCCTCGAGCACTTGAGTGTCACTCCTGAGATGGTTTTGGAGGGAACCCCGAAAGACCTTGGCCCAGCATTGGAACGAGCAGTTCAAGCACATCTAGAAAAAGCACTTCCAGTCGCTGACTCTTCCCGCTTCTGGCAAGTTGACCACAAGAAAATTGTCGCAGATTTCTCGCAGTATTCCCATCTTGGCAACCTCAAGAAGGTTGTACGCAAGAATCCCGTACTAAGTGCCGACCTGGGACTCGACTATCTGATCAGGCCTGACGTGACCGTCGGCGTAATACATAATTCGCCTCAGCCTGGCACTGAAGCATTTCTACACGCCGCCGTATCATGTAAGTGGACAATCCGTTCCGATCGAGTCCAGAACATCCGGCATGAGTTCCTGCAGATGATCAGGCATAGGCGCGGTCGCCTTCCGCACCTGGTCACTGTGACTGCCGAGCCAATGCCCAGCAGGATCGCTGCCATCGCCAGGGGAACCGGCGAGGTCGACGCCGTCTACCACATTGCCTTCGCTGCACTGAAACAAGCCGTAGATGCTGTCGGCAGTAACCAACAGAAGGACGATCTGGCAGAGTGCATCAGCCAAGGTCGACTTCGGCCTTACGAAGAACTCGCGCCCACGCTGGCAACCTGGTAAGAGTCAGAGCGCTATGAGTATGTCTTCAGGTTCCCCTGCCGAGCCGGACAGCGGATGGTCTCCTCCGGAGGGTTCGTGGGCATCGTCCGCGGCACGTCGCCGGAACATGCAGGCCATCCGAAACCGGGACACCAAGCCAGAATGGCTCATACGACGACTCGTCCACGCCCAGGGCCTGCGCTA
Organism: Streptomyces sp. NPDC006602; assembly: GCF_042870385.1. Lineage (NCBI taxonomy): Bacteria > Bacillati > Actinomycetota > Actinomycetes > Kitasatosporales > Streptomycetaceae > Streptomyces > Streptomyces sp. NPDC006602. The sequence continues at coordinate 172,174 of NZ_JBIAHG010000006.1, read as the reverse complement.
CCGAGTCGCAGCCAAGCCACTTCCAGGCCTTCGCCGGACTGCCGACATGGTCTTCCGCCCGGCGAAGGTGGCTGTCTTCATCGACGGCTGCTATTGGCACGGCTGCCCCGAGCACTACGTGCCGCCGAAGACCAACCCTGGCTACTGGTCCGGTAAGGTTGCCCGGAACATGGCCCGCGACCGCGACACCGACCAGCGCTTGGAAGAGGCAGGCTGGACGGTGCTCCGGTTTTGGGAGCACGAGCCTTCGGAAGACTGCGCCGCACGCATTGCAGCCGAGGTTGACAGGCGCCGCAGCGCAGCCCGAAAGAGCAGGCAAGGTAACTGATCATGCCTTCTTCTGATCGCGTTCCCGTGCCGCCTTCAGTACATCAATGATCGACTTACCGACGGCCTTAGCTACCGGCGGCGGGAAAGCATTGCCTACCTGTCGGTACTGGGCAGTCTTCCCGCCCGAGAAATCCCACTCCGTCGGGAATCCCTGGATGATGGCTGCTTGCCGCACCGTGAGCATCGGTCCATCAGGGCCGAAGAGATCTCGACCCTCGGTCTTCTTCTCTTTGCATGTGTCGATGTCATTGGCAACGCCCATGCCCGAGATCCCCAGCTGCTTCCAGGCCGCCTTCGCGCGGCTGGGGCCGAGGTCAGCACCGCCATGTTTCTTTGACCCGCCGACGAGCGTGGGCGCAATCCCTCCACCCTTGCCCTTGAGCTCGGCATCCCGCTCTTTCGCCTTCGTGAGCCATCGGTCGAAGTGCGCGTGAGCCTGCTTCGAGTGAGCTCCCTCGAAATACTTGCCATAGCGTTCACGCATGGACGGCTCAAGGCTCTTTGCGACACTGACCGGCTCCTCGTGCGTAGCCGTCGGCCACTCGTACTTGAGGTCCTTGATGACATCGTCCCGAAACGCGACGAGGATTGCGCGTGGCCGAAGCTGTGGAACCCCGAAGTCGCTGGCCTCCAGGACGCCCCACCTGCTGACGGTGTAGCCGAGGCCTTCTTCATGAGCCAGTTGCCCATCGTCGCCCCGGTACGTGCCACCCTCAAGCCGCGCCTTGATCCAGTCGCGATAGTCCGAGAACTTCGGGTCCATGATCCCCCGGACGTTCTCGATCATCACCGCTCGAGGATTGAGCGTCGTGACCAGCTCCAGCATGCGCGGGAAGAGGTCTCGCTCGTCGTCCTTGCCCAGTTGCTTACCCGCATGGGAGAACGGAGGGCATGGCACGCCACCTGCAAGGAGGTCCAGGCCGTCGCGCCGCAGCAGCTCCGCACTCTTCTGCAAGTCCCGGTACGGCTCGAATTCCTTGACGTCAGCCGACAGGACGTCGCAGTACTCTCTTTCCCACGCCCATACCTCGTGATCTTCGATATTCAGCCTGAGCGTGTCGACCGCGTACCCGTCGATCTCAACCAAGGCCAGGTGCCCGAAGCCCGCCTGGTGGAGACCGATCGCCTGCCCACCAGCCCCAGCGCAGATCTCGATCGACGTGAACTCACGCTTGGCCGACACCGTGGTGGCGCGCTCGGGTTCGTTTGTGTGGGTCATGCCCCCTCCTTACAGTCGTACAGCGGCAGACACATCTTGCTATCCACCATCACTGAGGGTGACAGACCCCACTGACAACGAGACCTCACCAAGTGTGCAGCACGCTCCGCGGTTCGCTGAACGCACCCTCCGTCACGCCGAACACTCATACGATATTGCCCATGCGGATACCTGCGTGGACTGAGGACGAACTCGTGCTGGCCGGTGCCCTCGTCGTGAAGAACGGTTGGCGGGAGCTGCGGACCGGCGACCGGAAGGTCCAGGAGCTGTCGGAGCTGCTTCGCTCGCTCCCGGTCCACACCCCGGAGGCAGTCGCCCTTCCCAGCTTCCGGTCTCCCGACAGCGTCAGCCGCAAGACCACCGACTTCATGACGAACCACAAGTTGTATCCCGGCAAGGCCACGCGATGTGGCAAGCCCACGCTGCTCATGATCGACGCGTTCATGGATCGTGAAGCTGAGATGCTCCAGGCCGCCGAGGCAATTGAGGAGGGCATCGCCTCGGGCGAATTGCACCGTATCCCCAGGCAGCCCGACGAAGTCGACGAGACGGGCACGACCGCGATCGAGGGACGACTGCTCGTCCGCCGAGCGCTTGCCCGCGAGCGGGACACGAAGCTCCGAACGCTGAAGATCGCCCAGGTCCGGCAGGGCGGACGCCCGCTCCAATGCCAGGTCTGCGACTTCGATTTCGCTCATACCTACGGAGAGTTGGGCGAGGGCTACATCGAAGTGCACCACGTCACTCCCCTTTATGTCTCCGGGACTCGGGAGACCAGGCTCGACGACCTCGCATGCCTGTGCGCCAACTGTCACCGCATGTGCCACAGGAGCCGTCCTGGAGAATCCTGGCGCACGCCGGCCGCTCTCCGGGAGCAGATACAGAAGTCTGTTCAGGCGGCCGTCCACTAGGCCGCGTCCGCTTCGGCCTGGTAGTGCATCTGAGCACGATCGAGGATGTCCTCCGGATCACGGCCACAGGCGGCAGTCCAGTGGAGCAAGTCAGCGATCAGTTCGATTGCTGACTCCTCAAGGCCTGCGTCTCGCCTCCTACCGGGCGGCGCAACACCGCCGCCGACCCCCTCGTACTTCTCCAGTGCTTCGACAGCCCGCTCGATGCGCTGGCAGGCGTGTCGCGCACTCATCGAAATCTCGCACCAGACGGCCTTACCCATCGCTGTCAGCACCGTGCCCCAGTCAACCGCCAGCGCTGCGAGCAGATGCAGGCCACGACCACATTCCTCGTCGCAGCCCGTGGTCTTGAGTGATGGCACGACCTGACTCTTGTCGTGGACTTCGAGTCGGAGCCGCTCGCCCCTCCACTCAAGGATCAGCGTCGCCGACGCTCCTTCGCCGACGTGTTTCACGACGTTCGTCGCCAACTCCGTGACGAGCAGCTCCGCTTCGTCGGCAGCCACGGGCGTACCCCATCGGCTCAGCTGCTTGACGACCGTTCTCCGAAGCAGGCGCACTTCTGCCGGCGCCGCCTCGAAAGGCAGGACACAGCGGAGTCGAGGTTCGGTGACTTCGTAGCCAGGCACGGCCACTCCTCCCTCCCTAGCCACGCAGTTGCTGGGCCTGCCGTATCCGTACGACTGCGCTGCGTAGCGATCTGAGAACGAGCATGGCATAGAGAACTCTCGCTGTGTAACTTCTCATGGGAATCTATCGGGTGAATGTGATGGTGGGTCCGCTTCGATGCTGCATAGCCTGATGGAGATCTCCGGGCCCATCGCCCGGCGCATGGTGAAGGAGCCGCATGCCCGAACGGACAACAACGCGCCGCCGCCAACTTGGGGCCATGATGCGCAAGTTGCGCGCCCGCAAGGGATTGACGCTCGAAGAAGCCGGGCAGCTCGTCGGCGTTTCCAAGGCAACGGTCAGCCGGTACGAGACCCAGGCCGGGCCGGTCAAATGGATCGTCGTGGATGCACTGTGCCGCGAGTACGGGGCAACTGAGGCCGAGCGCACAGCCGTTGTCGGACTGGCGAAAGATGCCAAGCAGCAAGGCTGGTGGAGCTCCTTCGCCGACTCCATTCCGGAGAGCATGAACCTGTTGCTCACGCTTGAGGACGAGGCGGTGCGTGAGAGTCACTTCTCCTGCGTCTACGTCCCTGGGCTCCTACAGACACGCGCCTACAGCACGGCGCTACAGCAGGCCAATGAAGTCCCCCTGGAGCAGGCGGAGATCGAGCGGCTGGTCGAAATCCGCATGAAGCGGCAGGAGATCCTCACCCGCCCGAAGCCGCTGCACTTGTGGGCGATCCTCGACGAGTCTGTGATCCGTCGCGTGGTCGGATCGCCTCAGATCATGAAAGAACAGCTCGACCGACTGCTCGAAGCGAACAAGTCACCCCACGTCACGCTTCAGGTGCTTCCCTTCTCCAAAGGGGCACATGCAGCCGCACTGGGGAGCTTCGTGATCATCGGCGGCACCGAACCGGCCCTCGACGTGGTGTACGTCGATTTCCACACAGGCTCCCTCTTCCTGGAGAAGGACGAGGAACTGGACCGATACAGACTTGCGTTCGAGTACCTCCGGGCACAAGCGTTGGACATGGAAGCTTCCTCCGCCGTGATCCACCGCGCCCGCCAGGAGTTGTAAATGCCCGTCGGTCCTGAGTCCGCCTCCGAACCTGCCTGGTTCAAGTCGTCGTACAGCGGCGGCAACACAACCGAGTGTGTCGAGGCAGCCTTCTTCCTGTCTGGTGTGCTTGTACGAGACTCCAAGCGGCCTGAGCAGCCGCACCTCGTGATCTCGTCAGAGGCGTGGGCGAACTTCTTGTCGAGTACCCGCAGTAGCCGCTGAGAGGCCGACAAGGCAGGAGGCGAGTCCCTCGCATCGCTGCGCGAGAGCGGCCGCGCGGGCGCCTCGGTGCCGTCTAGCGAACCGAGTTCTCCAAGGACAGCACCATGGCGCACAGCTGTGGGGATCCGTCGAACGGCACCACCTCCCCCACCGTTTCGTACCCCCAGGCCTCATACAACGCCCTGACCTTGATGTGGTCTTTGTGCACGAGCAACGCGGCCCGTTGCTCCCTGCGGGAGGCGAGGAGTGCGTCGTGGATGCGCCGAGCTGAACCCCTACCACGCCAAGGTGCACGGACCATCAGCTCGGACAAGGCGAACGTACGGTGTCCGGTCTCAGCGGTGAAGGCACCGGGCAACCGTGGGGTGACCTTGGACCACCATCTGGTGGCTGTGCTGAGTGGGGCACCGAATTCAGGATCGAGAGCCTCCTGGACCTGCCGGAACTGATCACGACCTTCAACGGTTCAGGGCGCGGACTGTTGGCAAAAGGAAGATGTGGTCAAGGCAGCGCCGCGATCGCCCTGAGGATCAAGGCCCGGGCCTCTGCTCCGTACACGGCCATGCTCCGAAGCTGCTCGAAAGCCTTCAGGTACAACCCGATCTCGGAAGGCTGAGTGATCCTTACCTGGGCTGAGACGAGCTCTACTGACACCAGCTTGTCGTCGTAGACGTGAAACGTTTCTCGGGGCCACTGTGTTCGGGCCCGGGTGGCCGACGGGATGATGCCAAGCGACACCTGAGGCAGGGCTCCCGCGGTGAGTAGGTGGCCAAGTTGGGCGGCCATGGCATCTTCGTCACCGATGCGGCAGTACAGCGCGGCTTCCTCGACCACCAGCACGAATCGATGGCCTGGTTCGTGAATCACTCGCGAGCGGTCGATTCGTGCTCTGGCGGCCTCGGCGCTGTCGTCGATGGGCAGTTCGCGAAAGCGAGCGCTGATGCCCAGCACGCCGGCCGCATAGCCCTCGGTCTGGAGCAGTCCGGGCACCAGCGTCGAGGAGTAGACACGGAACAGCTGGGTCTCGTGGAAGAAGCGAACGGCGCTGTCCTGCAGGCTCTTCAGACCGCTGCGGATCTGGTGACGCCACTCGGTGTACATCGCCTCCGCGTGCAGTGACTGCGCGATGAGGTCGTCGCCTTGGTCAGCCGCGCCACAGGCCGCCGCCCACGCGCGTATGTCCTTGGTCGACGGGGCAGTGTGGGCGTTCTCGATACGAGAGGTCTTGGCGTGGTGCCATCCGCAGCTGTCGGCCAGCTCGGTGACCGTCAGCCCCGCCCCCTTGCGCAGGTCTCGCAGCCGCCGGGCGACGACTTCGCGCGCGGCCTGGGCGGACGAGGACGGGGAGACGGACATGAGCTGACCTGTCTGGTGCGTGTTGTCAGTGGATCTCGTACTCGCTGTGCGGAACTGCGTGCGCCCAGACCGATTCGAAGGCATCGGAGCAGAGCTTCGCTACGTCAGGGGTCTCGTCCCAGACTTCCCCACCGAGCGATGACCCGTCCCCGGCGAAGTGGTTCCAGCGAATGACTTGATCATCGAACAGCCAGAAGTCGTTGCCAGGCAACGCGATGCTGGAGGCCTGGCGCCTGGGCAGCCAGCGGACCTGCTCGCCAGCAGCCTCGTTGGTAAACGTGCCGTCGTACAGGAAGCGGGTGTACTCGCTGACCGGCTCGGACACGATGCGGGCCCGTCGCATGATGACGCCTCGGTCCACGGTCTCCTGGACGAGGTCGAGCCAGGGGCGCCACCATGAACCCCGGTCGCCGGGATCGTGACGGTACCCGGCACGCCACTCGGCGAAGGGGCCCTTTTCGTAGTCGACTGCGTACGAGTCGCGCATCTCCAGGTGAACGGCAGAGCGTGTGCAGCCGGCGAGCAGGTCAGTGAACGCCGTTGGCACGTTCGACGGCATCGCACGCCTCCCTGATCACGGGCACCATCCTGGCGGGAATGCGGATCACCGCTTCGTGTTCCGGAATGCCCCTGGCGTGACCTGGCAGCTCGAAGGCAGCGCATTCCGCTTCGAGGTCAGCACCAGGTTTCCAGCCTTGGAGGACGAGCTCCTCGTTCTCCTGGTCAACCCAGATGGTCGGGCTCTCGTGGTCCCCAGTGTTCGGATCGATCCCGATGAACTGCAGCGGCATGGCAGCCTCCGTTGCGGGGTGTGCAGCTTTGTGCAACACGATCGTGACACCGACGCCGCCGGTCAAGAGGGCCATGTGAGAAGTCACTTGGGAGAGTGGCTGGTTGCACATTGGTGCACATCTCTGGAAGCCATGCTCATCGCGTCTCTAGCGTCATGGTCGGCGACAGCCCGCCCAGCCACTCGTGCACGGGCCCCGCACGGGCTCAGTGGCGAACTCCCTTGGAGGCCGCAGATGGAGACGCAGGTACTCAACAGACTGATCGCCGAGTGGCTTGCCCTGGCGCACCCCGCACCTGCCCAGGTTCGGGCGGAGTGGTCGAACCAGGGGGTAGCGCTCTTACCTCTCGGTCGACGGTTCGCCGCGGTAAGGCTCTCGGGGGTACTGGTGTACGCCGCCCTGGACTCCGACGACCCGAGCGTGGTGGCGGAGGCTCTGTTTGAACGGCTGCGCGGTCCCGTCATCCACGACAACCGCACCGCGGGCCCGACGTACTACGCCCTCATCCAGTGGCACGCCGGCCTGGTCTGGGACTACAACCGCAGCGCCCCGTGTCTGCGGGACGACACGTATCTGGGCGTTCCGCGCATCGATCGACGGGAGCCGCCCGGAACGTACTGGGTCGTTCCGCCTCGCTACGACGGCGACCTGTGCAGGCCACAGGCCGTGCGAGAGCTGGTCGACGCCGGCCACCGGCAGCTCATCCAGCAGACGTTGGTCTGACCCGCCCGCTCAGCCGTCTTCCGCCGCGCGGCCTGTCTGCACGACGTCGCGCCGCGATCTGCAAACCCCCTCTCCCTGAGCACACGACAGGCATTCGGCCCTCGGGGAGAGGGCTGCCCGAAGGTCCACCCCACGGTGAGGTGAATCCGTGCTGCACACAACCCCGACCGGACCCGACATGCCACCGGGCCCGACTCCACCCAGGAACGGCAGCGCTACAAAGGGAGGCATCCGATGACGACCGCCGTTGACGCCGGGGTCCGCACCGGTCAATCACTCGTCACAGACGCCGAGTTCGACATGCTCGCCGCGTTCTGCGCTGACGAGTACGGCCTGGAGCGCTGTGTCGCCGACCGTGTCGTGGACCAGGCCCTCGCGATGGTCTTCGTCATGGGCTCGTCCGGTGAGGGGGCCGCCATGGCGCCGTCGCAGCAGGTCGATCCGGGCTGGCACACGCTCATCCTGCACACGGGTTGGTATGCCGACTGGTGTGAGCGGAGCTTCGGCTACTTCCTGCATCACCAGCCGAACTCGAAGGTACGCACTCGCGGGCTGATGGTCGACGTCGTGGGCAGGATCCGGTCCGCAGGATTCGAGGTCGACGAGCGGCTGTGGGGTACGGCCGCCGAATGCAACCCGCCTGCCTGCTGCGGCGACGGTCCCTGCTGCTGACCACTTTCCCAGAACGGGCGGGTCGGCCTCCCCCGGTCGGCCCGCCCACTCCCTGTGCCAGAACGGACCCCGTCCTTGTCCCTCACCGAGCTGACCGCGACCAGCCGCGTGACCGTCTTCCCGCTCGAAGGTCTCAGCGTCGCCTATACCACCCAGTCCAGTGACGAACGTTGCCTCGGTGACATCGGACTCGTCACTGTCGTCGACACGCGCCGCGATGGCGAAGAGCTGTGGCGCCTTGCCTGCGATCTAGGCGGCCATCAGCAACGCCATGCCCAGGCCCGCTGGATCCTCACGCAGGCGAGTCGTGCGCGAACGGTCACGGCGTACACCGATCTGCCGGGCGCGACCTGGACGGCGTACATCCGTCGACGGTTCGAGCTCGACTCGCTCTTCGCCAACCACGATGTGCTGTTGACCGGTCGGATGGTGCTGCCGGGGTACTGAGCAACCGGCATGTGGTCCTTGGCGAGGTCGGCGCCTTCTCACTGCAAACCAAGCTCTTCGCGGGCTCCCGCCACCCACCGCAGGACGCCGTGGGACTCGGTCCTCTCGGCCAGTTCTGTCGCCTCCGCGAGTAACGCCACCGCGTCGTCTCGCCGTTCTTGCTGAGCGGCGAGATGGGCCAGGCCGATCAGGTTCGCCGCGACGCCGGGCAGGAAGCCCAATTCCCGGCGCAGGTGGGTGGACTCCTCGAAGTGGGCGCGGGCCGCGTCGAGGCGCCCGGCCATATGGTCGACGAAGCCGATGTGCCGCAGGGCGTACGACATGGTCAGCCGGTCGCCGGCCTGGGTGCTGAGGTCGAGGGCGCGCTTGAAGGCGGGAAGTGCGGTCTCGTTGTCGTCGCGCACCACTTGGTGAACGATTCCGACCCAGAACACCGCCTCGCCCTCGCCCTTCACGTCACCGAGCCGACCGTAGAGCTCCGCCGCCCGCTCGAACAGCTCCAACTCCCGCTCATCCTCAACGCGCTCCTCCAGGAAGCGGGCGTGGACCAAGCGGCCACGGGCCAGCGCGAGGTCCGCCTCGACTGCGTCGAGGCCCTGATCCGCGGCCGCCAGCACACCGGTGTCGCCACCGAAGACGGCCTGCTCGTAAAGGAGTTGAGCCTGTTCGATGCGCTCGTCCACATTCATTCGGTGATCGTAACGATCCTGGACAAGCGATTACAGTCATCGAGCTTTCGCTCGCGAAAGGGCGGTGTGCGGAGGGAAGGCCGGCCGGCTCCCACGAGGCCTGCGTCAATCCCTCATGGGGGCCGTCCGCCGCCTGGTCCACCGGGTTCGGCTCAGTAGCCGATGGTGAAGCGGCGTTGCACGAAGCGGGGCAGCTCCGCCTCGTCGAGGAGTGCGACGGCCGCGTCTTCCATGGAGATGCGGCTGCGCCCGTCCGCGTCGAGGACCGGCTGGTCGGTGCCGATCCGGAACCGGGCGGTGCGCTCGCCGGGGGCGATGTCCTCCGCGGGACTGAGGTAGGTCCACAGCCGGTTGGACGTGCGCAGGACGTTCAGGGCGTCGCGGTGCCCGCGTACCGCGGCGGCGTACTCCCTGGGCAGGCCGATGGCGTCGAGAGTCTCGTGCAGGAGGTCGTCGGAGTCCGCCCGGACGAGTCCCGGCTCGATCTCCAGGCTGCCGGCGCCGCCTATGACGATCAGCCGCGTTCGGGGATGGCTCTCCAGCGCCTTCAGCAGGGTTCGCGCGGCGGCGGCGTACACGGTGGGGTCGGCGATCGAGCGGGCCACTGTGTCGGCGATGTCCTTGGCCGCGTTGCCGGGCTGGAATCCGCTGATCAGGACGTCGAGGCCGGGGAGGGCGGCAGCGACGCCGTCGGCGTCGAGGACGTCGATGCTCTTCCAGACGATGTTCTCCCGGTTCTCCTCGATCTTCGAGGCGTCGCGGCTGAAGGCCGTGACGTGGTGGCCCCGGTCGAGGGCTTCGGTGACGACACGACTGCCGATACCGCCGGTGGCTCCGATGACTCCTACGCGCATGGCTCTCCCCTGTAGCTGTGCGTACCGCGATGTCTTCACGGCATGCGGAAACTATACGGCGTGAAGTAACTACACGGGACGCAGACTGGTGACGCTGTAGAGTCTGTCGCTGTGGGAACGATCAAAGGGCGCCGCGAACGGCTGCGGGCCGAGACGACCGCTGAAATCAAGAAGGTCGCGCTCGAGTTGATGGCGTCGGGCGGCCCGGACGCGATCACTCTGCGGGCCATCGCCCGCGAGATGGGCATGACCGCCAACGCCATCTATGGATACTTCGCCACTCGCGACGACCTGGTCACGACGTTGATCAACGACGTGTACACGGCGCTGGCCGACACGGTCGACTCCGCTTGGGAGGCGGCACCCGCCCAGGACCCGGCGGCCCGTATCGAGGCGTGGGCGCGCGCGTTCCGCGGCTGGGCCCTGGACCACCCCGAGGGCTTCCGCCTGGTCTACGGCGACCCCGTCCCCGGCTACCGTGCCCCGGAGGGGGGTGCCGCCCCGGACGCCGCCCGCCGGGTCTGCACCGGCATCACCGCGCTGGCGGCCGCGGCCTGGCCACACGCCGAACACCGCTACGCGGACAGCGATTTCACCTGGTCCGATTTCGACGCCGGACTCCTCGACAAGGTCCGCCCGACCTTCCCCGACCTGCCCCCGGCCGCCGTGGCCCTCGCTCTGCGCATCTGGAGCCACCTGCACGGCCTGGTCTCACTGGAGATCTACGGCCACCTGCAGACCCAGACACTCAGCCCGGACAAACTCTTCCGGGAAGAACTGGCCCAGCTCATCAGGACCTTGGGCATCGCCCCGCGGCGATAGAAGGCCCTCGGTTACGCGGTGGCCCGCCGCGCGTACGCCTCGATCTCGATCTTCATGCGGGGGTCGGCGAGGCCGCACATGAGCATGGTGGCGGCCGGCCGCACGGCGCCGAAGGCGCGGTGCAGTACCGGCCAGCAGGGCTCGAAGTCCGCCCGGTCGGGGAGCATGTACCGCACGCGCACCACGTCGGTGAGGGTGCAGTTCGCCTCGGTCAGCGCGGCCTCGATGTTGCGCAGGCACTGCGCGGCCTGTTCCACCACGTCGTCGGAGATCGTCATGGTGGCGTAGTCGAACCCGGTTGTTCCGGACACGTGCACCCAGTCACCGTCGACCACGGCGCGGGCATAGCCGATCTGCTCCTCGAACGTCGAACCGCTGAGGATCGCACGTCGCTCTGTCGTCATGCGCCGAACGCTAAGTGAGTAGTACCGATACGTCTAATACGGTCACAGGCTTGAACTGATATCTCTAGAGGTATGGAGCGTCCTGAAATTCCCTTTCCTCAACTGCACGCCTTCGTCGTGCTCGCCGAGGAACTCCACTTCGGCCACGCGGCCGCCCGCCTGGGCATCGCCCAGCCGCCGCTGAGCCAGCAGATCCGCCGCCTGGAGGACAAGGTCGGCCACGCGCTGTTCCACCGCGAACCGGGACACGTCACGCTCACCCCGGCAGGCCGAGAACTCCTGCCCGCTGCCCGGCGGGCCCTCACCGACCTCGCGAACGGCCTGGCCGCGGCCCGGGCCGTCGGCAGCGGCAGGGCCGGCCACCTGCGGATCGGCTTCGCCGCCTCCCTCGCCCTGACTGTCCTGCCCGGCCTGTTGCGCACCTTTCGGGAGCGGTTCCCCGACGTGCGTCTCGACATCCAGGAGATGACCACGGCGCCGCAGATCGCCGCCCTGCACGACAAGACCATCGACATCGGCCTGCTGCGCGAGCCGCCCGACGACGAGACAGGTCTCGGCTTCGCGACCGTGCTGACCGAGCCATTCGTGGCCGTCCTGCCGTCCGCGCATGTGCTCGCGAACCAACGGACCATCCGGGTAGGACAGTTGGCGGACTCGCCCTTCGTGCTGCTACCCCGCGCGGTCGGCCCACAGTTGTATGACCAGATCACCAACCTGTGCACCGCTGCGGGCTTCACACCCCGAGTGGCCCAGCACGCGGTGGAATGGCAGACCGTGTGCGCCCTGGTGGAAACCGGCTTGGGCGTCTCCCTGGCTCCGGCGAGCATCCGGCGCATTCGCCTCAAGGGCGTTGCCTTCCGCGGTATCGACCCCAGCACTGCCCGCACACGAGTCGCCGTCGCCTGGCGCGAGACCGACCCGAACCCCCTGGTCACCAATCTCCTGGCGGCCGTCAGCCAAGATCCGCCGAACAGGCGCTAGGCACGTCGGACCGCCCGGGCGGAACGCGACGCCCGTGCTCTTGCAAGCTCGCTGACTGGTGATTCCCCGTCCCACCCGCAGACGGCGACGATGCGGCGGAAGAACAGCGCGAAGCGCCCGCCCCTCCGGTGGTGCCGGGGGAACGGGCGCTTGCGTAGGGGGCGTAGAGGGCTCAGCCCTGGAGCTTCATGCCCTCGGGTGAGGTGAGGCCCTTGTCGGGGTGGGCACGGAACGTTGCCGTCCAGGTGGTGGGCGGGCAGGACGTGCCGTTGGGGTGCTGCTCCGTCAGCTTGGCCCGGGTGCTGTCCTCGACGACCGTGTCACCGCTCTTCGCGGACGTCACGGTGAGCTGTACCGGCACGGTGGACGCACCGATGTCGTCGGGGAGTTGGACCGACAGCGAGGCGAACGGGTCGTCGGGACTGCCCGATGTCCGCTCCTCGCAGGTACCGTCCACGCACAGCCGGATCCTCGCCGTGTCACGGTCGCCGAAGTCGGCGGGCCGCCACACGGCGGAGACCTGCGAGTTCGCGTCGACCTCGGTGCACGACGTGCCCTGGCTGAGGAGCGAGCATCCGGTCAGGGTCGCCGCCAGCAGGGGTGTGAGAAGGGCGCGGCGCATGTCAGTACCTCGCTACCGTGCCGGGGAAAGCGCTGTTGGCCAACCCGATGTCGGTGAAGTACAGCCAGCACGGGTCGAAGAACCCGCCGCTGTTGTCGTCGCCGCCGCCACCGCCGCCGGAGATGATGCCCTTCGCGTAGGCGCGTCCGCTGCCGTCGACGGTGTACACCGGACCGCCGGAGTCACCCTTGATCGTGCAGGATCCGGACGTCTTCTTGGCGACGACCATGTTCTTGGCCGTCGAACCGCTGGAGTAGTGGACGGTCGCCTGGGTGTCGGTCACCTGCCAGCCGCACCTCTCGCCGCTCATCATGCCGCCCGTGCAGACCTTGTCGCCGCTCTGCGCCCAGCGCCGCCAGTAGTCCTGGACGGGCCGGGACGAGCTGGACGTCTTGCCGCCCTTGTAGATCCGGGCCGACGCGGAGCTGTCGCTGTTGATCCGGTACAGCGACAGGTCACCCGAGTAGTAGCTCTGGCCGGAGAGCCTCACCGAGCCGTACCCGTTCTTCCAGTTGTCCCGGACGACGGGGCCGATGTAGTCGCTCTCGCTGGGGTTGGTGATGGCCCCGTTGCCGGAGGTGCAGTGGCCCGCGGTCACCATGTACCAGTTGCCGTTGTACTTCCAGGGGAAACCCGCCGTGCACCAGACCGCCGTGCTGGTGGTCAGGTACGACTTGATGCGCGCCCCGCCGTAGTAGGGCGAGGTGTCGTTGTAGCGGGTCGCCTGGGGTTCCAGCGCGTTGACCCCGGGCGTGACCCGCACGGCCACGGTGTCGGTGCCGTACCGCTCGCCCAGGGCTGTGACCAGTGCCGGGGCGGCCGTCTCGGTCTCCACGACGACACGGTTCTCCGCGGCGTCCACGGACGCGACGTGCAGTCCGCCCACGCCGGGCAGTTCCGCCTCCGACAGCTGGAGGACCTCGTCACGCACGGACTCCAGCGCGGTGACGCTGTGCCCCACCACTTCGGTGCGCGGGACGACCTGCTCGGTGACGGTCGGCCCGGCAGGCGCGGGAGTGGTCTCCGTGGCGTCCTCGGGCATCGCGAACGACTCCTCGCCGGTGGTCTCCACGGACCCGTCGGCGGGCGGCGCCGGAGTCTCCGCCTCGGTGGTCACGGTGTCGGGCTTGGTGCCGTCCTCCGTGTCCTCGGCGGGCAGTCCGCTGCCCTCGTCGGCGGGGGCCTGAGCCACCTGGATCGGGGCGGACGCCTCGTCGGCCGAGGCCGACTCCACGACCGGCGCGACCAGTTCACCCGTCACCGGGTCGACGTAGGGCGGGGCGAAGGCGTCAGGGCTCTCCGCCGCGCGGGCCTCGGCCTGCTCCAGGGCGTAGGCCTGGGCAGGTTCCGACTCCTGCATGTCGTCGGCAGGGCCGCCCTCGATGACCTCGACACGGTCGACGATCACCGAGACCGGTTCGGCCTCCGGCGGGGCGTACGACCCACCGAAGCGGGCGCCGATCTGAAGACCGCCGCTGCCGGACAGGGAGGAGGTGTCCCATACCAGCTTCGGCGCCGCGCCGCCGCTGAGCGGCACCGGCCAGGTGACGGCGGTGCCGTCGGCGCGGGTGACCTGGGAGGCCGGGATGACCTGCCACGGGTCGGCGGACGAGGCCCGCTGGAGGAAGGTGACGTCCGTCAGCGACGCCGGGGCGCCGACCGCGAGGTCGGCCGAGCCGACGAGCACCTCGCCGTTGGCGGGCGCGGTCACAGCCGCCCGTCCGACGTGGAAGGCGCGCTTGGTCTCCGCCGAGACGTTGCCGGCCCGGTCGGTCGCGGTGACGGCGAGTTGGTGGCTGCCCTCGGTGGCCGGGGTGATCGGCAGCGCCACCGGGCCGCCGGTGGTGGTGACGGTCTGCGCGGTGCCGCCGTCGACCGAGTACGTCAGACCGCGGGTGTCGGTGCCGTCGGGCGTCAGTGTGAACGTCCCGGTCACCTGCGCGCCGCCGGCCCAGGCGTCCGACGGGTAGGCCGCGGAGGTCACGGCCGGGGCGCCGGGCGCGGTGGTGTCGACGGTGAAGCGGTAATGGGAGGTCGCCCCGCCCGTGCCGTTGCCGTCGATGCCGCGCACGTGCAGGTACCAGGTGCCCTCGGTGCGGGTCGTCGTGTACGAGGTGCCGGTCGTCTCGGCCGTGCTGTCGGGCACGGTGTCGGTGGTGCCGTCGACGACGATGCTGTACCCGGCGGAGGCGCCGGACGGCGCGGTCCAGGTCGCGCTGAAGGAGCCGCTCTTGTACGCGCCCGTCTGGTCCGGGTGCGTGGACGAGCTGATCACCGGGCTCGGCGGCAGCGTCATGTCGACCCGGAACGGCAGATGCGCGGCGGTGGACGACCAGTTGCCCGCCTGGTCCTTGGCCCGCACGTGCAGGTACCAGGTGCCGTCCGCGTCGACGGTGGTGGTGAACTTCGTCGACGTCTGTACGGTGCCGGTGGTGGCCGGCAGGGTGTCCGCGACGCGGTCCACGGTGACCACGTAACCGGCGGCGCCGGACAGGTCGGTGGGCGCCGACCAGCTGAAGGACGCGGTGCGGTTGGCGTATGCGCTGGTCGTCACGGGGTGCGTGGAGGAGACCAGGCCGCCGGGCGCGCCCGGGGCGGTGGTGTCGACGTTGAAGCCGCGGTGCTGGGTCGGGGACCACAGTCCCGCCTTGTCCTTGGCGGCCGCGTGCACCCACCAGGTGCCGTCGGTGCGCCCGGACCAGTTCACGCCGGCCGTCGTCTGCGTGACGGTGGTTCCGGCGGCGGTCGTCGGGCTCTGGTCGAGCTTGACGGCGTATCCGGTCACGCCGGAGGCGTCCGTCGCGGCGAGCGTGCCCGTGAAGGTGGTGGCGTTGTACCAGGCCGACGCGGAGGGGTGACTGGTGGAGGTGATGGTGGGGGTGGGCGGGACGGTGGTGTCGACGGTGAACGTCTGCCACGCCGACCAGGCGCCGGTGTCGGTGCCGTCGGACGCCCTGGCCCGCCACTTGTAGTCGCCCGGCGTCAGGGTGGTTGCCGTGTGGGTCGCCACCGCCCCGGAGGCCACGGAGGCGGACGTGCCGGACTGCAGGGCCGCGGTGCCGTTCGCCGCCCAGACCTCGAAGGTCAGGGTGAGCTGCTGGGCGTCGGCGTCGGTGGCCTTGGCGGACAGGGTGGGTGTGGTGTCCGAGGTGTAGGTGCCGGACAGCGGGGAAACGGCCGTCGCGGTACCGGGCTTGGAGTTGTAGGTGACCGTCAGGGAGGGCTCGTAGGCGGCGTTGTGCGAGCCCTCCGTCTGGTTCGCCGAGTAGTAGCGGCGCCAGGTCAGCGGGTCGGTCTCGTCGACGGCCGCGATCCGCACACCGTTGTTCGGCTGGCCGTCGGCCCAGGCCTGGACGATCCCGTCGATGTCCCAGGAGACGTGCCCTGCCGGGCAGTTGGAGTTGTAGCCCTTGGCCGCGGTGGAGGTCACGGCGCCGGTCGAGGTGGTCGTCGGCTGCTCGGCCCAGGTGATGGCCGACGGGTCCCAGGCCGAGGTGATACGGCGTACCTGGTTGCCGGAGTTGGTGGTGTTGCACGTGGACGAGTAGTACGAGTACAGGCGCAGGTCGGTGTCGAGGACGTGCTTGCCGGCGTACTTCGCCACGTCGAACTTCAGGTACGAGCGGGCCTTCTCGGTGCCGTTGTAGGTACCGGCCTTCAGCTCGGTCGAGCCGCGCTGCGAGGTGAGGTAGTCGTCGTACTGGACCCAGGTGTCGGTCACCGGGCCGAGCAGGGAGTCGGTCGGGTCGATGGTGACCGGGTACTCCAGGTCGGGGTCGGCGAGGAACTTCTCGTCGGGCTCCAGGACCAGGACCTGGTCGCCGGTGTCCGCGTCCCGCTCGATCGTGACGTCGATGGCCGCGAGGTCCTCGGGCTCACCGGAGGCGCGCTTCTCGCCCGAGCCCCACATCACCGGCAGCGGCGCGGTGGCCACCGTACGGCCGCTGCTGTCGCTCCAGCGCAGGCGTTCGTCGTCGGTCTCGTGCAAGGTGAGGCCGTCGGCCGAGATGGGCAGCCGGTAGCTGACCGGGCCGTCGGGGCGCTGGCGCAGGACGACGGAGTGGGAGAAGCCCTCCTTGAGGGCGGTCACCTCGAGGTCGCCGCCCTCGACGGCGCCGGGGTAGACGGCGGTCGGGCCGTCGAGGCGCGGCTCGGGCAGTTTGCCCGGCCAGTCGAGGCCGAGGGTACGGCCGCCCCGGGAGACCTGGGCCAGCGGTTCGCCCGAACCGCCGCCGGAGAAGGTGATGTCGGCGGCCGCGGTCTTCGGCCGCACCACGCCGTCCTCGGCCACGAGGGTGGTGTCGATCGGCCGCCAGCTGCCGTCGGGCTGCTTGACCCGGATCGGGCCGGTGTACGCCTCGACGGTGGTCGTGCCGTCGGCGTTGGCCCACGTGGTGGTCGAGCCGGTGCGCTCGGAGACTATCTCGGTCCGGGTCGGCTGCTGCACCGCCGGGGCATCGGCGGCCGGGGCGGCGTCCTCGGCGAACGCGGGCCCGTGGAGCAGGGGCAGCGGGGCGCACACGAGAGCGGCCAACAAGGCTGTCGCCAGGGCTCGTTGCTTTCGGCTGGATCTTCGTCGGCCTGGGTCCGGGGCGGCCGGCGTGGAGTGGTGCACAGGGGGTCCTTTCAGTCATCTTGGCTGAAGATCGCTGATCATAAGGCCTGCACATGTCACGCCCACAAGAGGAAGAGATCGCTCCGTTCCTGACGGCCGTAGGTGACCGATCGCTGTTGAAGTACGCAGTGCACAACTCATGGTCCATAAGCCGCAGTTGGACCCCGACGCTGTCCTGCGGTCCCGCCCCGGCACGGGGGCTCAAGTGCCGCGAAGAACTGGCCCCGCCTATCCGGACCTTGGGCGTCGCACCGCAGCGACAGAAGGCGCTCGACCGTCCGAAGTCCGGTCGCTCCGGGCACCGTCAAGTCGAGGAGGGCAGGGCACGCGCGAAGGCTTCGAGCGTTGTGAAGTCGGCGTCGCGCAGGCCCCGTCGTGGGTCGACCCGATGGAGCAGTGCGGGGCCGTCGTGGTGCTTCGCCACGAACAACCGGTCGAAGTGGTCGATCTCGTCGTCGACCCATGCGAACGGCCTGCCGTCAGCGTGCGCGACCAGGTAGCGGGTCTTCCAGAACGTGCCCTCCGGCCCTGTGCCGAGCATCGTGGGCCAGTCCACCACGGGCAGTTGAGGCAGACCGAGGACGGGCGAGATGAAGGTGTTCGCCTCCGTGCCCCACGTGGTCGCCCACACCAGGTCGTACAGGTCACTCAGCCTCAGGAGCTCGTGGCCGTGATCGACGTTGAGCCACACCCGCAGCGGCTTCACGTAGGCCCGTGGCGTGTAGGGGTGTTGGGCCACCCATCCCTCGGGCTTCATCCGGTGAGTCGAGTAGCCCGCCGGTCGGCGCTCGGGCTTCGCGGCGTAGGGGTTGAGCGGTCCGTCCACATCGAGGTAGAGGAGAGGTCGTTGCACGACGTTGGCCCCTCTTTGCCGGAGTGCTTGCGGGATGTGCCGAGCGTAGCTTCGTCCTGTGCCGCAGGTATCTGGTTTTCTGTCTGGCAACCTCCTGGGGCGGCAAGCGCGGGCGTGGTTGACAAGGCTGCCGTCCACGGCGCGAACGGACTGGGGCCCAAGGACAGCGCAGTTGGTCAGGGATGACTCAGGGATGACCGGTGTCCGGCTTATTTGAAGGCCGCGACATTGCGCACGGCCCACTCGGCGAACGTGCGGGGCGGGCGGCCGAGGATGCGTTCGACATCGGGGCTCACCCGCTGCTCGATGGCTTTCGGCGTGCCCAGGATGCCGAGGGTCGACTCCACCACCGGCTCGGGCATGAACCGCAGCATCTGTGCCCGCGCCTCCGCGCGGCTCTGCTCGACGAACCGCACGGGCTCCCCCAGTGCGTCGGCGATCGCCGAGGTCTGTTGCCGAGGTGAGACCGGTGCCGGTCCGGTCAGCTCATAGGCGTTGCCGACGTGGCCGGCGTCCCGCAGCACCACGGCGGCGACCTCGGCTATGTCGTCCGGGTCGACGGTCGGCAGCGCGACATCTCCGAAGGGCGCGGCCACCGTCCGTCGCGTGCGGACCGTTTCGGCCCACTGCAACGTGTTGGAGTCGAAGCCTCCCGGCCGCAACAGGGTCCATTCCAGATCCGAGTCGGACCGCGTGAGGGGGTCCTCCAGCGTCGAGGGGTGCCTTCCCGTGGCCACGCCCTGGGAAGACAGCAGGACCACCCGGCGGATCCCTCCTGCCCGCGCGACATCAAGGACGTCGCCGACGCTGCCACCGGCCGATACGAAGTCGCCCGAGGTCAGCAGGAACAGCGCGTCGGCGCCGTCGAGCGCGGGTGCGAGGCTCTCCGGTGTGGCCACGTCGGCCTGATGATGCCGCACCCCCGCCGGCATGTCCCGCGCGGAGATCCCCCGCGACACCGCCGTGACCTGTTCGCCGGCCGTGACGAGCGCCCGTACCAGCGGCCGTCCGACGTTGCCCGTGGCTCCGGTCACCACAATCATGTTCGCTCCCGTTGTCGAGTTCTGTGTTGGCCCAACGGAAGCTACCGGCATGGGGATAGTAGGTACCTAGAGGAAAGTAACGGAGAGAAGGGCTCGTTGTGACACACCCCACGACTCCGGCGGCCGGTGGCGACGTCGCCCCCGAGCAGGCGTGCCCGATCGCCCCGGTGGTCGACATCGTCTTCAGCCGCTGGACCACTCCGATTCTGTGGGCGCTCCATGAGTACGGGCGGCATCGGTTCGTGGAGCTCGAACGCCGCATCACCACCATCACGCCCAAGGTCCTGACCGAACGACTGCGGCAGTTGGAACGCGACGGGCTCGTCGTGCGCACGTACCACGCCGAGGTTCCGCCGCGGGTGGAGTACGAGATCAGCGAACTGGGACGCAGCCTGGGGCCGCTGTTCGCCGCACTCGCCGACTGGTCGGTCAACCTGGGCACGGTCGAGGAAGCCCGGCGGGAGTACGACACCACGGAGCGGCCCCACGACCGTCGCACCGTCAGGCGCGGGTAGGGTCCGCCCGCATGGTCTTCGACTTCAATGATCACTACCACGGGCCTGAAGTACGCAGAGCCGGTGCCGAGGCCGGCGGCCCTCTGCGGCTTCGGCAGCTCGGCGGAAATCGCTTCGGCTGTGTCAGTGGCCTCTGTTAGCTTCATGCGGCTCGTGTGGTCCACGAGCCTCAACGACGAACAGGGGTGGGACAGTTGACCGGAAGACACCTGGCTGGAAGACCATCGGCCACAAGACGAAGAACCGCATCCGCACAGCTGGCGGCGGTGTGCTGTGCGGCGGCGGTCGTGGTGACGGGGACCGGCATGTCCGGCACGGCGTACGCGGCGGAGAACCTGCCGCCGAAGCAGCCGCTCGTGCAGGACCTGCAGACGGGGACCAAGGCGTGCGCGACCGGTGAGAACCGGGCGTACGTCGGGGCGCCGCCGACGCTCGGCGCCGTCCTGTACGACCCGGAGGAGGACAACCAGCCCGCCGAGGCCAACATGGTCAGGGGCGAGTTCGAGGCCTGGTGGACCGACGCGGCCGGGGTCGAGCAGCGCCGCACCTACACGTCCTACGAGACGTTGTCGGGGTCGCGGCTGCCGTGGCGGATGCCCGAGGACATCCCGGTGGACACGGTGATCTCCTGGCACGTCCGCGCCGACGACGGCAAGGCGACCTCCGCCTGGAGTTCGGAAGGCGACGGGTCCGTCTGCGAGTTCGTGTACGACGACGCCAGCCCGGAGAAGGCGGTCGTCACCTCGCCCGACTTCCCGGAGGAACAGATCGGGGGCGGCGTCGGCGTCTACGGCAGCTTCACCATGGACTCCCCGTCACCGGACGTCGTCGAGTACCGCTACAACTTCATCGGCGGCCCGTACGGGACCGCCCGGCCGGACGAGATGGGCGGGCCCGCCACCATCCGGTTCCTGCCGCTCCAGGCCCGCCCGGACTACCTGAGCGTCCGCGCGATCGACCGCTCGGGCCGCAGCAGCGGGACCACCACGTACTACTTCCGGGTCAAGAGCGGTCGCGCACCCGTGGCCCACTGGAAGCTCGACGACGCGGCGGGAGCCACCGGCGCCGCCGCCGAGACGGGCACCGCGGCCCGCGCCGGTAGCGGCGTGACCTTCGGCGGTCCGGCACCCCGGGGCACCGGCGCCACCGCCACCGTCGCCCTCGACGGCAGCCGCCACGGCTTCCTCACTCCGGACGCCCCAGCCGTCGACACCGGCAAGACCTTCGCCGTAAGCGCCTGGGTGCGGCCCGCGCAGACCGACCGGACGATGACCGTCGCCAGCCAGGACGCGGGCGACACGGCCGGCTTCCGCCTCGGACTGAGCAGCCCGGACTCCGGACCCGCCTGGACGTTCGGCATCGGTGGCGCACGGGTGTCGGGCGGTGCTCCGGAAACCGGTGAGTGGGCCCATCTGCTGGGGCTTTACGACGCGGAGACCGGCAAGGCGCAGCTGTACGTCAACGGCCACCCGGTCGGCACCGCCGTCGAGGCCACGCCCGCCGGGGCGAACGACGCGTTCCAGATCGGCCGCGCCCGCAGCGGGTCCGGCTACCACGCGCGGTGGCACGGTGACATCGGTGACGTACGGGCGTACGACAGGGTCGTGGTGCCGGTCGAGGTGGCCGAACTGAGCCGCCGCACACCGAAGCTGCTCGGCCACTGGTCGCTGGAGAGCGCGACGGACGGCGCGAGCCCGGAGCAGCAGGGCGGCGCGCCGCTCAGGCTCGGCACCGGAGCGACGATCTACCAGAGCTCCGACAGCTCCTGCATCCCGGATCTGGACCCCGACTGCACCTACACGCCGCCCGCTCTGGTCGGCGACGGGCATCTGCGGCTGGACGGCGAGACCGGGCACGCCGTCGCCGAGGGTCCCGTGGTGGACACCGGGGACAGCTTCACCCTGGGCGTGGTGGTACGGCTGGCGGACTCCGAACCGGCCCACCCGATGACCGTGCTGTCCCAGGCGGGCGAGCACACCGACGCCTTCAAGGTGCGCTACGAACCGTCCGAGCACGCCTGGCAGCTGATCATGCCGGAGAAGGACGAGGCCGGCGCCGCCGAGACGGTCGTGTCCCAGATCGAGGCGGCGGACGGCGGCGAGGGCCAGGGCCACCACCTCGCCGTGGTCTATGACGACGCCACCGACACGGTCAAGCTCTTCCTGGACGGCTGGACCAACGCCCAGGCGACCGGACCCCTTCCGAACGGCTGGCACAGCTCCGGGGCGCTCCAGATCGGCCGGGCGCAGGTCGGTGACGGCTGGGGCGAGTATCTGCACGGCGATGTCGACGAGGTGCAGGCGTACGTCGGCGCGCTGAAGGACGACAGGATCAGCGGTCTGGGCCATGGGACGAACCCCTGCGTGGAGTGCTAGTCGCTGACCGCCGGGCGTGAGCGTCGGTAGATCCGGCGTCCGGCGCTCAGTCCCGCCGCCCCGCCATCCAGGGATCCACCCTGCGCGCGAGCGTACGGACCGGCTTGCGTACGTCCTTCGGGAGGCGCCGCAGGGCTGTGCGGGCGGCGCGGCGGACGCTTGGGGTCGCCGTGGCGTGGAGGAGTACGCGGTGGGGGACGGAGAGGTGGCCCGGCTGGCCCACGGACAGGCGGAGTTGGCCGCCGGGGCCGCCCCAGGCGGGGTGGACCAGGCGGGGCGGGGTGCCGGTCGTGAACGCGGCGGGGCAGAAGGGGTCGCCGGTGAGGCGGGCCCGGCGGCCGACGCCGAGGAGTTGGCCGTACGCCCACACCAGGTGCGTCCCCGGAGGCATCTCGGTGCCGCCGGCCAGGGTCAGGGGGTCGATGGTGGTCTCGCCGGTGAGGAGCACGCGGTGGCGGCCCTTGCCCAGCGGCTGGGTGCGCGGGGCGAGTTCGGCGTCCGGGTACCACCACAGGTCGCGGTCGGCGTCGTGGACGAGGAGCTCGCCGCGGGCGCCGCCGAGGGGGTGCGGGACCTCCCAGTCCTCGGCGCCCTTGATGTCCGCCAGCAGAACGGGGTCCAGGAGGAGACGGCCGTAGCGCTCCACGAGGGTGAGGGGTTCGCCGTCGGGGCGGAGCATGCCGATCGTCGTCGTGATGACGAGTCTGCCGTTGCGCCTGCGGATGTCGTCGACCGTGACCTGGGGCCTGATCATCTTGGTACGGCGCGCGAGTTCGACCAGGGCGTCCAGGTTGCCGTCCTCCAGGAGACGGGCCCTGAGCCTGGTGATCGCGGGGAGTCCGTCCGGTACGCCCGGTGGGTAGCACTCCAGGGCCATGCGGCGTACGACGTCGAAGTACCGTTCGCGGCCGGCGCCCGTGCGCTGGAGGACGCGGGGTTCGCTGACCGGGCGGAGGAGTTCGACGCGGTAGGAGCGGCGGAGCAGGTGGTCCTGGAGGGGGCCCGGCTCGGTGCCCTCCTTGATGGCCTCCACGACCGTACGCAGGTGGCCGTAGTACGTCTCGGGGGTGCTCCCGCGGCTGCTGGTGTTGCCTCCGTCTTCGCGGCGGTTCCATACGTAGACGGGGTGGTCGCCGAGGATGGAGACCCTCTTCGCGCGCACGTACGCGCGGGCCATGAAGATCTGGTCCTCCAGGCGTACCGGTCCCTCGGGGAAGGTGATCCCCTCGTCGAGGAGGAAGGCCCGGCGGAACATCTTGTGGGGCGTCAGGCTGTCCATGAGGGGTGCGTCCTCGACCGTGCAGTGATCGACGTTGCGCCTGAAGAGGATGCTGGGACCCTGCATGGTGCCGACGACCTTGCCGAGGACGATGTCGGAGGCATTGCGGGTGGCGAGGCGGTGGAGGCGTTCGAGTGCCTCGGGGGTCAGTTCGTCGTCCTGGTCGACGAACTGGACGTACTCGCCGTGGGCCGTCCGGACACCCACGTTGCGGGGTTTGCCGGGCCAGCCGGAGTTCTCCTGGTGGATCACGCGCACGTGCGGATGCCGGGCGGCCAGTCGGCCGAGGCGTCGCGCGGAGTCGTCGGTCGAGCCGTCGTTGACGTAGACGATCTCGTACGCGTCCCGGCCGATGCTCTGGTGGAGGAGCGAGGGGGAGCAGCGATCGATGTACTCGCCCGCGTTGTAGACGGGCACCACAATGCTGACCTTGAGCATCAATTCCCCCAGACATGATCAAACCAGGCGATTTCGGACTCGCGCCTCACCGTAGTCGGATCCCTCGATCACTTGCAGCCAGGCGCGCTCGATGTGTCCGGAAGTGTCGGAGGAGCTCGGGATCGTTACGCCCGTCCCGCCGCGCTGGGCTTCCCCGCTCAGCCGGGCTTCGGCCTTGCCTGCGGCGATGCGCGGAAGGGCGAAGCCCGGCAGGGGGTTGGCTGACACTGGCTCGTTCGGGCCACGTTCAGGCAGTACGTTCGGCCGCTCGTTCAGGCCATACCTTCGGCCGCACGTTCAGGCCGCCTGTTCAGGCCGCACGTTCAGGCCGCCTGTTCAGGCCGCCTGTTCAGGCCGCTCGTTCAGGCTGCCGGTGTCAGTTCCGCTCGGCCGAACAAGAGGGCGTAGCCGTGCGGGAGTTGGGCCAGAACGCTGTCCACCAGGTCGTCGCCGACCAGGCTCGGCAGGACGCTGAGGACCGAGCTGACGTCCCAGCGGGCCGTGGCCGGGGTGGCTCCCTGGATGCGGGCGGCGACGGCGTCCACGAACTCCGGTGCCGTCAGGGGGCGGGTCACCGGGATCTGGGAGGCGAGCACGCGGGCCGCTTCCTCGGGCAGGGCGCGTGCCAGGTCGACTCGTTCGTCGCCGGTGACGTGGCCGCCGAGGGCGGAGAGGACGATGCGGGTGACGCGTTCGGCTTCCGCGGTGGTCGGGTACTGGCCGGACTCCCGTACGGCGTCGATGAGTTCAGCCCATCTGTCCGTGTCCCGGGGATTGTCGATCTGCGGTGGCGTGGGGGGGGCGCGCTGAGGACTGTCACGTCGGGGCTCCTTCTGCGTGTCGGGGCGCCGCGCGTCCCGCGGGCTGCTGCCCGCGGGACGCGTTCCTGGTTTCGGTCCTGGTTTCGGTGTTTGTTTCAGTGCTTGTTTCGGTGCTTTGTCGATGCTGGTTTCGGTGCTTGCTCCCGTGCTTGTTCGGCTCCTGGTTTCCGTCCCGTTCGGTTTCAGTCCCGGTTTCTGGATCCGGTTTCGGTCAGCTGTTGATCTGCTTACGGTCGCTGCCGCCGCCCGTGATCTGGATGCGGCGCGGCTTGGCCTGCTCGGCCACCGGGATGCGCAGGGTCAGGACACCGGTGTCGTACGAGGCGTCGATGCGCTCCGAGTCGAGGGTGTCGCCGAGGAAGAGCTGTCGGGTGAAGCTGCCCGTGGGGCGCTCGGCCACGAGTAGTTCCGCGCCCTCGGGGGCGGGGGAACGGCGTTCGGCTCGGACGTTCAGGACGTTGCGTTCGACGTCGATCTCGATCGTCTCGGGGTCGATGCCGGGGAGGTCGAAGTGGACGACGAACTCGTCCCCGGACCGGTAGGCGTCCATCGTCATCGCGGTGGGGCGGGTGGTGGAGCCCAGGACCTGCTGCGCGAGGCGGTCGAATTCGCGGAAGGGGTCGGTACGCATGAGCATCACAGTTCACTCCTTTCCTCAGGCGCTGCCTGTGCGATGCCCTACGGCTTCTTATATAGCTCGGAGGAGGAAACTTGACAAGCCCCGACTCAGGTCGAGGGCGTCGCCCAAGGTGAGAGTTAGCCTCGCCTCGAGGCACACCGGACAGCACAGGAGGCAGGCATGGCGCAGGTTCCCAGCGCGGTCGTCGCGGCGAGCGGACTCGTCGGCGGGTACGGCGTGGCCCGCTGGACCAGGAAGCGGCAGCTGGGCGGGGTCGTGCTGGCCGTCGCCGGGACCGCGACCGCGCGGCAGTGGCGGCACCAGGCGGGCGGGAAGGCCGCGGGGGCACTGACCGCCGCGTACGTCGGCGCCTTCGCCGCGTCGCATCCGCTGGCCAAGAAGGTGGGCGCCTGGCCGGCCGTGTTCGGGGTGGCCGGTGCCGTGGCCCTGGCGTCCTGGGCGGTGGCGGACCGGAACGCCGGTTGATCCGTCGCCCTGCCTCGCGGGGAACACCGTCACCCTGCCTCACCGGAAACAGCGGTCCCGGCGCCCCGGATACCCCGGATACCCCGGAAGCCCTGGAAGCCCCGGATACCCCGGAAGCCCCGCATACCCGGACGCCCCGGCCTGCTAAGCCCGGTGCCCCAGTACATTCACCACCCGCCCATTTGGATCCCGTACGAAGAACCGTCGTACGCCCCACTCCTCGTCCCGCAGCTCCCGGACGACCTCCGCGCCCGACGCCACCACCTGCGCGTACACCGTGTCGACGTCCTCGACCTCCACGCTCATGTCGGGGACGACGGGTGCCGTGCGCTCCTCGGTGATGAAGATGATCTGGGCGGTGGGGTTGGTGGGTGAGGCGAAGGTCGTGACCCAGCCCAGGCTCATGACCTCCTCGAGGCCGAGCAGGCCGTAGAAGTCCCGGCTTGTTCGCAACGCTTCCTCGGACTCGACGTGGATGTCCGGGACGACTCGGCGGACAGTCATCGGCGTCTCTCCTCGCGCTCGCGCGGACGGGTTTCCAGTCTCGTGTCACTTTTCGTTATCGGCCGCCCCTTCCGCTCGTCTCCTCACCGTCCCCCGCCACAGGCACGCGATTCGACCCCGAGGAACGAAACACGTGACACGAGAGATCAGCCGCCGGAGCATGCTCAAGGCCGCGGGCGTCACCGCCGGAGCCGTCGGTGTCGGTACCGCACTCGGCACCGCCACGCCGGCCGTCGCCGCGGGCGCCGCCTTCGCCCACCCGGGTCTGCTGCACACCCGCGCCGACCTGGACCGTATGGCCGCCAAGGTGAAGGCGGGCGCCGCCCCCTACACCGCCGGTTTCGCCAAGCTGACCGCCAACCGCCATGCGCAGAGCGGCTGGACGGCCAACCCCCAGGCGACCGTGTACCGGGGGTCGGGCTCCCCGCAGAACTACACGCTCCTCTACAACGACATCCACGCCGCCTACCAGAACGCCCTGCGCGGACACGTCACCGGCGACAGCGCGCACCTCGACACGGCCGTCGCGATCCTCAACGCCTGGTCGGCCAAGCTGACCAGCCTCGAAGGCAGCGCCGACCGGTTCCTCGCCGCCGGGCTCTACGGCTACCAGTTCGCGAACGCCGCCGAACTCGTGCGCGACCACGGCGACTTCGAGCTCGGCCGGTTCCAGGAGATGCTGAGCAACGTCTTCGCGCCGCTGAGCGACAGCTTCCTGGTCAAGCACAACGGCGCCGTCGTCACCAACTACTGGCCCAACTGGGACCTGGCCGCCATGGCGTGCGTCCTCGCCACCGGCATCTTCTGTGACGACAAGGCCCAAGTGGCCCGTGCGGTCGACTACTTCAAGCACGGTGAGGGCCTGGGCGCCGTCAAGAACGCCATCCCCGTCGTGCGCGACGACGGACTCGGTGAGTGGCTGGAGGCCGGCCGCGACCAGGGGCACGCGCTGCTCGGCGTCGGCCTCATGGGCACCTTCTGCGAGATGGCCTGGAACCAGGGCGTCGACCTGTACGGCTACGACGACAGCCGCTTCCTCAAGGGTGCCCAGTACGTGGCCAAGTGGAGCTTGGGCGGCGACGTGCCCTACACCGCCAACACCCGTGCGAAGGGGGCGATCAACGGCTGGTCCGGGCAGGAGACCGCCGCGGGTGCCGCGGCCGTGGATCCGGCCATGCAGCGGCCCATCTGGGCGATGATCGCCAACCACTACACGAAGCGGAGGGGGCTGTCCGCCACGTACCTCACGCGGATCGCCGCCAAGGCCGCGCCGGAGGGCGGTGGTGGGGATTACGGTCCCAACAGCGGGGGGTACGACCAGCTCGGCTTCGGTACGTTGGCGTTCACCCGGGACAGGGCTGCGGATACGTCGGCCTCCCCGGCACCGGCTGCCAGTGCGTCGGTTGCCTCCGGCACGGGGAGTGACTCCGGGGCCGAGCCGCAGGGCGGTGCTGCGTCGCCCTCCGCGTCCGCTGCCGCCAATGCTGACGGCGACCTTGCCGCCACCGGTTCCAACGACGTGATCGGCTGGACCGCCGCTGCGGGCGTCACCGCGGTTGCCGGCGGGCTGCTTTTCCTGCGGCGGCGGGACCGGGTTCGGCGCGACGGCGCTCAGTAGCGGGCCGCCCCAGCGGCTCGCCCCCGCCGCCCCTTCCCGTCCCGGCCCTGGGGGCTGCGCCCCCAGACCCCCCTTCGGCCCTGAAGGGGCCTCGTCCTCAAACGCCGGACGGGCTGAAATCAGACGGGAACGGGAAGGGGCGGCGGGGGCGAGACCCACCCTCACCCCTACGCCGTAGCCGCCCGCGACCCCGCTGAAGTCGTCGCCGCTGTCAGGGGCTTGGCGATGTCCTCCAGGGAGCGGCGTTCCGCTCGTACCCCGAGGAATGCCGCGACGAGGCCGGCCGCGCACATCAGGGCCGCGCCGATCTGGAAGGCGAGGACCGTGTCGCCGACCTTGCCGGTGCCGGTGAGGTCGGCGAAGAGGATGGGGCCGCTGATGCCGCCGGCGGCGGTGCCGAGGGCGTAGAAGAAGGCGATGGACATGGCGCGGGTCTCCATCGGGAAGACCTCGGAGACCGTCAGGTAGGCGCTCGACGCGCCCGCGGAGGCGAAGAACAGCACCGCGCACCAGCAGGCGGTCAGCGTGGACGCGCTGAGGGACCCGCGGTCGAAGAGCCAGGCGGTGCCGAAGAGCAGGAGGCCCGAGAGCAGGTAGGTCGACGAGATCATCACCTTGCGGCCGATCGTGTCGAACAGCTTGCCCAGCAGCAGCGGGCCGCAGAAGTTGCCGACGGCGATGACGGCGAAGTAGTAGCCGGTGTCGCCGGTCGGGACGTCGTAGAACGCCGTCAGGATCGCGCCGAAGCCGAAGGTGATCGCGTTGTAGAGGAAGGCCTGGCCGATGAAGAGGGAGAAGCCGAGGACCGCCCGCCTGCGGTAGTCGGAGAAGACCGTGCGGCCGATCTCCAGGAAGGTGACGCTGCGGCGCTGGTGGATGGTGATCTCACCCTCGGGCCTCGCCAGCGGCTCGCCCTTCTCCACCGCGACCCGCTCCTCTATGGAGGAGACGATCCGTTCCGCCTCCTCGTCCCTGCCGTGGATCAGCAGCCAGCGTGGGCTCTCCGGGACATGACGTCGTACGAGGAGGATCACCAGGGCGAGGACGGCGCCCAGGGCGAAGGTCAGCCGCCAGCCGACGTTCGCCGGGAAGATGTCGGTGTTCAGCGCGACGATCGACAGCAGCGAGCCGCCGACCGCGCCCAGCCAGAAGCTGCCGTTGATCATCAGGTCGACGCGGCCGCGGTACTCCTTGGGGATCAGTTCGTCGATCGCGGAGTTGATGGCCGCGTACTCGCCGCCGATGCCGAAACCGGTCAGGAAGCGGAAGGCGAAGAACCACCAGGTGTCGAAGGCGATCGAGGTGAGCGCGGTCGCCGCGAGATACACCGCCAGGGTGATCATGAAGAGCTTTTTGCGGCCCCAGATGTCCGTCAGGCGGCCCCAGAAGAGGGCACCTAAGCAGGCGCCGGCCACGTAAAGCGCGGCGGCGATGCCGGTCACCTGGCCGGAGCTGATCGGCAGTCCGCTGCCGGGTTCGGACAGGCGGCCCGCGATGTTGCCGACGACGGTGACTTCGAGGCCGTCGAGGATCCACACGGTGCCGAGTCCGATGACGATCGTCCAGTGCCAGCGTGACCACGGGAGGCGGTCGAGGCGGGCGGGGATGTCGGTCGTCACGGTTCGGCCTGTCTCGGCCTGCGCGGTGGTCATGGGCTCCCTCCTCGTTGAGCGAGAACCCGGATCGGGTGCCCTGGACGAAGGGGGCTACGCCCGCGCTACGCCCCCAGCGCCCGCGACACCACGTAGATCAACAACCCCACCAGCGAACCGACCACCGTGCCGTTGATCCGGATGAACTGCAGGTCACGGCCGATGTTCGCCTCGATCTTCTTCGTCGTGTGCTCGGCGTCCCAGCCGGCCACGGTGTCGGTGATCAGGGAGGTGATCTCCTTGCGGTAGGTGGTGACGACGTACACCGCCGCGCCCTCCACCCAGCCGTTCACCTTGGCCTGCACCTTCGGGTCGACGGCCATCCGCGCGCCCAGGGACAGCAGGGAGGCGCGGACGCGCAGCCGCAGCTCGCTGCGCTCGTCCTCGGCGGCCGAGACGATCATGGAGCGTACGGCGGTCCAGGCGGAGGCGATCAGGTCCTGGACCTCGCCACGGCCCAGCACCTCGCCCTTGAGCCGCTCGACACGCGTGCGCGTGTCGGTGTCGGACTGGAGGTCGGAGGCGAAGTCGGTGAGGAAGCGGTCGAGGGCGCCGCGGGCGGGGTGGGAAGGCATGTCCCGCATCTCCGCGCAGAAGCGCAGCAGCTCCTTGTAGACGCGTTCGCCGACCTTCTTGTCGACGAACCTCGGCGTCCAGCCGGGCGCCCCGCCCTGTACGGCGTCCATCACGGAGTCGCTGTGCAGGACCAGCCAGTCGTGCGCGCGGGCGACGACCAGGTCGACGGCACGACGATGCCCGCCGTCCGCGACGATCTTCTCCAGCATCTTGCCCACGCCGGGCGCGATCTCCTGCGCGTCGGCCCTTCTGGTGATCGCCTCGCCGACCACCGCCTGGACGTCCGAGTCGCGGAGCACGGTCAGCGCGCCCCTGAGCGCGGCCGACAGCTCGGCGGTCACCCGGTCGGCGTGCTCGGGGTCCGCCAGCCACGCGCCGAGCCGGCTTCCTATGCCGACGGCCCGCAGCCGTTGTCGTACGACGTCCTCGGAGAGGAAGTTCTCCCCGACGAATTCGCCCAGCGACACCCCCAGCTGGTCCTTCTTGGTGGGGATGATCGCGGTGTGCGGGATGGGCAGGCCGAGCGGGTGCCGGAAGAGGGCGGTGACCGCGAACCAGTCGGCCATCGCACCGACCATGCCGGCCTCGGCGGCCGCGGCGACATAGCCCGCCCAGGCGCTGGCGCCCTGGTGGGACGCCGTTTCGGCGAGGACGTAGACGACCGCGACGAACAGCAGCATGCCGGTCGCGGTGAGCTTCATCCGGCGTACGCCGCGTTGTTTCTCCTTGTCGGCCTCGCTGAACGTGTTCATGGCGCGGTTCGTGAAGCCGCCGGGCCGGGCATGCTGCCCTTCGGCACCGATTGATCCCGTTTCCGTACGTTCCATCCGCTCCACCCGTTCGGTGATCCCTCACACATTGTCCCTTCCTGACCGACTCCTGGAACGGAACGAGAGTTCCCGGCGTCTGTCCGGTCGGGGGAACGCGGTGAGGTCCTGCCGGTCTTCCCCGACCCATGGATCATCATGGGCTCATCAGATCGGAGCCTCGGGCTCCCATCGCCCGAGGAGAACAACACCGCATGACCCGGCGTCATGGATACGCCCTGCTCGCCGCGATCCTCTCCATGATCGTGGCCCTGTCCGCCGCCATCTATGTCGGAGTGGCGACCGACGCCGGCACGAACGACCGGACCACGCTGGCCGGCCCCCGCGCCCCCCACAACTCCGCCGCCCCCGCCTCCACCGGCGTCTGGGTCGGCACCTGGTCCGCCTCCCCCGTCGGCGGCGAACCCGGCACCGAGACCGACGGCATGGCGGGCCGCTCGGTGCGCAACGTCGTCCACGCGAGCATCGGCGGTACGAGTGCCCGCATCACCCTGTCCAATCTCTACGGCCAGTCGCCGCTGACCATCACACACGCGTCGATCGCCCTCGCGGCCGGCCGCAAAACCGCCGAGGCGGCCGCTCAGACCATGCGGCGCCTGACCTTCGGCGGCAACACCCTCGCCGTCGTCCCGGCCGGACAGCAGGTGCTCAGCGACGCCGTCGCCCTGCGTATCCCGGCGGGCAGCGACGTCCTGGTCACCACCTACTCCCCCGCCCTCTCCGGCCCGGTCACCTACCACCCGCGCGCCCGCCAGATCTCCTACGCCGCCGTCGGCGACGCCACCAAGGACGTCACCGGGGCCGCGTACACCGAGCAGACCGAGTACTGGCGTTACCTCACCGCGGTGGACGTGCTGAGCGACGAGGCCGAGGGCACCGTCGTCGCCTTCGGCGACTCGCTCACCGACGGCGTTGGTTCCACCAAGAACGCCAACCACCGCTGGACCGACCTCCTCGCGCAGCGGCTGCGCGCGGCGATCGAGGCGGGCCGGGACGTGCCCCGCTACAGCGTCGTCAACCAGGGCATCGGCGGCAACCAGGTCCTCGCCGACGGCCTCGGCCTCCCCCACTCCCGGCTTCCCTCGAGCGGCGGGACCCCCATCGCCGAGAACCAGGCCGGCGTCGACCGCTTCGCCCGGGACGTCCTCGGCCGTCCGAACGTCAAGATCGTCGTCATCGACCTCGGCATCAACGACATCCTGCGCAACCCTCGGCTGGCCGACCCCGACGCGATCCTCGACGGCCTGCGCGCCATGGTCGGCCAGGCCCACGCCCGCAGCATCAAGGTCATCGGCGCCACCCTGATGCCCTTCGGCGGCCACCGCGGCTACACCGACGCCCGCGAGACCGTACGCCGGCAGATCAACGCGGAGATCCGCGCGGGCAAGGTCTACGACGCCGTCGTCGACTTCGACAAGGCCGTCCGTGACCCCTACAACCCGCGCAAGTTCCGCTCCTACTACGACTCGGGCGACCACCTCCACCCCAGCGACAAGGGCTACGAACGGATGGCC
Organism: Streptomyces sp. NPDC006602; assembly: GCF_042870385.1. NCBI lineage: Bacteria > Bacillati > Actinomycetota > Actinomycetes > Kitasatosporales > Streptomycetaceae > Streptomyces > Streptomyces sp. NPDC006602. The sequence goes on along the minus strand of NZ_JBIAHG010000006.1, from coordinate 139,721 downwards.
GCGACCTTCGACCTGACCGACCTGAACGGCGCGGCACCGGCGAAACTGTGACACCGGACCGGACCGGGGATCCGGGCGCTGAGGGGGCTGGTTTCGGCCGTGCGCCGGGTGCGGGGGCGTGGGGGCTGGTCGCGCAGTTCCCCGCGCCCCTGAAGGGCATCCACTCACCCGGGTCGAGGGGCCCGGGCCCGGCAGGCGGTGGTGGTCCGGGCACTGAAGGGGCTGGTTTCGGGCGTGTGCCGGGTGCGGGTGGGCGGGGGCTGGTCGCGCAGTTCCCCGCGCCCCTGAGGGTGGGCGTAGGCGTCAGTGCTCTCGGTGCCTGCGGCGGTCCCGTTCCTGGCGGCGCTCACGGCGCTCACGGCTGCGGTCACGCAGCAGGTCGTGGTGGCCTTCGAGCATCCTGCGGTGGGCGTCGTGGACGTCGTCCCGGTAGGACTCGTCCAACTCCCGCCGCGTCGCCTTGCGGTCCAGCTTCTCCTGGTGGCGCTCCTCCCTCTGGCGTTGCCGCTCGGCCCGCGTGAGCTTGCGCTCCACGCCGACGCCGCCCCAGAAGGCGAAGCCCGTCACGATCACGCGCGGGGCGTCCGGGTCGCCCGGCACACCCTCCTCGCGCTGGTCGAAGCCGCCCATGATGCCGATGCCGCGCACGACGACCTCGACGCCGGGCGGCACGACCACCTGCATCCCGCCCATGATGGCGACGCAGTTGATCTCGACCTCGCCGGCCGCGAAGTTCGCCTCACGCAGATCGATCTCGCCGCCGCCCCAGAAGGCGAAGCAGTTGAACCGCTTCGGCACCGTCCAGCGCCCCTTGCGCTGGAAGCCCGACATGACGGCCACGGCCCACGTCGACGACCCCTCGCCGCCGACGATCCGCCCCGCCCAACTCCCGCCCTGCGCGGGCTCCTTGCTCATCGATATCCCAGGAGCGGGCGCGGCGCCCGCGCCGGACGGCAGGTCACGGGTGATCGGCGCGAGTTCGCCGTACGTACGCGCCTGGTACGTCGCGTCCAGCCGTTCCTCGAACTCCTCCATGTCGAGGCGCCCCTCCGCGAGGGCGTCCCGCAGGACCTCGGCGACTCGTTCACGATCGGCGTCGGAGGCGCGCAGCTCCGGGGCATCCTCGGTCATACCCGCCAGCCTACGAGTTCCTGGCCACCGGCACTACGGCAGCCGCTGTGCGGTCGCTATGCCGTCGCCGCCCGCTCCACGTACATCTTCGCGATCACCGCCTCGATGTCCGGCTCCCGCACGGACAGGTCCACCAGCGGATACTCCGCCGCGATCCGCGCCACCAGCGGCGCCGCCGACGCCGCCGCCGGGAACGCCAGCCACTGCCGGGGCCCGTCCACCTTCACCACCCGCGCGGGCGGCGGCGCCTCGATCGGCGGCAGTTCGCGCTCCAGGTCGACCACCAGGATCCGCTCGCTCTCCCCCGCCTCGTGCAGACCGGTGAGCGGACCGTCGTACACCAGACGCCCGTGGTCGATGACCATCACCCGCGAGCACAACTGCTCGATGTCCTGCAGGTCGTGCGTGGTCAGCAGCACCGTCGTGCCGTTCTCGGTGTTCAACTCCCGTAGGAACTCCCGCACCTTGGCCTTCGACACGACGTCGAGCCCGATCGTCGGCTCGTCGAGGTACAGCACCTCCGGATCGTGCAGCAGCGCCGCCGCGATGTCCCCGCGCATCCGCTGACCGAGCGAGAGCTGCCGCACCGGCACGTCCAACAGCTCGCCGAGTTCGAGGAGTTCGACGAGACGGTCGAGATTCTCGCGGTAACGGCCGTCCGGGATGCGGTACATGCGGTGCATCAGCCGGTAGGAGTCGATCAGCGGAAGGTCCCACCACAGCGTCGTACGCTGCCCGAACACCACCCCGATCCGATGCGCCAGCCGCGCCCGCTCCCGGGACGGGTCGATGCCCGCGACCCGCAGCCGACCACCGCTCGGCGTCAGGATGCCGGTGAGCATCTTGATCGTCGTCGACTTCCCGGCACCGTTCGGACCGATGTAACCGACCATCTCGCCACGCGGCACGGTGAACGAGATCGAGTCGACCGCCCGCACCTCACGCCGCTCCCGCTTCAGGAAGCCGGTCTTCTTCCGCACGTCGAAGACCTTCTCGACGCGGTCCAGTTCGATGAACGCACGGTCCACTTCCAGCTCCCTGCACTCCGATTTCCAGCTCCCTGTACTCCGCTACGACTTTCTGGCTCCCCGAACCTTCTAGCTCCCCGTACTCCGATACGACCGAAGCCCCGCCCGCCACACCACACCCGCCAGCGCACAGCACACCCCCGCCACCAGCGGCGACGCGAACGCCGTCCACTGCGGCAGCCCGAGCGGCAGCGGCCGCCCCAACACATAGGCGGCGGGCACCCAGTTGACGAAGGCGAGCGGCAGCACGAAGGTCACCCCCCGCACCAGGTCCTTCGCGAAGATGGTGGGCGGATACTGCAACAGCGTCGTACCGCCGTACGTGAACGCGTTCTGCACCTCGGAGGCGTCCTGCGCCACGAACTGGAAGGCCGCACCCCCGACGAACACAGCGCAGAAGATCCCGGCGCCGCCCAGCACCATCACCGGCATCAACACCAGCTTGAGCGGCGTCCACTGCAGGTCCACCTCGATCAGCGCATAACCCAGCACCAGCGCCCCCTGAGTCACCCGGCCGAGCCGCCGCAACCCGAACCGGTCGGCGGCCACCTGCGCCAGCACCGGCACCGGCCGCACGAGCAGCGTGTCGAGCGTGCCGTCACGCACCCGCCGGCCCAGCCGGTCCATCGAACCGATCGCCAGGTCGGCGAGCCCGAAGGACACCGAGGACAGGCCGTACAGGAAGGCGACCTCGGGCAGCGGATAGCCGCCGAGGGCGTCCACCTGCGAGAACATCAGCAGGATCGCGACGAAGTCGAGCGCGGTCGCCGCGAAGTTACCGACCGTGGTCATGATGAAGGAGGCCCGGTAGGCCATCGTGGAGCGAATCCACATCGCCGCGATCAGACAGTACGTCCGCACACCCTCCGCGAGCCGGCCCATCGGGACCGCGTCCGCCCGCCACCCGTCCTCAGCCACCCTGAACCACCACCCGCCGCGTCGCCATGACCTGCACCATCCGCCCCACGGCCAGCAACGCCACCGCCCAGCCGGCCTGGAAGAGATACGTCCCCCACGGATCCGCCTCCCCCAGCAGCACGTCCGCGGGCGCCTGCAACAGCGACGACCAGGGCAGAGCCCGGACGACCTCGCCGAGCGCCCCCGGGAAGACGTTCAGCGGAAAGAGCATCCCCGAACAGAAGAACCCGACGAGCCACGCCATCTGCACCACACCCGTCCCGTCCAGCAGCCAGAACGCACTCAACGCCACCAGGAACCGGATGCCGTACCCCACCACCATCGCCAGCAGCACCGCGAACAGGAAGGCACACCACGTCGACACGTCACCGGGCACCGCCGCCGGGAAGACCAGCACCCCGAACACGAACGGCACCACTCCCCGCCCCACCAACTGGAACAGCGCCCGCCCCAGGTCCGCGGCCAGCCACCACAGTTGGAGATCCGCCGGCCGGTAGAGGTCGATCGCGATGTCGCCCGTCCGGATGCGCTCCATCAGCTCGTCCTCGACCCCGCCACCCCCGATCGCCAGCGTCGACAGCAGCGCCTGCCCCACCCACACATAGGTGACCGCCTGCGCCTGGTCGTACCCCCCGAGATGCGGCCGCTCGTCCCACAGCGCCAGATACGTGTAGACCAGGATCAGCCCGAAGACGGTGTTGGTGAACACCCCCGCCGCCGTCGCCACCCGATACGTCGCGTACCGTCGAAAACACCCCGCCGCGACCGCCGCGTACAACCGCGCCGTATCCACGGCACACCGCCCTCCTCGTCCGACCGACCCCGCTCGGCACCGAAGCGCAGGAGCCTAGTCCGCAGGCTGTGGGCCACGCCACGCATTTTCCGGGCAAGCGCGTGCCGATTGCCGGGAACGGAACGCGTGGTGCGAGAGTCTTCAACTGGGGGCGCACAAGGCGTACTAGACGTACGGGAACGTAAGACGCGAAACAGGAGTCCGTGCACGACATGAGCGACGAGCCGCAGCCGCAGCAGCCGACCCAGGGCTGGGCGCCGAGAGAGCCGGAAGCGGCCGCCGAACCACCGGCCAAGCCCAAGCGGCCCAAGCGCACCGGCTGGCGGCGGATCATCCCCACCTGGCGCATGGTGCTCGGCACCTTCCTCATCGGCGTGCTGCTCCTGGCCGGCCTGTTCTTCCTCGGCTACTCCATGGTCAAGATCCCGGCCGCCAACGCCTTCGCCACCAAGCAGAGCAACGTCTACCTCTACGCCGACGGCAGCCAGCTCGCCCGCGACGGCGAGGTCAACCGCGAGAACGTCAGCCTCGCCCAGATCTCCAAGGACGCCCAGCACTCCGTCCTGGCCGCCGAGGACCGCGACTTCTACTCCGAGTCCGCCATCGACCCCAAGGCGATGCTCCGCGCCGGATGGAACACCGCGACCGGCAAGGGCAAGCAGTCCGGCTCCACGATCACCCAGCAGTACGTCAAGAACTACTACCTGGCCCAGGAACAGACCGTCACCCGCAAGGTGAAGGAGTTCTTCATCTCGATCAAGCTGGACCGCACCGAGAGCAAGGACCAGATCCTCGAGGGCTACCTCAACACCAGCTACTTCGGCCGCAACGCCTACGGCATCCAGGCCGCCGCCCAGGCCTACTACGGCATCGACGCCACCGACCTGGACGCGGCCAAGGGCGCCTACCTCGCCGCACTGCTCAACGCGCCCAGCGAGTACGACGTCGTCGCCCACCCCGAGAACAAGGCCGCAGCCCAGGCCCGCTGGAACTACGTCCTCGACGGCATGGTCACCAAGGGCTGGCTCAGCGCCTCCGACCGCGCCGGCACGAAGTTCCCCATGCCCAAGGAAGCCACCGTCTCCACCGGCATGTCAGGGCAGCGCGGCTACATCGTCGACGCGATCAAGGACTACCTCACCGAGAACAAGATCCTCGACAAGGACCAGCTCGCCGTCGGCGGCTACCGCATCACCACCACCCTGCAGAAGACCAAGCAGAACGCCTTCGTCGACGCCGTCAACGACCAGCTGATGGACAAGCTCGACAAGAAGAACCGCAAGGTCGACACGTACGTCCGCGCCGGCGGCGCCGCCGTCGACCCGAAGACCGGCAAGGTCGTCGCCATGTACGGCGGCATCGACTACGTGAAGCAGTACACGAACAACGCCACCCGCGGCGACTTCCAGGTCGGCTCCACCTTCAAGCCGTTCGTGTTCACCGCCGCCGTCCAGAACGACTCCGTGACGCAGGACGGCCGCACGATCACCCCGAACACCATCTACGACGGCACCAACCAGCGGCCCATCGTGGGCTGGGACGGCGGCACCTACGCCCCCGAGAACGAGGACCAGGGCTCGTACGGCAACATCACCGTCCGCGAGGCCACCGACAAGTCCGTCAACTCGGTGTACGCGCAGATGGCCGTCGACGTCGGCTCCGACAAGGTCAAGCAGACCGCGATCGACCTCGGCATCCCCGCGAACACCCCCGACCTGACCGCGTCCCCGTCCATCGCGCTCGGCCCGTCCACCGCCAGCGTCCTCGACATGGCCGAGGCCTACGCCACCCTCGCCAACCACGGCCGGCACGGCACGTACACGATGATCGAGAAGATCACCAAGGACGGCACGAACGCGATCGAGCTGCCGGCGAAGAAGACCGGCCAAGCCGTCAGCCGCGAAGCCGCCGACACCACCACCTCCATCCTGCAGAGCGTCGTCGAGGGCGGCACCGCCACCGCCGCCCAGGCCGCCGGCCGCCCCGCCGCGGGCAAGACCGGCACCGCCGAGGAAGACACCGCCGCCTGGTTCGCCGGCTACACCCCCGACCTCGCCACCGTCGTCTCCGTCATGGGCCAGGACCCGGTGACGGCCGCGCACAAGTCCCTGTACGGCGCGATGGGCCTGCAGCGGATCAACGGCGGCGGGGCGCCCACCGAGATCTGGGCACAGTTCACCAAGGACGCCCTCAAGGACGAGCCGGTCACGGACTTCGACCTCGAACTCCAGCCGGGCGCCGACGTGGTCCAGCCCCCCGTCACCGACGTCCCGACCGACCCCGGCACGGCCGACGAGAACACCGGCGGCACGACGGGAGACACCACCGGCGGCCAGGACACCGAAGGCCAGACGGAGGGACAGACCGGCGACCCCAGCACCGGCACCACCGACGGCACCACCGGAGACACGACCACGGGCGGCACCACCGGCACCACCACCACCGGCGGCGACACCACCACCGACGGCGGCACGACGGACGGCACCACCGGAGACACCGACGGCGGCGACACGGCCACCGGCGGCACCACGGGCGACACGACCGGCGGCGACACCGGAGGCACGACGGGCGGCGCGACGACCGGGGTGGGCCCGCAACTCACCACAAGGAGACAGTGACCGCGCACAAAAAGGGGCTGGTGACGACGGTCACCAGCCCCTCTTCCTTTGCCGCTGCTCTCCGGATACAGGCCGCTTGTTCTACAGATACAGGCCGGTCGAGTCCTCGGACCCCTCGAACCGGTCCGCGGCCACCGCGTGCAGATCACGCTCACGCATGAGCACGTACGCGATGCCCCGCACCTCCACCTCGGCCCGGTCCTCCGGATCGAACAGCACCCGGTCACCCGGCTCCACCGTCCGCACGTTCTGCCCCACCGCGACGACCTCCGCCCACGCCAGCCGACGACCGACGGCCGCGGTGGCCGGAATCAGAATCCCGCCACCGGAACGCCGCTCGCCCTCGCCGGCGTCCTGCCGCACGAGTACACGGTCGTGCAGCATCCGGATGGGCAGTTTGTCGTGCTGGATGCTGTGCTCGTTCTTCTTGGCGCTCACGCCACGAACCTACCTGTCTTCGCCGACCCCGGAGGCCGGTGGGTCAGCCCTCACTCAGCCCCTGCGCCGCCGGGTCCCCAGGGCGAGCAGCCCCACAACCCCGACGACCACGAGCGCGACCGGCACGACCCGCTCCAGCCGAGGCGCGCCCACCTCGTCGACGAACTGGGCCTTGACGTCCGTCACGACCCTGTTGACCCCGACGTAGGCCCGCCCGAGGGTGTGATCGATATTGGAGGCGACCTTGGCCTTCGCATCGCCCACGATCGTCTTCGGGTGCACCCGCACCCCGATCTCGTCGAGCGTGTCGGCCAGCAATTCGCGGCGGCGCTTGATGTCCGCCTCGATCTGCGCCGGGGTTCTCGTGTCCGACGTGTCCGCCACCGTACGGCCTCCGAAGTCAGCTGATGCTTGTTCTGGACAGTCTGTCAGCTCGACGCCGGATCGCGCCCTCAGGACCCCCCGTTACGCTAGACCGATGAGCGAGCGACTCCAGCCCGGGGACGTGGCCCCCGCCTTCACCCTCCCCGACGCCGACGGCAACCCGGTGTCCCTGTCCGACCACAAGGGCCGCAAGGTCATCGTCTACTTCTACCCCGCGGCCCTCACCCCCGGCTGCACCAAGCAGGCGTGCGACTTCACGGACAACCTCGAGCTGCTGGCCGGCGCGGGCTACGACGTCATCGGCATCTCCCCCGACAAGCCGGAGAAGCTGGCCAAGTTCCGCGAGAAGGAATCCCTGAAGATCACCCTCCTCGCCGACCCCGACAAAACCGTCACCGAGGCCTACGCCGCCTACGGCGAGAAGAAGAACTACGGCAAGACCTACATGGGCGTCATCCGCTCCACGATCGTCGTGGACGAGGACGGCAAGGTCGACCGCGCCCTGTACAACGTCCGCGCGACGGGCCACGTGGCGAAGATCATCAAGGACTTGGGTATCTGAACGAGATCCACACGTCGGGAGTCAGGTCGGGCCGCTCGGGCACCGGCCTGGCCTCCTCGCTCCACGCATCCCCGGCAAGCTCGACGGCCACCCGCCGCCAGAACCGCACGGCACCGGTGTTCACGTCCTGAAAGGGAATCTCCCACTCCCCCGGATGCCGGGCAACCACCTCCCGTATGCCCCGAAGCCCCACCCCACTCCTCCGCGCCGCCCGCACGACAAAGAAACTGTTGAGCACCCGGGTCGGACTGCTGAGCCCCCGCACGAACGCGAACCCGACGGGATGCTCGCCGAGAGCGAAGAGATACGGCGCCCAGTCGACGTCACCGGAAAACGCAGCCTCCAACCGCTCACTACGGAACGTCCCGTCGGGGTTGGGCAGTTGCCCCCCGAACTCGGACAGGTCATGCCGGAAGAGAAGCCAGAGGCGTTCGACGGCGGGGCGATCGGCGGGGGTTGCTGGTCGGACGATCAGTTCTGAGGTCATGGTCATGAAAAAAGCCTCCCGAACGGACAAGCGTCCTACCCGGAAGGCCTCACTGTGATCCACAGCATATCAGCAGACAGAGCGTGACTGTCCGATAACCGGTTCGTTACTCCGTGCAGGTCACGAACGTGTGGCCGACACGAGGGGGTAGTGGACGTGCAGAACCCATACGGCAAGGAACAGCTCGCATCAGCCGTAGCCGAGGCCCGCAACTGGACCGATCTCATGCGACGGCTCGGCCTCAGGACGAGCGGAGGACAGCGGCGTGTACTGCAGGAGAAGGTTGCGGAGCACGGGCTCGACACGAGCCACTTCGTCAAGCGCAGCCCTTGGCGCAAGTACCCGGACGCCGCCATCGCAGAAGCTGCTACTTCGTCGTCGTCGCTACGTGAAGTAGCACTCAAGCTGGGTGCCACCCCGGCTACCGGAACCCTTTCCCACATTAGGCGTCGCATCAGCGCCGCAGGCATCGACATCAGCCACTTCCCTGGCCTGAATCGCGCCGAACTGGACTTGCCCTTCACTCTCGAGGAACTGAGAGCGGCGGCGGCAGGTGCCACCAGCGTGCGCGGCGTGGCTCGCGCCCTGGGCGTGCCGGACGACAGTCGGTCTCGTGCGACCCTGCACCGCATGCTGCGCGCCCGGCGCATCGACACCGAACACTTCTCACACCGACGTGTACCGATTCCCGATGGCAGGCTCCGTGACCTCGTGCAGCACTCCACCAGCTACGCCGATGTGATGCGCGGTCTCGACCTGGACGTCAACGACACGAATCACCGGCGGGTCCGGCGAGCGGCGGCTCGACTCGGCCTCGACACGAGCCACTTCACACGCAGGGCATGGGGGCGGCCGGAACGTCAGGCACCCGCACCCACCGCCTACCGAGTTCTCGTCGTACTCCCCGATCACGCCGGGCGGACCAACAGGGCTCAACTCCACCGTGCACTGACCGAGATCGGAGTGCCCTACGCATGTGAAACCTGCGGCAACACGGGCGAGTGGCTTGGCCAGCCGATCACTTTGCAGATCGACCATGTCAACGGGGAGTGGCGCGACAACCGTCGCGAGAATCTGCGATACCTGTGCCCTAACTGCCATGCGCTGACAGAGACGTGGTGCCGACAGAAAGAGAGAACGCCGCTCGCCGGATAGCTGTGCATCCCCGTACACTTGCAGCCGCCCGTCATGCTCGACGACGGGCGGCTAGCGGCCTTGGCGGAACGGCAGACGCCTCGCGTTTAGGGCGCGATGGGAGCAATCCCGTGAGGGTTCGAATCCCTCAGGCCGCACTCACCTTCACTTGCAAGGTCCGGCTTGCGACTTCCGCAATCCGGACCTTGCTGGTAGGCACTCCTCACCCCAACAACTCCCGGACCACCGGCACCAACGCCCGGAACGCCTCCCCCCGATGGCTGATCGCGTTCTTCTCCTCCGCGCTCAGTTCGGCGCACGTCCGCGTCTCGCCCTCCGGCTGGAGGATCGGGTCGTAGCCGAAGCCGTTCGTGCCGACCGGAGCGTGTCGCAGCACCCCCCGCAGCTGCCCCTCAACCACCCGCTCCGTGCCGTCCGGCAACGCCAGCGCCGCCGCGCAGGCGAAATGCGCGCCTCGATGCTCGTCGGCGATGTCGGACAGCTGGGCCAGCAACAGCTCCAGGTTGGCCTTGTCGTCGCCGTGGCGGCCCGCCCAGCGGGCGGAGAAGATGCCGGGGGCGCCGTTGAGGACGTCCACGCAGAGGCCGGAGTCGTCGGCCACGGCGGGCAGGCCTGTCGCCTGGGCAAGGGCGTGGGCCTTGAGCAGGGCGTTCTCCGCGAAGGTGACGCCTGTTTCCTTGACGTCGGGGACGTCGGGGTAGGCGTCGGCGCCCACGAGGTCGTGAGGTAGGCCGGCGTCGGCGAGGATCGTGCGGAGTTCGGTGATTTTTCCGGCGTTGCGGGTGGCGAGGATCAGGCGGGTCATGGGGTTCAGTATCCCGGCCCCATGGCCCTCGCTGCTTCCCGGTTTCCCGGGTGACCTACGGGGTGCAGACCTTCGTCAGTTCGCCCGCCGCGTCCGTGATCGGGCTGAGGTCGGGGGTGTTGTCGCCGTTCTCGACGGAGGTGCGGACGTTGGTGACGGCCTGGTTCAGGTCGTTGACGGCCTTGTTGACGTCGGCGTTGTCGGTCTTGTCGCCTATTTCGTCGAGGTTCTTGTCGATGGAGTCGAGGGACTCCTCCAGCTGCGTCGGGTCGTTCGACGCGTTCTCCACGGCCTGCTGGAGGTCGGTGACGCTGTCGGCGATGGCGTCGGCGGTCTGGACGCAGTCCATTGCCTTGCTCACGGCGTCGCAGCCGGTGGTGAGGCCGGCCGTCAGTCCGACGGCGGCCACCGCGGCAACGATGGCGATTCGGCGACTTGGGCGGCGTCGGCTCGCGGCCATGGATCTGTTCCCTCCCGTTGGCAGGGCCCCAGGTCGTGTCCCGGTCGGCCCTCATGATGGCCGGGCGCACAGCGGTGAGCCGTACGCCCGTACCCGTAGTGACGCGAGGACGGTCGGCGGGGTTGCGCCTGGCGGCCGTCCTTCTTGGTGCGTCCTTTACTTTTCGAGGACCGTATCAAGTGCCTTGCCCTGCAAGGCCGCCAGGTCGGTGCAGCCGGCGACGGCGAGGTCGAGGAGGGCGTTGAGTTCGTCGCGGGCGAAGGGTTCGGCTTCGGCGGTGCCCTGGACCTCGACGAAGCGTCCGTCGCCGGTGCAGACGACGTTCATGTCGGTCTCGGCGCGGACGTCCTCCTCGTAGCAGAGGTCCAGGAGCGGGACTCCTCCTACGATGCCGACCGAGACCGCGCTGACCGTGCCGGTCAGGGGCTGGCGGCCGGCTTTGATGAGCTTTTTGCCCTGGGCCCAGGTGATGGCGTCGGCGAGCGCCACGTAGGCGCCGGTGATCGCTGCCGTGCGGGTGCCGCCGTCCGCCTGCAGGACGTCGCAGTCGAGGACGATGGTGTTCTCGCCGAGGGCCTTGTAGTCGATGACCGCGCGCAGGGAGCGGCCGATGAGGCGGCTGATCTCGTGGGTGCGGCCGCCGATCTTGCCGCGGACGGATTCGCGGTCGCCGCGGGTGTTGGTGGCGCGGGGGAGCATCGAGTACTCGGCGGTGACCCAGCCCTCGCCGCTGCCCTTGCGCCAGCGGGGGACGCCTTCGGTGACGGAGGCGGTGCAGAAGACCTTCGTGTCGCCGAAGGAGACGAGGACGGAGCCCTCGGCGTGCTTGCTCCAGCCGCGTTCGATGGTGACCGGGCGGAGTTGTTCGGGGGTGCGGCCGTCGATTCGAGACATGGCCTTGAGCCTAGCCGTACATGTGGAAGGGGCCCCTCCCGCGGTGGGAATGGGCCCCTGTCGAGTGAGCGCGCGGCCTTTGCGGGCGCGCGGGTTCACATCAGGTCTTCGATCTCCGCGGCGATGGGGTCGGCGTCGGTGCCGATGACGACCTGGATGGCGGTGCCCATCTTGACGACGCCGTGGGCGCCGGCGGCCTTCAGGGCGGCTTCGTCGACCTTGCTCGCGTCGATGACTTCGGTCCGGAGGCGGGTGATGCAGCCTTCGATCTCTTCGATGTTGTCGATGCCGCCGAGCCCGGCAACGATCTTCTCAGCCTTACTGGCCATGTTCTCTCTCCCTGGTCCGAACCGGTTGTGGTGGTGACCCACCGTGGCTTTCCCGTCACGGGAATCGTGGGTTCCTTATGCGTCCTTCATCGTGCTACAACAGGTCTACACCACTGAGTGGTGTAGACCACCACCCGATGGAGGAAGTATGAGTTCCGCCACCGCCACGGCGCCACCCGCGAAGAAGCGGGGATCCGGCCTGTTCCAGGGCCTGCAGAAGGTCGGCCGCAGCCTACAGCTCCCTATTGCCGTGTTGCCGGCTGCGGGTCTGCTGCTGCGTTTCGGCCAGCCCGACGTTTTCGGCAAGGACGGCCTCGGCTGGGACAAGGTCGCGGCCGTGTTCGCCACCGCCGGTGGCGCCCTCTTCGACAACCTGCCGCTGCTGTTCTGTATCGGTGTCGCGATCGGTTTCGCCAAGAAGTCCGACGGCTCGACCGCGCTGGCCGCTCTGGTCGGTTTCCTGGTCTACAGCAACGTCCTGAAGGCCTTCCCGGTCACCGAGGCCAAGGTGCAGGCCGGCGCGGACATAGCCGCGACCTACAACAACCCCGGTGTCCTCGGCGGCATCATCATGGGTCTGCTGTCCGCCGTGCTGTGGCAGCGCTTCCACCGCACCAGGCTGGTGGACTGGCTCGGCTTCTTCAACGGCCGTCGGCTGGTGCCGATCATCATGGCCCTCGTGGGCACCGTCATGGGCGTCTTCTTCGGCCTGGTGTGGGAGCCGATCGGTGAGGTCATCGCCGACTTCGGCGAGTGGATGACCGGCCTCGGCGCCTTCGGCGCCGCTCTGTTCGGTCTCATCAACCGCGCGCTGATCCCCATCGGCATGCACCAGTTCGTCAACACCGTCTCCTGGTTCCAGATCGGTGACTTCAAGGACGCGGCGGGCGAGATCGTCCACGGCGACCTGAACCGCTTCTTCGCCGGTGACCCGTCCGCCGGCCTGTTCATGACCGGCTTCTTCCCGATCATGATGTTCGGTCTGCCGGCTGCCGCGCTCGCAATCGCCCACTCCGCCCGCCCCGAGCGCCGCAAGGCCGTGATGGGCATGATGATGTCGCTCGCGCTGACCTCCTTCATGACCGGTGTGACCGAGCCGATCGAGTTCTCGTTCATGTTCATCGCCCCGGTGCTGTACGCGATCCACGCGGTCCTGACGGCCCTGTCCATGGCGGTCACCTGGGCACTCGGCGTCCACGCGGGCTTCACCTTCTCCGCAGGCGCCATCGACTACGGGCTGAACTGGAACCTGGCCACCAAGCCCTGGCTGATCATCCCGATCGGCCTGGTCTTCGGCGCTATCTACTACGTCGTCTTCCGCTTCGCCATCACCAAGTTCGACCTCCCCACCCCGGGCCGTGAGCCCGAGGAGGAGGTCGAGGACCTCACCAAGGCGTGAGAGCCGCGGCCGTAGCAGGCGTACGGCATGACGAGGGCCCCGGATCCGAACAGGTTCCGGGGCCCTCGTGCACGTACACGCACCTACGAAGCTTCAGATCTCGTACGACTTCCTCGGCGCCGCCAGTTCCACCGGACCGTCGTACGCCGCGCGGGCGTCGGCCAGGTTGATCTGGGGGTCGGTCCACGGGGGGATGTGGGTGAGGACCAGGCGGCGGGCTCTTGCCCGGCTCGCTGTCTCGCCCGCCTCGCGGCCGTTGAGGTGCAGGTCGGGGATGCTCTCCTTGCCGTACGTGAAGGCGGCTTCGCACAGGAAGAGGTCGGTGTCGCGGGCGAGTTCGTCCAGGGCGGGGCTGATGCCGGTGTCGCCGGAGTACGTCAGGGACTTGCCGGCGTGCTCGACGCGGATGCCGTACGCCTCGACGGGGTGGGCCACGCGTTCGGTGTGGACCGTGAACGGGCCGAGGTCGAAGGTGGACGGCTTGACCGTGTGGAAGTCGAAGACCTCGCTCATGGAGGAGGCGGTGGGAGTGTCCGCGTAGGCCGTGGTGAGGCGGTGCTCGGTGCCCTCGGGGCCGTAGACCGGGATCGGGTCGCAGCGGCCGCCGTCGTGGCGGTAGTAGCGCGCGACGAAGTACGCGCACATGTCGATGCAGTGGTCGGCGTGCAGGTGGCTGAGGAAGATCGCGTCGAGGTCGTAGAGACCGCAGTGGCGCTGCAGCTCGCCAAGGGCGCCGTTGCCCATGTCGAGAAGCAGCCGGAAGCCGTCGGCCTCGACGAGGTAGCTCGAGCAGGCCGATTCCGCGGACGGGAACGACCCCGAGCAGCCGACGACGGTGAGCTTCATAAAGCAGAAACCTCCGCTGGCGGGAACTTTTCTGGGAAGGAGACGGGGGTCGTGCGGTTTGTCGAGCGTAAGGCGCAAAACTCGCGGTCGCTCCTCCACCAGGGGCTGTTGTGGGCGAACTCACCTGTGGTGTCACCGGTTCGGCTGGACCGGGGGCGCGTGCGGCGCGAGGAAGGGCGCGCGGGGTGATGGCGCGCCGGTAACGTCATGGCCATGGATACGTCCTGGTGGCTGGCGCTCGCGGCGCTGGTCCTGCTCGCGGTGGTCGCCACGCTCGTCGACGGCTGGGGGCGCGGCCGGCGTCCCGCGGGGCGGCGGACCCGGCCGCCGGGGCGTCCGACGGGGCCGGCCGGGCGGGGCGGGACACGGCCGCGGCCTGCGGAGATCTGGTGGGCGAACGTGCCGTACGAGGACGGGCCGGGGGGCAAGGACCGGCCCTGTCTGGTGCTGGTGGTGCACGGTGAGCGGGCGACCGTCGCGAAGATCACCAGCAAGTACCACGACGAGCGGGGCGGGGTGATCCCGTTGCCGCCGGGTGCCGTGGGTGATGCCCACGGGCGCGCGAGCTTCCTGGAGACGGAGGAGCTGCGCGAGGTGCCGGTGTGGGAGTTCCGGCGGAGGGTGGGGGTGGTGGACCCGGTCCTGTGGGACCAGGTCCGTCACCTGGCTACCTGAGGGCTGCGCATCATAAGGGGCTCACGCCCAGAGCTGGCCCTGGAGGGTCTCGATGGCCTCTTCCGTGGTGGCGGCCGTGTAGACACCCGTGGACAGGTACTTCCAGCCGCCGTCGGCGACGACGAACACGATGTCCGCGCTCTCGCCCGCCTTGACGGCCTTGTTGCCGACGCCGATCGCCGCGTGCAGGGCGGCGCCGGTGGAGACGCCCGCGAAGATGCCCTCTTGCTGGAGGAGCTCGCGGGTGCGGGTGACCGCGTCGGCGGAGCCGACGGAGAAGCGGGTGGTGAGGACGGAGGCGTCGTACAGCTCGGGTACGAAGCCTTCGTCGAGGTTGCGCAGGCCGTAGACCAGGTCGTCGTAGCGCGGCTCGGCGGCGACGATCTTGACGTCCGGCTTGTTCTCGCGGAGGAAGCGGCCGACGCCCATCAGGGTGCCGGTGGTGCCGAGGCCCGCGACGAAGTGGGTGACCGAGGGGAGGTCCGCCAGGATCTCCGGGCCCGTCGTCGCATAGTGGGCGCCGGCGTTGTCCGGGTTGCCGTACTGGTAGAGCATCACCCAGTCGGGGTGCTCGGCGGAGAGCTCCTTGGCGACCCGTACGGCGGTGTTGGAGCCGCCCGCGGCGGGCGACGGGATGATCTCGGCGCCCCACATGCCGAGCAGTTCACGGCGTTCCTGCGAGGTGTTCTCGGGCATCACGCACACCATGCGGTAGCCCTTGAGCTTGGCGGCCATGGCGAGGGAGATGCCGGTGTTGCCGCTGGTCGGTTCGAGGATCGTGCAGCCCGGGGTCAGGCGGCCGTCCTTCTCGGCCTGCTCGATCATGTGCAGGGCGGGGCGGTCCTTGACCGAGCCGGTCGGGTTGCGGTCCTCGAGCTTCGCCCAGATGCGGACGTCGGCGGACGGCGAGAGCCGCGGCAGGCGCACCAGAGGGGTGTTGCCCACCGCGGCCAGCGGGGAGTCGTAACGCATGGGGGCAGCGGGCCTTAGACCATGCCGCCGGCCACGGCCGGCAGGATCGTGATGCTGTCGCCGTCGGTGAGCTTGGTGTTGATGCCGTCGAGGAAGCGGACGTCCTCGTCGTTCAGGTAGACGTTGACGAAGCGGCGCAGTTCGCCGCCGTCCACGATGCGGGCCTGGATGCCCGTGTGCCGGGCCTCGAGGTCGGCGAAGAGCTCGGTGAGGGTGTCCCCGGTGCCCTCCACGGCCTTCTGGCCGTCGGTGTACTGGCGGAGGATGGTCGGGATGCGGACCTCGATGGCCATGGCTCAGGGCTCCTGTCGGAAGGTGTCTGGTCGGTGGGCGCGCGGCAGCGCTGTACAGCGGGGTGGTGCTCATCAGGCGCCGCGGCTCACGGCCGTACGGCGGCAGGGCAGCGTCAACAGATGGCGCTGGCGAGCCTGCACAGGTCGACGTGCAGCCGCGCCACGAGCAGCATGCCCGGCGTCTTTTCGCTCACGTCGTGGGAAACCATGGGCTCATCGTATCGATTCCCGGTCGGGGTCCCGGAATGTGATCCCACATGCTGGACCAATTCCGGCCGGGGAGTGAGACCGCACTGCTCAGGCCGAGGCGCGCGGGACCGACCGGGCCTGTGCGACGACGGAAAGCGGCGATCAGTAGGCCTCGACGACCTTGATCTCCTCCTCGGTCACCTCGCCCTCGACGATCCGGTAGGAGCGGAACTGGAAGGGGCCCGCCTCGTCGGTGTCCGCGGTCGAGACGAGGACGTAGTGCGCGCCGGGTTCGTTGGCGTAGGAGATGTCGGTGCGGGACGGGTAGGCCTCGGTTGCCGTGTGGGAGTGGTAGATGACCACCGGCTCCTCGTCGCGGTCGTCCATCTCGCGGTAGAGCTTGAGCAGGTCCTGGGAGTCGAACTCGTAGAAGGTGGGCGAGCGGGCGGCGTTCAGCATGGGGATGAAGCGCTCGGGGCGGCCGGTGCCCGCCGGGCCCGCCACCACGCCGCACGCCTCATCGGGGTGGTCCTCGCGCGCGTGGGCGACGATCTGGTCGAACAGGGCCTGGGTGATGGTCAGCATGCTGGTCAGGATAAGCAGAAGGGCCGCCCCGTACCGAAGGGTGGTACGGGGCGGCCCACATGGTGGGCGGGCGGGTCGGCCGACCTTGTGGAAGTCCTCAGCCGATCTTCTGGAAGTCCTGCTCGGGGCGTGCCGCGATGTGCGGGTTGCGGCTCTTCAGGATCGCCCAGCCGATGCCCAGCGCGGCGGCCCAGACGGCCATCACGTACAGGCAGATGCGGGAGTCGGCGTCGTAGGCGATCAGGCCGGTGACGAAGAGCAGGAAGGCGATCGCGACGTACGAGCACTTGGAGCCGCCCGGCGCCGGGAAGGGTGAGGCGGGCAGGCGGCCGGCGTCGACGGCGCGGCGGTACAGGACGTGGCTGATCAGGATCATGAGCCAGGTCCAGATGCCGGCCGCGGTGGCCACCGAGGTGACGTAGGCGAAGGCCTTCTCCGGGACGACGTAGTTCAGGACCACGCCGATGCCCATGAAGGCGACGGAGACCGCGATGCCGAGGGCGGGGGTCTTGGTCGAGGACAGCTTCCTGAAGGCCGCGGGGGCCTCGCCGCTGTCGGCCAGGTTCCTGAGCATGCGGCCGGTGGAGTACATGCCGGAGTTGCAGGAGGACAGGGCGGCCGTCAGCACGACGAAGTTGACGATGCCGGCGCCCGCCGGGATGCCGATCTTGGCGAAGGCCTCGACGAAGGGGCTCACTCCTGGCGCGAACTCTGTCCACTTGACCACGCACAGGATGACGGTGAGGGCGCCGACGTAGAAGAGCGCGATGCGCCAGGGCAGGGTGTTGATCGCCTTGGGGAGGGTCTTCTCCGGATCCTCGGACTCGCCGGCGGTGACGCCGACCAGCTCGACGGCGAGGTAGGCGAACATGACGCCCTGCAGGGTCATCAGGGACGAGCCGATGCCCTTGGGGAAGAAGCCGTCGAAGGCCCAGAGGTTGGAGACGGCCGCGGTGTCTCCGGCGCTGCTGAAGCCGAAGGTGAGCACGCCGAGGCCGATCACGATCATGCCGATGAGGGCGGTGACCTTGACCATCGAGAACCAGAACTCCAGCTCGCCGAAGAGCTTCACGGAGATCAGGTTGACCCCGAAGAGGATCACCAGGAAGACCAGGGCCGTCACCCATTGCGGGATGTGCGGGAACCAGTAGTTGACGTAGATCGCGGCGGCCGTCAGCTCGGCCATGCCGGTGACCACCCACATCAGCCAGTACGTCCAGCCGGTGAAGTAGCCGAAGAACGGGCCGAGGAACTCGCGGGAGTACTCCGCGAAGGAGCCCGATACCGGGCGGTAGAGCAGGAGTTCGCCGAGTGCCCGCATGATGAAGAAGATGATCACGCCTGCGAGGGCGTACATGAAGATGAGGCTGGGCCCGGCCTTGGCGATGTTCGCTCCGGCGCCCAGGAAGAGGCCGACGCCGATGGCGCCGCCGATCGCGATCATCTGGACCTGGCGGCTGCCGAGTCCGCGTTCGTACCCCTCTCCCTCGGGGGTCTGCTCCGTGTCGACCTGCGCTGAGGTCATGTGTGATGCGCCTTCCTCCATGCCGGCCCGGGCCTCTCGTCGGCCTCGGAGCGGCGTCCGATCCCCCCCGGATTGATGGAGCTGAGCGGGCCTCGCGGGCCCGCTCGTGCCTGGCCGACGATCTGTCGGCTCGGTGGCGCACCCGGCCGAACATACGGGTGGTGTTCGCCGGGCGGTCGTGCAGATTTATCACGACCGCAATGCTGATCACCTGAGCGACGTGTGGCGCAGCACACAGGGAGAGTCGGACAAAAGCCACCCTGGAGGGGCATAGGCGTCCGTCACGGTGACGTGATCGTTATCCGGATTTGAGCGTCCTCTGAGCGAACACGGAATCGTCACAAGTCAGGGCATGAGTGTCGAAACGAGAGACTCCTGGAGCCCACCCAGCCACAGATACGCCATCACCATCGGCTTGCGCGGGTCCTCGTCCGGGAGGCGGTAGAGGAGGTCGGTGTCCTCCTCGTCCGAGATGTCCAGCCGGGAGCCGATCGCCAGGCGCAGGTCGTTGAGGGCGCTGAGCCACTGCTGGGACTGCTCCGGCGACAGCTTGAGGAGGACGGACCCGCCCTCGCCCGCGGCACTGAGCTCGTCCAGGGTGCGGATCACCGTGAGGGCGTTGTCGCGCTTGCCGGCCCGCAGGTCGTTCTCCGTGTAGCGGCGGAACTCGGAGGAGTACGCCCGCTGCTCCTCGGCCTCCTTGGGCCCCGGGGTGCCCTCCGGATCGCTGTAGGCGTCCGGGAAGAGGCGGAGCAGGACGGGGTCGGCGGGCGGCTCGCTCGGGCCGTCGGCGAACAGCTCGGCGAGCGGGTCGTCGGGGGCGTCCTCGGCGGGGCCGGGGCCGATGAGTTCCAGGAGCTGGACGGCCAGCGACCGGATGATGGAGATCTCTACGTCGTCGAGAGCGACGGCCGCGCCGCCGCCGGGGAGCGGTTCGAATTGTCCTGGCATGGAGAGAGTTCGCTACTTCCGGTCCTGCGGGCGGCTGGGTCGGGTCATTTCCGGTCCTGCTGGAGCGTGGCCCACAGGCCGTAGCCGTGCATGGCCTGCACGTCGCGTTCCATCTCCTCGCGGCTGCCGCTGGACACCACCGCCCGGCCCTTGTGGTGGACGTCGAGCATGAGCTTGGTGGCCTTGTCCTTGGAGTAGCCGAAGTACGACTGGAAGACGTACGTCACGTAGCTCATGAGGTTGACGGGGTCGTTGTGGACGATGGTGACCCAGGGGACGTCCGGCTCGGGGACGGCGAAGACCTCTTCCGCCGACTCGGTGCGTTCGATCTCTACGGGAGCGGGTGACGTCACATGGCCCATGCTGCCATCGGAGGGGGGCGATCGCACAAATCAACTCCCTAAATCGTCAGAGTGACGAGATGGGAGTACCCTTCGTTGCCATGAACACAGCGGACCTTGGGCTGCCGGAAGAAGGGCGCGAAGCGCTTCCTCAGAAGGGTGGTGGTGGGCGACGGGTGGGCGTTCCCTCGACAGCGCTCTTCACGGACCAGTACGAGCTCACGATGCTGCAGGCCGCGCTGAAGGCGGGTACCGCCGAACGGCGCAGCGTGTTCGAGGTCTTCACCCGGCGGTTGCCGGAGGGGCGACGCTACGGCGTGGTCGCGGGCACCGGCCGGGTGCTGGACGCGATCGAGAACTTCCGTTTCGACGCGGACGTCCTCGGCTTCCTGCGCGAAGGCGGCATCGTCGACGACCAGACTCTGGACTGGCTCGCCTCCTACCGCTTCTCCGGTGACGTCTGGGGCTATCCGGAGGGCGAGGTGTACTTCCCGGGCTCGCCGATCATGCGGGTCGAGGGCTCCTTCGCCGAGTGCGTGCTGCTGGAGACCGTGATCCTGTCGATCCTCAACCACGACTCGGCGATCGCCGCGGCCGCCTCCCGGATGTCCTCCGCCGCCGGCGAGCGCCCCCTGATCGAGATGGGCGCCCGCCGCACCCACGAGCTCGCAGCGGTCGCCGCCGCGCGCGCCGCGTACGTAGGCGGCTTCACCACCACCTCCGACCTGGCGGCGGGCTTCCGCTACGGCATCCCCACCGTCGGCACCTCCGCGCACGCCTTCACCCTCCTGCACGACCACGAGCGGGACGCCTTCCAGGCCCAGGTGAACTCGCTGGGGCGGGGCACGACGCTGCTCGTGGACACGTACGACGTCACCGAGGCCGTCCGGACGGCCGTCGAGGTCGCCGGACCCGAGCTGGGCGCGGTGCGCATCGACTCCGGTGACCTGCTGCTGGTCGCGTACCGGGTGCGGCAGCAGTTGGACGAGCTGGGCGCCACGGACACCCGGATCATCGTGACCTCCGACCTCGACGAGTACGCCATCGCCTCGCTCGCGGCGGCGCCCGTCGACGCGTACGGCGTCGGCACCCAGCTGGTGACCGGCTCGGGGCACCCGACGGCCTCGATGGTCTACAAGCTGGTCGCGCGCGCCGAGACCTCCGACCCGAAGGCGCCGCTGGTGCCGGTGGCGAAGAAGTCGTCCGGCGGCAAGACGTCCATCGGCGGCCGCAAGTGGGCCGCGCGGCGCCTGGACGCGTACGGGGTCGCGGAGGCCGAGGTCGTCGGCACCGGGCCGGTGCCGGGTGAACTCGCCGACCGGCAGCTGCTGGTGGAGTTGGTGAAGGGCGGCGAGGTCGTCGCGCGGGAGCCGCTGGACGTCGTACGCGACCGGCATGCTGCCGCCCGGGCCGGACTGCCGCTGTCGGCTACGCAGTTGTCGCGCGGAGAGCCGGTCATTCCGACGGAGTACGTGCACGGGCACTCGGGTAGCTAAAGCTGGTGCCGTGCTTCACGCTCCGCCGTGCCCCCTCCCGCCCCGCCCCACAAGTCCGTAGGCTCGGAAGTTCACCGGCCGGGCCCGCATCCCTTCCCGACCCCATAGTCGAAGGACATCGACCATGCGCCGCGCCTTGATCGTCGTTGACGTGCAGAACGACTTCTGCGAAGGGGGCAGTCTCGCGGTGTCCGGGGGTGCCGATGTGGCCGCCGCCGTCACCGAACTGATCGGGCAGGCGGCCGGTTCCGGCTACCAGCACGTGGTGGCCACCCGCGACCACCACATCGCCCCGGGCGGCCACTTCGCCGACAACCCCGACTACACGCACTCCTGGCCCGCGCACTGCGTCGCCGGCACCGAGGGCGTCGGCTTCCACCCGAACTTCGCCCCGGCCGTCGCCTCCGGCGCGGTCGACGCCGTCTTCGACAAGGGGGCGTACGCGGCGGCCTACAGCGGCTTCGAGGGCGCCGACGAGAACGGCGTGAAGATGGCCGACTGGCTGCGCGCCCGGCAGGTCGAGGAGGTCGACGTCGTGGGCATCGCGACCGACCACTGTGTCCGCGCCACCGCCCTGGACGCCGCCCGCGAGGGCTTCCGCACGCAGGTGCTGCTCGACCTCACCGCCGGGGTGGCCGAGGAGACCACCGAGCGGGCGCTTGAGGAGATGCGGGAGGCGGGCGTGGAACTGAACGGAAAGCCGATCGTCTAGAAACACCGGCAGAGCCCGGCGGCCTCACGCTGGTGCCGCGGGGTGCCTCAGCAGGGCCCTGATCGGGTGCCAGAGCTCCTGGACGAGTTCTGGTCCGCCGACAGCGTTGCCAGGGGCCGTACGCCATATCAGGCCGTCGGGATGGTGCAGGACCGCCGTGATCTCGTCCGGGGTCGGCGGGGCGGCGTTGCCGCGCAGGTAGACCGCCCGCATGCCCAGGTTGCGCAGCCTGGTCAGGGCGCGCGCACGGTTCTGGGCGTGGACGAGGAAGCGGACACAGCCCGTGCCGTCCGCGGTGGGGCTGGGCAGGTTCAATGCCACCACCACGCTGCCGGTCGGCAGCTTGCAGAAACCTCCTGCGGCCATGCGGTCACACCCCCGTGCGCGTCGGTGTCGAGGTCGGTGTCAATAAGACAATCACAGGACGCACCTAAACACGATCGGCGGCAACCCGCCAGGGGGTCGCCGCCGATCATCTTCTGACCTGCGAAAATGCCGCCTACTTCGCGGACGGTCCGACCTGGAGCGTGATCGTCGAGCCGCTCAGCGGCTCCTTGACGATCTTGATCCGGGTGTCGGTGTCAGTGATCCTGACCCCCGCGAGCGGGGTCGACGCGTCGTAGTACGTCGACTTGCCGTCGTCGAAGACCGGAACCCCGGCCCGCGACTTGATCTTCGTCGCGACGTCCGCGTTGTGGAGCGTGATCGCGTCCGTCGGGTACCAGCTGAAGGTCGAGTCGAAGGCCTGGATGCGGTTGCGCATCAGCGAGCCGTCGGACCACTTCAGCGGCGTCGGGTGCGAGTCGACCGGAAGGATCAGACCCTCACCGGGGTGCTGGCTGGTGTTGTCGTCGGCCTGGGAGGTGTCCCACTTCCAGATCAGCAGGCCGTTCTGGTACGCGTAGTGCTCCACCCAGTCCGGACGGGTCGTCGAGAAGCCGTAGTTGTACGGGCCGACCTTGAGGGTCTTGTCGTACGACACGTACTGGCGGTTCTCGGCGATGTAGTACTGCGCGTAGTCGTCGGTGATGCCCGCGCCGATGCGGGAGAAGCCGTTCGCCGTCCAGGCCGCGTCCGCGGACTCGGCGTTGTCCAAGAAGAGGGCCGCGCCGTCGGCGGTCACCGTGATCTCGTCGGCCGCGAAGCCCATCTGGGCCACACCGCCGTCGGTGGCGTACCGGAAGCGCACGTCGACCTTCTTGCCCGCGTAGGCGTCGAGCGGGTAGGTCAGCTTCTGGTAGGCGTCCACGGTGCCGGTGAGAGCGGGCTTGCCGCTGCCGTCGCGCGGGACGGCGGTGCCGTCGGCCAGGGTGCCGTCGATCGGCGTCCAGTTGGTGCCGCCGTCGGTGGAGACCTCGGTGTAGAGGTAGTCGTAGTCGGCCTCGATGTCCCACCAGCCGTCGAGGGTCAGCGACGCCGACGACTTGCCGGTCAGATCGACCGTGCGGGCCAGGGTGTTGCGGAGGTTGTCGCCGCTGCCGCTCCACCACTGGGTGGCGCCCTGCGCCGGCGTGACCACGTCGGTGGTGACCGTCTTGTCGGGCAGCTGGACGATGAGGGCCTGCGGGTTCTTGGTGTTGTACTCCGCGACGCCCAGCGTGTGGCTGGACCTGGTGCCGGCCTTGGCAACGTCGTAGTCGAGCCAGCCCAGTTGCAGCTTGTCCCAGGCGTTCATGTCGCCGGGCAGGTCGCCGATGGCGTCCTTGCCGGTGCCGAGCCAGGAGCCGGACGACATCAGCGTCCAGAAGCCGGTGGAGTTCTCGCCGCCGCCGGAGGTGTCGTACTCGTCGGGCAGGCCCAGGTCGTGGCCGTACTCGTGGGCGTAGACGCCGAGTCCGCCGTTCTCCGGCTGGATGGTGTAGTCGCCGACCCAGATGCCGGTGTCGCCGATCTGGGCGCCGCCGAGCTTGTTGGTGTCGGGGCCGGTGGAGCCTGCGTCGGTGCCGAAGGCGTACCAGCGGTGGGCCCAGATCGCGTCCTCGCCCTGGGCGCCGCCGCCGGCGGACTCGTCCTCGCCGGCGTGCACGATCTGGAAGTGGTCGATGTAGCCGTCGGACTCGTTGAAGTCGCCGTCACCGTCGTAGTCGTAGCGGTCCCACTGGTCGAACTCGGCCAGCTCCGCCTTGATCTCGGCGGGGGTGTCGCCCGCGGCCTCACGCTCGGCGACCCAGGCGTTGACGCCGTCCTGCACCGCGTACCAGGCGCCGGTGGCGGCGTCGTTGGAGCCGTAACGGGCCTCGTTGTAGGGGACCTTGACCCAGTCGGTGACCTCGCCCTCGACCGAGTAACGGCCCGAGGACTGCTTCTCGTAGTACTTCTTCAGCGACTCGGTGTTCTTGCCGGTGCCGAAGTACAGGTCCTGGAAGTGCGCCTGGTTGTAGTCCGCCTGCCAGGCCGTGCTGTTGTCCACCGCGCGGTCCGGCTGGGCTATCTCGTTGTGCAGCGGGCCGACCGTGCCGCCGTAGCGGCTGTCGATCTTGTCGCCGAACTCGACCAGGATCGTGAAGATCTTGTCGGTCTTCTCGCGGCCGAGCTCGACGTACTTGCCCTTGTCCTTGGAGCCCTCGAGCTTGACGACCTTCGAGCCGTCCCGGTCCTTGACCGTGGCGGCGCCGGATATGACCTGGTCGAGCGCTTCCTTGCGCTGCGCCTCCTGGGTCTTGGACAAGGGACCGTCGAGGTCGTGTTCCCTGCTCTTCGCCGGCTGCGGGTCGTGCCCGTCGACGGAGGCGGGTGCGTCGGCCGGATCGGCCTGCGCCACCGCGAAGGTGGAGAAGGTGGCGGCGGCGAGCGCGACGGCTGTGGCCGCCACTCTGAACTGCCAGGGTCTGCTGGTCACTTGAGATCCTCCCCCGCGTCCGGGCACACGGAAGGAAGGGGGGTCCTGGCTGGGGGTCCGCGTGCGCCTGATCAACGCGTGTAGTCAAGTGACGTTATTTGACTAGAGGTTGGGGAGAAAAGACAGACCTTGACTTGAGCACGGCAATTGCATTATGCGGAAGTGGTGTTCACATTGCGGACACATGACGGCCGACCGAACAGGCGCGCGACTTCGTCCACTTGCTGGACGTCATGACTCCGTGCGCCCCCCATGCTCCGGCACTGTTGGTCAGGTCACGCTTACTGTTCGTTCCACTCGGGCATGCAGGCGATTAGAGTCGACTGGCGGATCGCCCCGAAATCGGGGGAAAGCCAGGCCGACACTCCCGTGGACCCCCACTTCCGAGGACACGATTGCCATGCCTCGTCCGACTGTCACGCCTCGCCCGACGGCAGCACAGCTCGCCTACGGTTCGTGCACCGTGATTTTCTCGACACTCGCCATGCTGCTGCTGTCACAGACGAGTTCGGGTGTGGGGATCGCGTTCATCGCCGTCTCGGCGCTCGCCCTCGGGCTGCTGGTCGCGATGACCGTGCCGGTGCCCAGGCCCCGCGTGGTCGCGGTACACCGCCCCGCCGCGGAAACGGCCGAGGCGCCCGTGCCGGCCTCGGTCGCCTCGGTGGCGTCCGAGCAGCCCGTGCACGAGCGCGCCGCGTCCTGACGTAAGTCTTCTGTGGCCGGTGGTCAGGTAGCCCTGACCACCACCGTCTTCGCCGCCTTGTCGTGCAGGCCCTGTTTGTAGGGCTTGTCGAAGAAGCTCCAGCCGCCCGAGATCGCGGTCCAGATGCAGGCGCAGCAGAAGGCGAACGGGATCCACAGCACCGCCGAGCGGATCAGCATGCTCTGCACCGACGGCGTGGCCCCGTTGTCGAGGTTGGCCACCCGCATGCCCAGCCACTTCTTGCCGAGCGTCTGCCCCGACTTGGCCATCATGAAGGTGTCGTAGCCGATGTAGAGCAGGGCGGCGACCAGCGACTGACCGAGCGACTTGCTGTACTCGATGTCGTCGCCGTCCACTTCGTACTCGTTGACGCCGAAGCCCCAGGTGAGCAGCCAGACCACGATGCCCACGAGGATCATGTCGATGATCCGGGCGAGCGTGCGCCGACCGCTCTCGGCGAGCGGAGGCATGCCGGCCAGCGGGTCGCCGGGGTGCCCGCCACCACCCCCGTACGGGGCGCCACCGCCGCCGTAGGGGTCCCCGCCGCCCTGGTAGGGCGGGGGCTGGCTGCCGTACGGAGG
Source organism: Streptomyces sp. NPDC006602 (assembly GCF_042870385.1). NCBI lineage: Bacteria > Bacillati > Actinomycetota > Actinomycetes > Kitasatosporales > Streptomycetaceae > Streptomyces > Streptomyces sp. NPDC006602. The sequence continues at coordinate 113,612 of NZ_JBIAHG010000006.1, read as the reverse complement.
CTGGTCGCCGTACGGCGATCCCGATCCCTCGGCCGGCGGGGGCTGCTTCCTGAACGGGTCGTCTTCCGGTGGCTGCTGACCGGAGCCGGGAGGCGGTTCGCTGCTCATGGCCCGAGTGGACCGCGAAGCCTCCCGCTCCGCATCCGGCGAGCGGCCGTCCGAGCTACCGAATCGGGTACGACGTCCGCCGTACGCCGTCAGCCCGCTACGAACGTATGCGCCGCCTTGTCGTGCCAGCACTGGTGCCACGGCTTGTCGAACAGGCCCCACGCGACACCCACGACCCCGATGCCGAGCAGGCCGGGCACGCTGTAGACCGACCAGCGGCGCAGGGCCCCGCCGAAGGACGGCGGCTCGCCGCCCTCGATGTCCCGCACCTCCAGGCCGAACAGCTTCTTGCCGAGGGTCCGGCCCCACTTGGCGGTGGGCAACGCCTCGTAGAGGACGCCGAAGAGGAGCAGGACGGCGAGGACGATGCCGAGGTAGACCGACGTCGTGCCGTCGAGCAGCCAGACCGTGACGGTCTCGCCGGACAGCTTGGCCGCGTCGATCTTCTCGTTGACGTGGTCGATCGCCTTGGTGCCGAGCGGTACGGCGGCCGCGGCGGTGACGGCTGCGAGGACCAGGGTGTCCACCAGACGAGCGGCCAGCCGTTTACCGAGGCCGGCTGGGCGGGCCGACGCCTGGCGCCGGGCGGCCGCCTGGAAGATGTCCTCCACCGGCGGCTTCCAGGGCGTGACCGGCTGCTCCTCGTCGGACGCACCCGCGAGCCGGTGCACCTGCTGCGCCCAGGACGGCTGTCCGCCACCGGCGCCGCTCGCCATCGGGGTGCCACCCGAAGCGCCGGAAGCGGCGGGCTGGGGTGCGCCGGGCTGCTGGGGCACGCTCGGTGCGGCCGACTGCTGCGGGCCCGCCGGAGGCGTCTGCTGGGGGCCGGCGGGGGCGGCTGCGGCTCCCTCGGGCCCGCCCTGCCCCTGTGCCGCCGCGGCCCGGGCCGCGGCGGCCTTCCCGGCAGCGAAGCCGGGGGCTTCGGAGGCGTCGGAGGACGCGGGCTGTCCGGCGGGGCCGGACTGAGGACCGTAGCCCTGCGAGGGGGCTCCGGCCGCGTGCTGGGCGCCGGCACCGGGCGAGGGCTGAGGACGGATGCCTGCCGCCTCCGCGCCGGCTGCCGTGCTCCCCCGCTGCGCCCCGGCCGCCCCGTTCTGCTGCGCCGTGCGCGGGGAGAGCGCGCGGAAGGTCATGGTGCCGTCGTCGTCGCGGGGGCCACCGGGGTTCGGAACGCCGGGATTCGCCGGAGCCGTACTGCCTCGGGTGCCCGGGCCGGAGCCGTCGGCCGCCGGTCCCCCGGACCCCGGAGTGGCCCGGCGGAAGACGAATGTGTTGCCGGAGGCGACGTCGCCCTGGTCCGGCTCGGCGGGCGGAATCGTCGCCGTGCCGTCCGTGCGGGCCGAGCGGCCGTCCGGCTGGGCCGGGCCGTCACCGGGCTGCGGCAGCCCCGGGTCGGCACCCTGGGCGCCCTGCGGAGCGGCCGCCTGTGCGCCCTGCGGCGAGCCCCAGGACACCCGGCGGTCCTGGTCGCCGCCGAAGCCCGACTGGCGGGAACGGTCGGCGCCCCAGGCGGACGCGGGCTCGGGCCGGCTGCCGTGCTGGGCGTCGGCCGGCGAGGACGGGCCGGGGCCGCCGGAGGCGTCGGCCGGGTCCTCGTCGAAGAAGTGCGGGCCCGTCTCCTCGACCGGAGCCGGTCCGGGGCCGGATACGGGCTGGGCACCCGGCGGTGGGGCGAGCGGTTCGCCGTCCGCGGGGGCCGGGCGGCTGGTGCCCGGAACCCAGGCGGCACCGTTCCAGTACCGGACATATCCAGGAATGGACGGGTCCGGGTAATACCCGTCGCGGGGCCTGTCGTCACCGGGGGCCGGGGTTGGGGCGCTCATGTCCGTCGTCCCGTATCTGCTCGGGGGTCCAATGGGGGCCTCCACATCTATCAGACCGGTGCGACAACCACTGCCAGTCCCACCGGACCCACTCCTTTTGGGCACCTGACACTGCCGGGAAAAAAGTTCCGGAACCCGCGTAATGATTCCGGCCCCGCCTCCTCTCCACTCGTACGGGCCCACCGCAGGGCCCCGTACAAGTAGCGCGAGAGAGGAAACACACCATGCACCACACCGTTGTGGAGCGCGAACTGGAGCTCAGGCTCATCCTGTCGCCGGAGCGCAGCATCCCGGTCGCGGCCCTGCTGAGCTACCACACCGACGACCCGTACGCCATCCACATCACCTTCCACATCAACTCCGACCACCCGGTGGACTGGACGTTCGCCCGCGAACTCCTCGTGGAGGGGGTGTTCCGGGCGTGCGGGCACGGGGACGTGCGGGTGTGGCCCGCCAAGGCGGGGGGCCGCAGCGTCGTCCTGATGGCGCTGAGTTCACCGGATGGTGACGCCCTCCTGGAGGCTCCGACCCCCCAGGTGTCCGCCTGGCTGGAGCGGACGCTGAGGGCGGTGCCTCCGGGGACCGAGGGCGAGCAACTCGGTATCGACGAAGCGCTCGACCAGTTGCTCGCCCAGTGACCGTGCCGGGCAGCGGTGATCGTGCCGGGGAACAGCGACCGTGCCGAGGGGACGAGGATCAGAAGAGCTTGCCCGGATTCAGAATGCCCAGCGGGTCGAACGCCGTCTTGATCGCCCGCTGCATCTCCACGCCCACCGGGCCGATCTCGCGGGCCAGCCACTCCTTCTTGAGGACGCCCACGCCGTGCTCGCCGGTGATCGTGCCGCCGAGTTCCAGGCCAAGGGCCATGATCTCGTCGAAGGACTCGCGGGCGCGCCGGGACTCGTCGGGGTCCAGGGCGTCGAAGCAGACGGTCGGGTGGGTGTTGCCGTCGCCGGCGTGCGCGACGACGCCGATGGTCAGCTGGTACTTCTCGGCGATCCGCTCGGTCCCCTCGAGCATCTCGCCGAGCCGCGACCGGGGCACGCACACGTCGTCGATCATCGTCGTGCCCTTGACCGCCTCCAGGGCGGTGAGGGACAACCGGCGCGCATGGAGGAGGAGTTCGGACTCGGCCACGTCGTCGGCCGGCACGACCTGGGTGGCGCCCGCGGCCTCGCACAGCGCGCCGAGGGCGGCGAGGTCGGCGGCCGGGTCCGCCGTGTCGAAGCCGGCGAGGAGCAGGGCTTCCGTGCTCTGCGGGAGTCCCATGTTCGCGAGGTCGTTGACGGCCTTGACCGTCGTACGGTCCATGAGTTCGAGGAGGGACGGCACGTGGCCGCCCGCCATGATCCGGCACACGGCCTCGCAGGCGGCCGCCCCGGACGGGAACTCGGCGGCCAGCACCAGCTGCTCGGGCGGCTGCGGCCGCAGCGCCAGGATCGCCCGTACGACGATGCCGAGCGAGCCCTCGGAGCCGACGAAGAGGCGCGTGAGGTCGTACCCGGCGACGCCCTTCGCCGTGCGGCGGCCGGTGGACATCAGCCGCCCGTCGGCGAGGACGACGTCCAGGCCGAGGACGTACTCCGCCGTCACCCCGTACTTCACGCAGCACAGCCCGCCGGAGGCGGTGCCGATGTTGCCGCCGATCGTGCACATCTCCCAGCTGGAGGGGTCGGGCGGGTAGCAGAGGCCGTGTTCGCCCACCGCGCGGGAGAGCGCGGCGTTGACGACGCCCGGTTCGACGACGGCGACGCGGTCGACCGGGTTGATCTCCAGGATCCGGTCCATCTTCGTCAGGGACAGCACGATGCAGCCGTCGGAGGCGTTGGCCGCGCCCGACAGGCCCGTGCGGGCGCCCTGCGGGACGACCGGGACGCGCAGCTCGGTGGCGGTGCGCATGACGTGCTGGACCTGTTCGACCGTGCGCGGCAGCACGACCACGCCCGGGGTGCCGGCCGGGCAGAAGCTGGCCATGTCGTTGGCGTAGGAGGCCGTGACGTCCGGGTCGGTGAGGACCGCCTCGGCGGGCAGACCGCCCAGCAGGCGGTCCAGAAGGTTGCCGGTCGCTTCGTCGCGCGGCGCTTCGATACGGCTCATGATCAAAGGTTCGCACCCGGGGCCATCGGTGTGAACCCCGTGTACACCAGCCGCCGCATGCCGGGGTGTGGTCGTCGTACCGACGCACAGTGAGCGCCATGGAGAACCAAGCCACGGAGAACCAGGAGGAGGCTCCCGCGCAGCCAGGCTCGTCCAGGGCGAGGCGGGTGCTGATCGCCTCCGTCGCCGGGTCTGTCGTGCTCGGCGGGGTGCTGGTGCTGCTGCCCTGGGAGTGGACGGCGACGCGGGCTCCCGCGCCGGCCGCGGGGTCGCAGGCGCTGACGGCGGTCACGGCCGGGGTGCCGGCCTCGCTGCCCGACCTGGCGGCGCTGATCGGCGAGCGCGAGACCCATCTGCGGGCGCATCCCCGGGACGCGCAGTCGTGGGCGGTGCTCGGGTCGGCGTATGTGGAGCAGGGGCGGCGGACCGCTGACGCCGGGTACTACCCGAGGGCCGACAAGGCGCTGCGGACCTCGCTCAAGGTCGCGGCGCGGGGGAACACCGAGGCCCTCGGCGGTCTCGCGGCCCTCGCGAACGCGCGCCGGGACTTCCGGGCGGCGCGGACGTGGGCTCAGGCCGCGCGGAGGCTGGCACCCGGGCGGTGGACGACGTATCCGCCGCTGATCGACGCCTACACCGGCCTCGGCGACCACAAGGCGGCCCAGGCCGCCCTGGAGCGGCTGATGGAGCTGCGGTCCGGGCCGGCCGTGATGGCGCGGGCCGCGGCCGTCTACCGCGACCAGGGCCGGCGTGAGGACGCCGCCGCCCAGCTCGCGGACGCGGCGGCCGGGGCCCTGGCGCCGGCCGAGCAGGCGGCGTACCTGGAGCGGGCCGGACAGCTGGCCTGGGAGCGCGGCGACCGCGAGGACGCGCTGCGGCACTTCCGGGAGGCGGTGCGCATCGATCCCGACCAGCGGGCCGCGCAGGCCGGACAGGGGCGGGCGCTGGCGGCGCTGGGCCGCACGACGGAGGCGCTGAACGCCTACCGGGCGGCCCTCGCCAAGCAGCCGTGTCCCCAATACGCCCTGGAGCTGGGTGAGTTGTACGAGTCGCTGGGTCTGGGGCAGGCCGCGCGGGTGCAGTACGACGTGCTGCGGGCGCGGGTGCGGAGCGCGGCCGAGGGCGGGGCCGACGAGGAGCTGGTGCTGGGGCAGTTCGAGGCGGACCACGGCGATCCCCGTGCGGCGGTACGGCGGTTGCGGGTCGAGTGGGCCCGCCAGCCGGGGATCGCGGTGGCCGACGCGCTGGGATGGGCGCTGCACCGGGCCGGGGAGCACGAGGAGGCGCTGCGGTTCGCCGTGACGGCGACGGACCGGGCGAAGGGGGGTGCGGTACGCAGTGCGCTGTACATGTACCACCGGGGCATGATCGAGCGGGCGTTGAAGCGTCACGGGTCCGCGCGGCGGCATCTGGAGGAGGCGCTGCGGATCAACCCGTACTTCTCGGCGGTGCGGGCGGCTCGGGCGGCGTTGGCGGCGCTGGGTGAGCCGTCGATGGAGGAGCTGCCGGTGATGGACGCGAAGGCCGAGTGAGCTACCGCGTCAGGGGCTTGTAGTAGATCGAGAACCTGCGGTCCCCCGCCGCACCCGACGCCAGCCCCATGCAGAGCCGGGGCTCGGGGGTCCGGAGGATCGCGACGCCCTCCGGTTCCCGGTAGTCGAGGGAGTGGCCGGCCTGCGTGCGCTCTCGCTGGACCAGCTTGCCGGTGTGGATGTCGACGCAGGAGAGGTGCGCGTTGCCGTGGCCGGCGGGCGGGTTGGTGGCGTCGTCGTAGGCGGTGCCGGCGAGTTGGTAGATGTGGTCGCCGTGCAGGGCGTACCCCTGGAACGGGATCGTCGCGTCGGAGTGGTGGGCGGGCTGTGCGAGGTCGGCGAGGGGCTTGGAGTAGTCGCGGGCGACGAAGGCGTCGAGGTCCCAGACGCGGTAGCGCGGCTTGCCGCCCATGCGGTGGCGGACGGCGATGCGCCGCGAGGCCATGCAGACGGACGGCTGGTTGCTGGTCGAACCCGGTATCGGCTTGCGGACCTTGACGTCCTCGGTGGTGCGGACGGCCTCGTGGGAGAAACGGAAGCGGGTGACGCCCCGGCCGTATCCGCCCACGGCGGCGGTCTCGGTCCAGATCCAGACGGTGCCGTCGGCCGCGTTCTGCACCCCCATGCTCACGCCGTGCCCGAAGCCCTGGAGGTACATGTGGCCGAGCCGCTTGCCCTGCAGGTCGAGCTTGTTCAGGCACAGGTTGCCGGCCTCGCCCCCGCCGCGTCCGACCTGAAGGACGTACAGGTGGTGGTTCACCTCGTCGAAGGCGAACGACTGGAGGACCGTCGGCTCCTTGAGCGGGCCCTTCTTCCACAGCCAGCGGACGGCCGGTGTGTCCAGGTCTATGCGTTCGTCCACGGTCTCTCCCGGGTCCTGTGGGTGCCCCTCGGCACCCCAGGACTGGAGAGTGTCAACTTCCGTTCATTGGTTGCAAGTTCTACGTATTCCCGCACACCGCTTTCACAGGTTGCCGCGCTTGGCCTGCTCCCGCTCGATCGCCTCGAAGAGCGCCTTGAAGTTGCCCTTGCCGAAGCCCATCGAGCCGTGGCGTTCGATGAGTTCGAAGAACACGGTCGGCCGGTCCTGGACCGGCTTGGTGAAGATCTGCAGCAGGTAGCCGTCCTCGTCGCGGTCGGCGAGGATCTTCAGCTCGCGCAGGGTCTCGACGGGGACCCGGGTGTCGCCGACCCACTCCCCGAGGGTGTCGTAGTACGAGTCGGGGGTGTCGAGGAACTGCACCCCGGCCGCGCGCATCGTCCGTACCGTCTCGACGATGTCGTTCGTGTTGAGCGCGATGTGCTGGACGCCGGCGCCGCCGTAGAACTCCAGATATTCGTCGATCTGGGACTTCTTCTTGGCGATCGCGGGCTCGTTGATCGGGAACTTGACCTTGAGCGTGCCGTCGGCGACGACCTTCGACATCAGCGCGCTGTACTCGGTCGCGATGTCGTCGCCCACGAACTCCTTCATGTTCGTGAAGCCCATGACCTTGTTGTAGAAGCCGACCCACTCGTTCATGTGGCCGAGCTCGACATTGCCGACGCAGTGGTCGATCGCCTGGAAGGTGCGCTGGGCGGGCGGCTCGACCAGGGGGCGCGCCGCCTCGAATCCGGGGAGGTACGGGCCGTCGTAGCCGGTCCGCTCGACGAGCGTGTGGCGGGTCTCGCCGTACGTGGCGATCGCGGCGAGTACGACCGTGCCGTGCTCGTCCTTCAGCTCGTACGGCTCGGCCACCGAACGGGCGCCGTGCTCGATCGCATACGTGTACGCGGCGCGCGCGTCCGGGACCTCGATGGCGAGGTCGACGACGCCGTCGCCGTGCTCGGCCACGTGCTGGGCGAGGAAGTGGCCCCAGGGGGTGTGCGGCTTGATGACGGAGGTGAGGACGAAGCGGGCGGAGCCGTTCTCGAGCACGTACGAAGCGGTCTCGCGGCTGCCGTTCTCCGGTCCGGAGTAGGCGACCAGCTTCATGCCGAAGGCGGTGGAATAGTAGTGCGCCGCCTGCTTGGCGTTGCCCACGGCGAAGACGACCGCGTCCATTCCCTTGACCGGGAAGGAGTCGGCCTGCCGGGCGGTGTCGGGAGTGTGGTGTGTGGTCTGCGTCATGTGGGAAGCGTCGCCCGCTACGGCAAGGTGCGCAACAGTTCGCGAATGAGCCGGGCAATATGCTCAGTGCAGTGCCCGTTCTTACGGGCCTTCTGTACAGGATGACCAGCACCGGGAGGCTGCCGTGGGGACGACCGACGGGATCGACGGGCTGGACGGGCGGATCATCGTGCTGCTGGCCCGGGAGCCGCGGATCGGGGTGCTGGAGATGTCCCGGCGGCTGGGGGTCGCCCGGGGCACGGTGCAGGCGCGTCTGGACCGGCTTCAGTCGAATGGCGTCATCCGCGGATTCGGTCCGCAGGTGGACCCGGCGGCGCTCGGTTACCCGGTCACCGCGTTCGCGACGCTGCAGATCCGGCAGGGGCAAGGGCGCGACGTACGGGCGCACTTGGCGACCGTGCCCGAGGTGCTGGAGCTGCACACCACCACCGGCAGCGGGGACATGCTGTGCCGGCTGGTGGCCCGCTCGAACGCCGATCTCCAGCGGGTCATCGACCGGGTCGTCGGTTTTGATGGAATCGTCCGGGCCGCCACCGCGATCGTCATGGAGAACCCCGTTCCGCTGCGGATCATCCCGCTGGTGGAGCAGGCGGCGGAGGACCGCGAGCGATCCTGACGGCGACCTGAGGTGAGCGCGGGTGAACTTCTGGGAGTACCTGGGCAACCGCCACCAGCAGCTGCTGACGGACGCCTACCAGCACGCGAGTGCCGTCTTCCAGTGCATGGTCGTGGCCACGCTGCTCGGGGTCGTGATCGGCGTCGTGACCTTTCGGAGCGAGTGGGCGGGCAGCCTCGCGACGACGACCACCTCGGCGATTCTCACCGTCCCGTCACTCGCCATGATCGGTCTGCTCATCCCGATCGTGGGCCTGGGTGTCCCGCCCACGGTGATCGCCCTGACGCTGTACGGGCTGCTGCCCATCGTGCGGAACTCGATCGTCGGCCTGCGCGGGGTCGACCCCTCACTGGTGGACGCGGCGAAGGGCATCGGGATGTCCCGGGTGATGCGGCTGGTGCGGGTGGAACTGCCGCTGGCCTGGCCGCCGATCCTGACCGGGATCCGGGTCTCGACGCAGATGCTGATGGGCATCGCGGCGATCGCCGCCTACGCCTCCGGGCCCGGCCTGGGCAACGAGATCTTCCGCGGTCTTGCCTCCCTGGGCAGCAGGAACGCGCTCAACCAGGTGCTCGCCGGCACGCTCGGGATCATCGTCCTCGCCCTGCTGTTCGACGCCGCGTACGTCCTGATCGGACGGCTGACCATTCCCAGGGGAATCCGTGTCTGAGACAGCGGCCTCCGGTGCCTCCATCGAGCTGGAGAACCTCACCAAGCGGTATCCGGGCAGCCCCGCGCCCGCCGTCGACAACGTCAACATGGAGATCAAGGCGGGCGAGATCGTCGTCTTCGTCGGCCCGTCGGGATGCGGTAAGTCGACAACACTCAAGATGATCAACAGGTTGATCGAGCCGTCCGGTGGTCACATCCGGATCAACGGCGAGGACGTCACCCACATGGACCCGGTCAAGCTGCGCCGGAAGATCGGGTACGCGATCCAGGCCTCCGGCCTCCTCCCGCACATGACCGTCGCCCAGAACATCGCACTCGTACCGAGGATGACCGGCTGGCCGAAGGCGCGGATCAAAGCCCGGGTCGAGGAGATGCTCGACCTGGTCGGACTCGACCCCGGTGAGTTCCACGGCCGCTACCCCCGGCAGCTCTCCGGCGGCCAGCAGCAACGGGTGGGCGTGGCGCGGGCGCTGGCCGCCGATCCTCCCGTGCTGCTGATGGACGAGCCGTTCGGCGCGGTCGACCCCATCACCCGCGATCACCTCCAGGACGAGCTGATCCGGCTCCAGCACGAACTGCGCAAGACGATCGTCTTCGTCACGCACGACTTCGACGAGGCGATCAAGCTCGGCGACCGGATCGCGGTCCTGCGGGAGCGTTCGCACATCGCCCAGTTCGACACCCCGGAGGCGATCCTCACCAACCCGGCGGACGACTTCGTGTCCGGGTTCGTGGGCGCGGGGGCGGCCCTCAAGCGGCTCAATCTCACCCGCGTACGGGAGGTGGAGATCACCGACTACCCGGCGGTGACCATCGACGACCCGCTCCAGGAGATCTTCGCCAAGCTCCGCTCCAGCACAACGAACGAGATCCTGCTCCTCGACAAGCGGGGCCGTCCCTACAAGTGGCTCCGGCGCGGCGACCTGATGCGCGCCAAGGGCTCGCTGGCCCGCGCCGGAACGCTGGTGAGCGACACGGTGACCAGGGACGCCACCCTGCGGGACGCGCTGGAGGCGGTGCTCGTCGACAGCTCGGGGCGGGTCGCGGTGACCGGGCGGCGCGGCGAGTACACGGGCGTGGTCGACGTGGAGACGCTGATGAACTCCGTGCACGACCTGCTGGAGGCCGACCGGCTGGAGGCGAGGGCCCACCGGCACGACCTGGAGGAGCTGCGGGCCGCGCAGACGCACGCCGAGCAGGAGGGCGCCGGAGGGGTGAAGAAGGCGTGAGCACCCCCGAGCTGGAAGAGCCGGAAGAGCCGGAACAGGGAGGCCGGGAAGAGATCGAAGCCGAAGCCCCGCCGCCACCGCCGGGGCCCCTGAAGCCGCGCATCACCTGGCAGAAGCTGACGTTCCTGCCCGCCGTCCTCGTCGCCGTGCTGCTGGCGACCTGGCTCTGGTTCGAGCAGGCGGACCTCGACTCGATCTCCGAGAACGCGCTGTCGGGCGGCCAGGTGTCGAAGGCCCTGTGGCAGCACATCGAACTCACGCTGATCTCGACGTTCTTCGTGCTGATCATCGCGATCCCGCTGGGGATCCTCCTGACGCGGCCGGCGTTCCGGAAGGCGGCCCCGGTGGCCATGGCGTTCGCCAACACGGGCCAGGCGACCCCGGCGATCGGCCTGCTCGCCCTGCTGGTCATCTGGCTCGGCACGGGCCGGAAGGCGGCCTTGGTCGGCATCATCGCCTACGCCCTGCTCCCGGTGCTGTCGAACACGATCGCCGGCCTGAAGGCGAACGACCCGACGCTGCTGGAGGCGGCGCGCGGCATCGGCATGTCCCCCGCGGGGGTCCTCGCGAAGGTGGAACTGCCGCTCGCCGTCCCGCTGATCCTCGCGGGCGTCCGCACGGCCCTGGTCCTCAACGTCGGTACGGCGACGCTGGCGGCCTTCGGCGGAGGCGGCGGCCTGGGCGTCCTGATCACCACCGGCATCACCAACCAGCGGATGCCGGTGCTGGTACTGGGCTCGGTCCTCACCGTCACCCTGGCCCTGCTGGTCGACTGGCTGGCGTCGCTGGCCGAACTGCTCCTGCGGCCGCGGGGGCTGGAGACGGGGACATGAGACGGCGTACGTGGCTGCTGCCGGCCGGGCTGCTGCTGTCGGCGAGTGCCTGCGGCCTGACCAGCGGTTCCCCGATGGTCGACGACGTGCGGCCGGGCTCGATCGGCGCGGGAGAACCCCTCAAGGGCGCGGATCTCACCGTGACGTCGAAGGAGTTCACCGAGCAGCTCGTCCTCGGCGCGATCATGGGCATCGCCTTCGAGGCGGCCGGCGCGGACGTGCTCGACCGCACCGGCATCCAGGGTTCCATCGGCGCCCGCGAGGCGGTCAGATCCGGAGACGCGGACGGCATGTACGAGTACACGGGCACCTCCTGGATCACGTACCTCGGCAACAGCGAGCCCATCGCCGACCCGCGGGAGCAATGGCAGGCGGTGCGCGACGCCGACCTGAAGAATGGCCTGACCTGGTTGCCCCCGGCGTCCCTCGACAACACCTACGCCCTCGCGATGAACCGGGCCAACTACAAGAAGTACGGCACGAAGACTCTCTCGGACGTGGCCGCCCTGTCCAAGAAGGACCCCGACGCGGTGATCCTGTGCGTGGAGAGCGAGTTCGCCAACCGCGCGGACGGGCTGCCGGGCATGCAGAAGGCGTACGGCATGAACGTCCCCGCCGGGAACATCACGCAGATGGACACCGGGATCATCTACACCCAGGCCGCGAAGGGCAGTTGCGTGTTCGGGGAGGTCTTCACCACGGACGGCCGCATCAAGTCCATGAACCTCGCGGTGATGCGGGACGACAAGAAGTTCTTCCCCAACTACAACGCGGCCCCCGAGATCAACACCAAGGCCCTGAAGAAGTGGCCCGCCATCGCGGACGTCCTGGACCCGATCACGAAGAAGCTGAACAACGCCGTGGCCCAGGAGCTGAACGCGAGGGTGGACGTCGCCGGGGAGGATCCGCATCAGGTGGCGCTGGACTGGCTGAAGGAGGAGGGCTTCGTGAAGTAGCGCCGTGTGCCCGGAAGTTGGGGATCGAAAGTTACAAAGACCTGGTTGCAAAGAATCTGTTGCAAAGATCTCTTTGCAAGGCTATCTTTGTACGCATGCCGCAGCCTCAGCCGGAGCCTCAGGGTCAGCCCGAAGAACGCCAGATCCACCATCTCGACGCCCGCTCCCTGCGCGGGCTCGCCCACCCCCTGCGCATGCAGCTGCTGGACGCCCTGCGCTTCGACGGACCCGCCACCGCCTCCCAACTCGCCGAGCGGCTGGGCGAGTCGAGCGGCGCGACCAGCTACCACCTCCGTCAGCTGGCGACGTACGGCTTCGTGGTGGACGCCCCGGAGCACGGCAAGGGGCGGGAGCGGTGGTGGAAGGCCGCCCATGAGGGGTTGATGTTCGACGACGCGCTCTTCACGGACTCGACCCCCGCCGTGCGCGGCGCCATCGACATGGTCATGCACGAGATCGCGACGAAGCACGCCCAGGAACTGTCCACCTGGCTCGGCAACCGGCACGTCTGGTCCGAGGAATGGGTGCAGGGCACGGACATGAGCGACATGACGCTACGGCTCACCCCGGAAATCGCTCACGAACTCATCGAGAAGATGCACGCCCTCGTCGAGAGCTACCGCGACCTGCCCGCGATGGCGGACGCCCCCGACGCCGAGCGCGTACGCGTCCACACGCACACCTTCCCGATCACCACGGACGGAGAGGCCACCCGATGAACCCCGAGACCCACCTCGCCCTGCACCGCATGCGCGCTGCCGAACTCGGTGCCGAGGCCGAGGCGTACCGCCTGGCCTCCGAGGCCAGGCAGCCGCACGGCCTGCGTACCCGCCTCGGCTGGACCCTCGTAGAAGTCGGCCTTCGCCTCGCGACGCCGAAGCCGGCCCTCGCCCCCAGCCCTAGCAGCTAGGGACAGAACCCTTTCCGCTCTCCAGTGCCGTCAGCGCGTTCACCGCGCCCTTCAGGGTGGTCACCGGGATCAGCCGCAACCCCTTCGGCAGCTCGGCCTGCGCGTCCGAGCACTCGTCCTTCGGGACCAGGAACACCGTCGCCCCGTCGCGCCGCGCGGCCTGCGTCTTCAGGGCCACGCCGCCGACCGCGCCGACCGCCCCGTTCGCCTCGATGGTGCCGGTGCCGGCGATGGTGCGGCCGCCGGTGAGGTCGCGGCCGCTGCCGTCGCCGTCGAGCTTGTCGATGATGCCGAGGGTGAAGAGCAGGCCGGCACTGGGGCCGCCGACGTCGGCGAGTTTCAGGGTGACCTTGATGTCCTTGCCGGTCAGGTTCAGGTAGTTCAGGGCGGCCTCGGTCGCGGCGTCCTGGGACTCCTTCATCTGCTCGGTGTTGTGCTGCTCGATCTCCTTGACGTTCTGTCCGCTCGGGTAGACCGCGTCGCGCGGCATGACCGCCTGGTCCGTGGCGAACCAGGCGTCGAGCACGTCACCGAGGGAGACGTCGGTGTCCGGATTGGTCGCCTCGATGGTCGTCATACGGAGCTGGCCGGTCGTCTCGCGGGTCGGGGCGCCGGAAATCGTGATCACCGGGGTGTCCTTGTTCTCGCCGAGGACGTTCGCCGTCAGCCCCGGCCGCGTCAGTGAGAACGGCAGCGGCGCGAAGCCCGCCGTGGCGAGCAGAGCCACGACAGGGAGAGCGCAGACGGCGACGGCCTGGGGGCGCGTGAGGCGAGAGAGCACGGGATCAATCTAACGCGACGACCACTTCCGGCCACGGGCCGGTCAGCCCTCCGCGCAGCCGCGTAGCTGCGGTAGCCGCCGTAGCTGCGGCAGCCGTGCCGCTGGGGCGATGGGGCCCCCGCTCGAGCGAAGCCGAGAGTGGGGGAGGGTGGGCGCAGCGGCACCCCGCAACGCCGGGCTGCGCGACCCACCCCCGTCCAGCCGCACGCCGGGCACGGACGTCAGCGCAGGCCAACGTAACGTCAGCGCAGGACACCGCACGTCAGCGCAGAGCCTCCGCGACCTCCCGAGCCGCATCCACCACCCGCTGCCCCACCCGCTCCGGCACCGCATCCGCCAGCATCACCACACCGACGCTGCCCTCGACCCCCGTAACCCCGATCAACGGCGCGGCCGCCCCACTGGCCCCCGCCTCCAACTCCCCATGGGTCAAGGTGTACCCGGCGTCATCCACGGCCTGCTGCCGCGCGGCGAGAATCGCCCGCCCCGCAGCCCCCCGGTCCAGGGGATGCCGGAACCCCGCCCGATACGCCACGTGATAGTCCGTCCATGTGGGCTCGACCACGGCAACGGCCAACGCCTCCGCCCCGTCCACCAGCGTGAGGTGCGCGGTCGCTCCTATGTCCTCCGCCAGCGACCGCAAAGCCGGCAACGCCGCCTCGCGTACCAGCGGGTGCACCTGGCGGCCCAGCCGCAGCACACCGAGCCCGACCCGGGCACGTCCGCCCAGGTCACGCCGTACGAGCGCGTGCTGCTCCAGCGTGGCGAGCAACCGGTACACAACGGTCCGGTTCACGCCCAGTTTGTTGGACAGCTCGGTGACGGTCAGCCCGTGGTCCGTATCGGCCAGCAGCTTGAGGACACGCAGTCCCCGGTCGAGCGTCTGAGAGGTCTCCGCGGTCACGACGCCCACTCCTCCAAGTGGTGAGGTCGGCAGCCCCCTCGCGGTCGATGCGTCACCGAGTCCCGTCGGCGACGCGCTTCAGAGGCCGCCGATCGGTCGGCGGCCCGGCCTGTTGCCGGACCGCGTCGCTTCACGGCTGCGCTCCGCGGCGGCGCTGCCACGGGGCGTATGCGTAGCCGGACATTAGCGAAGGGAGTTCGCTGAGCGGAAGGCTCCGTCCAGAATCCGGGCATCACCCGGTACGGATCACTCCCTTTTGCCCGCATACGCGCGGCGTGCATCACTCGGCGTGCACCACACCCGCACGCAGCGCACACGCTCCGGCTCACACGTCTCAGCACACGCCTCTCCCCGAGCAGAACCCGGCGCCGGACCCAGAGCCGACGCGTACGGCGTCACCGCATCCGCGTGGCCCACTCCTGCACCTTGGCGATCCGCTGCCGCAGCTGCCCGGCCGTGGCCTCGGCGCTCGGCGGTCCGCCGCACACCCGCCGCAGCTCGGTGTGGATGACCCCGTGCGGCTTGCCGCTTTGATGGACGTACGCACCGACCATCGTGTTGAGCTGCTTGCGCAGCTCCATCATCTCCTTGTGGGAGACCACCGGCCGCCGTTCGGCGGGCAGTTCGAGCAGGTCGGCCTCCTCGTCCGGCTTCTTGCGGCTGTGCGCGATCTGCCGGGCCTGCCGCTTCTGGAGGAGGAGCTGCACCTGGTCGGGCTCCAGCAGCCCCGGAATCCCGAGGTAGTCCTGCTCCTCTTCGCTCCCCGGATGGGCCTGCATGCCGAACTCGGCACCGTCGTAGAGCACCCGGTCGAAGACGGCCTCGGACTCCAGCGCCTCGAAGGCGAACTGCTCCTGCTCGCCGGTGTCCTCGTCCTGCTCCTTGTTCGCCTCCTCCATCTCCTTCTCGGACTCGGCGTACGGGTCCTCCTCGCCCTCCTTCTTCGGCTTGTCGAGGGCGTGGTCCCGCTCCACCTCCATCTCGTTGGCGAAGGTGAGGAGGTCGGGGACGGTCGGGAGGAACACGGAGGCGGTCTCGCCGCGCCGCCGGGACCGTACGAAGCGGCCGACGGCCTGGGCGAAGAAGAGGGGCGTGGAGATGGTCGTGGCATACACCCCGACGGCGAGCCGAGGCACGTCCACACCCTCGGACACCATCCGCACCGCGACCATCCACCGGTCGTTGCCGCTGCTGAACTCGTCGATCCTGCTGGACGCCCCGGCGTCGTCGGACAGCACGAGCGTCGCCTTGTCGCCGGTGATCTCACGGATGAGCTTGGCGTACGCGCGTGCCGAGTCCTGATCGGAGGCGATGACGAGAGCTCCGGCGTCCGGGATGCCCTTCCTGACCTCCGTCAGCCGCTGGTCGGCCGCGCGCAGCACGCTGGGCATCCATTCGCCGCGCGGATCCAGCGCCGTACGCCATGCCTGGCTGATCGCGTCCTTCGTCATGGGCTCGCCGAGCCGGGCGGCGATCTCGTCGCCGGCCTTGGTCCGCCACCGCATGTTGCCGCTGTAGGAAAGGAAGATGACGGGTCGGACGACCCCGTCGGACAGAGCCGACCCATATCCGTACGTGTAGTCGGCGGCGGACCGCCGGATCCCGTCGTTCCCCTCCTCGTACGTCACGAAGGGGATGGGGTTGGTGTCGGACCGGAAGGGCGTACCGGTGAGCGCGAGCCGCCGCGTGGCAGGCTCGAAGGCCTCGAGACACGCCTCGCCCCAGGACTTCGAGTCACCGGCATGGTGAATCTCATCAAGAATGACCAGAGTCTTGCGCTGCTCGACCCGGTTGCGGTGCAGCATGGGCCGCACGCCCACACCCGCGTAGGTCACCGCGACACCCTGGTAGTCCTTGCCGAGCGGACCGGCGCTGTACTCCGGGTCCAGCTTGATCCCTATCCGGGCGGCCGCCTCGGCCCACTGCTTCTTCAGGTGCTCGGTCGGTGCGACGACAGTCACCTGCTGCACGACATGGTGATGCAGCAGCCAGGACGCCAGCGTCAGCGCGAACGTCGTCTTCCCGGCGCCGGGCGTCGCCACGGCGAGGAAGTCACGCGGCTGCTCCTGGACGTATCTCTCCATCGCACCCTGCTGCCAGGCACGCAGCTTGCTGGCGGTACCCCAGGGGGCACGGCCGGGGAAGGCGGGGGAAAGGTGGTGGGAGGAGGAGGCGGCGGTGGTAGTCACGGTCTCCGTTTGGTGGTCGAAAGGGAGGGGCCGCGCGTAGCGCGTCGAGTAGGGCGGTGGTGGGTGACGGGTGGGCGGCTCGGCGTACAGGGGCAGACGGCTCGTCTACGTATGACAACCGGGCCACCCTACCGGCGCCCCCACGGTGGAAACGCGCGGACAAGCCCGGCTCGCCCGCGGGTGGGACCCACGTCACAGCCGACGCAGCCGCCCCGCAATCACCCCGACGTCCCCCTCCACCCCGGACGCCACATCGATGACCAGCGCGTACACCTCGTCCTGGTCCACGCCGGCGGTCGACCCCGTTGAGTGCGAGAAAGGTCGCGGCGGCGAGCCATGCGGTGCGCTTGTTCCCGTAGACGAGGGGGTGGTTGGCCGCAATGCCGTGCAGAAGCGCGGCGCCGCGCTCGGACCGTACGGCCTGCTCGTGGAGATCCTGACAGGCCGCCGTACCGAACATCCGGGCGCGCGGCCGGTGCACAGCGGAGGCCAACAGCCCGGGCGCCCTGGCCTCGGGCGCCCGCCCGCCGAAGGCGACCTCCGCGAGTGCGGTGACCTCCGCGACGGTGCGGTGCCGTGTCATTCCCGGAGCCTCCTCAGCAGCTCGGTGTGCGCCACGGCAAGCCGACCTCGGCGGATCGCACGCGCCGCGCCTCTTCGTTGAACGGCCCGACCCGAGACCTTGGTCGTACGACGCCGACCCGCGCGGCCCTTTCATGAACGCCGTATGGCAGTCCCATTGCAGCACCCGCGATTCCCTTGAGCCCCTTCCCAACCCGGCCGTACGGTCAAGTCATCGAGTTACACGGCCGCGGCTGTGGAAGCTCAACCGATTGATCACGGCCGTATGCCCGAGTGGTTGAGGGGCTCGCCTGCAAAGCGAGTTACGTGGGTTCGAATCCCGCTACGGCCTCCAGTTCGCGGTCATGGCAGGGCGGCGCCGGCACGGGACCGCCCTGCCTACGGCACGCGGAACGTCTCCCCGTACATCTCCCACCGCAGCGGTGTGGCCAGGTCGAAGTTGCCGTCGTTGAGGAACTTCCGTTGGGTCGTGTCGATGCGTGTGGTGTCGCGGTGGGGGTCTTCGTACTGCATCGCCTTGCGGTGGAGGTCCAGGAAGACGTCGAGGTAGGTCTTCTCCTTGCCGCCCTGGGACGGGATGTCCGCCTCGGCCATGGCTGCCTCGCGCAGGCCGTAGAAGCCGCGGGGTCCCGTGCCGGGGCCGTGCAGCACCATCGCGTCGTAGTAGATGAACTGGCCGAGCGTGCCGAGCCCGTCGAGCTTCGCCAGGCGCACAGCCGGGTCGAAGTAGATGCGGTCGCGCTCGGTGTCCTGGGCCTTGCGGAAGTCGGCCTTCTGTGCCTCCTTCACCCAGGCGTCGGCGAATCCCGGGTCCAAGCCCTCGTGGGAGTCGCTGCCGTCGACCTGGCGCAAGGCGGGCAGATAGCGGGCGAGGCCGTTGTCCGGACGGCTCTTCGTGTAGTGCTCGACGAGCGTGAGCAGGTCGTTGGTGCCGGTGCAGAAGCCGATGACGCCGGCCGTGTAGCCGTTGCCGTCGCCGAGGTCCTCGATGTAGTCGTACTGGCCTCGCCAGTCGAGGGTGGAGTTATCGGCGGTCGCCAGGATCTGCTGCGCGAGCTCCTTCTTGTCGGGGGCGCCGAGGCCGGGCGGCAACTCGGCTATGAGGGCGTCGTCCTTCTCCCGCTCCGACTCCGACGACGGTCCGGCTTCGAGCAGCCCCGCCCCGGAGGTCCGGGCCGCGTCGTTGCCCGGCAGGTCC
Source organism: Streptomyces sp. NPDC006602 (assembly GCF_042870385.1). Classification (NCBI taxonomy): domain Bacteria; kingdom Bacillati; phylum Actinomycetota; class Actinomycetes; order Kitasatosporales; family Streptomycetaceae; genus Streptomyces; species Streptomyces sp. NPDC006602. Next base: position 95,072 of record NZ_JBIAHG010000006.1, on the reverse strand, counting down.
GTCGAGCCGCAGCCGGTCACCAGCAGGAAGACCGCCGCCGTGGCCACCGGGGCGACGGCGTGAAGGAGACGACCGGGACGCTTCATGCCGCACAGAGTACGGGCGGCCGAAAGGGTGCCCGACCGCGGGATGCCGCCTCGGGCTGCGACCCGGCCGGTGGCTCAGAGCGCCCCGCTCTCCTCGTCCCGGAGCAGCTCCGTCCAGTAGTGCCGGCCGGCCCGGGTCGTCGTACCTGTCGGGTCGACGGTCGACAGGACCTGGATCATCGTCGCGGCCAGTTGGTCGCGCGTGTCCGCGCTCGGGCCGTGGGAGAGGTCCTCGTCGATCGCCCTCTCGCGGTGGAGCAGCCAGAGGGTGAAGCCCAGGGTGGAGACGTCCGTGTTGAGGGGGTAGAGGGTCGCCTCGGGTTCGCTCCAGTTCAGGACCGCCCCCGTTTCGCCGTCGATCACGAGGCTGTTCGCCTCGACGAGGTCGCCAAGGCGTATCAAGTGGGTTGCTCGGTCCGGGAGTTCGGCGGCGGGGTCGTCGGCGTAGTACTCGGCCAGCGTCGCCAGTGGTACGTCCGTGTCGAGGTGGAAGGGGAAGGCGTCCTCGGGCAGGCCCGTCTCGCGCAGGAAGCGGCGGGTCGGTTCGTGCGTGAGGGTGGCGGGGAAGTCGACGTCCTCGAAGCGGGCCACTTTGCCCCGGCCGAACTCCTGGTCCAGGAGGCGGGCCGGGAGGTCCAGGGCGAGCCCGGACAGCGTGCCCGGTCCGGCGACGAGGGACAGGGGTCGGATCAGGGCGGCCATCTTCCAGAACGGTGGCACCTCACCGCCCGTGCCCTCCTGGAACACGGCCAGCAGTTGGCGTGAGGCCTCCGCCACCGCCTTCGGGCCGAAGCGGCCGGCGTAGGAGGCGAACCGGCCTCGCAGTGCGGCCAGTTCGTCCGTCGCGGTCGCGAACCGCACCAGCCTCTCCAGCGACGGTGCGAGCGGGCGGCGGCCCATCAGGTCGGGGCGGTCGGGGCGGAAGTACGTCGTCGAGATCTCACCCGTCGCGCCGTTGAGCAGGACCGACTCCGTCTCCAGGCCGCCGGGGCCCACCAGTCCGCCTATGACCAGCTGGTCGCTCAGATCCGACGCCAGGCGGTCCGTGTCGCCGGTCGAGTCCGCCACTGTCCGCAGGCCCTCCCGGCTCAGTTCCGCGAAGGTGAACAGGCCGCTGTCGCCCGGGAGCCCGGGTCCCGTCAGCCAGCGGCGCGTCGACGCGTGTGTGATGTACGGATCCAGCTCGGCCTCGGTCAGCGTGATCGTCGCCGGGCCGGCGTCGGTCGTGCTCATGTGTTTCCCCCGAATGTGCTTCTCTCACAGTCCCCGCGCAGGGCACGCGCAGCCACCCCGTTCCGGCGGCCGTCCCAGCCGTCCCCCACTGCCCAGAACACTACGCGCCACCACTGACAACGCCCCCGGCCCGAAAAATGCGCCCCGGCCCCCGGATCAAACACCCCGGACCAGACGCGCCCCGGCCCACCGGATCGGACGCCCCACCGGATCGAACACCCCGCGGGATCGAACGCCCCACCCCAGGAGACGCTCAGACCACCCTCGCGCGTTCCGTCCCGGCCAGGATCTTCGCCACGGTCTCCCCCACCGTCAGCCCCGAGGAGTCCACCCACAGCCCGATGCGCGGCGTCTTTGCCCGCAGCACCCCGTCCAGCTCCTCGACCGTCCAGGCCCCGTAACCCGTCTTCGCCCGGCCCGTTTCCCGGGCCTCGACGGCCTCCGGGCTCGGCGCGAGGACGACCACGTGCAGCGGGCGGGTGCGCACCAGCTGGACGTACGCCGTCAGGTTCCGGCCCAGCACCACGTCCTGCACCACCGCCGTGAAACCGGCCTCCGCGTACGCGTCCGCCGTCGCCGCAGACAGCCGGTACCGGAGCCGGAGTTGGGCCTCGCCCTCGCCGCCGGCGCCGGGCTCGTAGTCCTCGCGCCCGGACACGATCATCCGCCGGAACACGTCACCACGGACATGCGCCGCCCTGGGCAGCCTCTCCGCCAGCGCCTGCGCGACCGTCGACTTCCCGGCCGCCATCACGCCGGTGATCAGCACGACGCCGCGCATCACACGAGGTAGACGCCGCCCAGCACGACGACGATCGCCGCCGGCACGAACAGCAGGACCCACACCGCCGGCTTCCCCACGTTCGGCGCCGGTTGGTAGCGCGGCTGCTCGTCGGTCTCCGGCTCCAGTGTGCTCACTGTGCCGTCACCACCGCGGCCTGCGGCCGGATCGGCAGCCGGTTGACCGGGCGGCCCGTCGCGGCGCGGACCGCGGAGGCGATCGCGGCCGGGGACGTCACCACCGGCACCGCGCTGACCGCCTTCGCCCCGAAGGGGGCGACCACGTCACGTTCCTCGACGAGCTTCACGATGTGGATCTCCGGGGCGTCCAGGGCGGTCGGCAGGGCGTACCCGGTGAGATCGGGGTGGCGGATCAGCCCGCGCGCGCTGCGCAGGTTCTCCGTGAGGGCGATGCCCACGCCCTGTGTGACGCCGCCCTCGATACGGGCCACCAGCTGCGTCGGGTTCAGGATCCGGCCGACGTCCTGGGCGAGCGCCAGCTCCACCACGCGCACCGAGCCCAGTTCGATGTCGACGTCCACCACCGCGCGGATCGCGCAGAACGCGAGCCCCACGAAGGCGTCGCCCTGACCGGTCTCGTTCAGGGGCTCGGTCGGGTGTGGGCGGCACTGGGCGGTCGCCCACAGTTCCTTGCCGTCCATCGCCTCGGTGACGGTGGTCGACAGGACTCCGTCGTACGACGTGATCTTGCCGTCGGTGATCGAGAGCAGCTCGGTGGACATGCCGAACTTGTGCGCCAGGGGCTGCAGAAGCTGGGTGCGGACCATCTTGGCCGCCCGCTCCACCGCGCCGCCCGACACCCAGGTGTGGCGGCCGCGGCTGCCCGGGCCGGCCGGTGGCTGGTCGGTGTCGACCGGGGCCACGTGGACCTCGTCGATGCCGAGGGTCTCCTGGACGATCTGGCGGGCCAGTGTCGTGAAGCCCTGCCCTGTCTCGACGGCCGCGCACAGCACGGTCGCCACACCGTCCTGGACCCGGACCGTGGCCGTGGAGACCTCGTCCGTGCCCTCCGCGCCCAGCATGTGCACCATGCCCAGGCCGTAGCCGACGCCCCGGCGCACCGCGCCCGGTTCGCCCGCGCCCTCGGGGCCGCCGGGCAGTAGCCACTCGTCCTCGGGGGTGTCCTTGGGGAGGGTGGGCAGCGGGAAGTCCCGTACGGCCTGCAGCAGTTCGGCGACCGGCGCCGGGCAGGTCACCGTCTGGCCCGTCGGCAGCACATCGCCGGTGGCCAGGACATTGCGCAGCCGCAGCTCCGCCGGGTCCACGCCCAGCTTCTTCGCCAGCTTGTCCATCTGCGCCTCGTAGGCGGCGCACACCTGCATGGCGCCCTCGCCGCGTACGTGGCCGGAGGGCGGGTTGTTGGTGCGTACGGCCCAGCCCTCGATGAACGCGTTCGGGACGACGTACGGCCCGCAGGCGAACGAGACGGCGGCGGCCAGCGCCTCCGCCGAGGTGTCCGCGTAGGCGCCCGCGTCGAGCAGGATCTGCGCCTCGACCTTCACCAGCCTGCCCTCGGCGTCGGCGTGGTGGCGGTATCTCAGCAGGGTCGGGTGCCGGTGGACGTGCCCGAGGAAGGACTCTTCGCGCGTTGCGGTGAGCTTGACCGGGCAGCCGGTCTTCAACGCCAGCAGGCCCAGCGGGAGTTGGAAGCCCTGGTCCTCGCGGTCGGCGGTGGCGCCGGGGACACCGGTGACGACGACCTTCACCCGCTCGGGCTCCAGGCCGTAGCAGGCGGCGGCCGTGTCGCGGTCGGTGTGCGGGTCGGTGGAGGCCACGTACAGCTCGACGCCGCCGTCGGGGCGCGGCACGGCGAGGCCGGCCTCGGCTCCGATCGGGGCGGGGTCCTGGCGGCCGATGCGGTACTGGCCCTCGACGACGATCTCGCCGGCCGCCTCCGGGTCGCCGTGGCGCAGCGGGATGTGCCGGATCAGGTTGCCGTCCGGGTGCAGGGGCTCGGCCTCGAAGGCCTGCTCGGGGTCGGTGACCGGGTCGAGTACTTCGTACTCGACGATGACGGCGGCCGCGGCCATGCGCGCGGTGTCGGGGTGGTCGGCGGCGACGGCCGCGATGGGCTCGCCGTGGTGGCGCACGACCTCGGAGGCGAACACCGGGCGGTCGGCCTTGCCGCGGCCGTGGACCGGGCTGCCCGGCACGTCCTCATGGGTGACGACGGCGCGTACGCCGGGCATCTCGCGCGCGTGGGAGGTGTCGATGGACACAATGCGCGCGTGCGGGTGCGGTGAGCGCAGTACGGCCGCCCACAGCAGGCCCTCGGCCCACAGGTCGGCCGCGTAGGGGAAGGTGCCCTCGGTCTTCGCGCGGGCGTCGGCGGCCGGCAGTGCGGCGCCGAGGCCGTGCGGGATCGGTTCGGGGGCGGGGGCTGCCTCCGCGGCGGTGGTCGCGGTGGCGGCTTCGTTGCTCACGCCTGGCCTCCGTCCTGTCCCTGTCCGTTGCCGTACGAATGGTCATGCCGTGCGGCCGGTTCGAACGCCGACGGGTTGACGCCGCCGGCTCCCGGGCCCGCCTGATGCGGAATACGCGCCCCGTCCGCATCCGTCTCATCGTCCGCCGCGGAGTGTGCCTCGCGTTCCGCGACGACCTCCTTGACGGCCTCCACGACGCCCCGGTAGCCGGAGCAGCGGCACAGGTTGCCGCACAGCGCCTGGCGGGTCGCCATCTCGCTCGGCGCCGGGTTGCCCTCCAGGAGGTCGTGCAGGGTCATCGCCATGCCCGGCACGCAGAAGCCGCACTGCACGGCGCCGCACCTGGCGAGCGCCCGCTGCACGTCCGAGGGCTGTCCGTCGACGGCCAGGCCCTCGACCGTACGGACCTCGCTGCCGGCCGCGGTCACGGCGGGCACCAGGCAGGAGGCGACGAGCCGTCCGTCGACCTGCACGTTGCAGGCCCCGCACTCGCCCTGCGAGCAGCCGTCCTTGGCGCCCGCGAGACCGAGCCGCTCGCGCAGCACGTAGAGCAGGGACTCGCCGATCCACGCGTCGGTGACGGGCCGGTCGACGCCGTTGACGCGCAGGACGTAGGAGGCGAGGGGGTGTTCCTCGCCGGAGGGCGGAGGTGCGGCCTCGCCGTCGGGAGTCTGCGCGCTCTCCGCGGTCTCCGCGGTGACGGCGCCTACGGTGCTCTCCTCGCCGGCGTCCGCGTCCGCGGCGGGCTCGGCGGGAGGCTCCGCGGCCCCCTCGGCGGCCTCAGCGGCCCCGTGGGCCCTCTCGGACGACTCGGCGGCTCCACCGGCCTCACCGCCCCCGTGGGCGGGCTGTGAGGCGGGTTCGGCGGGCGCTTCGGCGTACGGCGGCTCGGCGGGCACCTCGGGCGCGTGCGAGCGGGGCCGCTCGTGGTCGTGTCCGGTCGGTCCGGGCTCGACGGATGCGTGCGCGTCGGGCGCGAAGTCCTCCGGCCCGTGCGCGTCCGGCGCGTACCCCTCCGGCGCGCGGCCGGCTTCGGGTGCGTGCGGGGGCGGGGCCGGCGGCCCGCCCGGGTGCGCGGCGGGCTGCTCGTGCGCGTGCCCCGCCGCTGAGGGGTCGGCAGCGGGCGCCTGCTGCCCCCACGGCTGCCCCGCGCCCTCCGTCGCCCAAGGGGCGGGGGCGCCGCCCGGGAGCGTGGCCGGCGGTGTGCCGCCCCACTGCTCGACCAGGGAGGACGTGGTGAACTCGCCCGATTCGTCCGGTAGGTCACCACCGGCGACGGGGATCGACCACTGCCCGGTGACGTCGTGCCCCGGCGCCGGAGCGGCCGGCTCTTCGAAGTTCCACTGTCCCGTGGCGCTCGGGTTGTACGTGAACCGGTCGTTCCCGGTGTCGTGGGGCGCCGCGTTCGGGTCGGGCCACTGGACACCCTCGGCCGGCGTCGGCCACGTGCCGGTCGCCGCCGGGTCGTTGCCCGCGGTGCCGGCCGGGTTGACCGTTATCTGCGGCGGCACATAGCCGTGACCGCGTGCGGCGAGCGGCGTGTCGGAGGAGGCCAGGAGGGCGTCGATGCCGCCTTCGGGGAGTTTCACGAAGGCGGTGGCGCCGTCGTCGTAGTCGCCATGGGGCAGCGGGTCCCAGCGGCCCGAGCCCTGGGGCGTGCCCTCTCCGTGCTGGTCGTCGGTCACGACAGCGCCCTCCCCAGTGCTCGTCGGGCTAGTGCGGCGACGGTGCGCCGCAGGTGCAGTACGGCGGGCGGAAGCTGTTGTGCGGAGCCGTCCTCGGCCGGGCCCGGTTCGGGGATGCAGGCCGCGGCGACGTACTCGCCGAAGGCGCTGAGCGCCTCCGGGACGATCGCGCGGTTGTTGTCCCAGTCGATCAGCCGGGCGACCCACTGCTCGGCGTCCAGGGGCCTGAGCGGCATCGGCGCTATGGCGCCCACCGCGCACCGGACCCCGCGGCGGGCAGGGTCGAGGACCAGGGCGACGGACGCGAGGGCCCGGCCCGGGCCGGTGCGGCCGGTCGCCTTGAGGAAGACCTGCGGGGCGTGCAGCAGGGGCACGCGCACGTAGCCGATGAGTTCGCCGGCGCGCAGCATCTCCATGCCGGCCAGCAGGTGCGACACCGGGATCTCCCGGCGGGCTCCGCCCGGGCCCGCGATGATCAGCGTCGCTTCCAGGGCGGCCAGCACCGGAAGCGCGTCCCCGGTGGGTGACGCCGTGGCGATGTTGCCGCCGAGGGTGCCCGCGTTGCGGATCTGCGGCGGGCCGGCGGCGCGCGCGGAGGCCGCGAGCGCCGGGATGAGGGCGGCGAAGTCGGGTCGGCCCATGCGCGCGTGGGTGAGTCCCGCGCCGAGCAGGGCGTGCCCGTCCTGGTACTGCCAGCCGCGGATCTCGCTGATCCGCCCGAGGCCCACCAGTGCGGCGGGCCTGAGCTGTCCGGAGTTGACGGCGGTCATCAGGTCGGTGCCGCCGGCCACGGGCACGGCGGCGGGCATGGCGGCCAGTGCCGCCACTGCCTCGTCCAGCGATGTGGGCAGCGTCACGGCCTGCGCCGCCTGCGGTGCGTGCGTGGTCAAAACCGGCTGCCCCTTCCCGCTGCCCCACCTGGTCCCACCTGTGTTGCCGTACGGTACGTGCTGACAGGGCGGACGTGGCAACTCTGGCACATCTTCGCAGGACCCGAACGCGGGGGTCCGCTAGGAGGCATTCGCCCACCTCACCAGGGAGATGGTCCGTTTTCGTACGGCATCACCGGTGCGTACTGATTGACGCTCTTCGGTGACTCTTGCGAGTTTTTTCCATTACTTGTTCGGAGGCGGCCCCTCGATCGGGCGCCCGAGCACACCGGGCCGCCGCTGCCACGGCAAGGGCCCCGTCGGCGGCCGGTAGCCGACCCCCAGGGCGTCGAGTCGCCGGTAGTGGGCGGTCATCCGGCGCTCGAAGTCGGCGAAGTCCCGTTCCGCCGGGGCGGGTAGGGGACTCCAGGCCACCTCGGCGAAGGCCGCAAGCCGCGGGAAGGTCTGGTAGTCCACGCGCGCCTGGTCCTCCATCACCTCGGTCCACACGTTGGCCTGCGCGCCGAGGACGTGCGCGGCCTCCTCGGGCGTCAACTCCGGCGGAACGGGCTCGAACCGATAGACGTCCTCCAGGGTGCGGACGTAGGCGATGGGGACCGGCTCGTCCGCGCCCGCGTCCTGCCTGTAGTCCAGGTACACCTGCTGCTCGGGGCACATGACGACGTCGTGGCCCGCGCGGGCGGCCGCGATGCCGGCCGCGTAGCCGCGCCAGGACGAGACCGCCGCCCCTTCGGCCAGCCCGCCCTCCAGGATCTCGTCCCAGCCGATGAGCCTGCGCCCGCGCGCGGAGAGCCACTTGTCGAAGTGTCCGATGAACCAGGACTGCAACTCGTCCTCGTCCGCGAGTCCGAGTTCCGCGATACGGGCCTGGACGAGGGGCGACTGCCGCCACTGCTCCTTGGCGCATTCGTCGCCGCCGATGTGAATGAACTCGGATGGGAACAGCTCCAGCAGTTCCTCGAACACCCCCTCGTAGAAGCGCAGGGTGTTGTCAGTGGGGGCGAGTACGTTCAGAGAGATGCCCCAGTTGTCCCAGACGGTGAGGGAGGTCGTGTCGACGACGTCGGTGTTGCCGAGTTCCGGGTACGCGGCGATGGCGGCCTGCGAGTGGCCCGGTACGTCGATTTCGGGGACCACGGAGATATGCCGCTCGGCGGCGTAGGCGACGATCTCCCGGATGTCGTCCTGGGTGTAGTAGCCACCGTGCGGCTTCTCCTCCCACAGCGGTGAGGCCCGGTGACCGAATTTCGTGCGTGCCCGCCAGGAGCCGGTCTCGGTCAGCTTCGGGTAGCGCTTGATCTCTACGCGCCACCCCTGGTCGTCCGTCAAGTGGAAGTGGAAGACGTTGAGTTTGTGCGCCGCCATCAGGTCGAGGTAGCGCAGGACACCGTCCTTCGGCATGAAGTGCCGGGCCACGTCGAGCATGAGGCCGCGCCAGCGGAAGCGGGGAGTGTCCTCGACGAATGTGCCGGGTACGAGCCACTGCCGACCAGGGGCGACGGGAGCCCGGCGGAAGGCATCGGGACCGAGCAGCTGACGGAGCGTCTGCGCGCCCCAGAACACCCCGGCCGGACCGCCGCCGTGGATGGTGATGTCGTCCCCGTTGACGTACAGCTTGTAGCCCTCCGGGCCGAGGTGGCCGGCGTCCTCGGACTGGACGCGCAGGCGGATGGTCTCGCCGTCGTCTCCCGCACCGGGCGGCAGCGCGAGCCCCGTCGCGGCACCGAGCACGCCGCGCAGCCAGCCGGCGGTCGCCTCGGTACCGGGACCGGCGTCGATCACCGTGGCCTCGTCGATCACGAAACCGCCCGCCGAGTCGACGTCCCTCCAGGTCGCGGGCGCCGGAATCAATCCAGTCATCAAAGTCACGTCAGTCCTTTACCGCTCCGCCCAGCCCGGAGACCAGTCGTCGCTGTACGAGTACGAAGAAGATCAGTACCGGAATCGTCATCACCGTGGAGGCGGCCATCACACCACCCCAGTCGGGGTCGTCCGGCTTGTAGAAGACGAGCAGCGCCATCGGCAGGGTCGACTGCGAGGTGTCGCTGATGATGAAGGACTTGGCGAACAGGAAGTCGTTCCAGGCGGAGATGAAGGAAAACACGCTCGTGGCCACGAGGCCGGGGAAGACCAGCGGGAAAAGGATCTGCCACAGGAATCGCGCCCGGCTCGCCCCGTCGATGTACGCGGCCTCCTCCAGCGCCTCCGGTACGGCTTTCACGAAACCGCGCAGCATCCAGATCGCGAAGGGCAGCGAGAAGGCGATGTGCGGAAGGATCAGTGAGCCCAGTGTGTTCAGCTGCCCGAAGTCCCGCATGAGGAAGAACAAGGGGATCGTCAGGGCCTCCACAGGCACCATCTGGGCCACCAGAAACATGATCAGCAGGGTCGTCCGGAAGCGGAACCGGAATCTGGTCACGGCGGTCGCCGCGAGAAACGCGATCAGTGCCGAGACGATCACGACACTGCATGCCACGACAAGGCTGTTGAGGAAGTAACGGCCGAATTCCTGCTGTCCGAAGACCCGCCGGAAGGAGTCCAGGGAGGGCGCGAGCGTCCAGGGCCGGGGCTTCGACGACTCGATCTCGCCGGCCGGTTTGAAGGCGCTGAGCACCATCCAGTAGAGGGGGAAGGCGACGACGACCGCGATCAGCAGCGCCGAGGCCTCGGCGGCCGGCCGCCAGGGGCGCCGCACCCTCAGACGTGGGAGATTCACAGTTCCTCCCCCTGCCGGCGCAGCAGCCGCAGGTACACGAGCGTGGCGGCGAGCAGGATCAGCAGCATCACCACGCCGACAGCGGAGCCGAGGCTGTACTTCGAGGACGCGAAGGCCTGCTGGTAGGCGTACACGTTCAGGACGAGGTTCTGGCCGGCGATGCCACCGCCGTTCGTCATGACGTAGATCTGCGTGAAGACCTTGAAGTCCCAGATGACCGACTGGATGGTGACGACGGTGAGGATCGGCCGGAGCATCGGCGCGAGGACCGAGCGCCAGATGCGCCACTGCGAGGCACCGTCCAGGGCGGCGGCCTCCAGCACCTCGCCCGGGACGGCCCGGATGCCGGCGTACACCGTGACCATGACGAAGGGGAAGGAACACCAGACCACCTCGAGCAGGACGAGGAAGAAGGCGCTGAAGCGGCCGTACGTCCATGAGTGGTCGCCGAGCCCCAGGACCCGGTTCACGGGCCCGAAGTCCGGGTCGAAGAGGAGCAGCCAGACCGTGGAGCCCGTGACGGCCGGCGTCGCCCACGCGCCCAGCGCGGCAAGCATCAGCGCGAGCCGCGGCAGGGCACGCACACGCGTGAGCAGTACGGCGAGCGCGCAGCCGACCGCCAGCGTCGAGGCGACACAGGTCGCCGCGAAGAGGACCGTCGCCAGCAGCACCTGCCAGAACTGGTCGTCGGAGAACAGCTCGGCGTAGTTGCCGAACCCCTTGAAGGTGGTCGGTTCGCCACCGCTGACCTGGGCCTGCGTGTACTGGAAGAACGAGATCAGCCCGAGCTGGTAGATCGGATAGACAAGCAGCCCACCAAGGACGACGAGAGCGGGGGCGAGATACAGCCAAGGGGTGCTGATACGCCCCCAGGGGCGCGGGGCTGTGCTGAATTTGCGTCTACCGCCGCGTGGGCGCGACCAGCCCCCCACGACCCGCGGCCGCCAACGATCCGAAAGCCCCGAGCTCTCAGGCACCGGCGTCACCCGGCGGTGCCAAACGCATCGTCCATCTTCTTCGCCGCGTCCGTCGACGCCGCCGCCACGTCCTTCTTGCCGCTGATGACCTCCTGGAACATGGTCGGCAGGACCAGCGAGGAGTCGATCTGGGACCAGGCCGGTGAGGCGGGGACGAACTTGGTGCCGGCGGAGAGGGTCTGCACGAAGGGCTTCACGAACGGTTCCTTCGCCGCGACCTGCTGGCGGACGTCCCCGAAGGTCGGCAGGAAGCCCATCGCGTCGAAGAGTTCGGCCTGCGTCTTCTTCGAGGCGAGCTGCTCCATCAGCTCGACGGCGAGCGTGCGGTGCGAGGTGCTCTTCAGTACGCCGATGTTGTTGCCGCCGGCGAACGCGGGGGCGATCGAGCCCGAGGTGACACCCGGCAGCGGCACGACCGCGTACTTGCCCTTGACCTTCCCGGCCTCGACGGCGGTGTGACTGAAGTCGCCGCCGATCGCCATGCCCGCCTTGCCCGCGGCGAACGCGGTGATCGTGTCGTTGCCGCCCATCCCGGCACACTTGGCGGCGGGGCAGTTGTCGTCGCTGAAGAGGGACGTGTACGCCTTGATGCCCTTCTGGGCCGCCGCGCTGTCGATGGCGGAGGCGTACGACCCGCCCTTGCCGGTGGCGAGCTCGCCGCCGTTGGCCCAGACGAAGGGCATCGCGCCGTACATGTAGGCGCCACCGACGACGAGGCCGTACAGGTCGGGCCTGGCCGCGCGGATCTCGCGGGCGGTGGAGGCCAGTTCGGCCATGGTCTTCGGGAGCTTCAGCCCCAGTTGCTCGAAGACGTCGGTGCGGTAGTAGAGGGCGCGGACACCGACGTAGAAGGGCGCTCCGTAGAGCTTGTCGTCCACGGTGACGGACTGCTTCGCGGTGGGGTCGGTGTCCTTGGCCTCGCTCCAGTCGCCGAACTCCTTGGTGACGTCGAGGAGTCCGCCGTCCCGCACATAGCCGGCCGTGTCGGTGTTGCCGTACTCCATGACGTCCGGAGCGGACTTCGGGTCGTTGAAGGCGGCCTTGACACGCTGGGCGCGGGTGTCGATCGGGATGTACTCGACATCGACCTCGGTGCCCTTGTGGGCCTTCTCGAAGGCGGCGACGACGGAGTCGACGACCTTCTGCTTCGGGTCGTTGCCGACCTCCTGGAAGAGCCAGACGCGCAGGGTGCCGGTCTTCTCGTCCTTGTCGGAGGACGCGTTGTCAGAAGTCTGAGGGGCGCATGCCGTGACGACGAGAGCGGCCAGGAGAAGAGCGGGGAGTCGGGGGGAGAGCTTCATGGCGTATTCCTCCGAGCGTTGCAGCATATGCAATGACAGTTTTGCTCTGCACAACACCACGGAGGCTATGGACTACATGAACACGTCGACAAGAGGTCTCAACCACTCTGTGACCAGGTGACGCACCCCGTGCAACGACAGAACATGACAAAGGCCCCCGAGGCGCGCCAGAACGCGCCACGAGGGCCACATGGACCTCAGAAGGAAAGGAAGGACTGCAGGACTACTTGTCGCCGCCCTTGCCCTTGTCGTCGTCGCCACCGGAGCCCATGGACTCGTAGATCTCCTTGCACATGGGGCACACCGGGTACTTCTTCGGGTCGCGGCCCGGCACCCAGACCTTGCCGCACAGCGCCACGACAGGCGTGCCGTCCAGGGCGCTCGCCATGATCTTGTCCTTCTGGACGTAGTGGGCGAAGCGCTCGTGGTCACCGTCGCCGTGGGACACCTGCGGCGTCGGCTCTACGAGGGTTCCCGTCCCAGTACCTCGCTGCGGCTGGGGCTCAGGCTCAAGAGTGCTCATACCAGCCAGGGTACTGAAGCTCACACGCATCAGTTGAGCGAAGGGTCGTCCGGGTACGTGGCCACCATCGCGAGCTCGTTGCGCTGGCGGCGCAGGACCTCGCGCCAGAGTCTTTCCGGGGACGGGGAGGAGACATCGCCGGGCTCGGACTCGACGACGTACCAGGCGCCCTCCACCAGCTCGTCCTCCAGCTGGCCGGGGCCCCAGCCGGCGTACCCGGCGAAGATCCGCAGACTGCCCAGGGCCGAGGCGAGCAGTTCCGGCGGTGCCTCCAGGTCGACCAGACCGATCGCGCCGTGCACCCGGCGCCAGCCCAGCGGGGCCCCGTCGACGGACGTGCCGCCCGGGATGACGGCGACGCCGAGGGCCGAGTCCAGGGAGACCGGTCCGCCCTGGAAGATCACCCCGGGTTCGCCGGCCAGGTCTCCCCACCCCTCCAGGATGTCCCCCACGTCCACCGGGGTCGGACGGTTGAGGACGACACCGAGGGAGCCCTCCTCGTCGTGGTCGAGGAGGAGCACCACCGCACGGTCGAAGTTCGGGTCCGCCAGGGCGGGCGTTGCCACGAGCAGCCGCCCTGTGAGCGAGGACACCTCGGTCATGCCAGACATGATCCCGCATCTTCCCCGTGCGCGGGCAGCCAATGCGCTTACGGCAGTGAATGCAGCTCAGAGCGCAACGATGCGCCCCACGCGCACGCCCGGCGCCGGTGACCCCATGCACTCGACCGGAAACCGTGCGTGTTGTGACAGAGCTATGACGGATCTGGGCGGTCCTTGGGCTTACAGAAGGGGGGTGGGCGGCCATTACCCTTTCCCTTCTGGCCCTTGCCCCACTCATCGGAACGCGAGATACATGACCGTCAACGGCAATGACGACGTACTGCTTGTCCACGGCGGAACCCCGCTGGAGGGCGAGATCCGTGTCCGCGGTGCGAAGAACCTCGTACCGAAGGCCATGGTCGCCGCCCTGCTCGGCAGCGAGCCGAGTCGACTGCGCAACGTTCCGGACATCCGTGACGTGCGGGTCGTACGCGGACTGCTGCAACTCCACGGGGTGACGGTCCGTCCGGGTGAGGAACCGGGCGAGCTGGTGATGGATCCGACGCACGTGGAGAGCGCGAACGTCGCCGACATCGACGCCCATGCGGGGTCGAGCCGTATCCCGATCCTCCTCTGCGGTCCGCTGCTGCACCGCCTGGGGCACGCCTTCATCCCCGGCCTCGGCGGCTGCGACATCGGCGGCCGGCCGATCGACTTCCACTTCGAGGTGCTCCGGCAGTTCGGCGCGACGATCGAGAAGCGGGCGGACGGGCAGTACCTGGAGGCGCCGCGGCGGCTTCGGGGTACGAAGATCACCCTGCCGTACCCGTCCGTCGGCGCGACCGAGCAGGTCCTGCTGACGGCCGTCCTCGCCGAAGGCGTCACCGAGCTCTCGAACGCGGCCGTGGAGCCGGAGATCGAGGACCTCATCTGCGTTCTGCAGAAGATGGGCGCCATCATCGCGATGGACACCGACCGCACCATCCGCGTCACCGGAGTGGACCGGCTCGGCGGCTACAACCACCGCGCCCTCCCGGACCGCCTGGAGGCCGCCTCCTGGGCGTCCGCGGCGCTCGCGACCGAGGGCAACATCTACGTCCACGGCGCCCAGCAGCGCTCGATGATGACGTTCCTCAACACCTACCGGAAGGTGGGCGGCGCCTTCCAGATCGACGACGAGGGCATCCGCTTCTGGCATCCGGGCGGCCAGTTGAAGTCCATCGCCCTCGAAACGGATGTGCACCCCGGCTTCCAGACGGACTGGCAGCAGCCGCTGGTGGTGGCGCTGACACAGGCCACGGGGCTGTCCATCGTCCACGAGACGGTCTACGAGTCCCGCCTTGGCTTCACCTCCGCGCTGAACCAGATGGGTGCTCACATCCAGCTGTACCGGGAGTGCCTGGGCGGCTCCAACTGCCGCTTCGGCCAGCGCAACTTCCTGCACTCCGCGGTCGTCTCCGGCCCCACCCGGCTCCAGGGCGCCGACCTGGTCATCCCCGACCTCCGCGGCGGCTTCTCCTACCTCATCGCGGCCCTGGCGGCCCAGGGCACGTCCCGCGTCCACGGCATCGACCTCATCAACCGGGGCTACGAGAACTTCATGGAGAAGCTCGTGGCGCTGGGGGCCAAGGTCGAACTGCCGGGCAAGGCACTCGGCTGACCGTCGCTCGGGCGCCCGTAGGCCGCCCGTAGGTCGCCCGTAGGCCGCCCGTAGGCCGCCCGTACATGCGCGTGTACGACGATGGGGCGGCCACCCTCACCGGGTGGCCGCCCCATTCGCGTTACTGAGCCCCGTACGCAAGTCCCGTCGCGTACGCGAAGGCTTACTGACCCTTGGCGGCTTCCTTGAGCTTGCTGCCGGCGGAGACCTTCACGCTGTAGCCGGCCGGGATCTGGATCGGGTCACCGGTCTGCGGGTTGCGCGCGGTGCGAGCGGCACGGTGGGTGCGCTCGAAGGTCAGGAAGCCGGGGATGGTGACCTTCTCGTCGCCCTTGGCGACGATCTCACCGACGGTCTCGGCGAACGCGGCCAGAACGGCGTCGGCGTCCTTGCGGGTGACCTCGGCGCGGTCGGCCAGCGCGGCCACCAGCTCACTGCGGTTCATGTTGTTACTCCCGTGTTCTTCTTGCTGTTGAGGCGTGCCACGCGGCGGAGCCGCATATTGGGCACAGCGAAGTCGATGCTGCCAGGGTCCTCGGACACTCCCAGGACCCGGGTCCGTGGCCGGACCCTCGCGCCCAGGGACGCATCCTGCCCCTACCTGCGGCGGGAAAGCCAATCCGGCACCCCCAGGAGTCGTGAGAACACCCTTGGGAGTCACACGAAAAGAGGGCCGAGCCTGGCCGACACGATAAACGTCGGCCAAGAGGGCCGGGTTCCACGACGCGCCGGTGTCAGGCCTGCCGTGGCGATCCTCACAGCCCACCCGCACCCGTACCCGGCCCCGGTCCCGGGCGGCTACGAGGCCGCGCCGACCGCCTTCGCGGCTTCCCGCACCGCCCCGGCGACCGCGCCCGCGACCTTCTCGTTGAAGACGCTCGGGATGATGTAGTTCGCGTTCAGCTCGTCCTCGGTCACCACGTCCGCGAGGGCCTTCGCCGCCGCGATCATCATCTCGGTGTTCACCGTGCGGGACTGCGCGTCCAGCAGACCGCGGAAGACGCCCGGGAAGACCAGCACGTTGTTGATCTGGTTCGGGAAGTCGCTGCGGCCGGTGGCGACGACCGCGGCCGTCTGGCGGGCGATCGCCGGGTCGACCTCGGGGTCGGGGTTCGCGAGGGCGAACACGATCGCGTCGTCGGCCATGCCGGCCACGTCGTTGCCGTCCAGCACGTTGGGTGCCGACACGCCGATGAAGACGTCCGCGCCCTGCACGGCCTCCTTCAGCGTGCCCGTCAGGCCCTCGGGGTTGGTGTTGTCGGCGATCCAGCGCAGCGCCGAGTCCGGGGCGGCGTCGACGAGGTCCTCGCGGCCGGCGTGCACGACGCCGTGGATGTCGGCGACGACGGCGTTCTTCACGCCCGCGGCGATCAGCAGCTTGAGGATGGCCGTGCCGGCCGCGCCGGCACCGGACATGACGACCCGGATGTTCTCCATGGCCTTGCCGGCCACCCGAAGTGCGTTCGTCAGGGCGGCGAGGACCACGATCGCGGTGCCGTGCTGGTCGTCGTGGAAGACGGGGATGTCGAGGGCCTCGCGCAGCCGGGCCTCGATCTCGAAGCAGCGCGGCGCGGAGATGTCCTCGAGGTTGATGCCGGCGAACCCGGGGGCGATGGCCTTCACGATCTCGACGATCGCGTCGGTGTCCTGGGTGTCCAGGCAGATCGGCCAGGCGTCGATGCCGGCGAACCGCTTGAAGAGGGCGGCCTTGCCCTCCATGACCGGCAGGGCGGCCATCGGGCCGATGTTGCCGAGGCCCAGCACGGCCGAGCCGTCCGTCACGACCGCAACGGAGTTGCGCTTGATGGTGAGGCGGCGGGCGTCCTCGGGGTTCTCGGCGATGGCCATGCAGACGCGGGCGACACCCGGCGTGTAGATCATCGACAGGTCGTCACGGTTGCGGATCGGGTGCTTGGACTGCATCTCGATCTTGCCGCCGAGGTGCATGAGGAACGTACGGTCCGAGACCTTGCCGAGTGTGACGCCCTCGATGTCGCGCAGCTGCTCGACGATCTCGTCGGCGTGCGCGGTGGAGGTGGCCGCGATGGTGACGTCGATCCGGAGCTTCTCGTGTCCGGACGCGGTGACGTCGAGGCCGGTCACCGAGCCTCCGTGGGACTCGACGGCCCCGGTGAGCTGGGAGACCGCGGTTCCGCTCGCGGGCACCTCCAGCCGGACCGTCATCGAGTAGGAGACGCTGGGCGCCGTTGCCATGGCCGACTTCCTCTGCTTTCACCTGTGACGCTGGATGCGGTCCGATCGTCGCACCTACCGCCGAGTAGGCGTTAGCCCGGGTGGGATTGCGAACGTTGTGTTCGCAGCGAAAGAGGCCCACGTCACAATCGACGTGGGCCTCTCGAACGTTCAGTGGCACCGACCCGCCATGCTCGCCTCGCGGCAAGTGGTCGCTCGTAGCGACGAAGGTTGGGCCCGGGGGCTTGGATCGGGCCGGTGCCACACCCAGGCTAACAAATGGATCCCGTAAGGCCATTCCCGTCTCGCAAGTTCATCGCACCAGCCCCCCGGTCAGTCCCTGAGCAAATCCGGAACCCCGTCCGCGTCCGGCGCGTCCCGCTCCGCCGACACCACCGTGAGCTGCTGCGTCGCCCGGGTCAGCGCCACGTACAGCACCCGCAGGCCCGCCGGGGACTCGTCCGCGATCTCCGCCGGGGAGACGACGACCGTGGCGTCGTACTCCAGGCCCTTCGCCTCCAGGCTGCCGAGTGCCACGACCCTCCCCCAGTCTCGGCTTCGCTCACCCGGGGGGACCCCCATGCCGAGCCCGGCGAGCCAGCGCCTGGCCTCCTCGCGGCGGTTCATGGCGACCACGACGCCGATGGTGCCGTCGACGAGGTCGAGGAGCCGGGCGGCCTCGGCCCGGACGGTCTTCGCGAGGGAATCCCGTACGGGGACGGCCGCGAAGCGTGGCTGGACGCCCGTGGAGCGCACCGCCGACGGGGACTGGGCGCCCGGCATCGCCAGCGCCAGTACCTTCGCGGCCAGCTCGGCGATCTCGGCCGGGTTGCGGTAGTTCACGGTCAGCTGGAAGCGGCGGCGCGGGCGGCTGCCGAGCGCCTCGTCGCGGGCCTGGGCCGCCTCCTCGGGGTCGGACCAGGACGACTGGGCCGGGTCGCCGACGACCGTCCAGGTGGCGTGCCGGCCGCGGCGGCCGACCATGCGCCACTGCATCGGCGTGAGGTCCTGTGCCTCGTCGACGATGACGTGGGCGTACTCGACGCGCTCCTGGGCGAGCCGCTCGGCCCGCTCGCGCTGCGACTCCTCGCGGACCGGCATCAGCTCCTCCAGGCCGGTGAGCAGGTCGAGCGGGTCGGCCTCGCGCCTGCGGCGGGGGCGGGCCGGGGTGCCGAGGATGGACTGGAGCTCGTCGAGCATGGCGATGTCGTGGACGGAGAGGCCGTCGCGTCTGAGGGAGCGGGCGACCCTGCGAACCTCGCCCGGGTTGAGGATCCGCCGGGCCCAGCGGCCGAGGCGCCGCTCGTCGGCCATGGCGTCGAGGACGGCCTTCGGCGTCAGCTCCGGCCACCACGCGTCGAGGAACTCGATGAAGCTGTCCTCGGAGCTGACGTCCTCGTCGAAGGAGGAGCGCAGCTCGGCTGCCAGCTCCGGGTCGGTGTGCCGGCCGCCCGCGCCGGACTGCGTCCACAGGGCGTCCAGGAGCAGCTTGCGGGCGCGGGGCCGCAGCAGGTTCACGGGTGCGGTGCCGCTGAGCGCGTTGTTGCGGATGCGGTCCAGCTCGCCGGCCTCCAGCTCCAGGCGGCGTCCGAAGGCGACCACGCGGAGCCGGGTGGGCGGGCCGGCCGGTGTCCGCGGCGTCGGGTCCGTGTCGTCGAGGGTGAGCTGCCCGGTGGGGGCACCCGCGCGCGCGGCGCTGCCCGAGCCCGCTTCGAGGGCGCCTCGCGCCACCTTCCGCAGGACCTTGAGCATGCGGTACGACCCCTTGGCCCGCGCCACGGCCGGGGAGTCGTACAGCGTGGCCTCCGCCCCGTCGACGAGCGAGCCGATCGCGCGGATGGCGACCTGGCCCTCCTCGCCGAGGGAGGGCAGGACGCCCTCGGTGTACGCCACGAGCAGCGGGGTCGGGGAGACGATCAGGATGCCGCCCGCGTACCGCCGCCGATCCTGGTAGAGCAGGTAGGCCGCCCGGTGCAGGGCGACGGCCGTCTTGCCGGTGCCGGGGCCGCCCTCGACGTAGGTCACGGAGGCGGCGGGGGCGCGGATCACCATGTCCTGCTCCGCCTGGATGGACGCCACGATGTCCCGCATGGTGTGGGTGCGGGCCTGGCCGAGGGCCGCCATCAGGGCGCCGTCGCCGATCACGGGCAGTTCCCGGCCGTCGAGGAGGGCCTTCAGCTCGGGACGCATGAGGTCGTCCTCGACGCCGAGCACCTTGCGCCCCTTGGAACGGATGACGCGGCGGCGCACCACCCGCCCCGGGTCGACCGGGGTGGAGCGGTAGAAGGGGGCGGCGGCGGGCGCCCGCCAGTCGATGACCAGCGGGGCGTAGTCCTGGTCGAGGACGCCGATGCGGCCGATGTGCAGGGTCTCGGCGATGTCGGCGGTACTGTCCGGGCGGACCGCGCCCTCCGCCGGTTCCACGGCGGTGTAGGCGCCGTCCGGCCCCTTCTGACCGTCCTTGCCGGCGAGCAGGTCGATACGGCCGAAGAGGAAGTCCTCGAACTCGTTGTTCAACCGGTTCAGGTGGATGCCTGCCCGGAAGACCTGGGCGTCGCGCTCGGCGAGCGCGCCGGGGGTTCCGACCTGGCCACGCTTGGCCGCGTCGTTCATGAGGAACTCGGCCTCGTGGATCTTCTCCTCGAGGCGCTGGTACACCCGGTCGAGGTGTTCCTGTTCGACGCTGATCTCTCGGTCACGCACGGAATCGTGCGCGGAGTCCTGAACCGAGTCGACCGCGATTTCCTGCTGAGCCTGAGCGGCCACCGGGCCCCCTTCTGACGTGCTGGGCAGCCGTCAACCGTACGCGAAGGGGGCCCCTGGAAGCTATGTACGCGCTCAGTCGATCACACGTCGCCCTTGACGAGCACGTCGCCGTCGAGGGTCATGACCTCGAACCCCTTCATCTTGTCCGGGGTGAAGGACGCGCCGCCCACGATGTAGAGCGGATTCTTGGCCTTCTCGGTCTTGCCGTCCGCGAGGCCGTAACCCCAGGACGGGACGGACCAGTTGGAGGCCGTCACCCGCTCGCCGTTCTCGCCGATGAAGATCAGGGAGCACTTGAGGGGGCCCTTGACGTTCTTGAGCTCCAGGACCGACTCGGTGCCCCAGTCCTTCTTGGCCAGGGCCACGGTCGCGCTCACGCCCGTCGACGGGTCCGTCGCCGACACCTTGTCGTCGATGGTGTTGAAAAGATCCTTGGCGGGGGTGGCCGAGAGGGTCACGCCCTTGGTGCCGCCACCGCTGGAGTCGTCGCCGGTCGCTCCCATCGCGACGATCGGGCCGCCGACGATCAGCGCGGCCGCGGCCGCCACCATGTAGAGACTGCGGCGGCGCTTGCGGGCGCGGCGTTCGGCGACCTCGTCGACGAGCTTGTGCACCACGCGCGGGCTGGGCTTGGCGGACAGCGACTCGCCGATGGCGGGCGTGCCGGAGCCCGGCAGGTCCGCGAGGGCGGCGAGCATCGGTTCCATGCCGGCGAGCTCGTCGAGCTGCTGGGCGCACCATTCGCAGGTGGCGAGATGGGCCTCGAAAGCGGTTGCTTCGGCGTCGTCGAGGATGCCCAGGGCGTAGGCGCCGACGGTCTCGTGCTCGTTCGGACCCGGAGATCCCATCATGGGGCCAGACATACCCGCACCACCTGTACCGAATCCCTGGTTTCCCCCGTACACACTCATCACGCCGTCACCCCCCGCTCCTCCAGTGCCAGCTTCATCGACCGCAGGGCATAGAAGACCCTGGAGCGCACAGTGCCACTCGGTATACCAAGCGTCTCAGCCGCCTCATTGACGGTACGCCCCTTGAAGTACGTCTCGACGAGCACCTCCCGGTGGGCCGGTGTCAGGTCGTCGAGCGCGTCGGACAACGTCATCAGCCACAGCGCCTTGTCGATCTCGTCCTCCGCGGGGATGACCTCCAGCGGCGACGGATCGACCTCCTGCGGCCGGGCCTGCCGGCTTCGGTGGCCGTCGATGACGATGCGCCGGGCGACCGTCACCAGCCAGGGGCGTACCGATCCGGTCGCTCGATTGAGCTGGCCGGCGTTCTTCCAGGCACGGATGAGCGTCTCCTGCACGACGTCCTCGGCACGTTGCCGGTCTCCCGCGACAAGGCGGAGCACATAGGCGAGCAGGGGTCCGGCGTGTTCTCTGTAGAGCGCACGCATGAGCTCCTCATCAGGTTCCGAGGGCTGGGACATGCGATGTCGGGCCCTCGATCCACGTTCATTGGCCACGACGGAATCCTTGCGCACGCCCACCTCCGATGTCCGGGGGTTCCCCCAGTCGGTCGCTCCTCCACGGGTACGGACGCGGTGAGTTGGATGTTCAAAGCGGGACGACAGTTTTCTTGTGAGTGACGTGACGAGGTTGGACATGGGGGCACATTCCCCCCGCGCGATCTTTACATTTCCGCCACAAGGGCAAGATCACGCCAGCTGCCCTCGGGGCGCCGAAGGTAAACGGCATGTAATCGAAATCACTTCGACAGCCGCTCTACAGAAGCAACATAACGGACACTCAGGCGCGCGGGAGCGCCGCCCGACGCCGGTGCCGGGCCACCCGTTCGCGGTTCCCGCACACCTCACTGGAACACCAGCGCCTCCTGCGCCCCCGTGACGTATCGAGATAGACGATGGGGCAGTTGTCCCCTTCGCACTGCCTCAGCCCGGCCCGCGCGACCGGATCCGTGAGCAGTTCCACGACGTCCCGCGCGACGGCACCGAGCAGCGCGGCGCACTCGGGCGGGCCGTCCAACTCCCGCACCAGCGTGCCGTCTTCGCAGGTCACGGCGCGTGGGGCAGGAGGCGCGGCGCGGGCGATCTCATTGACGCGGGCGAGCGCGAGATCGTACGGCCGCCCTTGTGGCGCGAGCCCTCCGGGCACCAACTGGCCGATACGGCCGCGCAGTTCGCGGAAGCCGACGAGCCAGGACGCGTCGGCGTGCGCCAGCCCGGTGCCCGCCGGGACGAGTCCCGATCCGGCGATCCAGGCGCGCAGCACCGCGACGGAGTCGAGGCGTTCCTCGGGGTGGGTGGTCGCGAGGAGATCCAGGCAGATCCGCCCGGCATCGAACCGCAGTTCGTACGCGGCCGTGGCCGTACCCAATGCCATGTGCCTGTCACCGCCTAGGGGTCACCCCGGTGAGGAACCGTTCCCTCTTACAGTGCCTGCCCGCTCGCGCGGCCGGAACCCCTCGTACCGGCGGCAAGCGGGGCGGGCGGTGGACGCGTGCGTATGCGGACGCGGGTCTCGGCCATGTCCCGCCCTGCCGCCCCGCCCGTTGACTGGAGCACATGACACGACTCGAGCACACGAAACAGCGGAGTGAGAGGAACAGCGGCGCCGGAGGCGTCCTGGGCGCGGCCACGGTCGCGACGGGTCTGGCCGCCGGGGTCTTCTACGTCTTCGCCTGCGCGATCATGCCGGCGCTGGCGCGCAGCGACGACCGGGTCTACGTCGATGTCATGCGGGACATCAACGACGTGATCCAGAACCCGGTGTTCATGCTGAGCTTCCTCGGCGCGCTGCCGCTGACGGGGATGGCGGCGTGGCAGGCGCGGGGCACGCCGTACCGCGCGTGGGCCTGGGCGGCCTTCACCGCGTACGCGCTCGCCTTCCTGGTCACGGTCGCCTTCAACATCCCGCTCAACGACGACTTGGCGAACACGAGCGACGTGGGCACAGCGCGGGAGGAGTTCGAGGACCCGTGGGTCGCGTGGAACGTCGTGCGGGCGGTGTTGTCGACGCTGGCGCTGGGGTGCCTGGCCAGGGCGCTGGTGCTGTACGGCCGCCTTCGTCCCGGGGCCTGAGGCCCGTCCGGTGGGCTCAGACGTCCCCGTACTTCGTGTCCGCCGACGGGTCCAGTGCCAGCCGGTAGCCGCGCTTGACGACGGTCTGGATCAGCTTCGGCGCGCCCAGGGCCGTACGCAGGCGAGCCATCGCCGTCTCGACCGCGTGTTCGTCGCGGCCCGCGCCGGGCAGTGCCCGCAGCAGCTCGGAGCGGGCCACGACCCATCCCGGGCGGCGGGACAGGGCACGCATGAGGGACATGCCGGCCGGCGGTACCGGCTTGAGGTCGCCGTCGACCAGTACCGCGTGGCCGCGGATCTCCACCCGGTGCCCGGCGATCGGCAGGGAGCGGGCCCGGCCGGGCATCTCCTGGCACAGGAGCTGGACGAGGGGGCCGAGCCGGAAGCGTTCCGGCTGGACGGTGTCGATGCCCTGTGCCTGGAGCGGCAGCGCGGTGACCGGGCCGACACAGGCCGGCAGGACGTCGTGGTTGAGGGCGGCGAGCAGTTCGGGCAGCAGGCGGCGGTCCTCGGCGCGGGAGAGCAGGGAGGCGGCGGCCGGTGCGCTGGTGAAGGTGAGCGCGTCCAGACCGCGCGAGACGGCCGCGTCCAGCAGCCGGTCCATCGGCCCGATGTCCTCCGGCGGCATCCACCGGTACACGGGGACGCCCAGGACCTCGGCTCCCGCGGCCCGCAGCGACTCCACGAAGCCGGGCAGCGGCTCGCCGTGCAGCTGTACGGCGATACGGCGGCCCTCGACGCCTTCCTCCAGGAGCCGGTCGAGCACCTCGGCCATGGACTCGGACGACGGCGACCACTCCTCTTGGAGGCCGGCCGCCCGGATCGAACCCTTGACCTTCGGGCCGCGGGCGAGGATCTCGACCCCGCGCAGCCGGTCGAGCAGGGACTCGCCGAGGCCCCAGCCGTCGGCGGCCTCTATCCAGCCGCGGAAGCCGATCGCGGTCGTGGCGACCACTATGTCCGGCGTCTGGCCGATGACCTCCTTGGTCGCCGCCAGCAGCTCACTGTCGTCGGCGAGCGGCACGATGCGCAGGGCAGGGGCGTGCAGAACAGCGGCTCCGCGCCGCTGGAGCAGCGCGCCCAGCTCGTCGGCCCGGCGTGCGGCCGTCACTCCCACAGTGAACCCGGCAAGGGGTCCATGGTCCGGTCGCTGCTGTACCTCGTACATAACTCTCGTTCCCGCACTCGAGTTCATTGCATCTACCACCAGGTGATGGCACCCGCATGCCGACCGAGCCTGTCAACGGCTCGTGACAGGCTCGGTTCGGCTTGATGTCGCTGGTGTTACCGATGCCCATTTCCCCCGAAGCGCCGGATGCGATCTCCGCCCTCCGGCCGGGGGTCCGGGGGTGGCCCCCCGGATGGGCTCAGCCTCACACCTCCGCGTAGCTGAGCTGCGGCTTCGCCTCCGAGGCCGTGGTCGCGGCCTGCGAGCGGCTCGCCGAGCGGCGAAGGTATACGGCCCAGGTGACCACGAAGCAGGCGGCGTAGAAGGCGAGGAAGGCGACGAACGCCCCGGTTCCGGAGCCGTAGGAGAGGAAGGACTGCCGGAAGGCGAGGTTGATGCCGACGCCGCCGAGCGCGCCGACCGCGCCGATCAGGCCCATGGAGGCACCGGAGAGACGACGCCCGTAGGCGGCGGCCGCTTCACCCTCCAGCCCCTTGGCCAGCGCCTTCGCCTGGAAGATGCCGGGGATCATCTTGAACGTCGAGCCGTTGCCGAGGCCGGTGAGGACGAACAGCACCACGAACGCGACGGTGAACAGGGCCAGCGACTTCTCCATGCTGGCGGCGATGAGGACCGCGGTCGCCACGCCCATGCCGATGTAGTTGTACAGCGTGATCTTCGCGCCGCCGTACTTGTCGGCGAGCCACCCGCCCAGGGGCCGGATCAGGGAGCCGAGCAGCGGGCCGATGAAGGTGACGTACGCCGCCTCCAGCGGGGTCCGGCCGAACTGGTTGGTCAGCACCTGCCCGAAGGCGAAGCTGTATCCGATGAAGGAACCGAAGGTGCCGATGTAGAGGAAGGACATGATCCAGGTGTGCGGGTCCCTCGCGGCGTCCTTGGCGGCGCCGGTGTCGTTCTTCACGGACGCGATGTTGTCCATGAAGAGCGCGGCGAGGACGGCGGCGATGACGATCAGCGGGATGTAGATCCCCAGGAGGACCCGGGGGCCGCCGCTCGCACCGATGATGGCGAGCGCGACCAACTGGATGACCGGGACGCCGATGTTGCCGCCGCCCGCGTTCAGGCCGAGCGCCCAGCCCTTCTTACGAAGGGGGAAGAAGGCGTTGATGTTGGTCATCGAGGAGGCGAAGTTGCCGCCGCCGATACCCGCCAGCAGGCCGATCAGCAGGAGGGTGTTGAAGGAGGTCCCCGGCTCCATCACCGTGAACGCGGCGACGGTGGGGATGAGCAGGAGGGCGGCGGAGACGATGGTCCAGTTCCGGCCGCCGAAGATCGCGATGGCGAAGGTGTAGGGGACCCGGACGACGGCTCCGACCAGGGTCACCATCGACGTCAGCAGGAACTTGTCCGCCGGCGTGAGCCCGTACTCCGGGCCCATGAAGAGCACCAGCACGGACCACATGGTCCAGATCGAGAACCCGATGTGCTCGGAGAGGACGGAGAAGAGGAGGTTGCGCTTGGCGACCTTCTCTCCGGTCTCCTTCCAGAAGGTCTCGTCCTCCGGATCCCACTGCTGGATCCAGCGACCGCCCCTACTGGGGGGTGCGGGGGCTGTGCTAGGGGCTGTCATGACGCCTCCACGGTGTACCGGGGCTCGGGTGGTTCGAGGGAGTGGCTGAGTCCCGACGTTAGGGAGGACGCGTTTCCGGTCTGTGGCACTGGGTGACCGGAAGGGAACTTTGCTCTCACCAACAGTGGAGGCCGGATGAGAGGTTTCGGAACCTCATGTGACCCGGTTCATATGTGAGCGAACTTGGACAGGCCGGAAGACGATCACCGGTGCTTGGCGTTACGACCCCGCTCCGCCCCGTCCGGCCACAGCTGTGGCCTGCGCTTTGCCGCCACGTCCTCCATCCAGCCGAAGGCGAGCACACAGGCGGCGATGAGGAGCCAGACGAAGACGAGGACCGGCCAGGGGCTTTCCAGGAGCCAGGAGTAGTGCATCGCGAGGGTGTCGATGCTCCAGAGGTGGTCCCAGAGCGTCGAGGCGATGAGGATGCACAGGTTGTGCCAGAGGTAGATCGTCACCGCGCGGGAGTTGAGGAGGGTGATCGGTCGTGCCCAGCGGCGCAGTCTGCTCGGCCACTCCGACCAGGACGGGCTGATGTGCAGAAGCAGCAGCACCGTGGCGAAGGAGTACAGGGACTGGGCGAAGGGGATGTCGTCGAGGTCGTGGCCCGCCTTGAAGCCGTGCGAGAAGGCGTACCAGAGGCCCACGCAGATGATGGCCGGCGCGACCGAGGGGACGATGTAGCGGGGAATCCGGCTCAGGATGCCTTCCTGGTGGGCCATGCCGAGGATCCAGCAGGCGCCGAACGTGCTGAAGTCGGTCAGCGCCGACGGGAACCGCTCCCCGGGCAGGGTGAGGTAGCCGAACTCGAAGGCCGCCGACAGGACGATCGGCGAGACGATCGTCGCCAGGGGCATTGCGCGCAGGGCCTTCAGGATGAACGGGGACAGCAGCACGAACCACAGGTAGGCGCGGATGTACCAGAGGGGTCCGGCCAGTTCCGCCGCCCAGTCCGCGCCGACGATGCCGTGGATCCCGGACAGGCCCTCGGCGTACGGCGGGTCGCTCAGCGGCAGGATCCAGTAGGTGAGGTGGAGCCACCACCAGCCGGGGTGCCCCTCGTCGCCGGGCCCCCAGCCCTGGATCACCATGCCCGTCACGCCGATCGCGCCGAGCAGCCACAGCGGCGGCAGCAGGCGGCGCATCCGGCCGCGGATGACCGTCAGGGCCTGGCGGCTTCCCAGGGAGCGGGCCATGAGGTTGCCTGCGAGCGCGAACATCACGCCCATGGACGGGAACAGGATCGGGAGCCAGGCCCAGCCCATGAGGTGGTAGAAGACGACCCGGAAGAGCGCGAGGGCGCGCAGGAGGTCGAAGTAGCGGTCGCGGCCTGGGGCCTTCGTGCGGGTCTGCTGCTCGGGCAGGCCCGAGGGTGCCTGGTCGTGCGTGGTCGTGGTGCTCATGTCTCCGGTTTCCGTACTCGTCTCGCCAGGTACGGCGCTCATCCGACCGGCCTTCCTTCCGCGATCTGCTGCCTGCCCTGCGCGGGCATGTTCGGCGGGGCCGACACCCCGCCCTTGCGCCGCAGCTTCTGCCAGCGCAGCCGGCCGCCGGTGAGGGCGGTGATCCAGGACTGGAGCAGGACGACGTACATCAGCTGGCGGTAGAGGATCTGCTGCAACGGCAGCGAGATCAGCGGGGTCAGCCGCTCGCGGTCCAGGATGAAGGCGTAGGTCGCGCAGGCCAGCTGGATGGCGAGGACGCCGAACCAGGCCAGGATCGTCTTCCCGGTGGGGCCGAAGACCAGGCCGTAGATGAGGAAGACGTCGATCAGCGGGGCGAGCAGCGGGGCCAGGACCATGAACAGGGACACCAGCGGGAGGCCGACCCGGCCGAAACGGCCCGAGGGTCCCCGGTCGAAGACGGCGCGGCGGTGCTTCCAGATCGCCTGCATGGTGCCGTACGACCACCGGTAGCGCTGGGACCACAGCTGCTGGACGGACTCCGGGGCCTCGGTCCAGGCGCGGGCGTTCTCCGCGTAGACGACCCGCCAGCCGTCGCGGTGGATGGCCATGGTGATGTCGGTGTCCTCGGCGAGCGTGTCGTCGCTCATGCCGCCGACGCGTTCCAGTGCGGTGCGGCGGAAGGCTCCGACGGCGCCCGGGATGGTGGGCATGCACTGCAGGACGTCGTACATACGGCGGTCGAGGTTGAAGCCCATCACGTACTCGATGTGCTGCCAGGCTCCGATGAGGGTGTCCTTGTTGCCGACCTTCGCGTTGCCGGCGACGGCGCCGACGCGGGGGTCGCCGAAGGGCTGGACGAGTTCGCGGACGGTGGACGGCTCGAAGACGGTGTCGCCGTCCATCATCACGACGAGGTCGTACCGGGCGTTGGCCACACCCCGGTTGAGGGCGGCGGGCTTGCCCGCGTTGAGCTGGCGGACGACGCGTACGCCCGGCAGCTTGAGGTTCTCCACGATGCGTGCCGTGCCGTCGCTGGAACCGTCGTCGATGACGATGACCTCGATGGGGTGGTCGCTCGCCATCAGGGAGCGGACGGTGTTCTCGATGCACTTGGCCTCGTTGTACGCCGGGACCAGCACCGACACCGGTTCGGTGATCGGCGGCCCCCAGCGGAAGTCGCGGCGGCGCACCCGGCGGGCGTGGAGGGCGGAGAGCAGGAGCATCAGGCCGAAGCGGGCGATGACCAGGAAGCCGATGATCGCCAGGCCGACCACCAGGACGGCCGTGATGTTGTCGGAGGCCTGGACGAGGAAGACCCATGCCTTGCCCTTCCACAGGTCGACGCCGGCGACCCGGGTGTGCGCGCTGGGGGCGTCGAGGGCCTCGGTGAGGTTGTCGAACTGGTAGCCCCTGGCCTTCATCTGAGGCAGGAACCGGTCCAGCGCCTCGACGGTCTGGTGGCGGTCGCCGCCGGAGTCGTGCATCAGGACGATCTCGCCCTCGTCGCTCTCGGGCGTGACGTTACGGATGATCCGGTCGGCACCGGGCTTGCGCCAGTCCTGGCTGTCGACGCTGGTGACGACGGTGATGTAGCCGCGATTGCCGATGTACTGGGTGACCGGCCAGGAATTGTTGTCCATGGCCTCGGCGGACGAGGAGTACGGCGGCCGGAACAGCGAGGTGCGGATGCCTGCGGCGCCGGTGATGGCGAGCTGGTTCTGGGACAGCTCCCAGTCGATGCGCTTCTTCGACTGGAGGGAGAGGTCGGGGTGGTTGAAGGTGTGCAGTCCCACCTCGTGGCCCTCGTCGACCATGCGCCTGACCAGATCCGGATAGCGCGAGGTCATGGTGCCGGTGACGAAGAAGACGGCGTGCGCGTGGTGCTTCTTGAGCACGTCCAGGACCTCGGGGGTCCAGGTCGGGTCCGGGCCGTCGTCGAAGGTGAGGACCATGTGGCGATCGGGCACATTGAGGCTGCTGGTGCGGCCGGTGCGGGTGTCGATGACCGGGCCGCCCTCGATGATCTTCTGAGGCACCTTGTCGGCGGAGGACTCGGGCCGGATGCGGTGGTCCGCGAGGATCCCGCTGTGCACGTAGCCGCGCAGCATCAGCATCGCCATCAGCGCGGCGAGGAACAGCACGGGAAGCAGCAGGCGCATGGGCAGGCGGCGACGCCGGGAGCCGACGGCGGCTCCGGGCGCGGCCCCGGGACGGCGGGTGCGGGTTGCCATCAGAGGTAGTGCTCCGGGGACGGGGATGCCATCGGGTGGATGTGCATCGGAAGGAGGTGCATCTGTAGGAGGTGCACACGAGCGGGGCGTGCACCGGGAGACGGGATGCGCCGAGAGGCTCTCTCGAGGACCTCTCGGCGCGACCCCTTCAGAGGACGGGTTCCGGCGACGGCGGGGGCGCGGTCCCCGTGCCGTCCGGATCCGTGACGATCGGGGTCGGGTCGCTGGGGCCGTCGGCCACCGTGCCGGTGCCGGGGCCGCCGGTGCCACCGGCGGCCGTGGTCTCGGTCGGGGTGACCGTGGGTCCGGGGCCCGTCGGCGTCGGGTTGGGCGGCGGGGTGCTGACCGGCGGGTCAGTCGTCGGTGTCGGGTTGGCCGGGGTCGACCCGGTGCCCGGGCCCGGGACGGTGGCCGTCGGGCTCGGCTTGGGGACGGTGGACGCACTCGGCTTGCCGGAGCTGGCGCCGGCGCTCGGCGCGGTGGCGCCGGCGCTCGGGACCGGGGCCGTGCCGGTACCGACGGTCGCGGTGGGCTCCGGCAGGACGCCGGCCGTACCGGTGGACGCCGACTCGGAGGGCTGCGGCGAGGTGTCGACCTGTCCGGCCGGCTGGCCCTCCTGCTGGCCCGGCACGGGCAGCCAGGGCGCGTTGGAGTTGCCGGACAACAGCGTGGCGACGATGACGACGGCGTAGACCGCGCAGGCCAGGCCGACGGCGATGCCGATCCTGCGGTACCGGCGGCTGCGGCGGCCCGACTCGTCGACGAACACCGGCCCGTCGGAGCCGTCCGGAGCGGCGGCCGGACCGTCACCGGACCCGCCGTCCTTGGCCTGCCGTACGAGCAGTTCCTCCAACTGCTGCCCTATGCCGTCGAGTTGGACCGTCACCTCGTGCGGGTCGTGGGCGGGGCCGGTGTCACCGTGCGGGTCATGGCCGGAACCGGACGTACCGGTCTCGTCCCACGGGTCACGGACGACGCCGGTCCGGGCGGCGGCCCTGGGGCGTCCCGGCAACTCGGCGACCAGCGGAACGGCGTCGGTTCTGTCCGCTTTGTCGGCGCCGAAGAAGGCCCGGCCGGCCCTGCCGGACACGGCGGTGCCGTCGGCGTCGACAGCGGTCCGGCCGCCCTCGCCCGGGATTCCGCTTCCGGGCCGTCCGGTGATTCCGGTGCCGCTGGTCTCCGGGAACGCCTGGGTGCCGCCCCTCGTCGCCGAATGGTCCCCCGTCGATGCGACCTCGGGCCATTCCGGTTGGGCGTCTTCCCGCCACTTCTTCACGCGCACGCACATCCCCCCACGGGACAGTTCCGGGTGCGCGTACGACCCAAGCACCCGTCGGTCGAACCGAGCCCCCACCCGGTCCGAGCGCCCCCTTTATCACACTGTGCTCAGGCCACGAATGTAGCGCACAAGGAGGTTGTGTGTTTGCAAGGTGCTCAATTGTGGACACTCATCAGGTGCACGTCAGTGGCTGGAATCCATCCCTCGGCAGGTCGCCGCAGCCAGCCCGCCTCGACCGAGAGTTCGAGCGCCGCCCGGCGCAGAGCGTCTAATGCCGGGTGCACCAGCCCCTTTCGCCACACCAGTGACACGAGTGACAACGGGACGGGATCGACCAAGGGGCGCAACACCGTCGCGGGCATGGCCGGAAATTCCACCACGACGAGGATCGGGTTCCCGGTCTTCGCCATGATGCGCTGGAACTCCTCGTCCCCGACGGCCAGCGGAGCGGGCGATGCGACCTCGATACCGCGCCCCTCGAACAACCGGCGCGCGAGATCCGTCCACTCCGGCGTACGCGGGTTGCCCGCCCCGGCGTACAGGCACTCACCGGCGAGCGCGGCGAGCGGCACCGCCTCCAGCGCCGCGAGCGGGTGGCCCTCGGGCAGGAGGACCGCCATGGGCTCGTAGCGCACGGGCTGCTGGTCGAGGCCCGACCGCAGCGCCGGATCGAGGCCGGCGAAGCGCCCGAAGGAGGCGTCCAGCCGGCCCGCGAGCAACTCGCCCGCCGCGTAGGTCAGGCCGCTCTCGTAGCGGGCCATCAGCTCCAGCTCGGGGGCGAGTTCCCTGGCCCGGTGCAGGACGCGGCGGCCGGTGGCAAGGCCCGGCGAGTTCAGGTCCACCAGCAGCGGCCGGGCCTGCCCGAACGCGGCGAGCAGCTCGTCCTGCGCCTGGAGCACCCGGCGCGCGTACGGCACCAGCCGCTCGCCGTCGGCCGTCAGCGTCACCCGCCGGGTGGACCGTACGAACAGCTCGGCGCCGAGGTCCCGCTCCAGCCGCCGTACGTCCCGGCTGAGCGCCTGCTGGGCGACGTAGAGCCGGGCCGCCGCACGCGTGAAGTGCAGCTCCTCTGCGACGGCGAGGAAGGCGCGCAGGAGACGGGGGTCGAGGTGGCGGCCGGGGGCGGACATCCCGGGAACCTACAACGGGGATGCGTGAATCGGCACGGGGTATTCACAGCAGGAGTGCGTGAATCGGTGCGCAACAGGTGTTGGACCCCTTGATCCGGCACGGGCCACGGTTGCCCCATGCCGCAACCGATCCCGAGGAAACCGCCCCTGTACACCGTCACCGCCGACACCCTCGTCGCCGTCGACCTCAACCCCCGCACCGCCGGAGAACCCGGCCCCTACCGCCGTCTCTTCACCGTCCCCGGCACCCGCGCCTTCACCGCCGGAAACCTGCTCGCCCGCCTCCCGATGGGCATGTTCAGCGTGAGCGCGGTCGTCATGATCGCCGGTACCCGGGGCTCGTACGCCCTCGCCGGCGCGGTCACCGCGACGGGTCTCGCGGCGACCGCGGTGGTCGCCCCGTGGACCGCGCGGCTCGTCGACCGGTACGGGCAGGCCCGGATCGCCGTACCCGCGACGCTGTTCGCGGCCCTCGGCTCGCTCGCGCTGCTGCTGTGCGTACGGCACGGGGCGCCCGCCTGGACGCTCTTCGCCTGCTACGCCGCCACCGCCACGACCCCCAACCTGGGCGGCATGTCCCGCGCCCGCTGGGCCCATCTGCTGAAGGGCGACCCCAAGGCGCTGCACACCGCCAACTCCTTCGAGCAGGCCGTGGACGAGCTGTGCTTCATGCTGGGCCCGGTGCTCGCCGCCTTCCTGTGCGGGAGCTTCTTCCCGGAGGCGGGCACGTTGGCGGGCGTGCTGCTGCTGGTGACCGGCATGTTGCTGTTCGCCGCGCAGCGCTCCACCGAGCCACCGGTCGGGAAACGGTCCCGGGTGAAGGCCACCGTCCTGTTCCGCGCACCCGGCATGCCCTCGCTGCTCGCCGTATGCCTGGCCATGGGCGTGGTGTTCGGGTCGATGGAGGTCGTCACGATCGCCTACGCGGACGCGCGGGGGCACCCCTCGGCGGCCGGTGTGGTGCTCGCACTCCAGGCGGCCGGTTCGTGTGCGGCGGGTCTGCTGTACGGGTCGACGAAGGCCGGTCCGGCAGCCGACCGCTACCCGTGGTGCATCGCCGCCATGACCGCGCTGCTGACGCTGCCGCTGCTCGCCGCCACCCTGACCGGCTCGCTCCTCGTCCTGGCGGGCGCGCTGCTGGTCGCCGGGATGGCGACGGCCCCGACGATGGTCACCGGCATGACCCTGGTGCAGGAACGCACACCTGAGGGCCGCATCAACGAGGGCATGACCCTCGCGGTGACCGGCCTGCTCGGCGGTATCGCCGCGGGCAGCGCCGTCGGCGGCCGGCTGGCGGAACTCTCGTCTGCCGCGGCGGGGTTCGGGGTACCGGTCGCGGCGGCGGCCGTGGCGCTGATGATCGCGCTCGCCTTGGTCGGATCGTCGAACCGCTTCACCTAATCTTGTACAACCCATTGACGCCCTCACAGCCGCAACATACGGTCCCCCGTCGAAGCGCTTCGACGTCACGCATCGAATGGATTCGATGAACGCAGCGTGACGCCGGATACCCAGCCGACTCCCCGGGAGGCACTGGATGTTGACGGCACGAAGGCGTGTGGCCGCCCTGGCCGCGGCGACCCTGAGCGGAGCCCTGCTCCTGACTTCCTGCGGGGGCTCGGACAGCGGCTCCTCCGACGGCAAGACGCTCAAGCTCTGGCACTACGAGGCCCCCAACAGCGCGATGGGGCAGGCCTGGAACGAGGCCATCAAGGAATTCGAGGCCAAGCACCCGGGCGTGAAGGTGGAGTACGAGGAGAAGAGCTTCGCGCAGATGCAGAAGACCGCGCAGATGGTTCTCAACTCCTCGGACGCGCCCGACCTCATGGAGTACAACAAGGGCAACGCGACCGCGGGCCTGCTCTCCAAGCAGGGGCTCCTCACGGACCTCACCGCCGAGGCGACGAAGCGCGGCTGGGACAAGAAACTCGGCGCGGGCGTCCGCACCACCAGCCTCTACGACACCAACGGCGTGATGGGGTCGGGCAAGTGGTACGGCGTGCCCAACTACGCCGAGTACACGATGGTCTTCTACAACAAGGACCTGTTCGCCAAGTACAAGATCCCCGAGCCGAAGACGTTCGACGAACTGACCGCCGCGATGGACAAGTTCGCCGCGGAGGGCGTCACCCCGCTCGCCGCCGGCGGCGCCGAGTACCCGGCCCACCAGTACCTCTACCAGCTGGCGCTGTCGAAGGCGGACCGCGCCTGGGTCGACGCGTTCGAGCTGTACAAGGGCGAGGTCGACTTCCACGACGCCGCCTGGACGTACGCCGCCGAGACCTTCGCCGACTGGGTGAAGAAGGGATACATCAGCAAGTCGTCCACCGGCGCGAACGCGGAGCAGACCGGCGTCTCCTTCCTCCAGGGCAAGTCGCCGATCCTGTTCTCCGGCAGCTGGTGGTACGGCCGCTTCCAGGACGAGGCGAAGTTCGACTGGGGCACCTTCCTGTGGCCCGACTCGAACCTCACCCTCGGCTCCGGCGGCAACCTGTGGGTCGTCCCCAAGGGCGCGAAGAACAAGGACCTCGCCTACGACTTCATCGACATCACCATGTCGAAGAAGATCCAGAACCTGCTCGGCAACAAGGGCGGCGTGCCGGTCGCGGCGGACGCGAGCGCCATCACCGACCCCAAGTCCAAGACGCTCATCGACGACTTCAACACCCTCTCCCAGCGCGACGGCCTGGCCTTCTACCCGGACTGGCCGGTCGCCGGCTTCTACGACGTCCTCGTCTCCGAGACCCAGAAGCTGATGACGGGCAGCGAGAAACCGGACGACTACCTGGACGCGTTGCAGAAGGCGTACGACAAGGACGCGCCGAAGCGATGACGGTCACCGTCGAACGCGGCGGGCGGGTCACCGGCAAGCACCACCGCACCGGGAACCCGCTCCGCCGCCCCCGCGACTCGTACGCCCTGTTCCTGCTCCCCGGTGTCCTCGCCTTCCTCCTCGTGATCGTCGTCCCGTTCCTGATGAACACGGGCGTGAGCTTCACCGACTGGGAGGGCGTGGGCTCCCCCGACTGGACGGGCCTGGCCAACTACCGCGAGCTGCTGGACGACTCCGAGTTCTGGGCGTCCTTCCGGCACAGCCTCTTCATGGTCGTCGCGATGGCGGCCCTGCCGACGGTGATCGGTCTGGTCCTGGCCGCCGCCCTGTTCGACTACGTCGGCAAGCACTTCGGAGCCAGGTGGGCGGCGGTCCTGCGCGCCTGCTTCTACCTCCCCCAGGTGCTGCCGATCGCGGTCGCCGGCATCGTCTGGAGCTGGATCCTCGCCCCGGACAACGGCACGCTCAACGAACTCCTGAAGTCCGTCGGCCTGTCGTCCTGGCAGCAGGACTGGCTCGGCGACCCGGACCTCGCGCTCTACAGCGTGATGGGCGTGATGGTCTGGGTCCAGCTCGGCTTCCCGCTGGTCGTCTTCATGGCGGGCCTGCAACGCGTCGACCCCCAGCTGTACGAGGCGGCCGAGCTGGACGGCGCCGGCTGGTGGCGCCGCTTCTGGCACATCACGCTGCCGCAGATCCGCCCGGAGATCTACGTCGTCCTGACCTGGTGCTCGATCGCCGCGCTCAAGGTGTTCGGCGCGGTGTACGTCCTGACGAAGGGCGGCCCGGGCGGGGCGACGAACGTGCCCTCCTACTTCTCCTTCACCACGTTCTTCGAGAAGACGCAGGTCGGCTACGGCGCCGCGATTTCCACCGTGCTGACCGTGATCATCCTGCTGCTGTCCCTGATCGGCCTGAAGCTCCAGACCCGCGCCGAGGACGCCGAGGAGGGGACCCGCGCATGACCGCGCTCCGCCGCTACCCGGTCCTGGTAGCCCTGTGCATCGCGGCCCTCTTCATGGTCGTGCCGTTCGCGATCGTCGTGGTCAACGCGTTCAAGTCCCCCACGGAGTACGCCCAGACCGGCCCCCTCAGCCTCCCGGAGGGCCTCTACCTCGACGGCGTCAAGGACTTCTGGCAGCGCGTCGACTTCGGCCAGAAGCTCGTCAACTCGGTACTGATCAGCGGCGCGGTGGCGGTGCTGGCGGTGGTCCTGTCGGTCCTGAACGCCTACGCGATCGGCGTCGGCCGCGTCAAGGGCCGCACCTGGGTCCTCGCCTTCTTCGTCCTGGCGAACATGCTGCCGCAGGAGGCGCTGGTCTACCCGATCTACTACCTGAGCAAGGAGGCGGGCCTCTACGACACCCGGCTCAGCGTGATCATCGTGTTCACGGTGATCCAGGCGGCCTTCGGCACCTACCTCCTCTCCTCCGTCCTCGGCCAGTTCCCCCGGGAGATCATCGAGGCGGCCCGGATCGACGGGGCGAACAAGTGGCAGGTGCTGTGGCGGATCGTGGTCCCCGTCAGCCGCCCCACCCTCGGCGTGCTCCTGGTCTTCTTCTTCATCTGGACCTGGAACGAGTTCCTGCTCCCCCTGGTCATGCTGATCTCCAACGACAACCAGACCGTGTCGGTGGCCCTCGGCGTCCTGCAGGGCCAGCGCCTGATGGACGCCACGATGACCAACGCGGCCGCCCTCCTCGGTGTCCTGCCCGCCCTCGTCTTCTTCCTCCTCTTCCAGCGAACCCTCACCCGCGGCATCGCCGTAGGTGCCGTGAAGTAAGGACCCCCCACATGAAGTTCACCGACGGCTACTGGCTGCTGCGTGAGGGCGTCACCGCGGCCTATCCGGCCGAGGTGCTCGACGTCACCGCCGAGGACGGCGCGCTGGAGATCCACGCGCCGACCCAGCCCATCCGCCACCGCGGCGACCTGCTGAAGGGACCGGTCGTGACGATCAGCGCCCACGCTCCGATGCCGGACGTCATCGGCGTCACCTTCACCCACTTCGACGGCGAGCAGCCGCGCGGACCGGAGTTCGAGGTGGGGCGGGAAGACGTCCCGCCCCAGGTGTCGTACGACGACGAGCACGCGACCCTGACCTCCGGCGCGCTGTCGGTCCGGGTGGCCCGCACCGGCTCCTGGCACGTCGACTTCCTCGCCCACGGCCGCACCCTCACCTCCAGCTCCACCAAGGGCATGGGCATCATGCGGGACGCCGCAGGCGGGCACTACCTGCGCGAGCAGCTCAACCTCGGTGTGGGGACCTCGGTCTACGGCCTCGGTGAACGGTTCGGCCCCCTGGTGAAGAACGGCCAGGTCGTCGACATCTGGAACGCCGACGGCGGCACGGCGACCGAGCAGGCGTACAAGAACGTGCCCTTCTACCTGACGGACGGGGGCTACGGCGTCTTCGTCGACCATCCGGGCAAGGTGGCCTTCGAGGTCGGCTCGGAGGTCGTCTCGCGGGTGCAGTTCAGCGCCGAGACCCAGCAGTTGACGTACTACGTCATCTACGGCCCGACCCCGAAGGACATCCTGCGCAAGTACACCGCCCTCACGGGCCGCCCCGCCCTCCCGCCGCCCTGGTCCTTCGGCCTGTGGCTGTCGACCTCGTTCACCACGTCGTACGACGAGGAGACCGTCACCTCCTTCATCGAGGGCATGCGTGAGCGCGAACTGCCGCTGTCCGTCTTCCACTTCGACTGCTTCTGGATGCGCGAGTTCAACTGGTGCGACTTCCAGTGGGACCCGCGGGTGTTCCCGGACCCGGAGGGAATGCTGGCGCGGCTGCACGCGCGGGACCTGCGGATGTCCGTGTGGATCAACCCGTACATCGCCCAGCGCTCCCCGCTGTTCGCGGAGGGCAAGGCGCTGGGGCACCTGCTGAAGCGGCCGGACGGCAGCGTCTGGCAGTGGGACCTGTGGCAGCCCGGCATGGCGCTGGTCGACTTCACCAGCCCAGCGGCCCGCGAGTGGTACGCCTCGAAGCTGGAGGCGCTGCTCGCCCAGGGCGTCGACTGCTTCAAGACCGACTTCGGCGAGCGGGTGCCCCTCGACGTGGCCTGGTCCGACGGCTCCGACCCGGAGCGGATGCACAACTACTACACGTACCTCTACAACCGCACGGTCTTCGACGTCCTGCGCAAGCACCGGGGTGAGGAGGAGGCGGTCGTCTTCGCCCGCTCGGCGACCACCGGGAGCCAGAAGTTCCCGGTCCACTGGGGCGGTGACTGCGAGGCGACCTACGAGTCGATGGCCGAGTCCCTGCGCGGAGGGCTCTCCCTGGGCCTGTCCGGCTTCGGCTTCTGGAGCCACGACATCGGCGGCTTCGAGGGCACCCCGACCCCGTCCCTGTTCAAGCGCTGGGTGGCCTTCGGACTGCTGTCCTCCCACAGCCGCCTGCACGGCAGCTCCTCCTACCGGG
Source organism: Streptomyces sp. NPDC006602 (assembly GCF_042870385.1). Classification (NCBI taxonomy): domain Bacteria; kingdom Bacillati; phylum Actinomycetota; class Actinomycetes; order Kitasatosporales; family Streptomycetaceae; genus Streptomyces; species Streptomyces sp. NPDC006602. Next base: position 57,168 of record NZ_JBIAHG010000006.1, on the reverse strand, counting down.
TGCCCTGGGCGTTCGACGAGGAGTCGGTGGACGTGCTGCGGCACTTCACCCGGCTGAAGCTGCGGCTCATGCCGTATCTGTACGAGGCCGCGCGCACCGCCCACGCCGAGGGCGTGCCGGTGATGCGGGCGATGGTCCTGGAGTTCCCGGACGACCCCGGGTGCGCGCATCTGGAACGGCAGTACATGCTCGGCCCGGACCTGCTGGTCGCGCCGGTGTTCAGCGACGACAGCGACGTCTCGTACTACGTCCCGGAGGGCACCTGGACCCACTTCGTGACCGGGGAGACGGTGACGGGGCCGCGCTGGGTGCGCGAGAACCACGGCTTCTCGAGCGTGCCGCTGCTCGTACGCCCCGGAGCCGTGATCCCGGTGGGTTCGGTGGACGACCGGCCCGACTACGACCACGCCGACGGGGTCACCCTGCGGGCGTACGGTCTGCAACGGGGGCAGCAGGTGGCGGTGCGGGTCGGCGAGGTGACCTTCACCGTCGTACGCGAGGGTGATCTGCTGCGGGCGTCGTGCAGTGACCCGGTGGCGCCCTGGGGGCTGGCCGTGGGGGAGCGCGAGGTGCGGGCGCAGGCCGGGACCGGGTTCCTGACCGTGGAGTGGACCTGATGGTGAAGATCACGGACGTGGCGCGGCAGGCCGGGGTCTCCCCCAGCACGGTCTCCTACGCCCTCAGCGGCAAGCGCCCCATCTCCGACGAGACCAAGCGCCGCGTGGAGGAGGCCATCCGCGAGCTGGGCTACCGGCCGCACGCGGGCGCCCGGGCGCTGGCCAGCAGCAAGTCGAACGTGCTGGCGCTGGTGGTGCCGTTACGGGCCGGCATCCACGTCCCGGTGGTCATGCAGTTCGCGGTGTCGGTCGTGACCACGGCCCGCCGCTACGACCATGACGTCCTGCTGTTGACCCAGGAGGAGGGCGAGGAGGGCCTGCGCAGGGTGGCCGACACGGCGTTGGTCGACGCGCTGATCCTCATGGACGTCCAGCTCCACGACCCCCGCCTGCCGCTGTTGCGGGTCCTGGAGCGTCCGTCGGTGATGATCGGCTTCCCCGCCTCCTCCGAGGGCCTGACCTGCATCGACCTGGATTTCAAGGCGGCCGGCGAGGTGTGCGTCGAGCATCTGGCGGGGCTCGGGCACCGGACGGTGGCGCTGGTCGGTTCGCCGCCTGAGGTGTACGTCCGGCAGACCGCTTTCGCCCAGCGCGTGGTCCAGGGCTTCACGGCCGCCGCCGACCGGCACGGACTCGCCTCCTCGGTCCACCCGTGCGAGGCGGGCCGGGGCGCCGCCCGCCGGGTCGCCGAGCAACTGTTGCGCGAGCAGCCGGCGTTGACGGGAGTCGTCGTCCACAACGAACCCTTGCTGGAGCCCCTGATCGACGCCTTCGAAAAACTCGGCCTACGTGTCCCCGGCGACCTCTCCGTCACCGCCATCTGCCCCGACGACCTCGCCGAGTCCGCCCGCGTGCCCGTCACCTCGGTCGCGCTGCCGTCGGCGGAGGTGGGCACGCGGGCGGTCGAGCTGCTCATGCAGAAGCTGGACGGCACGGCCGTACCGGAGGCGACGCTGCTGGCGCCACGGCTGACGGAACGGGCGAGCACGGCGCCGCGCAACACCTGACACGTGGCGGTCGGGCCTGGCTCAGCCGAGCCCCCAGGCCCGTCCGAGCCGGTACGCCGATATGGGGCGGCACACCACAACGGGCGGGGCATGCATGGGGGCCCGCACTCGGGTGAGTGCGGGCCCCTCTTTGACCACGTGGGTGCCGCCGGGAAAGCTGTTGATCCGAGCATGGCACAGGCCCCGCCGCTCGGAAGCGACGGGGCCTGTGCCCACATGGGGTACCCGCTCAGGCGCGGGCGAGTGGAGATGGCGGGAATCGAACCCGCGTCCAACGGTGCAGAATCAGGGCTTCTCCGTGTGCAGTTCGCTGTGATTTTCTCGGCCCCGGCGATCACGCGAACAAGTCGCCGACGGGCCCAGTCACTGTTTGATTTCCCATCGGACCCCGTGACCGGGCCCGATGGTTTAGTTCCCTAGATTATGCCAGGGTCCGGGTCGGGAACATCCCCGGTCTGACACCCGTAAGGGCCTTCACTCACTGCTTATTAGGCAGCGAGGGCGAAGGCGCGGGAATCGCTCTTGGAATTGGCGATTATTGGTTGCGACATATGGTTAACGAGATCATTGCCGCTTCCTCGACACGCTTCCCCTGCTTCGACAGCCGCTGTCGAAACCGATCATCCCCATGTTGTTTTTTCAATCCCCTCCGGAGACCGGAGTGGAGCGCGCACCCGCTGTGGGGTGCAGTGCCATCGTACGTGACCAACGCACGACGATGCCACCGTATTCCCGGCGGCTCGCCCTACTGGGCCCGCTGCTTCCGCTTCGCCGCCGCGATCGCGCGGTCCGACTCCCGCCGGTCCTGCTTCTCCCGCAGGGTCTGACGCTTGTCGTACTCCTTCTTGCCTCGCGCGAGGGCGATCTCGGCCTTCGCCCGACCGTCCTTGAAGTACAAGGCGAGGGGCACGATCGTGTGACCCGTCTCCTGGGTCTTGGCCTCCAGCTTGTCGATCTCCTCGCGGTGCAGGAGCAGCTTGCGCTTGCGGCGCACGGAGTGGTTGGTCCAGGTGCCCTGGCTGTACTCGGGGATGTGGGCGTTGTGCAGCCACGCCTCGTTCCCGTCGATCTGGACGAAGCCGTCCGTCAGCGAGGCACGGCCCTGGCGCAGCGACTTCACCTCGGTGCCGCTGAGCACCAGCCCGGCCTCGTAGACGTCGATGATCGCGTAGTCGTGCCGCGCCTTCTTGTTCTGGGCGACGATCTTGCGCTTGCCGTCCTTGACCTTCGCGGCCCCAGCGCCCTGCTTGGGCTGGGATTCCTTCGGTACGTACATTCCCTTGCTCATAGTGCCGCCCATTTTCGCACTAAGGAGGGGGTCCGCGGGAAGCCGATTAAGCGGCTACCGGCCCAGGCCGCTCAGAACGGTCTCCGCGCGCTCCAGCACCTGCTGGTCGGCGTCCAGGTCCGGCGTGATGCCGGTGCCGTCGACGCCGCGGCCGGACGGGGTGCGGTAGTGCCCGACGGTCAGCTCGGCGACGGAGCCGTCGGGCAGCCGGCTCGGCATCTGGACGGAGCCCTTGCCGAAGGTGCGGGAGCCCACGACGACCGCGCGGCCGCGGTCCTGCAGGGCGCCGGTGAGCAGCTCGGCCGCGCTCATCGTGCCGCCGTCGACGAGCGCGACCAGGGGTCTGGTGGTGTCGCCGCCCGCGGCGGCGTGCAGGGCGCGCTGCTCGCCGTCGACGTCGTACGTGGCGACGAGGCCGCCGTCGAGGAAGGCGGACGCGGCGGTGACGGCCTCGGTGACCAGGCCGCCGGAGTTGCCGCGCAGGTCGAGGACGATGCCGGCGCCGGCCGGGGCCTGCCGTACGGCGGTGCGGACGCGCTCGCCGACGCCCTTGGTGAAGGCGGCGACCTTGATGACGGTGATGCCGCCGACCAGTGTGCGCACTGTCACATCGTCGGTGGAGAGGCGGGCCCTGCGCAGCGTGAGGCTCCACGCGCGCGTGCCGCGTTCCAGGCCGAGGCGGACGATCGTACCGGCGGCCGCGTCCGAGGCGTCGCCGCGCAGGGACGAGACGACCTCGGTGACGGGCCGCCCGTCGACCTTCGCACCGTCGACGCTGCGCAGCCGGTCCCCCTTCCGGATCCCGGCGGCGGCCGCGGGCGACCCGGACCGCACCCGGCTCACCTCGATACGGCCGTCCCGTTCGCGCCGCGCCCACAGGCCGACGCCGGTGTACTGGCCGTCGAGGGCCTGCTCGAACTCCTCGTACTCGCCCTCGGAGTAGACGGCGCCCCAGCGGTCCCCGCTGCGGCTGACCGCGCGTTCGGCGGCCTCCATGGGGGACGTGCCGTCGGCCATGGCCTCCTCGGCGGCCTTCTCCACGACCTCGTGGCGGCTCGCCGAGGCGGCCGACACGGTGGGGTCGGAGGAGGATTTCCGGTCGCGGCCGTCGGCCTCCGGGAAGGAGCCGGTCGCGGCGCCGGCGACGAGGATGCTCGTGAAGACCAATGTCAGGGCGGCCCCGCGGCGGATGCGGCGGGGCTGGCAGAACAGGTCTCGGCCTGACATGCGGGTGAGTCTAGGACAACGCGAAGGGCCGCACTGTCGGTTGACCGTACGGCCCTCTTGGCGTGCGTCACACCTTGAGGTACTTGCGCAGCGCGAAGAACGCGGCCAACGCGGGCATCAGCAGACTCGTCGCCAGGATGAGCGGCAGCTTCGTCAGTACGGCGTCCCAGCCGATGAAGTTGATCAGGTTCAGCTTCTCGGACAGGGCGAGACCGTGGTCGATGAGGAAGTACCTCGCGACCACCAGGAACCCGCACGCGACCGTGCCGCCGATGAGCCCGGCGACCGCGGCCTCCATGATGAACGGCGCCTGGATGTAGAAGCCCGAGGCGCCGACCAGGCGCATGATCCCGGTTTCGCGCCGTCGGCTGAACGCCGAGACGCGCACGGTGTTGACGATCAGCATCAGCGCGACGACCAGCATCAGAGCCATCACCGCGCGCGCCGCCCAGTTCATGCCGTTCAGCAGGCCGAAGAGGTTGTCGAGAATGCCCTTCTGGTCCTGCACCGACTGCACGCCGTCACGGCCGTCGAAGGCGGTCGCGATGACCTGGTACTTCTCCGGGTCCTTCAGTTTGATGCGGTACGACTCCTGCATCTGGTCCGGCGTGAGGGAGCTGGCCAGCGGGGAATCGCCGAACTGCTCCTTGTAGTGCTTGTACGCCGCGTCCTGCGACTCGTACGCCACCTTCTGGACGACCGACGTCATCTTGTCCAGGTCGGCGAGGATGTCCTTCTTCTGGTCCTCGGTGACCGCGCCCTTGGCGCAGTTAGGGTCGGACTCGGCGTCGCTCTTGTTGCAGAGGAAGACCGAGACGTTGACCTTGTCGTACCAATAGCCCTTCATGGTGTTGACCTGGTCGCTCATCAGGAGCGACCCGCCGAACAGGGCGAGCGACAGGGCGACGGAGACGATGACGGCGAAGGTCATCGTCAGGTTGCGGCGGAGACCGACACCGATCTCGGACAGTACGAACTGGGCGCGCATGGCGTCTGGTTAAGCCTTTCCGTGGAGCATGCCGGTCGTCAGTGCTGGTAGCCGTAGACGCCGCGTGCCTGGTCGCGGACGAGGCGGCCCTTTTCCAGCTCGATGACGCGCTTGCGCATCTGGTCCACGATGTTCTGGTCGTGCGTCGCCATCAACACGGTCGTGCCGGTCCGGTTGATCCGGTCGAGCAGCTTCATGATGCCGACGGAGGTCTGCGGGTCGAGGTTGCCGGTGGGCTCGTCGGCGATGAGCAGCTTGGGGCGGTTGACGAAGGCTCTCGCGATGGCCACGCGCTGCTGCTCACCACCGGACAGCTCGCCGGGCATCCGGTCCTCCTTGCCGCCGAGCCCGACCAGGTCGAGCACCTGCGGCACGGACTTGCGGATCTCGCCCTTCGACTTGCCGATGACCTCCTGCGCGAAGGCCACGTTCTCGGCGACCGTCTTGTTCGGGAGCAGCCGGAAGTCCTGGAACACCGTCCCCAACTGTCGCCGCATCTGCGGCACCTTCCAGTTGGTGAGGCGCGCGAGGTCCTTGCCCAGGACGTGCACCTGACCGTGGCTGGCCCGCTCCTCGCGGAGGACCAGCCGCAGAAAGGTGGACTTTCCGGAGCCGGAGGACCCCACGAGGAACACGAACTCGCCCTTCTCCACTTCAAGGGAGACATCCCTGAGTGCGGGACGGGTCTGCTTGGGGTAGACCTTGGATACGTTGTCGAATCGGATCACGGATGCACCACGGGTCGCCGGGGGTAGATGAGCGTGACCATACGCGAACCGGGCAGGCGAGCGCAGGCACCGGTTGGGGTTGCGTGGCAGTTGTGCGTTTTGTGCATGCCCTGGTCCCACGGGACCCCGCGCTGAATGCCGGGGAACCTGGCACAGTGGAGGGGGAACGTTCGGGTTCCCACAGGCGTTGTGTACATGGAACCGGTGCAAGGAGGGCGAGCGCATGACGTACGACCGGCTGGTGTGCGCGAACTGCGCGGCGCCCGTGAGCGAGGGCCGGTGCCATGTGTGCCGTGCGAACCGCGAGCGGCTGCAGCAGGAGAACCTGTTCGCGGGTCTCAACCCCATGGCACTCATCACATTGCTGGCGATACTGATCGCGGCGGTCGCGCTCCTGGCGCACCAGACCGCGTAGGAAGCGATCCGAGGACGTACGACAGGACGTACGAAGGGCCCGAAGCGGTAACCCGCTCCGGGCCCTTCACCGTACGACGTGCGTACGGTCCGTAAGCAGACGGCTACCGTCAGGCGACAGCGCCGCCCCGACCGCTCATGAGGCGCGGCAGGACGCGGAAGCCGACACCGCCGGCGATCATCGTGGCGGCACCGAGCACCAGGAAGGTGGTCTGCGCGGCACCGGTCTCGGCGAGCTCGCCACCGCTGCCCTGGGCCGACGTCTCGGACGAGGTGTCCGTACCGGTGTCGGTGAGGGCCGAGGAGCCCTCGTCCTGCGGGACGCTGCCGCCGCCGTCGGGGGTGGTGTTGTCGCCGCCGGTGGAACCCGAACCGCCGGTCGCGCCACCGTTGCCGGAGCCACCGTCGGTGCTGCCGCCGGTCGCGCCGCCGTTGCCGGAGCCACCGTTGCCGGAGCCACCGTTGCCCGAACCACCGTTGCCCGAGCCGTTGCTCGTGCCGCCGTCGGTCGTGCCGCCGTCGGTGGTACCGCCGTCGACCGTGCCGCCGTCAGTCGTGCCGCCGTCGGTGGTACCGCCGTCGACCGTGCCGCCGTCAGTCGTGCCGCCGTCAGTGGTACCGCCGTCGACCGTGCCGCCGTCGGTGGTACCGCCGTCAGTCGTGCCGCCGTCAGTGGTACCGCCGTCAGCCGTGCCGCCGACGTTGCCGCCGATGACACCACCGATGACGCCGCCGTCGGTGGTACCACCGTCAGTGGTGCCGCCGGTGGTCGCACCACCGTCAGTGGTGCCGCCGGTCGTACCACCATCGTCGCCGGCGACGGACACGCCGATGCCGATTTCCAGCGCCGAGGCGGCGCCCGCAGCGGTCAGCGAGGCACCGGCCGCGATCACGGCACCGGCGGCAATCCGCGCGATCCGGATCCGCGTCTTCTTTGTCATCTGGTTGCTACCCCCAGTAGCTCATCGTCAGTGAGGCGGCGCTCGGGGCCGTGATCGACGGAGGAGGTAGCTGCACTTGAGGCCCCCCGGTTCACATGCGCCCCAGAGATACGCATGCCGCGCTTTACCTTTCCCATTTTTCACAGCAACGTCAAGGCCGTTGCGCGCACGATGTCCAACTAAGCGATCTTTGCCGGACATTGAAGTGTGTGAGTGTGATGTAAAACCTAGACATCAGGCGCACATCCGGGCACACAAAAAGACAACTGCCGCCGGAGGGGCGGCAGTTGCCTTGTCGACAAACTTACTTCTCCTGCTGCTTGCGCCAGCGAATTCCGGCCTCCAGGAACCCGTCGATCTCGCCGTTGAACACGGCCTCGGGGTTGCCGACCTCGTAATCGGTGCGCAGGTCCTTGACCATCTGGTACGGGTGCAGCACGTACGAACGCATCTGGTTGCCCCAGGAGTTGCCGCCGTCGCCCTTGAGGGCGTTCATCTTGGCCTGCTCCTCCTGGCGGCGCCGCTCGAGGAGCTTGGCCTGGAGCACGTTCATCGCGGTCGCCTTGTTCTGGATCTGCGACCGCTCGTTCTGACAGGAGACGACGATGCCGGTGGGGAGGTGGGTCAGGCGCACCGCGGAGTCGGTGGTGTTCACGCCCTGGCCGCCCGGTCCCGACGACCGGTACACGTCCACCCGCAACTCGGACTCGTCGATCTCGATGTGGTCGGTCTGCTCGACCACGGGAAGGATCTCGACGCCCGCGAACGAGGTCTGGCGGCGTCCCTGGTTGTCGAAGGGCGAGATCCGGACGAGCCGGTGGGTGCCCTGCTCGACGGAGAGGGTGCCGTAGGCGTACGGGATCTGCACGGCGAAGGTGGTCGACTTGATGCCGGCCTCTTCGGCGTACGACGTCTCGTAGACCTCGGTCTTGTAGCCGTGCTGCTCCGCCCAGCGCAGGTACATCCGCTGCAGCTTCTCGGCGAAGTCGGCGGCGTCGACGCCACCGGCCTCCGCGCGGATGTTGACAAGTGCCTCGCGCGCGTCGTACTCACCGCTGAGCAGCGTGCGGACCTCCATCTCGTCCAGCGCCTTCTTGACGGCGACGAGCTCGGACTCGGCCTCGGCCTTGGTGTCCGGGTCGTCCTCCTCCTCGGCCATCTCGAAGAGCACGGAAAGATCGTCGATCCGCCCGCGCAGCGTCTCCGCCTTCCTGACCTCGGCCTGGAGATGGGAGAGCTTGCTGGTGACCTTCTGCGCCTCGTCCGGGTTGTCCCACAGGGACGGCGCGGCCGCCTGCTCCTCGAGCACGGCGATGTCTGCCCTCAGCTTGTCGAGGTCCAGAACGGCCTCGATCGACTCCATGGTCGAGGAGAGGGACTTGAGCTCTTCGGATACATCGACGACTGCCACGCCTCCAGCCTAACGGCTCCGCCAAGCGGGGGGCGCCGGTGCGGTCGTCGTCCGCAGAGGCTCCGCCCCCGGGCCCTGTTCTTGGCTCACCTCTTGTCCGACCGAGTCGGGTGGTGGGTGGCACAGGCCGGGGGTCCAGGGGCGGGCCCCCTGGGACTCAGGGTGTCGCCGGGGACGAGTTCCGGCTGTCCTGGGGCGTGCCGGGGTCGTCGCCCGAGGTGGCCGCCCACGTGCCGACGCCCGCCGCGGCGACCAGCAGCAGCGCAGCCACACCCAGCACGACACGCCGTCGCCGCGTGGCCGCCCGGTGCCGGGCGGAACCGGGCCGGGGGGCGCCCGCGGCCCGAGGCGCACGGGCGGTGCCCCGCGCACCCCCGGCCAGCTCGTCCGGCGCCGGCACCCTCATCGACGTATGCGTGTCCCGGTTGGAGTCGGCCGGCTTCGCGCCCGGTACCAGCGGCACCGCACCCCGCCGCCGTACCGGCGCCGAGGAGGCCGGCTCGTTGGAAGGCGGCGCCTCGCCCGTGTCCTCCTCGGCCTCGGTGTCCGGCTCGTCCACGTCCAGCGGCGGCATGCCCGCCAGCATCGGCAGCAGCTCCCGCAGCCGTGCGCCCAGCTCGGAGGCCCGCAGCCGGGAGGCCGGCGCCTTGGCCAGGCACTGCACGATCAGCTGCCACAGCTCGTCCGGAATGCCGGGGAGGGGGACGACCGTCTCCGTGACGTGCCGGCGCAGAACCGCACCCGGGTGTCCCCCGCCGAACGGCGTGAAGCCCGCCAACAGCTCGTACAGGACCGTCGCCAGCGCGTAGATGTCCACCGAAGCCCGTGGCGGCAGGCCCTCCACGATCTCCGGTGCCAGGTAGTCCGGAGTGCCGATGATCTTCGTTGCCCGGGTGCGCCTCGGCGAATCGATCAGCTTCGCCACGCCGAAGTCGGTCAGCAGCGCCGGATGGGACCCGCCGGGGCCCAGCGGGCCCTGCATGTCCAGGAGGACGTTCTCCGGCTTGACGTCCCGGTGGACGACCCCGGCCGCGTGCGCCGCCGCCAGCCCGTCCGCCACGTCCGCCACGATCGCGACGGCCGCCTCGGGCGCGAGCCGCTTCTCCCGGTCGAGCCGGGTGCGCAGGTCGGTGCCCCGGACCAGGTCCATGACCAGCGCGAGGTCGTTGCCGTCGACGACCAGGTCGCGCACCGAGACCACGTTCGGATGGTCCAGGCCGAGCAGGGCCGTGCGCTCCTGCACGAAGCGTCCGACGAGCTCCTGGTCGGACGCGAGGTCCTCGCGCAGCAGCTTGACGGCGACGGGTCCTGCGGGCCCTTCGCCCAGCCACACCGAGCCGGCACTGCCCCGCCCCAGGATCTGGTGGGCGGTGTACCGGCTGCCGATCTTCCGTGCCAAGGCTGCTCCTACGGACGCGTGTTGCCGACAAAGCTACGCGTCGGAAGAGCCAACCTTCACCGCGGAGACAGAAATCACCCGCTGGGTGTCGACAAATCCCCAGAGTCGCCCGGCCCCGGGGTCACTACTGGCCGGACGAGCTCCCGCTCAGGTCCCCGATCCACCCGGTCACCGTGGTGAAGAGGTCGCTGATCTCCTGCCAGTAGCTCTTGCCCGTGCCGATCCACTCCTGCAACGGGCTCAGCTCCCACACCAGCCAGCCCGCGACGAACAGGATGACGATCGTGAACAGGCACCCCTTGAGGCAGCCGAGCCCGGGGATCTTCATCGGGTTGGCGCTGCGCTGCCGCCGCTCACGGGGCTCACGCCGGGGGCGCTCCGGCTCCGGCTGCGGGGGCGGCGCGTACCGCTGCGGCTGCGGCTGCTGACGTCGCTGGGGCTGCTGCTGTGGGGCGTACTGCTGCGGCTGTTGCTGCTGCGGGTTGCCGTAGCCACCGGGCTGCGGTGGCTGTGCGGGCCGCTGCTGCTGAGGTCGCGGCTGCTGTTGCGGCCGGGCGACCTGCCGCTGGGGGCGGCGGCGCAGCGGGTCCTGGCTGGGGTCGAGGTACTGGACCTGCGTCTGTTCGTTGCGGTCGCGGGCGGCGCGCAGCTGGTTCTGCCAGGGGTGCGGGTCCTCGGGCCTGCCGGGCTGCTGCCCCTGCTGGTGCTGCGGCACCGGCGGCATGACGGCGGTGGGGTCGGCGGCACCCGAAGGGCCACCGGGCCCGCCGGTGTGCGGCATGACGCTGGTGGCGGCGTTCGGGTCGTACGCGCCCGCGCCGTGCGGCAGCACCTGTGTCGGGTCGGCGGCGCCGGGCACGCCCGGGACGGCCGCCGGGGCCGGGTCGGGTCCGAGCAGCGCGCCGACCGCCTCCGCGGCGGCGATCTGCGCGGAGTTGGCGTGCACGCCGACACCCTCGGCGACGGTGCGCAGAGCGCGCGCGAGGTTCTCGGCGCTGGGGCGCTCCTCGGGGTTCTTGCGCAGGCAGCGTTCGATGACCGTCCAGAGCGGGTCGGGGACCGTGGACGGGCGGCGCGGCTCGGCGCTGAGGTGCTGGTGGAGGACTTCGAGGGCCGAGCCGCCGCCGAACGGGGGACGGCCGGTGACCAGCTCGTACATCAGGATGCCGGCGCCGTAGATGTCGACGGCGGAGGTCTGCGGGCGGCCCTCGGCGGACTCGGGCGCGACGTACGCGGGCGTGCCGACGAACTCGTGGGTGCGGGTCAGGCCGGGCGAGTCGGCGAGGCGCGCGATGCCGAAGTCGGTCAGCATCGGGTGCATCTGGCCGCCGTACTGCTTGAGCAGGACGTTCGCCGGCTTCAGGTCGCGGTGGACGACGCCGTCGGCGTGGCTGGCGGCGAGCGCGTCGGCGATCTGCGCGGTGAGCAGGGCGGCGCCGACGGGTGTGAAGGGGCCGTTCTCGCGCAGGTAGCGGTGCAGGTCGGGGCCCTCGACGAGGTCCATGACCAGGGCGAGCAGATCGCCCTCGACGACCAGGTCGCGCACCCGCACGATGTTCGGGTGGGTCAGGCGGAGCAGGACGGAGCGCTCGCGCATGAACCGCATCACGATGTCGGGATCGCTCGCGAGCTCCTCCTTGAGGACCTTGATCGCGACGGTCTCGCCGGGCTGGCCCTGCACGGCCGCCTCGGCGCCCGCGGTCTCGCGCTGGCGGGCTCGCCAGACGGTCCCCGTCGCGCCGCGTCCGAGCGGCTCCTCGAGGAAGTACTTGCTGCCTACCGGCCGCACGTCATGCGCTCCCTGTTGCTGGCGTTGCTGGCTTACCTGCTTGCTTGGCTGACCCCTGCACGGGTGTCCGGCGTGCTATGGGTGTTCCGACCCACTGTAGTGCCGCTGTCCGGAACACCGCGGTGTCGTCATTCTGTGCGTCTTACGTACCGGTTCCCGTGCGCGTTCGAAGGAAAGACGCACGACTCGATCCCGTTGGTTGCCGCAGCCGCGCGTGACCGATCTCAAGTGGTCACGGGTCGGGCACTGGTCAGGCACTTTTGCGGGCAGAGCCGACCAATCAAGATCATTTGATGATGGGCGGCGGGCGCTTTGTCAGTGGCAGGTGCGAGGATGCCTCCTGTACTGGCCGACGTGCTCGTGGTGGTGGGGAAGTCCGTGGCGTGGGACCGCGGAGCGGCTTCGTCCTCGCCCCCGGGTGCCCGCGCAGAAGGGACCGCTGACGGCGATGCAGATCCGGCTGACCGTCGTAGACCCGCTGGGGTCGCCCGATCGGGCCCAGAGCCGCACCGCGAGCTGCGACGTGCTGGTCACCGCGCCCGCGGGCACCGCTCTGGCCGCGGTGGCGTCGGCGCTCGCCTCGGCGGTCCCCGCGGACGCGGGCGCCCCGCCGGAGCGGAGCCGGGAGGCCGGAGGCGGCCCGGTCGTGCTGTACGCCGGTGCGGAGCGGCTCGACGCCCAGCGCTGCACCCTGGGCGAGCCCCCGCTGATCGACGGCGCCGTGCTGTCCCTGGGCGCCCCCGGCGAGCCGGAGGCGCATCCCGAGCTGGACGACGCGCCGACCCAACTCCGCGTGGTAGCGGGTCCGGACGCGGGCGGGGTCCATCTCCTCCACGGCGGTCAGATCCACATCGGCCGCTCCGCCGACGCCGACGTCCCGCTCGACGACCCCGACGTCTCCCGCCTGCACTGCGCGGTGACGGTCGGCCCCGACGGCCGCGTCTCGGTCGCCGACCTCGAGTCCACGAACGGCACCTCACTGGACGGCGCACGAGTGGGCACCCGCCCGGTCCGTCTCACGCCGGGTGCGCTACTGCGGATCGGCGAGTCGGCCCTGCGGCTGGCCCCGGCGGGCGGCCCGGGGGCACGCGTGCGGACGACTCCCGACGGGGAGGGGCAGGTGCGGGTGCCGACCGGCGGCGATACCGCTGACGGACCGGCGCAGGCTTCCGGGTCCGACGGCGAACCCGGCCCGTCCGGTTCCACCGCCCCGTCCGGTTCCTCCGGCCCCTCTGGGATGACGCATCACGCGTACGGCTCGGCGGGCTGGGGTGCCTCGACCGGCACCCCGGACACGCAGGGCCGCGGCCCCGTCGAACCACCGCTCGTCGTACCGGGCCAGGGCGGGGCACCGCCCATCGAGACCAGAGGGGCTCGGCCGTACGGCCGGACCAACGCCGTGCCTCGCGACGGCTCGGGCTCCGGCGACAGCGGGGCGACCCACGCCGGGCGGTTCGGCGTGGGCGCGGCGAACAGCGCCCCGGGCTCTGGGACCGGAGCCGTCGGGCAGACCCGCGAAGGCCCGTCCGGAGCGATCGCCGGCGACGGCGGACGAGCACACGGAGGCCCGTCCGGGACAAGCCGACCCGGCGACGCCACCCGCCCGATCAGCCAGGACGGCGGACGGCCCCGATCCGGCGCGTCCGACAACGCCCCGCACGGCACCCCTGCGCACGGCACACCTGCGAGCGACGGCCACGGACACAGCCGGGGCGACGAGGCCGACGACACCATGGACCCGGCCGCCACCCCCGGTTCCGGCCGCCGCAAAGGAACCCCCCTCCGCGGGACCGACGTACCGCCCGGCCTGCGCAAGCGCGGCGGCCTCTCGGCGTGGGCGCGCCGGCTGACCGGCGGGCGCGGCGAGCAGGAGACGGCCGGGGGCGGGACGTACGACGAGACCGGGGGCACCGCCTCCCCCGCAGCACAGACGGCACCCCCGGCCCCGCCCTCGCAGGCCCCCGAGACCTGGCCGGACCCGGCAGCCCTGCTACTGACCGCGCTGGGCCCCGGGCCCCGGCTGTGGGAGCGCGGACCGGGTCACCCGGAGGCGCTCACGGTGCGGCTCGGTACGGCGGACCGCGCGGCGCCCGACGGCTCGGGTCTGCTGCCCGCCGTTCCGGTGACCGCCGATCTGCGCGAGGCCGGGGCGCTCGGGCTTGCCGGACCCCGCGAGCGGCTCGCCGGGCTGGCCCGCGCGGTCGTCGCCCAGCTCGCCGCGCTGCACTCCCCCGACGCCCTGGAAGTCGTCCTGATCAGCGCGGACCGGTCCCGCCCCGTCGCGGAGCGCACCGCCGAGTGGTCCTGGCTGGGCTGGCTCCCGCATCTGCGCCCGGGACACGGCCAGGATTGCCGCCTCCTGCTCGCCTACGACCGCGAACAGGCCACGGCCCGCACCGACGAACTCCTCCGCCGGCTGGAGGACCACCTCACGGATGCCTCGGTCCCCGCCTCCTCCCGGCACAACACCCCGTCGTACGGCAGCGACGGGAGTGCCTCCGGCGACAACAGGTCACCCCGGGGTGCGAACCACCGCCCCTCCTGGGCCCGGGACGACGACACGGTGGACGGCGAGGACAGGGGCGGTTTCCGCGGGCCGTACACCGTGGTCGTCGTGGACGGCGATCCGGGAGGCGCCGCCGTGCGCGAGGCGGTGGCGCGGCTGGCGTCGGAGGGTCCGCGAGCCGGCATCCACGTGGTGTGCCTCGCCGAGACGGCACCCGCGTCACCCGCCTCTCCGGTGACGGAGACCTACGAGGCGGCCTGCGCGGCGGCACCGGCGTTCCGCGAGTGCGGTGCCGTGGCGCTGCTCAGCGGCGACGTGGCGACGGCACTGCGGCTGTTGCGGGTTGCGCGGCCGAGTACGGACGGTTCCGCCACGCGCGCCACGTCGGCCACCGCTGCCGCCCACACCACCCCTGTCGGCCCCGTGGGCCCCGTGGGCCACGGCACCGTCGCCGCCGTGGACGCCGTCTCGCTCGCCTGGGCCGAGCGGTTCGCGCGGGCGCTGGCGCCGTTGCGGCCCGCGGGCACCGCCGGTGAGCGGCACGCGCGCGTGTCGGCGCCGCTGCCCCAGGCGGCCAGGCTGCTGGACGAGCTGGGGCTGGCCCGGGCCACCCCGGCGTCGCTGATGGCCCGCTGGGCGGACGCGGCCGACGACAAGGAGTCGCTCGGCGGCCGGGCCTGGGCCGTGCTGGGGGCCGGACCGCGCGGCCCGGTCTGCGCGGACCTCGCGGCAGAGGGCCCGCACCTGCTGATCGAGGGCCCGGCGGGCAGCGGACGGACGGAACTGCTGCGGGCGGTCGTCGCCTCGCTCGCCGCCGCCGAGCGGCCCGACCGGCTGAGCGTGGTGCTGATCGACGGCCGGGACAGCGTGGGCACGGACGGCGGCGGACACGGCGAGGGCCTGCGCGTGTGTACGGACGTACCGCATGTCACCACCCACCTCACCGCCAACGACCCGGTGCGTATGCGGGAATTGGCCCAGTCCCTGAGCGCCGAGCTGAAGCGGCGCGCGGAGCTGCTCGGGCGGTCCGACTTCGCCGAGTGGCACACCGGGCGCGAGGTGTCCGGCCGCATCGTGGCCCAGCGGACGGCGTCGGCCCGCGGCGCGTCCGGCGTCGCTGAGCACACCGGTGACCTGGACTCCGCGCCCAGCTCGACCATCCGACTGCGCCCGGCGGCCGCCCGGCGCCAGGCGGAGACCGCCCCGCCCCTGCCCCGCCTCGTCGTGGTCGTGGACGACCTGGACGCGCTGGTCTCCCCCGCACTGGGCTCACCGGGCAGACCCGCGGCGGGTTCGGTGATACGCGCGCTGGAGGCCGTGGCCCGCGAGGGCGAGCGCCTCGGCGTTCATCTGGTGGCCGCGGCCGGCATCGGCGGCCGTACGGCCCAGTCGGACCCGGCACGGCTGGCCACCCTCCGCGTCACCCTCGACGTCCCCGCACCGGGCCCGGACGAGCCGGCACCGGGACGCGGCCGCCTGACCTGGGCGGACGGACGAGTGACCCCGTTCCAAGGAGGCCGCGTCACGGGCCGCATCCCGCGCACGGCGACCCTGCGGCCCACGGTCGTCCCCCTGGAGTGGGAACGGATGGGCGACCCGCCGACCCGACGCCCGGTTCGGGAGCTGGGCAACGGCCCGACGGATCTGGCTCTGCTGGCCAGCGCGCTGGAGCGGGCGGCACGAGAGGTCGCGGCGACCGAGGTGCCGTCACTCCTGTAGCGCCCGTTCGGCACAGTCCAGCCGCTCATGAGGTCCCCCCGTTCGAGCGAGGCCGGGAGCGGGGGAGCTTGAGCACGAGGGCGCTTTGGCCGATAGCGGGAGTCCGGGGGCGTCGGCCCCCGGTGGACGCGAGCCGCAACCCACCGCACCTGGTCACGAGGGGGTCACGATCCCCCGCTTGACACATGACGCGCTCTTGCCGCCCCCAACCCCCCGGGCGTAGACCAGATCGCAACGGGACAGCGCTCGAACGTTCGACGAGGCACGAAGAACGGGGCAGTGATGCGTAGCACGAGCAGTAGGAACCGGAAGAACAGGGCCGCGAAGACCGCAGCCGCTCTGGTGGCGGGAGCCCTCGCGCTCTCGCTGACGGCCTGCGGCGGCGACGACGACAAGAGCAGCGGCAGCGACACGACCGCCAAGGAGACCGGTACGGTCACCCTGCCCAAGCTGAACGGCAAGAGCCTGGAGGTCGCCGCCGTCTGGAGCGGCGCCGAGCAGGCAAACTTCAAGAAGGTTCTCGCGGAGTTCGAGAAGCGGACGGGCGCCAAGGTCACCTTCGTGCCCGCACAGGACCCGATCGTCAACTTCCTCGGCTCGAAGATCGCGGGCGGCCAGCCGCCGGACATCGCGATGCTCCCGCAGCCGGGCGCCATCAAGCAGGCCGTGGACAAGAAGTGGGCCAAGCCCGTCGGCGCCGGCGCCCTCAAGGAACTGCAGGAGAACTACTCCCAGGGCTGGCAGGACATCGGCAAGGTCGACGGCAAGCAGTACGGCGTCTACTACAAGGCCGCCAACAAGTCGCTGATCTGGTACAACGCCAAGGTCTTCGAGAACGCGGGGGCCACCGAGCCCAAGACCTGGGACGAGCTCCTCACCACCGCGCAGACGGTCTACGACTCCGGCGTCACCCCGTTCTCCGTCGGCGGCGCCGAGGGCTGGACCCTGACCGACTGGTTCGAGAACATCTATCTCTCCCAGGCGGGCCCGGACAAGTACGACCAGCTGGCCAAGCACGAGATCAAGTGGACGGACCCGTCCGTGAAGGACGCGCTGACCACTCTGGCGCAGGTCTGGGGCAAGAAGGACTATGTCGCGGGCGGCGCGGCCGGCGCACTGCAGACGGACTTCCCGGCCTCGGTGACGCAGGTCTTCACCGGCGGCGACCAGCCCAAGGCGGGCATGGTCTACGAGGGCGACTTCGCGCAGGTCAACATCGTCCAGGCCGGTGCGAAGGTCGGCACGGGCGCCAAGGTGTTCCCGTTCCCGGCCGTGGGCGACAACGCGCCCGTGGTCTCCGGCGGCGACGCGGCGGTGATCCTGAAGGACTCCGAGGCGGCGCAGGCACTGGCCACCTTCCTGGCCTCCCCGGACGCGGCGACCGTCCAGGCGAAGCTCGGCGGCTACCTCTCGCCGAACAAGAGCGTGCCGAACTCGGCGTACCCGAACGCCGTGCAGCAGCAGATGGCCAAGGCGCTGATCGCGGCCGGTGACGACTTCCGCTTCGACATGTCCGACCAGGCCCCGCAGGCCTTCGGCGGCACGCCCGGCAAGGGCGAGTGGAAGGCGCTGCAGGACTTCCTGAAGAACCCGACGGACATCGCCGGCACCCAGCAGAAACTGGAGGCCGACGCGGCTGCGGCCTACGGCGGCTGACGCGATGACGTCCGCCACGGCGGCAGGGGGCGCCCCGCCCCCTGCCGCACCCAAGTCGCGCAAGAGCGTGACCGGCACCCGCAAGAGCGTGGCAGCGCTGTTCCTGCTGCCCGCTCTCGTGCTGTTGGGCGCGCTCGTGGTCTACCCGATCGGGTACTCGGTCGTCCGCAGCTTCTACAACCAGTCCGGTGACGGCTTCGCCGGATTCGACAACTACGAGGCCCTGTTCACCGACGAGGGCATCCGTACGGCGCTGAAGAACAACGTCATCTGGGTGGTGTTCGCGCCGACGGTCGCCACCGCGCTCGGTCTGATCTTCGCGGTGCTGACCGAACGGGTGCGCTGGGGTACGGCGTTCAAGCTGGTCGTCTTCATGCCGATGGCGATCTCGATGCTGGCGGCGGGCATCATCTTCCGGCTGGTCTACGACCAGGACCCGGACAAGGGTGTGGCGAACGCGGTGTGGGTGGGCGTCCATGACACGTTCGCGGAGGCGTCCGCGTTCCCGAAGGCCCACCCTGGCCGCGATTCGCCGCTGGTGGCACAGGGCGGGGGCTTCGTCACCAAGGCGACGGTCCGCACCGGCGACACGGTCACCCTGCCCCTGGTGGGCGTCGCTCCCGAGCAGATGCCCGGCGACGCGAAGCGGGCCGAGGCGCCGCAGGCCGATCCGGGGAAGATCACCGGCACGACCTGGCAGGACTTCACCCGCGGCAAGGGTGTGGGCACGCTCGGCGCGCCCGACCCGTCCGAGGTCGGCTATCCCGGCATGAAGATCGAGGCGGTCAAGGACGGCAAGGTCGTGGCGTCCACGAAGGCCGCCGACGACGGCACGTTCACCTTGTCGGAGAAGGCGGACGGGGCCCAGCTCCGGCTCCCCGCGAGCAACTTCAAGGAGGCGTACAACGGCCTGGACTGGCTCGGCCCGTCGCTGGTCACGCCCGCGATCATCGGGTCGTACATCTGGATGTGGGCGGGTTTCGCGATGGTGCTGATCGCGGCCGGGCTGGCCGGGATGCCCCGTGAGCTCCTGGAGGCGGCCCGGGTGGACGGGGCGAACGAGTGGCAGGTGTTCCGCAGGGTCACGGTCCCGCTGCTGGCACCGGTCCTGGCGGTCGTCGCCGTCACCCTGATGATCAACGTCCTGAAGATCTTCGACCTGGTCTTCATCATCGCGCCGGGCTCCTCGCAGGACGACGCGAACGTCCTCGCGCTGGAGCTGTATCGCAAGGGCTTCTCCGAGGACCAGCCGGGCATCGCGAGTGCCATCTCGGTGTTCCTGCTCCTGCTGGTCATCCCGGTGATGTGGTTCAACGTCCGCAGGCTCAGGCGGGAGGTGCGGCGATGACGACACATGCCGACAGGCTCACCAAGAGGGCACCGGTCGAGAGCGTGAAGGCCAAGCGGTCCCTGGCCGCGCGCCTCGCCGAAGGCGTCAGCGGCGGTCTGCTGCGCGTGTTCCTCATCGTCGTCGGCCTGTTCTGGCTGGTGCCGACGATCGGTCTGCTGCTGTCCTCGCTGCGCCCGCCGCGGGAGATGGCCGCAAGCGGCTGGTGGGAGGTCTTCTCCAAGCCGTCCCAACTCACCTTCGAGAGCTACGACAAGCTCCTGCAGAACAGCGACATCACGAATTCGCTCGTCAACACCGTGCTGATCACCGTGCCGGCGACGGCCCTGGTCGTCGTGATCGGCGCGCTCGCGGGCTACGCGTTCGCGTGGATGGAGTTCCCGGGCCGCGACTGGTGGTTCCTGGGCGTGGTCGGCCTATTGGTCGTGCCCGTGCAGGTGGCGCTGATCCCGATCGCCGAACTCTTCGGCAAGCTCGGCCTGTTCGGCTCGATCTTCGGCGTGGTCCTCTTCCACACGGGCTTCGGTCTGCCCTTCGCGGTGTTCCTGCTGCGGAACTTCTTCGCGGAGATCCCCCGGGAGTTGCTGGAGGCGGCCCGACTGGACGGCGCCGGTGAACTGCGCCTGTTCGCCAGGGTCGTGATGCCGCTGGGCGCGCCGGCGATCGCGAGCCTGGGCATCTTCCAGTTCCTTTGGGTGTGGAACGACATGCTGATCGCGCTGGTGTTCTCCGACGCCGACAGCCAGCCGATCACGGTGGCGCTGCAGACGCAGGTCCGCCAGTTCGGCAACAACATCGACGTCCTGGCACCGGGCGCGTTCATCTCCATGGTGATCCCACTGGCCGTGTTCTTCGCGTTCCAGCGGCAGTTCGTGTCCGGCGTGATGGCGGGCGCGGTCAAGTAGGCGGCACGGAAACCCACTTCGGGGGCGGACCACACCGGTCCGCCCCCGTCGTTCGCCCACGATCACAATCCCCCACATGACGTAACCAGTCGTAACCAAACCACCCCATCGGCCGTTCCCGGGCAGAACGCCCGCGACGACCCTTGGATGTCCCCCTTGCCCAGGTTCAGTGTCATCGTCCCCGCGTACAAGGTTCAGGCGTACCTGCACGAATGCCTTGATTCGGTGCTCTCCCAGTCGTATCCGGATCTGGAACTGATCGCGGTCGACGACGGCTCACCGGACGCCTGCGGCCAGATCATCGACGAGTTCGCCGCCCGTGATCCGCGCGTACGCCCCGTGCACCTGCCCCGCAACGAGGGCCTCGGTCCCGCCCGAAACGCCGGTCTGCGCGCTGCGACCGGTGACTACCTGCTGTTCCTGGACGGCGACGACACCCTCACCCCGCACGCGCTGCGCGCGATCGCCGATCGGCTGAAGGAGACCGGCGAGCCGGACGTCCTGGTCCACGACTACGCGCGCACCGACTGGTCGGGCCGGACCGTCCGCAATGAGGCCGCGATGCAGCTCACCGAACGCGGCCCGGCACCCTTCGGCCTGGAGGACCGTCCGGGTCTGCTCAAGCTGCTGACGGTCGTCTGGAACAAGACGTACCGCCGGGAGTTCGTCGAGCACGAGGGCCTCATCTTCCCGCCCGGCTACTACGAGGACGTTCCGTGGACGTACCCGGTCCTGATGACGGCCGAGTCGATCGCGACCCTCGACCGGGTGTGCGTCCACTACCGGCAGCGCCGGCGGGGCAGCATCACCCGCACCACGAGCCGCCGCCATTTCGATCTCTTCGAGCAGTACGACCGGGTCTTCGCGTACGTCGAGCAGCGCCCCGAACTGGCGTGCTGGCGGCCGGTGTTGTTCCGCCGCATGGTCAACCACCTGACGGCGGTCTTCGCCCACCGCGAGCGGCTGCCGCGCGACACACGGGCCGAGTTCCTGCGCCTGGCCCGCGCCCACTGCCGTCGCCACCACGCCCCCGGCCACCCGGTCCCGCTGCGCTCCCGGCTGCGGCACACCCTCGTCCAGCTGGGCCTGCACCGCACGTTCCACGTCCTGCAACGGGCATCGGCCCTGCGCCGCCGTACCGTCAAGTCCGCCACCCGCCTGCTGAAGTCCGTGCGCATCGCGGCCCTCCGACTTCACTACCGCGTCCAGCGCCGCCTCCCCCTGCGCGCCGACCGCGCCCTCTTCGCCGCGTACGGGGGCCGCGGCCACGGCTGCAACCCCGGCGCACTGGAGACCGCGTTCCGGACCTACGCCCCGTACATCCGCACGTCCTGGGTCGCCCGCCCCGAGCACCACCACACGATCCCGACCGCCACCCGCCGCGTCGGGCCCGGCACGGTCGCCTACTGGACGGCGCTCGCCCGGTCGAAGTACCTGGTCAGCAACGTCGGCTTCGACCGCCGTCTGCTGAAGCGCCCCGGCCAGATCCTCCTCCAGACGCAGCACGGCACCCCGCTCAAGCACATGGGCCTCGACCTCCAGGAACGCCCGGCGGCCGCCCGCGGCACGGACTTCGCCGAGCTCCTGCGCGGCGTCGACACCTGGGACCACGTCCTGTCCGCCAACCGCCACTCCACCCTGACCTGGGAGCGCGTCCTCCCCGGCCGCTACCGCACGCTCGAGTACGGCCAGCCCCGCAACGACGTCTTCCAGCAGGCGACCCCCGCGGACGTGTCCCGGCTGCGCGAGACTTTCGGCATCCCGGCGGGCTCGGTCGCGATCCTGTACGCGCCCACCCACCGCGACCACCGCCGCAGCCAGCACCCCGCCCTCGACCTGGAGCGGGTCCTGCGCAGCCTCGGCCCCCGCTACGTCGTCCTGGCCCGCGCCCACCACGCCTACGGCGAACCCCTGACCGCCGGATCGGGCCGGGTCATCGACGTCACCGACCACCCGAGCGTCGAGCAGCTGTGCCTCGCCTCGGACGCCCTGGTCACCGACTACTCGTCGATCATGTTCGACTACGCCAACCTCGACCGTCCCATCGTGCTCCTCGCCGACGACCGGGAGGCGTTCGAGGCGGCCCGCGGCACCTACTTCGACCTGCGGTCCTTCCCGCCGGGCGCGGTCGCGCGCAGCGAGGACGAGCTGATCGACATCTTCGCCACCGGCCACTGGCGCGGCTCGCGCTCCACCCAGCTGCGGTCGGCGTTCCGCGAGCGGTTCTGCCCGTACGACGACGGGCGCGCCGCCGAGCGGGTCGTACGCCATGTGGTGCTGGGCGAGACGAACCTCCCGCCGGTCGTGCCGCTCGCCGAGCGTCACCCGGTGCCGTCCGCGGCGGCGGCCCTCGGTCGCTTTCCGCAGGCGGGCGTGCCGCAGCCGGCGGGGCCGCTGGACGGTGTGCCGCAGCTTGCCGGTTCGCCGGACGCTGTGCCGCAGGCGGCCGGTCCGCGGGTCGTCGCCGATCGCGTCTGAACGCCGTTACGGCCCCGGGGAGTTCCTATGCCCTCCAGGCCTTCGCGGCCGACCCCGACCCGACGTCGACCCGCGCCGAGCGCACCGCCGTCGCCCGCCGCCATCATGTGCGGTGGCTACTGCTGACACGCCGGCACCCGGTGCCTGAGGAGGCGGTGGCGGTGGCGTGGAGCGGGCGGACGGGGGAGGTGCTGGCGCGGGTCGGGGGGTGATCCGTTGTCCTACGGGTGGGCTTACTCGATGACGAGGTCGACCTCGATGTTGCCGCGGGTGGCGTTGGAGTAGGGGCAGACCTGGTGGGCCTGCTCGACCAGCTTGCGGCCGGCCGCCTCGTCCACGGTGTCGGGCAGCTCCACGCGGAGGGTGACCTTGAGGCCGAAGCCCTCACCCTCCTTGCCTATGCCGACCTCGGCGGTGACGGCGGCGTCGCTCACGTCGACCTTGGCCTGACGGCCGACAAGGCCGAGGGCGCTGCCGAAACAGGCGGCGTAACCGGCGGCGAACAGCTGCTCCGGGTTGGTGCCCTGCCCGTTGCCGCCCATCTCCACCGGGATGCCCAGCGCGAGGTCCAGGGTGCCGTCGGAGGAGACGGCACGGCCGTCCCGGCCGTGGGTGGCGGTGGCGACAGCGGTGTAGAGCGCGTCCATGGAAAACCATCCCTCTCGAGTCACGTCTCGGCGGCCTGTCCGGCCGCCGACGCCAAGTAGAGCACACAATTCAATTGCACACAACTGAATGGCTCGCAAGAGCTATCCTGGATGCATGACCCGCACGCCGACCCCCGCCCACGCATCAGCCGCCGCCTCGACCTCGGAGGAGAACTGGCTGCGCCTCGACGGCCAGATCTGCTTCTCCCTGCACGCCGCCTCGCGCGCGTTCAACGGTGTCTACCGGGTGATCCTCAAGGACCTCGGGCTGACCTACCCGCAGTACCTGGTGATGCTGGTGCTGTGGGAGCGGGGCGAGATGCCCGTGAAGAAGCTCGGGGAACACCTTCGCCTCGACTCCGGCACGCTGTCACCGCTGCTCAAGCGCCTGGAGGCGGCCGGCCTCGTCCGACGGGAGCGCAGCGTCCGCGACGAGCGTTCGGTGGAGGTACGGCTGACCGACGCGGGCGTCGCGATGCGCGAGCCCGCGCTCCAGGTGCCGCGCCGGATCTTCCAGGCCACCGGCTTCGACCTCGACGAACTCCGCGAGCTGCGCGAACGTCTCGACCAGCTCACGTCCACGCTGGACTCGGCGGCGCTGGAGGAGATGCCGGGCTGCCAGTAGCCCCGGGCCGCACGCCTCGACGCTCTGGCACTGCGAGTCGCCACTGGTGCACGCGGAGTCATCGCAGTCGGCTCCGCCGCCTGCTTCACTGATGGCGGGAGCCGGCAGCACACCCGCCCCCGACGAGCCACAGACCACGCATCACAGACCACGCACCACGCACCATCACAGGCCAACTGACGAGGGGACGGCCGCACATGACCTGGCTGATCACCGGCGGCGCCGGTTACATCGGAGCGCATGTCGTACGGGCGATGACCGAGGCGGGCGAACGGACGGTGGTGTACGACGACCTGTCCACCGGCATCACCGAGCGCGTCCCCGAAGACGTACCGCTGGTGGTCGGCTCGACCCTGGACGGCGAGCGCCTGGCCCGCACCCTCGCAGACCACGAGGTGACCGGTGTGGTCCATCTGGCGGCGAAGAAGCAGGTGGGCGAGTCGGTGGACCTGCCGCTGCACTACTACCGGGAGAACGTCGAGGGCCTGCGCGTCCTCCTGGAGGCCGTGTCGGAGGCGGGCGTACCGTCCTTCGTGTTCTCGTCCTCGGCGGCGGTCTACGGCATGCCGGACGCCGTGCGCCACGGCGACCTGGTGACCGAGGAGACGCCGTGCGTGCCCATGTCGCCGTACGGCGAGACGAAGCTGGCCGGCGAGTGGCTGGTCAGGGCGACGGGCCGGGCGACGGGCCTGTCCACGGCGTCGCTGCGCTACTTCAACGTGGCGGGCGCGGCGCGCCCCGAACTCGCGGACGTGGGCGTCTTCAACCTCATCCCCATGGTCTTCGAGAAGCTCACGGAGCACGCGCCCCCGCGCATCTTCGGCGACGACTACGAGACACCGGACGGGACGTGCGTACGCGACTACATCCACGTCGTCGACCTGGCCGAGGCCCATGTCGCGGCGGCCCGTGCCCTCCAGGGCGCCCCGGGCCGTGACCTCACCCTCAACATCGGCCGGGGAGAAGGCGTTTCGGTCCGCGAGATGATCGACCGCATCAATGCCCTCACCGGCTACGACCGCCCCCCGACGGTCACCCCGCGCCGCCCCGGCGACCCGGCCCGCGTCGTCGCCTCGGCCGACCGCGCCGCCACCGAACTGGGCTGGAAGGCCAAGCACGACGTCCAGGACATGATCATGTCGGCATGGGAGGGCTGGATCCGGCTCCACCCGGAGGCAGCCCGCGGCTAGCGGACGCTCGGTGCGCGCGGGAGCCGGCACGACGCGAGCGAGAGCGGCGCGGGGCCGGGAGCGGGCACGGGAGCGGGCACGGGGCCAGGAGCGGGAGCGGGAGCGGGCACGGGGGCGGGTGCGCGCGGCGAGTAACCTGCGCCGATGACCAGCTCCCCGGCAGTCTCCGCCGCTGCGTAGCGCGCCCTCGTACGAGGAAGCCGTACGCGCCGCGATCGACCTCGGCGGCGACACGGACACGGTCGCCGCGGTGACCGGCGGCCTCGCCGGCGCGGTGTACGGCCTCACCGCGATCCCCGACCGCTGGACCGCCCCTCTGCACGTACCGCTGCCCGGATTCGGCGGACGGATCCTGCCCACACCGGAACTGACGGAACTGCCCCGACGGTTGAGCGCCCAGGCCTGCTGTCCAGGAGACGCACCCAATCGGACCTCGTTCGCGGATCGAACGCCCTCGACTCCGACTGGGCCCCGCTACACGTTGTTGAGATACGTCAGCACTGCCAGCACCCGGCGATGCCCGCTGTCGCTCGGCGGCAGTCCCAGCTTCAGGAACACGTTCCCGATGTGCTTGTGCACCGCCCGTTCCGTGACGACGAGGGTCTTCGCGATGGTGGCGTTGTCGTGCCCCTCCGCCATCAGCTTCAGCACCTCGCTCTCGCGCGGGGTCAGCGAGTCGAGCGGGGTGTCGCGGCGCCGGGTCAGCAACTCGGTCACCACCTCGGGGTCGAGGGCCGTGCCACCGGCCGCGACCCGCTCCAGCGCGTCGAGGAACTCGTCCACCCGCCCGACCCGGTCCTTGAGCAGGTAACCGACTCCGCTGCTCCCCCCGCTCAGCAACTCGGCCGCGTACGACTCCTCGACGTACTGCGACAGCACCAGCACCGGCAGCCCGGGCATCTCCTTGCGCGCGGCGAGTGCGGCACGCAGGCCCTCGTCGCGGAAGCCGGGCGGCATCCGCACGTCCAGCACGGCCACGTCCGGCCGGTGCTCCAGCAGCGCGGGCAGGACCTCGGGGCCGGTGCCCACCACGGCCGCCACCTCGTGCCCGGCGGACGTCAGAAGGAGGACGAGGCCCTCACGCAACAGGGCGTTGTCCTCGGCGATCACGAGTCTCATGGGGCCATGTTCCTACGGGTCGCACGGGGCACGCCCACCGGCCCGGGACACACAGCGCCCCAGGCTCTGGCCCCGGGGGCTCACAGCGCTTTGAGCGCCTCCGCGGTAGCCCGCGCCAGCGCCCCCAGATACCCCTTCGGGAGCTTCGGGCTGCGGATCACCACCGAGCGCCAGTACAGCGGACCCGAGATGAGATCCAGCGCCAGGTCCTTGTCGAACCCCTCGCGGACCTCCCCCCGCTGCCGCGCCGCCGCCACGATCTTGCTGGCGACGCCCTCCTGCCCCTCCCGCAGGGTCTTCTGCATGGCTTCGGCGATCTCCGGGTTGCGCGCCGCCTCGGCCTGGAGGTCGGGGATGACCTGTGAGGCCACGGGGTGGCGCAGGGCGCGGGAGGTCACCTCGTACAGCAGCCGCAGGTCACCCTCCAGCGAGCCGGTGTCCGGCACCGGGAGGCCCATCACCGCGAGCGCCGAGACGACGTCGAGGACGAGGTGCAGCTTGGAGCGCCAGCGGCGGTACACCGCGGTCTTGCCGACGCCCGCCCGGCGCGCGATGCCCTCGATGGACATCCGCGCGTAGCCGACGGCCGCGAGTTCCTCGAAGACGGCAGCGCGAATGGCCTCCGTCACGTCCTCGCGGAGCACAGCGGCTCCGGCCGGGGCCCGGCGGCGCGGACGGGTCTGCGGCTCGTCGGCGTTGGTCGTCATGCGGACCAGCATAGGGCGTCACGACGAAACGGTTGCGTTCCGACGTCAATTCGGCCTACGCTCACGTTGCGACGATACGGTCCCGTCCCGACGTAAGAAAACGTGAAGAGAAGCGTAAGGAAACGCCGGGCAACGGATCCGCCGAGCCGCACGAGCACCACGCGTCACCCCACCCCCCGAGCGAAAGCAGCGGATGTGAGCCAGGTCCTCCACACACCGCCCCCGACGAAGGCGACCGCACCCGCCGACGACGACCTCGCGGCCCTCGCCGCCCGCCACGGCCTCACGGTCAGCGGTGCCCGCCCCTCCCTGCCGGAGTACGTCCGGCAGCTGTGGGCGCGGCGTCACTTCATCGCCGCGTTCTCCACCGCGAAGCTCACCGCGCAGTACAGCCAGGCGAAGCTGGGCCAGGTCTGGCAGGTGATGACCCCGCTGCTGAACGCGGCGGTCTACTACTTCATCTTCGGTGTGCTGATGGGCACCAAGAAGGGCGTGGCGGACTACATCCCGTTCCTGGTGACGGGTGTGTTCGTCTGGACGTTCACACAGAGCTCGATCATGGCGGGCACCCGGGCGATCTCCGGCAACCTGGGCCTCGTCCGGGCCCTGCACTTCCCGCGGGCCGCGCTGCCCATCTCCTTCTGCCTCCAACAGCTCCAACAGCTGCTGTTCTCGATGGCCGCCCTCGTCGTGATCCTGCTCTGCCTCGGCGTGCCGGTGTCCGCCTCCTGGCTGCTGGCGATCCCGGCGCTGCTGCTGCAGTTCACCTTCAACGCCGGCATCGCGATGATCCTTGCGCGGATGGGTGCGAAGACACCCGACATCGCGCAGCTGATGCCCTTCGTCCTGCGCACCTGGATGTACATCTCCGGCGTGATGTGGAGCCTCGACCACCTGCTCAGCAAGCACAACGACCTGCCGTCCTGGGTGGCGCCCGTACTCAAGGCCAACCCGGCCGCCGTCTACATCGACCTGATGCGCTTCGCGCTGATCGACAGTTTCCACGCGAGCCAGCTGCCGGCCCACGTGTGGCTGATCGCGACCGGCTGGGCCCTGCTCGCCGGAGTCGGAGGCTTCATCTACTTCTGGAAGGCTGAGGAGACGTACGGCCGTGGCTGACAACAGCGAGAACATCTACGACGGCGACAAGATCCCCACCGTCGTCGTCGACGGCGTCGACATCGTCTACCGCGTCAACGGCACCGGCGCCGGCCGCGGCTCCGCGACCGCCGCCCTCAACCGCATGCTGCGCCGCAAAGCGGTCGAGCAGGCGGCGGGCGTGCGCAAGGTGCACGCCGTCAAGAACGTGTCGTTCGTCGCGTACCGCGGCGAGGCGATCGGCCTGATCGGCACCAACGGCTCGGGCAAGTCGACGCTGCTCAAGGCGATCGCCGGCCTGCTTCCCGCGGAGAACGGCCGGATCCACACCGACGGCCAGCCCTCCCTCCTCGGCGTGAACGCGGCCCTGATGAACGACCTCACCGGCGAGCGCAACATCTACCTCGGGGGCCTCGCCATGGGCATGCCCCGCGAGCAGGTCAAGGAGCGCTACCAGGAGATCGTCGACTTCTCCGGCATCAACGAGAAGGGCGACTTCATCACCCTCCCCATGCGGACCTACTCCTCCGGCATGGCCGCCCGCCTGCGCTTCTCCATCGCCGCCGCCAAGGACCACGACGTCCTGCTCATCGACGAGGCGCTGGCGACGGGCGACCGTTCCTTCCAGAAGCGTTCCGAGGCCCGCATCCGCGAGCTGCGCAAGCACGCGGGCACGGTGTTCCTGGTCAGCCACAGCAACAAGTCGATCCGCGACACCTGCGACCGCGTGTTGTGGCTGGAGCGTGGCGAGCTGCGCATGGACGGGCCGACGGAGGAGGTGCTGGAGGCGTACGAGGCGTTCACCGGCGGCCCGGACAAGGCGAAGGCCAATCCGAAGGTTCCTGTCCCCTCGTAACGTGGCCCCCAAAAAAGCGAGGGCGCCCCGAGCCTTGACGGCTCGGGGCGCCCTGCTGCTCGTACGGCCTACGGAGCGGCCTACGAATGCGTCCTGAGCAACGTCCGCATCGTTCGCATCGCCACCGACAGGTTCGCCAGGTCGAACGTCTCCGAGCCCTGGATCTCGTCCAGGGTCGTGCGCGCCCGGCTCAGGATCGGCGCGTTCTTCTCCTCCCACGCCTTGAAGCGCTGCTCGGGAGTCGAGGTGCCGTTGCCGACGGCCAGAACGTCGGCCGTGAGCGCCGCGTGGGCCGCGTAGAGGTCCTCGCGGATGGAGGCGCGGGCCATGGACTGCCAGCGGTCGGCGCGGGGCAGCTCGATGATGCGGTCCATGAGCTGGGTGATGTGGAGGCGGTCGGCGAGGTCGTAGTAGACCTCGGCGACGTCCATCGGGTCCCGGCCCATACGGTCGCCCACCGAGACGATGTCGAGCGTCGGGAAGGCTGAGGAGAACCCGGCCACCTGGGTGGCGACCTCGTCCGGGACGCCGACCCCCGTCAGCTCGTCGTAGATCTTCTGGTACCACTCCAGGTCAGCGCCGCGCAGCAGCTTGGGCAGCTGCGACCACACCTGCTCGACCCGGTCGGCGAAGAAGTCGACGGTCTCGGCGAGTTGCAGCGGCTGCGGCCGGTTGTTGAGCAGCCAGCGTGTGCCGCGCTCGACCAGGCGCCGCGAGTGCAGCCGGATCCGGGTCTGGACGGCGGCTTCGACCTTGTTGTCGAGCGCCTCCACCGCGTCCCACACGGCACCGGAGCGGAAGATCGCGCGGGCCGCGGTCTGCGCCCGCACGATCTCCTCCAGCGAGGCGCCGGTCTCCTCGCGCAGCCGGTGCAGGTAGGTCGTACCACCGGTGTTGACCGTGTCGTTGACCAGCACCGTCGTGGTGATCTCGCGGTGCAGTGGGTGGCCCTCGATACGGTCCCCGAACCTCTCGCGCAGCGCGCTCGGGAAGTACGAGTGGAGCAGACCGCGCAGGTACGGGTCGTCCGGCAGGGAGGTGTGCAGCAGCTCCTCGGCGACCGTGATCTTCGTGTACGCCAGCAGGACGGCCGTCTCCGGGCCGGTCAGGCCCTGTGCGGCGCCGAGGCGTTCGCGGATCTGGCGGTCGGTGGGCAGGAACTCCAGGGCCCGGTCCAGCAGGCCCTCGCGCACCAGGTGGCGCAGGTACCGCTGCTGGGCGTGGAGCATGTCCTTGGACTGGGCGAGCGCGTTGGCGATGGCCGTGTTCTGCGCGTAGTTGTTGCGCAGGACCAGGTGGCCGACCTCGTCGGTCATCTCGGCGAGCAGCTTGTTGCGCTGCTTGACCGTCATGTCGCCGTCCGCGACCAGGCCGTTGAGCAGGATCTTGATGTTCACCTCGTGGTCGGAGGTGTCCACGCCCGCGCTGTTGTCGATGGCATCGGTGTTGATCTTGCCGCCGTGCAGCGCGAACTCGATCCGGCCGAGCTGCGTGAGGCCCAGGTTGCCGCCCTCGCCGACGACCCTGACGCGCAGGTCGGCGCCGTCGACGCGGATCGGGTCGTTGGCCTTGTCGCCGACGTCGGCGTGCGTTTCGGTGCTCGCCTTCACGTACGTCCCGATGCCGCCGTTCCACAGCAGGTCCACCGGCGCCTTGAGGATCGCCTTCATCAGGTCGGCCGGCGTCATCTTGGAGACCTTCTCCTCGATGCCGAGAGCCGCCCGGATGTGCGCGTTGACCGGAACCGCCTTGGCGGTACGGGGGAACACGCCGCCGCCCGCGGAGATGAGCGCGGTGTCGTAGTCGGCCCAGCTGGAGCGGGGCAGCTCGAAGACGCGGCGGCGCTCTGCGTAAGAGGTGGCCGCGTCGGGCTTCGGGTCGATGAAGATGTGCCGGTGGTCGAAGGCGGCGACCAGGCGGATGTGCTCGGAGAGCAGCATGCCGTTGCCGAACACGTCACCGGACATGTCACCGATGCCGACGACCGTGAAGTCCTCGGCCTGGGTGTTCACGCCCAGCTCGCGGAAGTGCCGCTTGACGGACTCCCAGGCGCCGCGGGCGGTGATGCCCATCTTCTTGTGGTCGTATCCGGCGGAGCCGCCGGAGGCGAAGGCGTCGCCGAGCCAGAAGTTGTACTTCTCGGCCACCCCGTTGGCGATGTCCGAGAAGGTCGCGGTGCCCTTGTCGGCGGCGACGACGAGATAGGTGTCGTCCTCGTCGTGCCGGACGACGTCGGCGGGCGGGACCACCTCACCGGCGACCATGTTGTCGGTGATGTCGAGCAGCGCCGAGATGAAGGTCTTGTAGCTGCGGATGCCCTCCGCCATCCAGGCATCGCGGTCGACGGCCGGGTCGGGCAGCTGCTTGGCGACGAAGCCGCCCTTGGCGCCGACCGGCACGATGACGGTGTTCTTCACCATCTGTGCCTTGACCAGGCCAAGGATCTCGGTCCGGAAGTCCTCACGCCGGTCGGACCAGCGCAGCCCGCCTCGCGCGACCTTCCCGAACCGCAGGTGCACGCCTTCGACCCGCGGCGAGTACACCCAGATCTCGAACGCCGGACGGGGCGCCGGCAGATCGGGGATCATCTGCGGGTCGAACTTCATGGAGATGTAGTCGTGCGGCTTGCCGCCCGCCGCCTCCTGGAAGAAGTTCGTCCTGAGGGTCGCCTTGATGACGGTCAGGAAGGACCGCAGGATCCGGTCCTCGTCGAGGGAGGCGACCTGGTCGAGAGCCGCGTCGAGCTCTTCGAGGAGCGCGTCGACGAGCTCGTGCCCGGCACGCTGCCGGTCCGGCGACATCCGCGCCTCGAACAGCGACACCAGCAGCCGGGTGGTGTGGACGTTGTGGCGGAGGGTGTCCTCCATGTAGTCCTGGCTGAACGTCGAGCCCGCCTGCCGCAGGTACTTCGCGTACGCCCGCAGCACCATCGCCTGCCGCCAGTGCAGCCCGGCGCTCAGCACGAGGGCGTTGAAACCGTCGTTCTCCGCCTTGCCGGTCCAGGTCGCGGCGAAGGCGTCCTGGAACCGCTCTCGGCCGTCGTCTCCGAGGTAGTCGCCGCTCCCGCTCTTCGGCTTGGGCATGCGCAGCCCGAAGTCGTAGATCCACGCGACACTCCGGTCCGAGCGGCGCAGTTCGTACGGCCGCTCGTCCATCACCTCGACACCGAGCCGGTTGAGCACCGGCAGCACGGCCGACAGGGTGATGGACTCGCCCTTGCGGTAGATCTTGAACCTGCGCTCCTCGGGGGCGGCGCCCACGGGCTCGTACAGGCTTAGCTCGAAGCTCTTCTCCTCGGTGAGCTCCTCGATGTGCGCGAGGTCGGCGACCGCGGAGCGCGGGGTGTGGTCGGCCTTGTACCCCTCGGGGACGGCGTTGCCGTAGCGGCGCAGCAACTCGGCGGCGCGCTCCTCGCCGAACTCGGCGTTCAGCGCCTCCGCGAACCCGTCGGCCCACGACCGCGCGGCCTCCACCAGCCGCGCCTCGATGCGCTCCTTGTCGGCGTCGGACAACTGCACCAGTTCGGTGCCCTGCGGGACCCGGACGACGAAGTGCAGCCGGGAGAGGATCGACTCGGTGTTCCAGGCCGTGAAGTCGACGCTGGTACCGCCGAGTTCCTCCTTGAGGATGTCGATGATCCGCAGCCGTACACCGGTGGTGTACCGGTCGCGGGGCAGGTAGACGAGGGCGGAGTAGTAGCGCCCGTACTCGTCCTGACGCAGGTAGAGCCTGAGGCGCCGCCGCTCCTGGAGGTAGAGCACGGACGTGACGATGGACTCGAGCTCGTCGGGCGGGGTCTGGAAGAGCTCGTCACGCGGATAGGTCTCCAGGATCTGCAGCAGATCCCGCCCGTCATGGCTGTTGGGCGAGAACCCGGCCCGCTCCAGCACCTCTTCGACCTTGCGCCGAATGACGGGCACCCGCCGCACGGACTCGGTGTAGGCGGCGGACGAGAACAGTCCGAGGAACCGCCGCTCACCCACCACGTTGCCGTCCGCGTCGAACTTCTTGACGCCGATGTAGTCGAGATACGACGGCCGGTGCACCGTCGCCCGGCTGTTGGCCTTGGTCAGCACGAGGAGCTTGTGCTCGCGGGCCTTGGCCCGGGCGTCGGCCGGCAGCCGCTCGAACGACGGGCTGACGGGGTGACTGTCCCCCGCGGCGTGATGCGGGTCGGACCGCAGTATGCCGAGCCCGGTACCGGGGACGGCAGCGAGGGAGTCGTCCTCCCGGAGCTGGTACTCCCGATACCCGAGGAAGGTGAAGTGGTCGGCGGCCAGCCAGCGCAGCAGCTCCCGCGCCTCCTCGATGTCCTGCTCGCGCAGGTCGGAGGCGACGGGCTCCTTGGGCAGCTCATCGGCCATGCGCAGCGCCGCGTCCCGCATCTTCTCCCAGTCCTCGACGGCCTCACGGGCATCGGACAGGACACGCAGCAGGTCGGCGGTGATCTGCTTCAGGTCGCCGCGGTCGGTCTCGCGGTCCATCTCGACATGGATCCAGGACTCGATGTGCGCGTCGTGCGGCAGCTCGCCGGTGACAGGCGCTGTGACGACCTCGATGAGCTTGCCGGTGACGTCACGCCGCACCACGACCTGCGGATGAATGACGACGTGGATCCCACGCCCCTGCCGCGTGAGCTCGTTGGTGACGGAGTCGACGAGGAAGGGCATGTCATCGGTGACGACCTCGACAACCGAGTGACTGCAAGTCCACCCGTTCTCCTCCACGGTGGGCGTGTGGACCCGTACGTTGGCCGTACCCTGCGGGCGATTCTCGGCCAGCCGGTAGTGCGAGAGTGCGGCGCCGAAGATGTCGACCGGGTCGCGGTCGGCGAGGTCCTCCGGGGCGGTGTGCAGGTAGTAGCGCTGGAGGAACGCGAGCACGGTGTCCCGGTCGGGGGTGCTCTCGTCCTTCGTCCCGGTCGGTAGGTGCCCCCCGACCGGGCTGTTCTCAGCTACCCGGGCAGCCCTCTCGAGCAGCTCGGCCTTTGCTTCGTCCAGCTTGGTCTGCATTGTCCTCTGGCTCCTGTCGCGCGCCATTGCGTGACGTAGGTGGAAGTACGGTCTCTTCCCCTGTGACGTAACGCCGCGACGCGGGGTCTCCGGTCTGCTCCGACGCTATGCCGCAAGGTGAGATGAGCGGGGGGTTATCAGCCATTCTCGACACGCCGGACGGGTGTGACGCTGCTCTCTGCGGCGCGTGCTTCCGGGGTGTGTACGGCGTCCTGGGGGCCCTTGCGCCCCCACCCCGCCCGCGAGGACCAGCGACCGCCGCCCGGCCACGGAGGTACTCCGTGCTCCCCGGGCGCAAGGCAGGAGCGACGATGCCCCCGCGAGATATCGCGCTGATCACGCCACCAAGGCTATCGCTCCTTGCAGGGGCCGCGTCATGAGCCGTATGTGTACAAAACCGGGGGTGGAACTTTGACGTTCTGCACAGAGGCGAAAGGCCCCATTCCGTGCAGGCCCGCACCCATCAGCCCATCCCACCCCACCCACCCGGCAGTGCCGCACCGGTCCGCGCCTCTCAGCGCCGCCCGCATCAGCCAGCCCGTCCGGCGTTTGAGGACGAGGCCCTTCGGGCCGAAGCGGGGTCTGGGGCGCAGCCCCAGCGGGGGTGCAGGGGCGCAGCCCCTGGAGGATGGGACGGGTAGGGGCGGCGGGGGCGAGACCACCCGGCGCCCACCCCAGCCCCACCCCAGGTCAGCGCAGCGTCACGCCGCCAACCGCTGCGCCTCCTCCACAGCCTCCTCCAACGTGTCCACCACCGGCACCCCCACCACTTCAAGACTCGCCCGCCCATGCGACCCCCCGGTGTACAACACGGCCCGCGCCCCCACATGCAGCGCCGCCACCGCATCATCGGCGGCATCCCCGATCACCACCGTACGAGCCGGATCCACCCCCACAAGCGCCCCGAGATGCCGCACCATATGCTCCGCCTTGCTCCCCCCGGACGGCCCCACCCGCCCGTCGACACGCAAGAAGTGCGCCTCGATACCGAACCCCCGCACCAACGGCACGAGCTCGTGATGCACATACATGCTGAGGATCGACTGACTCCGCCCCGCCGACCCCCAGCCGACAAGCAACTCCGCCGCCCCCGCCGTCAGCCCGCATCTCACCCGATGCTCGGCGTAGTACCGATGAAAGGTCTCATCCATGACCTCCCACTCGGCATCGGTCGGCAACCGCCCCATCAACCGCTCATAGAACTTCGGCACCGGCACGCAGTACAACGCCCGGTACTGCTCCATCGTGATCGGCGCCAGCCCCAGCTCCGCGAACGCCGCGTTCGTCGCCCCGATGATCGCGTCATTGTCATGGAACAGCGTCCCGTTCCAGTCCCAGACAATGTGTGCGCCTGTCTGCTTCCCCATGCCCAAAACGTACCCGCCCCCACTGACAATCAAGAGACGAGCAGGTCAGCACGGCGTCTAGACGTCCGTCCGCAGCCAGGCCCCGCCACCCTCAGCCCCCAGCCCCCAGCCACGCTCAGCCCCCCAGCCCCACCAGGTTCGGAATCTCCTGCGTGGCGAACCACAGCAGTTCATGATCCTCGGCCCCGTCCACAATGAACTGCGCGTCGTCGTCCCCACCGTCCGCCGCCGCCAGCGCCGCGGCCGCCGCGGCCACATCCGCCTCCGCGTCACCGGCATCGACATGCACGGACGCCGCCTTGGCCAACGACACACCCCCAACCCGCACCTCACCGAGCGCCGCAGGATCAAGCGCCCGGTCGGGATCAGAGATCGCCGCACCGTCGGGCACATCCACAGCGACCACCACCCGCCGCCGCACCGCCTCGGCGTCCGCCGCGAGCAGCCCCAGCGAGGCCAGCGCGGCCCGGTTCAGCGCCGCGTACTCCAGTTCCTCGATGTCGTCGGACAGGTACCACTCACGCAACGCCGGCGTGACCGCGTACGCGACGATCGGCTCGCTCCCCAGCTCTCCCGTCTTGTAGGCCTCGGCGAGCCCGGGAAGGGTCAGGGGGACGTAGACACGCATGGCTCGCCGCTTTCGTGGTCGGAGGGTCCTCGAATCCTCCTGGAGCGAAGGGCGTTCGGCGCTTCCCGGAGGGCCTCCAGGATACGTCCGTGGGGTCCCCTTTCGAGTCCCTGCCCACCCCCCTGAAGGCGTCCACCTGACGTCCCGGAACTCACCCGGTGCACCCCCGATACGACGGGCTTTTCGCGTCCCACGACCACTCTGATAAGTGAACGTTCCGGCCACCCCGGCGGGACTCCCGCCGCCTTGCCCATGCGGTCCACCACCCCGTACAAGATCCCCAACCAAGAAGTTACCGCCCGGTATCACGCGGGCCGATCGAACGGGGACACCATGCACAAGGTCATGACGAGGGCGAATCCCCACCCCGGCACCCGCCCGCCGGGCCGCCGCGACCCCCGCCGCCCCGGCGGCACCCCACCCCGCACGCCGGGCGGAGGCACGCCCCGCACGACGACGCCCGACGGCCGCCCGCCGGGCTCCCCGAGCACGGGTGGCACTCCCACCCGCACCAGCCCGCCCGACAACCGCCCCCCGACCACGCCCGCCACAGCCACCCGCACCACAGGCAGGACAACGCCCCCCGGAAGGCCCACCACCGCAGGCAAGCCCACCACGGCCACGGGAAGCCCCACCACCGCGGAAAGGCCCAGGCCCGCCACCGCCCCTCGCAGGCCCTGGAATCCCCCCGGCAGGCCCGGCACCGCCCCCGGCGCAGGCACAAGCGCCGCAGTGAGCCCCTTCGCTCCCGGGACCCGCACAACCGCCCCCACCGCCCCCACGACCCCCTGCAAGCCCGCTCCGGCCTCCCGCGCCGCCCCCGCCACAGCCCCCGTCGTCGCCCCCTCCCAAATTTCCCGCAGGCCCCTCCCCATCCCCCAGCCCCGCCTCACCGACGTCTTCGCCGACCGCCTCCTCGCTGTCCTGAGCGGCCGACGTCCCGTCCACTTCATGCTCCGGTACACCGCGGGCCGCGCCTACGACGAACTGGCCTGGCTCGCCGAACGCGGCCCCCTGCGCACCCGCGGTGTCCTCCCCGTCGTCCGCGACATCGGCTACTTCGAACCCCGCCCCGGCGCCATCGAGGCCTTCGCCCGCATCGGAGCCGGCGACCGGTTGCGCGCCATGGCCTTCCGCCTGGAACAGGGCCGGGACCTGCGCTGGCGCTGCACGGCCGTGGAAGTGGGCGGCCCCCGCAGGCCACACACGGACGACGACACCGACTGACACCCACTGACACCGACAGGCAGCAACAGACCGTCCGCCCGCCCCGAAGCCCCGGAACGCCAAGTCCCGGAACGCCCACGGCAAAGGGCCGGGCCACCCTCAGGTGACCCGGCCCTTCAACAAGCCGCTACAGCGCCGCAGGCACACGCACCGTCACTTCTTGCGACGCCGCCCGCCACGCGACTGCTTGCGCCGCTCCGCGCGCGTGAGGCCGTCGGCCTCGGACCGCGCCGGCTCGTCGCCATCGGCGAAGTCGCCCTCGATGACTCCGCCCTCGCCGTCCACGGTCGGCGCCGAGAAGTGGAGCTCCCGGCGCTGCGGGACGTCGAGCCCCTTGGCGCGGATCTCGGGGCGCGCGCCGGCCTGTGCCGGCACCGCGTCCTTCTTGTCGAGGGACGGCTTCGTGTCCTCGACCGGGACCTCCTCGACCTGCTGCTCGACCTGGACCTCCAGGTTGAACAGGTAGCCGACGGACTCCTCCTTGATGCCCTCCATCATGGCGGTGAACATGTCGAAGCCCTCGCGCTGGTACTCGACCAGCGGGTCCTTCTGCGCCATCGCGCGCAGGCCGATGCCCTCCTGGAGGTAGTCCATCTCGTAGAGGTGCTCGCGCCACTTGCGGTCCAGGACCGACAGCACGACCCTGCGCTCCAGCTCACGCATGATCTCGGAACCGAGCTGCGCCTCACGCGCCGCGTACTGATCGTGAATGTCGTCCTTGATGGACTCGGAGATGTACTCGGCGGTCAGACCGGCCCGGTCGCCGGCCGCCTCCTCCAGCTCCTCGACGGTGACCTTCACCGGGTAGAGCTGCTTGAACGCGCCCCACAGCCGGTCGAGGTCCCAGTCCTCCGGGAATCCCTCGGCGGTCTCCGCGGTGACGTACGCGTCGATGGTGTCGTCCATGAAGTGCTGGACCTGCTCGTGCAGGTCCTCGCCCTCCAGGACGCGGCGGCGCTCGCCGTAGATGACTTCGCGCTGCCGGTTGAGGACCTCGTCGTACTTCAGGACGTTCTTACGGGTCTCGAAGTTCTGCTGCTCGACCTGCGACTGCGCGGACGCGATCGCGCGCGTGACCATCTTGTTCTCGATCGGCACGTCGTCCGGGACGTTCGCCATCGACATGACGCGCTCGACCATCTGGGCCTTGAACAGGCGCATCAGGTCGTCGCCCAGGGAGAGGTAGAAGCGGGACTCGCCCGGGTCGCCCTGGCGGCCGGAACGACCGCGCAGCTGGTTGTCGATACGACGGGACTCGTGCCGCTCGGTGCCCAGGACGTAGAGCCCGCCGAGCTCCTTGACCTCCTCGAACTCCGCCTTGACCGCCTTCTCGGCCCTCTCCAGGGCGGCGGGCAGGGCCGCGGCCCACTCCTCGATGTGCTCCTCGGGGTCGAGGCCGCGCTGACGCAGCTCCGCCTCGGCGAGGTCGTCGGGGTTGCCGCCGAGCTTGATGTCGGTACCACGACCGGCCATGTTGGTGGCGACGGTGACGGCGCCCTTGCGGCCGGCCTGGGCGATGATCGGGGCCTCACGGTCGTGCTGCTTCGCGTTCAGCACTTCGTGCTGGATGCCGCGCTTGGAGAGCTGCTGCGAGAGGTATTCGGACTTCTCGACCGACGTCGTACCGACGAGGATCGGCTGGCCCTTCTCGTGCTTCTCGACGATGTCGTCGACGACCGCCTCGAACTTGGCGACCTCGGTGCGGTAGATCAGGTCCGACTGGTCCTTGCGGACCATCGGCCGGTTGGTCGGGATCGGGACGACGCCGAGCTTGTAGATCTGGTGGAACTCGGCGGCCTCGGTCATGGCCGTACCGGTCATGCCGCAGAGGCCGGGCAGTTCCTTGCCGTTGTGGTCGTGGCGCTTGTAGAGGCGGAAGAAGTTCTGGAGGGTGATCGTGGCGAGCGTCTGGTTCTCGTCCTTGATGTCCACCCCTTCCTTCGCCTCGATCGCCTGGTGCATGCCCTCGTTGTAGCGGCGACCGGCGAGGATACGGCCGGTGTGCTCGTCGACGATCATGACCTCGCCGTCGATGACGACGTAGTCCTTGTCCGCCTTGAAGAGCTCCTTGGCCTTGATGGCGTTGTTCAGGTAGCCGACCAGCGGGGTGTTCACCGACTCGTAGAGGTTGTCGATGCCCAGCCAGTCCTCGACCTTGGCGACGCCGGACTCGTGGATGGCGACGGTGCGCTTCTTCTCGTCGACGTCGTAGTCGCCGGTCTCCTCGAGGCCCTTGAGGGGGTTGCCCGGCTCGCCCTTCTTCAGCCGGGTGACCAGCTTGGCGAAGTCGCCGTACCACTTGGTGGCCTGGTCGGCCGGGCCGGAGATGATCAGCGGCGTGCGGGCCTCGTCGACGAGGATGGAGTCGACCTCGTCGACGATGGCGAAGTTGTGGCCGCGCTGGACCAGTTCATCCTTGGACCACGCCATGTTGTCGCGCAGGTAGTCGAAGCCGAACTCGTTGTTCGTGCCGTACGTGATGTCGCACGCGTACTGCTCGCGGCGCTGGGCCGGCGTCATGTTGGCGAGGATGCAGCCGACGTCCAGGCCCAGGAACTTGTGGACCCGGCCCATCATCTCGGAGTCGCGCTCGGCCAAGTAGTCGTTGACCGTGATCAGGTGGACGCCTCCTCCGGAGAGGGCGTTCAGGTATGCGGGCAGGGTGCCGACCAGGGTCTTGCCCTCACCGGTCTTCATCTCGGCGACGTAACCGAGGTGGAGGGCGGCGCCGCCCATCATCTGGACGTCGTAGTGGCGCTGCCCGAGGACGCGCTTGGCGGCCTCGCGTACGGTCGCAAATGCCTCGGGAAGCAGGTCGTCCAGGCTCTCACCATCGGCGTAGCGCTGCTTGTACTCATCGGTGAGGGCCCGCAGCTCGGCGTCGGAGAGGTCGACGAAGTCCTCTTCGATGGAGTTGACCTGGTCCGCGATGCGGTGCAGCTTGCGCAGGATCTTGCCTTCGCCTGCACGCATGATCTTGGAGAGGACGGACACGGGGGTTGGTCTCCTTGCCGGTCGGGCCTGGGACGGTCGGTTTCCATTGGACTACTGAGCAACGGCCATCGTATGCGAGGACCCCGCCACGCCGGGAGGCCTGCCGGGGCGGTGACCGCCCACTGCTTCACATCTCTTCAAAAGGACAACGTCCGGGCCCGTCGGATGGTGCCGCGCCGCTCCGACGAATTGCGCGAATTGTGATCACCTGCTCACGCACGGCAAAGAGATGGTGCCGTTGCCCGGCCCCGAGCAGAATCGGCCGATGGACCCCGTCACGCTCACCACCGACCGTCTCCGGCTGCGCGCGGTCGGCCCGCAGGACACCGACGCCGTGTACGCGGCCGCCCAGGACCCCGACATCCAGCGCTGGACCACGATCCCCTCGCCCTACCTCCCCGAGCACGCCCGCAGTTTCACGGAGCAATTGGCCCCCGAGGGCTGGGCGGACGGCTCGATGCTCACCTGGGGCATCTTCCTCCCCGAAGGGGAGGACCTGGTGGGCATGCTCAGCCTC
This sequence comes from Streptomyces sp. NPDC006602, assembly GCF_042870385.1. Taxonomy (NCBI): domain Bacteria; kingdom Bacillati; phylum Actinomycetota; class Actinomycetes; order Kitasatosporales; family Streptomycetaceae; genus Streptomyces; species Streptomyces sp. NPDC006602. The sequence goes on along the minus strand of NZ_JBIAHG010000006.1, from coordinate 16,760 downwards.
ACGATGCGTTCCCTGAGCGCGGCCGAAATCGGTTTCTGGGGTGCGAAGGAACACCGCGGCAACGGCTACGTCACCGAGGCCGCCCGCACAGCCTCCCGCTGGGCCTTCACCCATCTGTCGATCGACCGCGTGGAGTGGCGCGCGGAAGTCGGCAACAAGCCCTCCCGCGCGGTGGCGGAACGCGCCGGCTTCACCTGTGAGGGCGTCCTGCGCTCCGCGATCATCCACCAGGGAGTACGACGCGACAGCTGGGTGGGTTCACTGCTGCCGTCGGACCTGGGCCTGCCGTCGACGGCGCCGTATCTGCCGGCACCGTCCCGGCCGTAGCGGCGAACCCGCAGCTCACTCCGCATTGTCAGTGGCACCCCCTATCGTGCGGCCCATGACGACCCCGCGCCCGGACACCACCCTCTCGGCAGACGAAGCCCGCCGCATCGCCCTGCGGGCCCAGGGCTTCCTGGGCACCCCGGACCGCCGCGCAGGCGTCCGCGGCACCCTGCGCCACCTGGGCGCGGTCCAACTCGACACCATCTCGGTCCTCGCCCGCTCCCACGAACTCATCCCGTACGCCCGCCTCGGCGCCGTGGGCCGCAAGACGGTCGAGAGCGCCTACTGGAACACCGCGACCGAAGGCGCGTCTCCGGTGCGGCCCCACGCCTTCGAGTACTGGTCCCACGCCGCCTGCATCCTCCCCATCGAGGAGTGGCCCCACTTCGCCTTCCGCCGCCGCGCCTACCGCAACCGCCCCCACTGGAACCACGCACTCCCCGACGGCGCCTACGACCAGGTCATCAAGCAGCTCCGTACCGAAGGCCCCCTCACCGCCACGGACTTGGGCGGCGCGAAGAAGACCAGCGAGTGGTGGGACTGGTCCGGCACCAAGGTGGCCGTCGAGCGCGCCCTCATGTACGGCGAGGTGGTGTGCGTCGAGCGCCGCGGCTGGAAGCGCGTGTACGACCTGGCAGAACGCGCCGTACCGGACACCCTGCTGCACGACGACCTGGACGACACCGAGTGCCTGCGCCGCCTGGTCCGCCTCGCCGGCCAGTCCCTGGGCGTCGGCACGCGCGCGGACATCGCCGACTACCACCGCCTCAAGGCCGAGCAGGTCGACGCGGTGATCGCCGACTCCGGCCTGGTCCCGGTCACGGTCGAGGGCTGGGGCAGGCCGGCCTGGGCCGACCCGGCGGCCCTTCAGACGCCCCCGCGCGGCCGCCACCGCACGACGCTGCTGTCCCCCTTCGACTCCCTCGTCTGGGAACGGGCGCGCACGGAGCGGATCTTCGGCTTCACCCACCGCCTGGAGGCGTACGTCCCCAAGCAGAAGCGGGTGTACGGCTACTTCGCGATGCCGGTGCTGGCCGGCGGCCAACTGGTCGGCCGCGTGGACCCGGCCCGCGAGGGCAGCACCCTGGTCGCCAGGCAAGTCACCCTGGACGGCCCGAAGGCGGTCCCGGCGGTGGCGCAGGCGCTGGTCGAGGCGGCGAGCTGGGTGAACTGCACGGACGTACGGGTGGAGCGGGTGGACGCACCGGAACTGCGCGAGCCCCTCGCGAGGGAACTCACCCGCACGACCCTCTGATCCCCGGCCCTCACCGGATTTCGAGGATCTTCTCCCGCATCGCGTACACCACCGCCTCCATCCTGGAGTGCAGCTGCAGCTTCTCCAGGATGTTGCGGACATGGTTCTTCACGGTGTTCTCGGAGATGAACAACTCCTTGGCGATATCCCGGTTGTTCATTCCCGTGGCGACCAGCTTCAGCACCTCGAGCTCACGGTCCGTGAGCCGCGGCGCGGGCACAAGACGGCGTTCGTCGGTCCGTTGGATCATCGACTTGAACTCGGTGAGCAGTTTCGACGCCATGGAAGGGCTGATCTGCGACTGCCCGTCGGCCACCGCGCGAATCGCGGTGGCCACCTCGTCCGTGGAGATCTCCTTGAGGAGATATCCCGTCGCACCCGCCTTGATCGCTTCGTAGAGGTCGGCTTCCTCATCGCTGATCGTCAGCATGATGATCTTGGCACTGGGGGCGACCTCCTTGATGGAGGTGCACGCCTCGATCCCGCCGCGCTTGGGCATCCGTACGTCCATCAGCACGATGTCCGGCAGCAGGTCGGCGGCCTTGTCGACGGCCTCCGCACCGTCCCCGGCCTCTCCCACGACCTGGATGTCCTCCTCGGCCGCGAGCACGATCTCCAGGCCGCGGCGGAAGAGGGCATGGTCGTCAACGACCAGAACGCGGATCGGCTCCTTGCGTGGAGAGCCCGCGCCCGAGCCCGTGGCGACGACGCCGTCCCCGGCGTCCTCGTCCTGCATCGGTCCGAAGCTGTCCGCCATCGTTCCTCCCCCTGAAGGCTGTGGCCTGTGGTTCTGTGCCATCGCCAACCCAAGGCAACGGCCCAGCGGTTGGGCCGGTGCGGCCATGATTTCATGCCCGGACGACACTGCGGTGACAGAGCCGGGCGCGAAGTGGTCGCACACCGGTGCCCCTGGGGGCGCACACGCGCACCAGGGGCACCGGCTCAGCTGCCCGCCGGGCGATCAGCCGCCCAGCGTGCCACCCGCCGCGGGGGCTTGCGCCTGGGCGACCATCGGGTCCGTGCTGAGGTGGATGACGCCGTAGTCGTAGGCGTGCCGCCGGTAGACGACACTCGGTTCCTTCGTCTCGGAGTCGATGAACAGGTAGAAGTCGTGCCCGACCAGCTCCATCTCGTAGAGGGCCTGGTCGAGGGACATCGGGGAGGCGACGTGGGTCTTCTCACGGACGATGAGGGGGCCGTCACCCTTCACCTCGAGCGAGCCGATCTTCTTGGTCGGCACGCTGTCCGACTCTTCGTCGTGGGCGGTGTGGCCGTTCCCGTTGAGCGTCGCCGCGCCCGGAACGTGGTCGGCGACCTCGGCAGCGGTGAGCCGCCGTGCGCCTCGGCGAGTGTGGCGCTTGTCATGCTGCTTGCGCAGCCGGGCATCCAGCTTCTCTGCCGCCAGGTCGAGTGCCGCGTACGGGTCGCTGGCTGCCGCTTCCGCCCGGATCACCGGACCGCGGGAGTGGAGCGTGATCTCCACTCGGTCACTGCGGTCGGCCTGTCGGGGGTTGGGCTCCTTGGACACCTCGACGTCGAGGCTGATCACCTTGCCATCGAGCTTCTGGATCTTCTCCAGCTTCAGCTTCTCGGCCACGTGCTTGCGGAACCGCTCGGGCACCTCGGTCTTGCGGCCCTTGACGACGATGTCCACGCAGAACTCCGTTCCCGGAACGCTCCGCCTCGCTGCGGAGCATCTCCCTTTTGCACCAGGTTCCGGTCAGCCCCGGAACCTCGGACTCGGTGACGTCCACCTCCTCCCCCGCGGGCAAGATCTCCACTCCACCGGCGTGGGTGAGAGTGAAAAACCCGCGGCACGGCATTCGGATATGAGAGGTGTGGCCTGCGCCTTTCTCTCACAACCGAACATATCTCGCCTGGGCCGATGTCGTCACCCTCTACCGCCGCGTACCTCCGTTCAGGTGAATTGGCCCTCTCATTACCTGCAACGATGCAAGTTCGCGGTCAGTTCCGGTTTATTTCGAACGAATCCGGCGTGGCTGCGACCACCGCTGCGCAGATCACGTCACCGTCAGCGCCGGCGCCCGCCATTCCCGACAGAGCGGCCACCCGGCCCGTCTCCTCCTCCGCCGCGCGACTCCTCTGTTCTCCCCTGCCTTCCCGACCTACCGCGCCGTACACCGCCGTTGCACCCTCTCCACACACATCCGCCCCACTCACCACAGTCGGCCGCGCACCCGCGACGCCGCCCGACGTCACGCCCCCGCCCGAGGCCACTTCCTCCGACGGCGCCGCCCGCACCGCTCGCGCCGCCTCCGCCAAGGACGCACCCGTGGTCATCAGGTCGTCGACGAGCACGACCGGACCACCGGAAAGCAGCCGCGCACCTCTGGGAACCACCACCAGGGCACCGGCGAGATTCTCCAGTCGCTGCCATGAGTTGAGCCCCGCCTGGTCGGCCACGGGGCGCCCCTGTCGCAGCACGGACGCCACACGGGCCGGCGTCCCCGCCCGCCGCAGCTCCGCGGCCGCCGCAAGCGCGATCCGCCGCGCCGGATCATGTCCCCGCGCCCGAACCACCCCACGCGAGGACGGCACAGGAACGAGCGTCACGACCCCTCCGACCCGCCCTGCGGCCTGTTGGCCACCGACCCCGTCGACCAGCCCTCGCGTCTCCAGAAGCCCGCTCCCGTCAGCCGGCCCCCGAGCCGCCCGCAGCCCCGCCCGCACAGCTCCTGCCAGCGCCGTTCCGAGCGGCGCCGCCAGCGCCAGCGCACCCCTTTCCTTGTGGGCCAGCAGCACGGCCCGCACCTCGTCCGCGTACCGGGCCACCGCGTGCACGACCGGCAGCCCCGGCGGCTCCGGCACCGGTCGCACCCGGCGCGGCACGGCCCCGCTCAGGACGGCACGGCAGTCCGGACAGAACACCGTGCGAGGCCTTCCGCAGCCTCCGCACTCGGCCGGCAGCACCAGGTCGGTGAGGTCCTGCCACCACCCCCGCATGCCCACCACTGTGCCAACGCAGACGCCACCCTGCCACCCCTGTGGACAACTCTCTGTGGATAACTCAAGGAGCCGATGGAGCCGATACGAAACAGCCGCAGCCACCACGAGTACGCCGCTCCATCCGCCGCTCCCACACAGCGAGCGAACCGCCCCCTCCCGCCACCCCAAAACAGAAGCGACCGCCCTCGCCGGAGAGTAAACCCGGCAAAAGCGGCCGCCCACCTACCCCGCAGCGGCCCTCGGCCCCCGCAGGACGACACTCACCCCGGATAAACCGGCGCCGTCCCGTCCGTGTCCACCTTCTGCCACTGCGTCCCGGTCGGCAGCCGTACGATCCCGTCCTCCGAGTACGCCACCAGCGGCAACCGGTCGTCCTCGGACGCGGCGATCTCCTTCACGCCCGTCAGAGCCGCAGGCGCGGGCCCCTCCGGTGTGGAGCCGTCGACCTGGACGTACCGCATCTGCTGCACGCCACCCTGCTCGCGCCCGGCCACCACGAGTCGGCTGTCACCGGCCCACGACATGGTGGTGAGCTCCTCCATCTCCGGGGTCGCGGAACGCAGCGCCTGCACCGACGGTGCCTCCCCGGCCTTCTCGCCCCGTTCGATCCGCCCGATGAAGAGGGACTGCTTGCCGCCCTTCTCCACGACGAGCGCGATCCGCACCCCGTCGGCAGCCACCCGGACGTCCTTGATCCGCCCGTCCAACCCCGGCATGTCCACCGTCAGCGGCTCGCCCGCGCCCTCCTTGAGCAACAGCAGGCGCGGGTTGCGGGGGTCGCGGTCGGCCACCCACAGATCGCCCTCCGCGTCCCAACTGGGGGCGGTCAGCCGGTCGTTCACCGTCGCGCCCTTGCTGGTCAGGACGGGCTCGCCGAGCGACCCGCCCGACACGAGCGAGCCGACGTACAGCGCCTTGCCGTCGATGCCGACCCCGGCCGCGCTGTGCTCGTCGCGCGACACGGCGACCGACCGTAGCTCCTCGGCGCCCTCGCCCAGCGCTCCCGGCACCGGGTCCGGGTCCGTGCTGTCGTTGCCCGTCGGCAGCCGTACGAGCCGGTGCTCCCCGTCGACGAAGTACAGGTACTCGGGACTCCGCATCGAGCCACGCGCCGCGACGGCGTCGGCCCCGCCTTCATGGAGCGCGCACAACTGCTTGCCGCCCGCCTGCAGTTCGACCTCGTCCACCGCCGGGGTGAGGTCCTGCAGGGTGAACAGAAGCTGGGCCGCCATCTCCTCGCACTTGGCCTGACCCACCCCTGCCGCCCGGCCGTTGAGCGGCACGGTCAGCTTGCCCTGTTCGTCCGGCGTCAGCGAGGTGACGCCCTTCTGCAGTTTCGTACCGGTGGGGAAACTGGACCTGACGACGCGATCGAGCCAGCTCGTGGGCCCGGTGAGCAGGGAACGCACCATCTGCGTCATGGGATCCACGCGCTCACGCACATAAACAGGATCGGCGACGGCCACGGTCTGAGGACTCGTTCTGGCCGTCGTGTTCGAGGCGAAGTAGTACTTGTCGACTGACATGTAGTTGCGCTGGAAGTCCGACTTCCCCATGACGACGCCCTGCGGCAGCCCGTCGATGCGCCACTGCTTGGTCTTCTTGTTCCGGGTGAGGTACACCGACTGGCTGTACTCCCCCTCCGCAGGCGCGTACGACTGCTGCGCGTCCACCGTGGCAAGCCTGTCGCCGGTGAGCGGATACGAGACGACGTCGCCGTCCTCGCGGTCCGCCGCCTGCTCCGACCCGACGCTCACCCCGTCGGCGAGCACCGTGGTCGACAGCTCCGGCTGCCACTTCTTCGCGGCCTGAGCGGTCAGGTACTTCCGCGCCGTCTCATAGTGCGGATCATCGCTGGTCAACGCCTCCAGGAAGCCCTGGACGATGTCCGAGGCGGACGCGTCCTCCTGAGGCGGCATGGCGAACACCCGCACCTGCGTGTCCTGACGCGGTGTGGACTCGACGCCGCGCAGATCCCCGCTGTCGGGCATGGACGCACACCCGGCCAGCAGTACGACGCCGCAAACGGCGTACGCCGCCGCGCGACCCGGCGTGTGCCGGGCGCCCCCCTTGCGGTCAGCGCCCACGAAATGCCTCCCCTTGCTCGTACGAGCCCTCCGACCCGGTGTCCGGGCGGCTCGCGGCCTCGCTCCGTGACCCGTCGGCCCCACCGCTCCCCGGCACGCCTGCCGCGGGCATGTCCTCGTCCCGCCGCGTCCCCGACGCGGGCCGGGGCACCACGCGCGCGCCGTTGCCCGGCAGCGCCGTCGGGTCGGCCGTGGGCGTCATGCCGGACGGCCGGGTCCCGATCGGGCCCCGGGACGGTCCCTGGTCGCCCGTCGGCTGCGCCGGCACGGTGGCGGTCTTCTCGCCGCCGCCTCGGGGCAGACCGGCGTCGTCGAGGCCCCGATGGCGCCGCGAGTCCTTGGGTTCCAGCGGTATGGGCGAGCCCCGCAGCGGCTCGTCCGCGGTCCGCGGCAGCGTCAGCCGGAACTGCGAGCCGCCGCCCGGCTCGCCCCACGCCTGCAGCCAGCCGCCGTGCAGCCGCGCGTCCTCCAGGGCGATGGACAGCCCCAGACCCGTACCACCGGTGGTACGCGCGCGTGCCGGGTCCGCCCGCCAGAAGCGGCTGAAGACACGGGTCGCCTCGCCGGGCTTGAGTCCGACACCGTAGTCCCGCACCGCGACCGCGACCGCCCCGCCCGCCGCGGCGAGCTTGACGACGACGTCCTTGCCCTCGCCGTGCTCCACTGCGTTGACGACGAGGTTGCGCAGCACCCGCTCCACCCGCCGGGCGTCCGCCTCGGCCACGATGGGCTGCTGGTCGCCCACGACGCGTACCTTCGTGCCCTTGCGCTCGGCGAGCGGTTCGGCCCCGCTGACGACCCGCCGTACCACCTCGCGCAGGTCGATCGGCTCGGCCTCCAGGGCCGCCGCGCCCGCGTCGAAGCGGCTGATCTCCAACAGGTCCGCGAGCAGCGTCTCGAACCGGTCCAACTGGTCGGCCAGCAACTCGGCCGACCGGGCGGTCACCGGATCGAAGTCCACGCGCGCGTCGTGGATGACGTCGGCCGCCATCCGCACGGTCGTCAGCGGCGTACGCAGCTCGTGCGACACGTCCGACACGAACCGCCGCTGCATCCGCGAAAGGTCCTCCAGCTGCTGGATCTTCAACTGCAGGTTCTGCGCCATCTTGTTGAAGGCCTCACCCAGCCGTGCGATGTCGTCCTCGCCGGTGACCTTCATCCGTTCCTGAAGCCGCCCGGCGGACAACCGCTCGGCGATGCCCGCCGCCATCCGCACCGGAGTGACGACCTGCCGCACCACGAGCCAGGCGATGGCCCCGAGGAGTACGACGACGAAGAGGCCGGCCGTCGCGAGGGTCCCCTTGACCAGGCTCAGCGACTTCTCCTCCTGGGTGAGCGGGAAGAGGTAGTACAGCTGGTACGGATCGCCGTTCGGGTCGTTGACCTGCTTGCCGATGACGAGGGCCGGCTGGGACTCCTTGTCGGCGTCGTAGACGATCCGGGTGTAACTCTGGGCCGCCGTCGTGTTGTCGTCGATCCGCTTGCGCAGGGCCTCGGGCACGCTGGACGACGCGACGACGTTGCCGGAAGCGCGCCGCCCGCGCCCGCTGCCGCTGTCGTTGCCGGCGGGAAGTGTCACCACGTCGAAGGCGCCCTGGCCGCCGCTGGACAGGGACTCCACCAGGTCGCTCATCCACTGGGTGACGTTCTGTGCGGGTCGGCCGTCCACCGTGGTGGCATCGTCGCCGGTGCCGCTCGCGGCCTCGTCGCCGGTGCCGCTCGCGGCCTCGTCGGCCTTCTGATTGGCCACCGCGAACCCGCCGGTGGCCTGGCTCTGCGAGGCCTTCACCTTGGCGTCCAGCAGGCCGTTGCGCACCTGTCCGATGACGACGAAACCGAGCAGCAGAACAACGCCCAGCGACATCAGCAGGGTCGTGACGACGACCTTGAGCTGGATGTTGCGCCGCCACAGCCGCATGACGGGCAGCAGCGGCCGGCGCACCCAGCGCATGAAGAGGCGCAGCACCGGACTGCCCTGGACGCCGCCCTGCAGCAGCCCACCCTCGAGGAAGCGACCCCAGCGCGACCCTGCCGCCTTTCGGCCGACAGGCCGCCCCGCGCCGGCCCCGGACCTGCCGGGCGCCGAAGCGGCACTGTCTCCGGACATGTCAGCTCGGCCCGGCCTTGTAACCGACGCCACGGACGGTCACCACGATCTCCGGCCGCTCCGGGTCCTTCTCGACCTTGGAGCGCAGCCGCTGCACATGCACGTTGACCAGGCGGGTGTCGGCCGCGTGCCGGTAGCCCCACACCTGCTCGAGGAGCACCTCACGTGTGAACACCTGCCACGGTTTGCGCGCGAGCGCCACGAGCAGGTCGAACTCCAGCGGCGTCAGCGCGATCGACTGCCCGTCGCGCTTCACGGAGTGCCCGGCCACGTCGATGACCAGGTCACCGATGGCGAGCTGCTCGGGCGCCGGCTCCTCGGACCTCCTGAGCCGCGCCCGGATCCGGGCCACGAGCTCCTTCGGCTTGAACGGCTTCACGATGTAGTCGTCGGCGCCCGATTCCAGGCCCACGACGACGTCGACGGTGTCGCTCTTCGCCGTGAGCATCACGATCGGCACCCCGGACTCCGCCCTGATCAGACGGCACACCTCGATACCGTCCCGCCCGGGCAGCATCAGATCCAGCAACACCAGATCGGGCTTGCTCTCACGGAAAGCGGCCAGCGCCTTGTCGCCGTCGGCTACAAATGACGGCTCAAAACCTTCACCACGCAGCACAATGCCGAGCATCTCGGCCAGTGCGGTGTCGTCGTCGACGACAAGGACTCGTCCCTTCATAAACGACATCATCCCATTCTCGTAACAGTGACCGGGCCGCTGGTGAGAGAGGTCACTGGCCTGTGACGATAGTCGTACGGAGTCGCTACTGTCTGCCCTCGCCCACGGGTGTCGATGTCCCCGAGGTGGCCAGGCGGGCCCGAGCGCGGCAGCCCAGCGTGCCATGCCCCGCCGGCCCAGCCGATCCCCTCAGTCGATCGTCACCTGCCGCGCTCTCGCACACAGCTCCGCAAGCGCCTCAGCGGTCACCGGCGAAACAACGCCCTCCTCGGTGACGATCGCCGTCACCAGCTCGGGCGGCGTCACATCGAACGCCGGGTTGTACGCCTGGGTCCCCAGCGGCGCCACCGGGATCCCACCACCCGCCTCCGCCCCGGCCACTGGCACCTGCGGCGCTGTGAGCTCGGTCACCTCATGTCCAGGGCGCTGCTCGACCTCGATCGACGCCCCGTCCGGCGTGTCCGGATCCACCGTCGTCAGCGGCGCCACCACGATGAACGGCACATGGTGATACCGCGCCAGCACCGCGAGCGGATAACTCCCCACCTTGTTCGCCACCGACCCGTCGGCCGCGATGCGGTCTGCCCCGATCAGCACCGCATCCACCTCCCCGGCCGCGAACAACGAACCCGCCGCGTTGTCGGTCAGCAGGGTGTACGCCATACCGCTGCGCGCCGCCTCGTACGCCGTCAGCCGAGCCCCCTGCAGCAACGGCCGCGTCTCGTCGACCCACAGCCGCCGCAGCTGCCCCACCCGATGCGCCCCGAGGGCCACCGCGAACGCCGTACCCTCACCGCCCGACACCAGCGCCCCGGTGTTGCAGTGGGTGAGGATCCGATACCCGCCGCCGGGCAGCAGCTCGTCCAGCAGCGCCAGCCCACGCTCGGCCATCCGGCCACTGGCCTCGGCATCCTCCCGGTGCAGCTTGCGGGCCGCGGCCAACGCCGCATCGGCGGCCTGCCGGGGTTCACCGCCCTTGGTGAGCTCTGCCCGGTAGGCGGACTCGGCCCTGCGGACCCCGACGGCAAGGTTCACCGCCGTGGGGCGGGCACCCGCCAGCGCGTTCGCCGCGTCGTCCACGTCGTACCCACGCACGGCGGCGAGCGCGACGCCGTACGCCCCCGCGATGCCGAGCAACGGCGCTCCGCGCACGGCGAGCGAACGGATCGCCTCCACAAGCGCCTGTGCATCCGTACAGACGAGTTCGACCTCCTCGGCCGGCAGCCTCGTCTGGTCGAGAAGCACAAGTACGGGGCCTTCGGGTGGCTCTTCCCAGCGGATCGCCGGAATGTCGGTCGGCCTGCTGTCCTCGCCGGTTTGCGCGTGCTGATCAGCCATGTGGTCAGTCTGCCCGTTATCCGGCGGACAATTGATGGTGGCCGGGCCTATACCTCGGCTGGTCCGTCGACGACCACCCCATGGCACGATGGCTGCCAACCTGCCGCCGCGACCGCGGACGGGCACCGTGAAGGAGCGACGATGAAGGACACTCCGGGCTGGGCCTCGCCCGGATCCGCCCCCTCCGACGGGCACGAACCCGGCGAGTCCGGCCCCGCCGACCAGCCCGACGCCGCGAACCCTTCGGAGCAGCCGGGAACGGACCCGCAGGACCCCGGCTCGAAGTGGTCCAAGGACCAGCCACCGGCCGCCCAGTGGTCCGCGCCCACCGGCCCGCAGGCTCCCGGCCAATCGCCGCCACCCCCACCGCCCGGCCCGGGCTGGGGCGCCGCCCAACCACCCACCGGTCCCGGCGGATACGGCGGCTACGGCCCTCCCGGCGGCGGGAACGGCGGCTGGGGCGGCGGCTACGTCCCTCCCGGCGGATACAGCGGTTGGGGCGGCCCCCCGCCCGCGGCCAAGCCCGGCGTGATCCCGCTCCGCCCCCTCGGCGTCGGCGAGATCCTCGACGGCGCGGTCTCGACCATGCGCACCTACTGGCGCACGGTCCTGGGCATCTCGCTGACGGTCGCGGTCGTCACGGAGATCGTCGTCATCCTGCTCCAGGGTCTCGTCCTCAACGACACCACCGACGCCGAGGCCCTCAACGACCCGAGCGCCACGCTGAGCGAAGTAGCCCGCGCCATGGGCGACGCCATGCTCGGCAGCGGGGTCGTCTTCGTGATCTCCCTGATCGGCACGGTCATGGCGACGGCCCTGCTCACCACTGTCACCAGCCGCGCGGTCCTCGGCCGACCCGTCACCACCGGCGAGGCCTGGCGCGACGCCCGCCCCCAGGTGGTGAAGCTGCTGGGTCTGATCCTCCTGTTGATGCTCATCGCGGTCGGAATCGTCCTCGTGGGCGTGCTGCCCGGCATCCTCGTCGCCGTCTCGGGCGCGGGCGGGGCAGGAGCGGCGCTCGCCGTCATCGGCGGCCTCGGCGCCGGCGTGGTAGCCGTGTGGCTCATGATGCGCTTCTCCCTGGCCTCGCCCGCGCTGATGCTGGAGAAGCAGGGCATCGTCAAGTCGATGAGCCGCTCCACGAGGCTGGTCCGCGGTTCCTGGTGGCGAGTGTTCGGAATCCAACTCCTCGCGGGGATCATCGCGAACATCATGGCGGCGATCGTCGTCCTCCCCTTCACCTTCCTCGCCGCCGCGTTCAGTGGTGACGGCTTCACCGGCTTCATGGAGGGCACCGGCGACCTCGGCTGGACGTTCCTCATCATCAGCGGGATCGGCTCGGTGATCGGCTCCATGATCACGTTCCCGATCACCGCCGGCGTCACCGTGCTGCTCTACATCGACCAGCGCATCCGCCGCGAGGCCCTCGACATCGACCTGGCCCGCGCCGCAGGCGTCCAGGGCTACGGCACCACCCCCGCCCCCGGGAGCTGATGCGGTGATCCTGGCGGGGGGAGTTCTCACAGCGGTGCCGGCGCTGCCGAACGCCGCCGACATCGCCGTACGTGCCGCGCAGCGCACCGGCGTGGCCCTGCTGCGCGTCCGCGACACATCGGTCCGAGCAGCGCCGCACACCGACCAGACGTCCGTGCTGTCGCTCGTCCGCTCCAGCGACGAACCACCGCTGACGATCCCGCGCGACCCCGCGCGGGAGGCTGCCCGGCGCGAGTTGTCCAAGCGGATGTACCACGAGAACGACCCCAGCTGGTTCCAGCGCGCCCTGAACGCCTTCTGGGACTGGGTCGACAAGCTGTTCAACACCGCCTCCGCCGCGACCCCCGGCGGAGCGCTCGGCCTGGTGGTCGTCATCGTGGCCGTCCTCGCGGTCCTGGGCGCCCTCTGGTGGCGTCTGGGCACCCCGCGCCGCGAAGGCACCTCCTCCGCCGCCCTGTTCGACGACCGCCCCCGCAGCGCCGCCGAACACCGCGCGGCCGCCGAGGCCCACGCGGCCCAGGCCCACTGGAGCCAGGCCGTCCAGGAGCGCATGCGTGCCATCGTCCGCTCCCTGGAGGAACGAGCCCTGCTCGACGCCCGCCCCGGCCGCACCGCCGACGAGGCAGCCGCCGAGGCGGGCCGCGTACTTCCCTCGCGGGCAGACCGACTGCGCGCCGCCGCCCGGGACTTCGACGACGTGACATACGGCGGACGCACGGCGACCGAGCAGTCGTACCACCGCCTCGCCGAACTCGACCGCGACCTGGAACGCACCAAGCCCCAACTCGCGAGCAGCAGCAGCATCCCCCACAGCGCGGCAGCCCACGACACCCGCCGGGGAGCCGCCGAATGACCACCGAGGCCACGCTCCCGTCCACCGCGGCCTCGCCCACGGCACGCCAGGTGTGGACCCGCACGCGAGGCGTCGTCCTCGCCCTCGTGCTCCTCCTGGTCGCGGCCGTCGCGATCGCCGTCATCCGCTCCGACTCCCGGCACGGCACGCTCGATCCACGCTCCGCCGACCCCTACGGCAGCCGCGCCGTCGCCGAACTCCTCGCCGACCGAGGCGTCTCCACGCGCGTGGTCTCTTCCCTCGCCGAGGCCGGAGCCGCGGCCGGCCCCGACACCACCCTCCTGGTCGCCGTCCCCGATCTCCTGACACACGGTCAACAGAGCCAACTGCGCTCCGAGACCGTCGGCTCCGGCGGCCGCACCGTTCTCGTCGCCCCCGGCAGCTGGTCCGTCGAACGACTCGCTCCCGGCGTCGTCGCCAACCCCGCCACCAGCCTGGACTCGACCCTCTCCCCCGACTGCGACCTGCCCGCCGCTCGGCGCGCCGGCACCGCCGACACGGGCGGCATCCGCTACACCGCCACCCGACCCGACGCCGACGAGTGCTACCCCAGCGAGCGCCTGGCCACCCTGGTACGGGTCCCGGACACGTCCGGGAACGGCGACACCGTCGTACTCGGCGCGCCCGACATCCTCTACAACGACACTCTCGACGAGCAGGGCAACGCCTCGCTCGCCCTCCAACTCCTCGGCTCCCGCCCCCATCTGGTCTGGTACCTCCCCTCGCTCTCCGACACCGCCGCCACCGACGCGGACGACGAAAAGGGCTTCTTCGACCTGCTCCCGTCGGGCTGGCTCTGGGGCACACTGCAGCTCTTCATCGCGGCGGCCCTCGCCGCCCTCTGGCGGGCACGCCGACTCGGCCCCCTGGTGTCCGAAAATCTCCCCGTGGCGATCCGCGCCTCCGAAACCGTCGAAGGCCGCGCCCGCCTCTACCGCAAGGCCAACGCCCGCGACCGCGCGGCCGCCGCTCTTCGCTCCACCACCCGCACCCGCCTCGCCCCCCTTGTAGGCGTCCCCGTCCCCCAGGCGCACGCGCCCGAAGCCCTGCTCCCCGCCCTGTCCGCCCACCTCCACCGCCCTGGAGACGGACAGGCCATGCACGCTCTCCTCTTCGGCCCGCCGCCGGGCGACGACGCGGCCCTCATCTCCCTCGCCGACCAACTCGACGCCCTCGAAAGAGAGGTACGCCGTCCATGATGGACCCGACCACTGACAACGCCGGGTACGCCGGGGATCCGGGCAACGCCCGAGCCGCCCTGGAAGCCCTGCGCGCCGAGATCGCCAAGGCCGTGGTCGGCCAGGACCCCGCCGTGACCGGCCTCGTCGTCGCCCTCCTGTGCCGCGGACACGTTCTCCTTGAAGGAGTCCCTGGAGTCGCCAAAACGTTGCTCGTCCGCGCCCTCGCATCCGCTCTCGAACTCGACACCAAGCGCGTCCAGTTCACTCCCGACCTGATGCCGAGCGACGTGACGGGCTCCCTGGTCTACGACACCCGCAGCGCCGAGTTCTCCTTCCAGCCCGGACCGGTCTTCACCAACCTCCTCCTGGCCGACGAGATCAACCGCACGCCGCCCAAGACCCAGTCGTCCCTCCTCGAAGCCATGGAGGAACGCCAGGTCACGGTCGACGGCACTCCCCGCCCGCTCCCCGACCCGTTCCTGGTCGCCGCAACCCAGAACCCCGTCGAGTACGAGGGCACGTACCCCCTGCCCGAGGCCCAGCTGGACCGTTTCCTCCTCAAGCTGACGATCCCGCTGCCCTCCCGCCAGGACGAGATCAGCGTCCTCACCCGCCACGCCGAGGGCTTCAACCCGCGCGACCTGCACGCCGCCGGCGTACGCCCCGTCGCAGGCCCGGCCGACCTGGAAGCCGCCCGCGCCGCGGTCGCCAAGACGACGATCTCCCCGGAAATCACCGCCTACGTGGTCGACATCTGCCGGGCCACCCGCGAATCGCCCTCCCTCACCCTCGGCGTCTCCCCGCGCGGCGCAACGGCCCTGCTCGCCACTGCCCGCGCCTGGGCCTGGCTGACCGGCCGCGACTACGTCACCCCCGACGACGTCAAGGCACTCGCCCTCCCCACTCTCCGCCACCGCGTACAACTCCGCCCGGAGGCCGAAATGGAAGGCGTGACGGCCGACTCCGTCATCAACGCGATCCTCGCCCACGTCCCCGTCCCCCGCTGATGGCACTCACCGGACGCGCCGCACTCCTGGCGGCCCTGGGCTCCCTCCCGGTCGGCATCTGGGACCCCGGCTGGACCGGCATCCTCGCGGTCAACACCCCCCTGGCCGTCGCCTGCGCCTGCGACTTCGCGCTCGCGGCACCCGTGCGACGCCTCGGCCTGACCCGCTCGGGCGACGCATCGGTCCGCCTGGGCGACGCCGCCGACGTCACACTCACCATCACCAACCCGTCCCGCCGCCCACTCCGCGCCCGCCTCCGCGACGCCTGGCCCCCCAGCACCTGGCAGCCCGGCACAGAAGTGGCGGCCTCCCGCCACCGTCTGACCGTCCCCACCGGCGAACGCCGCCGAGTGACCACCCACCTACGACCGACCCGCCGCGGCGACCGCCAGTCCGACCGCGTCACAATCCGCTCCTACGGCCCCCTCGGCCTCTTCGCCCGCCAGGGCACCCACAAAGTCCCCTGGACGGTACGAGTCCTGCCCCCGTTCACCAGCCGAAAGCACCTGCCCTCCAAGCTGGCCCGCTTGCGCGAACTGGACGGCCGCACCAGCGTGCTCACCCGCGGCGAGGGCACGGAGTTCGACAGCCTGCGCGAGTACGTCCCCGGCGACGACACCCGCTCCATCGACTGGCGCGCCACAGCCCGCCAGACCACGGTCGCCGTACGCACCTGGCGCCCCGAACGCGACCGCCACATCCTCCTGGTCCTCGACACCGGCCGCACCTCGGCAGGCCGCGTCGGTGACGCCCCACGCCTGGACGCCTCCATGGACGCGGCACTGCTCCTGGCAGCCCTGGCATCCCGCGCCGGCGACCGCGTCGACCTGCTGGCGTACGACCGTCGCGTACGCGCCCTCGTCCAGGGCCGCTCCGCAGGCGATGTACTCCCGTCCCTGGTCAACGCCATGGCAACGCTGGAACCCGAGCTCGTCGAAACGGACTCCCGAGGCCTCACGGCGACGGCTCTGAGGTCGGCCCCTCGTCGCTCTCTGATCGTCCTGCTCACGACCCTCGACGCGGCCCCGGTCGAAGAGGGCCTGCTGCCAGTTCTCTCCCAACTCACCCAACGCCATACGATCCTGCTGGCATCGGTGGCGGACCCGCACATCGCCGGCATGGCCAGGGCTCGCGGAAACACCGAGGCCGTCTACGAAGCCGCAGCCGCCGCCCAGGCTCAGGCCGAGCGCCACCGTACAGCGGAACAACTCCGCCGTCACGGCGTCACCGTCGTCGACGCGACGCCGGATGACCTGGCCCCCGCACTGGCAGACGCATATCTGGCGCTGAAGGCCGCAGGGCGCCTGTGAGAGGCGGGACGTAAACACAAAAAGGCCCACACCGTGAGGTGTGGGCCTTTTTTAAAATTTGTTCGGCGGCGTCCTACTCTCCCACAGGGTCCCCCCTGCAGTACCATCGGCGCTGTAAGGCTTAGCTTCCGGGTTCGGAATGTAACCGGGCGTTT
>NZ_JBIAHG010000005.1:0-587930 GCF_042870385.1 Streptomyces sp. NPDC006602 | reverse complement strand
CCCCCCCCCCCCCCCCCCCCCCCCCCCCCCCCCCCCCCCCCCCCCCCCCCCCCCCCCCCCCCCCCCCCCCCCCCCCCCCCCCCCCCCCCCGACCCCCCACACACACTCAGCCGCCCAGCAGGTGCAGATTCGGCGCCATCGCCCGCTCCTCGTATTCCGGGAGCACGACCACCTCCGCGCCCTCAGCCGCCAGCAACCCACTCCCGTCGGCCCCCGCAACGAACGTGTCCGGCTCGCGCCAGGCGGTCACCACCCGCCGTACCCCCGCCTCCAGGATCAGCCGCGCACACGGCGCCGGCCGGGACGCGCGGCGGGCGCACGGCTCCAGGCTGCTGTACACCGTCGCGGAGGCCAGCCGAGGATCACCCGGCGCGATCTTCGCCAGCGCCGCCTCCTCCGCATGGACGACCGGGTCGTCGCCCTCCCGGGAGTGCCCGCGCGCCAGCTCCGTACCGTCGGCCGCCACCACCACCGCCCCCACGCTGAACGCCGTACGCGAGGGCGGACACTGGGCCGCCAGTTCGCAGGCGACGGCGAGCCAGTGGCGGTCGGCGGCGGAAACCCGCGGGCCGTCGCCCGGTGCCGTCGGCTCGTAGCGCATCAGGACGACGTCCCCCACCGGCCGGGTCGACACCAGCCGGAGGCGCCCGCCCTGGTAAGGCCCGGGACCGAACAGACGAGGCGCGTCCGGGTCGCCCACGAACAGCGGGGCCAGCACCAGCTGGAGTTCGTCGGCCAGCCCCTGCCGCAACAACTGCGTGTGGATCTGCCCGCCGCCCTCGACCATGAGCCGCCGCACCCCGCGGACGTCGTACAGGTGCTCCAGCAACAGCCGCCAGTCGAGTTCGGCACCGAGGGGCACCACATCCGCCGCCAGTCCCACCGCACGGGCCCGCGCCGCGCCCTTCTCCGTCGTATAGACGACCTTCTCGCCACCCGTGTGCCAGAAGTTCGCGGCCGGATCAAGGTCCCCCGACCCGCTCACCGTGACCTTCAGCGGATACTCCGACTTGCCCGCGGCCACCCGAGCCGCCCGCCGCTCCGCCGAGTTGACCAGCAGCCGCGGATTGTCGGCACGGATCGTCCCCGCGCCCACCAGGATGGCGTCGACGGACGCCCGCACCTCGTCGACCCGGTCGAAGTCGGCCGGGCCGGAGAGCAGCAGTCGGTCGGGGCCGGTGTCGTCCAGGTAGCCGTCGAGGGACACGGCGGCGGAGAGGAGGACGTACGGGTGGGGCATCGGCGCGGTCCCTCTCGAAGACGGTGGCACAAGGGCGGTGGCACAAAGGCGGTGGCACGGCGGCCTTGGTTCAAGTTTGAAGCAAACCTACACTGGGGGCATGACGACTCGCTGGCTCACGCCGAAGGAGCAGCGCGCCTGGCGCGCGTACATCGCCGCGACGCAACTCCTGGAGGACGCGATCGACCGGCAGCTCCAGCAGGAGGCCGGCATGCCGCACCTCTACTACTCCATCCTGGCCTACCTCTCCGAGGTGCCCGAGCACCGGCTGCGCATGACCGATCTCGCCGAGAAGCTGAAGATCACCCGCAGCCGGCTCACGTACGCGGTGACGCGCCTGGAGAAGGACGGACTGCTGCGGCGCGAGGACTGCCGCTGGGACAAGCGCGGAAGCGTAGCGGTCCTGACGGACGAGGGCATGACGGTGCTGGAGCAGACGGCGCCGGGTCACGTCGAGACGGTCCGCGCCTCGCTCTTCGACCGGCTCACCGACGGGCAGGTGGAGCAGCTCGAGGAGATCTGCACGGGGATCACACAGGGCCTCCAGGGCGACGACGCCCGGTCGACACCGGACGGCGTCCCATGGCGCCGCCGCTCATCCCCCTCCTGATCGTGAGCCACACCACAAACCAATTGCTTCAAATTTCAAGCATGAGGTAGGGTCCAAGCCGTGGATCTGCTTCAAAACTGAAGCAGATCCGCACCTTCAGCCCCCGGACCCGGGAGAACCCGCATGCCCGACTTCCCCGCCGCCACCCCCCGCTCCCGCGTCCGGGTACCGCTGCGCTTCCACGACGGCTACAGCGTGGACGCCGAACTCGTCACCTTCCACGGCCTGGCCGACGCCCAGGAACACGTGGCAGTCGTCCTCGGCACCCCGACCGCCGACGCCTCAACCACCGGCGCCGCCTCCACCCCCCTCGTCCGCCTGCACTCCGAGTGCCTGACCGGCGACGTCTTCGGCTCGGCCCGCTGCGACTGCGGCCCGCAACTGCGCGAGGCCGTCGAGCGCATCGCCGACCGCGGCGGCGTGCTGCTCTACCTCCGCCAGGAGGGCCGCGGCATAGGCCTCTACAACAAGCTCGACGCGTACGCCCTCCAGGACCAGGGCCTGGACACCTACGCCGCCAACACCGCGCTGGGTCTGCCCGAGGACGCCCGCGACTACACGGCGGCCGCCCAGATGCTCCAGGCCCTCGGGATCAGCAGCCTCGACCTGCTCTCCAACAACCCGGACAAGGCAGGCCAGTTGAGGGACCTCGGCATCCACGTCCGCGACCGCGTCCCCACCGGCGTCTTCCAGACCGCGCACAACGTCCGGTACCTGCGCGCGAAGGTCCTGCAGACCCAGCACACACTGCCGCTCGCCGAACTGACGGGACGTCACGCGGGCTGAGGGTTCAGCGGGGTGAGGTCGGCGTTGGAGCAGCTGCTGACATGGACCCTGGCGTCACTCCGGCGGGTGCGCCAGGTACGCCAGTACGGCCGCCACGTCGTGCCCGGCGGACGTCGGCAACAGCACAAGGCCCTCCCGAAGGAGGGCGTTGTCCTCGGCGATCACCACACGCACGGCAACTCCACCTCGATCACGGTCGGCCCCCCGACGGGGCTGGTGATGTCGAACGTCCCGTCGAGCGCCGCGACCCGTCGGCGCATGCCGAGCAGTCCCGAGCCGGCGGACTCGTCGGCGCCTCCCCGGCCCTCGTCGCGGACGCACACCGTCAGGCTGCGCCGAGTGCGGGCGAGGCGCACCTCGGCCCGCGGGGAACCGCTGTAC
The DNA here is from genome assembly GCF_042870385.1 of Streptomyces sp. NPDC006602. NCBI lineage: Bacteria > Bacillati > Actinomycetota > Actinomycetes > Kitasatosporales > Streptomycetaceae > Streptomyces > Streptomyces sp. NPDC006602. The sequence goes on along the minus strand of NZ_JBIAHG010000005.1, from coordinate 584,913 downwards.
TTGGCCACGTTGGTCAGCGACTCGGCGATCACGAAGTAGGCGGCGGCCTCCACGGCCGCGGGCGCGCGTACGCCCTCCTCCAGGCCGCCGTCGTCCACCGACACGGACAGACCGCTGCTCGCGGCCAGCGCCCGCACCGCGCCGACCAGGCCGCGGTCGGTGAGGATCGGCGGGTGGATGCCGCGTACGACGTGCCGCAGCTCCGTCAGTGCCTGTTCGGCCTGGTCCTGGGCGTCGTCCAGGAGCTTGCGCGCGCCCTCGGGATCACGGTCGTAGGCCCGCTTGGCGAGCCCGATCCGCATCGACAGGGCGACCAGCCGTGCCTGCGTGCCGTCGTGCAGGTCCCGCTCGATACGGCGCAGTTCGGCGCCGTGCGCGGCGATCGCGTCCGCCCGGGTCTCCTTCAGCTCCTCGACCCGCGCGGCGAGCTGCGCCTTGGGGGAGGGCATGAGCAGGGCGGTCGTCCAACGGGCCTCGGTGTCCGCGAGCCGCACGATCAGCGGCAGCACGACCGCGGGACGCCGCAGCAGCCCGCACCACACGCCGTCGACGACCAGTCCCACGGGCCACAGCGGCAGGGCGAGGAAGACGAGAGCGCCGTAGAAGTAGTAGGCGAGCATCCAGCGCAGGTCGGTGTGCGTGCCGGGATCGCGCACGGCGATCCCCAGCCGCTCCCGCAGCGTCCCGCTCACGGTCTGGTACGCCTCGGGGATCCGCCGCCCCGTCCAGGCGGCGGTCAGCCCTCGCTTTGCCCCGGCGATGCGCCGGATCAGCAGTACCGTCTCGGGGAGCATCCAGGCACCGACCACCGCGACCGTGCCGGTGGCGGCGATCAGCAGAACGGTGATGAATATCCACACCCCGAACGCCATCGCCGCGGCCACCAAGAGGTGCAGGGTGGCCCACGCGGCCCGCTGGACCGTTTTCCGCATGCGGCAAAGCTAGACGATCCGGGTGGGGGCGGTCGGTCGGGCGGGCACCCTGGTGGGGGTGTAGCGGACTACACCTTCGGCCGCGGAAGGCATGATGACCCCGCAGGCACCACAGTCCTGGGGAGACTGCCGGGGACGACGAAGGGGATGCTGGGACCGTGAGCGAGAACGCGGGGATCTCGACGGCGAAGGAGGCCGCGAACCACGGGCTGGTCCTGGCTTTCGGGCGGCTGCAGGGGGCGGCCAACCGGCTGGAGTACATCCTGGGGCGTGCCCTGGAGGTGGAGTGCGGGATCAGCCATCTGATGTACGAGGTGCTGCTGATCCTCGGGCGGGCGCCCGAGCCGGGTCTGTCGATGCGGGCCATCGCCCAGGAGCAGGTGCTGACCACGGGCGGGGCGACGCGGCTGGTGGACCGCATGGAGGCGGCCGGGCTGGTCGAACGCGTCGAGGACCCCGGCGACCGGCGCGGACGGCTGGTACGGCTGACCGGGCTGGGAGAGCGGACGACGGTGGAGGCCTCCCGGGTGCACGTGGAGAACATCAAGCGCTACTTCCTGGAGCCGCTGCCCGAGGCGGACCGTGAGCGGTTCGCGGAGGATCTGCGCATCCTCAGCCACGCGGCCCGGGACATGCTGCCCCGCCTGCCCTGAGCTGCCGCCCGGCGGCGAGCCTGGTCCAATGGCACCAGGGTCGGCAGTCCAATGGCACCCGGGCCGGCAGTCCAATGGCACCCGGGCCGGCACCCGGGGCAGAGAAAGTGGCGCCGATCACACGTCCGGGGAAATATCTGACTGAGCAGATACTGTTTAGTCAGGTGAACCGCTCGCGCCAGGCGGGCGCCGACACCCGTCGAGGTCTTCGAACATGCAGCTCGTCTACGTATTCGACGCCTATTGCGGCTGGTCGCACGGTTTCTCGGGCACGGTGCGCGAGACCGTCTCCCGTCACCGGGAGCTGCCGGTGGAGGTGGTCTCGGGCGGCCTGTTCACCGGCGAGCGCCGGGTGCCGGTGAGCGCCTTCGGCTACGTCCAGGGCGCGAACGACCAGATCGCCGAGCTGACCGGCGCCGAATTCGGTGCGGGCTACCAGCGCCTGCTGGCCGACGGGTCCTTCGTCATGGACTCCGAGGCCGCCGCACGCGGCGTGGCCGCCCTGCGCCGCATCGCCCCCGACCGAGTGGTGGAACTGGCCACGGCCCTGCAGCGCGCCTTCTACGTCGACGGGCGGAGCCTGTCCGACCCGGCCACCTACCGAAGGCTCGCCGAGGCCTCCGGGCTCGACGCCGACGCCGTCGTCGCCGCGTTCGAAGCGCCGGAGGCGCGGGCCGCGGCCGAGGCGGATTTCCGCCGCGCCGCAGCGCTGGGCGTCACCGGCTTCCCCACGCTCCTCGCCGTCGACGGCGAACGCGTCACCGCCCTGGCCCGCGGCCACGCCACCGCCGACGAGATCGACCAGCGCCTGGCGGCCCTGCGCGCTTGACCTCCCATCTCCCCCACCCCAGAGCCCAGAAACAAAGGAGCACTCGCATGAGCGGCACCCTCGATTTCACCGTCCTCGACCTCGACTTCCCCGCCGGCACCAAGAACAAGACCGCCACCCTCGTCACCGGCGAGCGCGAGGCCCTGCTGGTCGACGCCGGCTTCACCCGGGCCGACGGCCACCGCCTGGCCGCCGCCGTCCTGGACTCCGGCAAGCAACTGACCACCGTCTTCCTCAGCCACGGCGACCCGGACTACTACTTCGGCGCCGAAGTCCTCGCCGACGCCTTCCCCGACGCCACGTTCGTCGCCACCCCGCAGGTCATCGAGCACATCCAGCACTCCTACGAGGGCAAGCTCAAGGCGTGGGCGTCACTCGGCCCGAACCTGCCCACGCGACTGGTCGACATCACCCCGCTGACCGGCGACCTCACCCTGGAAGGCCACCGCTTCGAGCTGAAGGGCGGCCCCGCCGCACTGCCCGACCGCCACTACCTGTGGCAGGCCGAGCAGCGCGCGATCCTCGGCGGCGTGCTGCTGTTCCAGCAGGAGCACGTCTGGGTCGCCGACACCGCGGCCCCGGAGGACCGTGCCGCCTGGATCAAGCTCCTGGACGAGATGTCCGCCCTCGACCCGCAGCTGGTCGTCCCCGGCCACCGCCTGCCCGGCACCCCCGCCGACGCCACCGCCATCACCGCCACCCGCGACTACCTCCTCGCCTTCGAAGAGGAGTTCGCAACGGCCGCCGACGGCGCCGCACTGACCGAAGCACTCGTCAAGCGCTACCCCGCCAACGGCATGCTGATCGCCGCCCAGATCGGCGCCAAGGTCGCCAAGGGCGAAATGAAGTGGGGCTGACCATGGCCGAGTTCGCCGCATCCACCGCGCCCGCCGATGTCGTACGGCGCCAATACCTGGCTTCCGCCGCCGGTGACCTCGAAGTGCTCCGCGCCACCCTCGCCCCCGACGTGGAGTGGACCGAGATGGCGGGCTTCCCCCTCGCCGGCACCTACCGCACCCCCGACGGCGTGACGTCCCACGTGATGGAACAGCTCGCCAAGGAGTGGGACGACTGGACGGCCCACGACGACACCTACGTGGTCGACGGCGAGAACGTCGTCGTCCTGGCCCGCTACACCGCTACCAACAAGGCGACAGGCAAGCCCATCAACGTCCGAGTCGCCCACCACTTCGTCGTACGCGGCGGCCAGATCGTCCGCTTCGAACAGTTCGTGGACACGGCGCTGGTACGCGACGCGATGACCGACGGGGCGGCGGTCGCCGCCGGCTGAGCGCCTGCCTGACTGCCGAAAGGCCTCGCCACCTGCGGTGACGAGGCCTTTCACCCCCCAGTGCCGTCAGAGAGACGTCGAGTACGTGAAACTCGCCGACGCCATCGCGGCGGAGATCGCGTCCGGCACATTGCCGCAGGGGGCCGCGTTGCCGGGCGAGCGGGCCATGACGGAGTTGCACCGCGTGAGCATCGGCACCGTGCGTCGCGCCATCGTCGAACTGCGGAAACGAGGGCTCGTCGCCACTCTGCCCGCGAAGGGGACGTACGTCATCGGAATGCCGGAGCCAGCAGGCCACGCACCCGAAGAGGGCCAGCCGAACACCTGACCATGAAGAAGCCCCGCCAGGTATTACCTGGCGGGGCTTCAACTTCATCGTGGCAGGCGATCAGTCCACCAGATCCGGCCAGATGTTGAAATCCCGGTCGTCGACGACGTCCTCACCGAGGCCGAGCTCGTTCCCAAGCGCGAGGTAGCGCTCGTAACGCAATTCGCTGATCGGCACGAAGTACCCCTTCAGTGCCCGCAGCAGCAGCCGGAACGCCAGGTCCGGATCGACGTCCACCGCCCGTTGCAGGGCCGGGACCACGCCGTCGAGCGGGTTGTACGCGTGGTGGGCCGTGGCCTGCTCCAGTGCAGGTCCGACCGAACTGATCTCGGCGCCGACCGCCTCCTTCACCGCTTCGTCCACCACCGGTGTGGCAGCGGCGGGCGCGAAGGAGGCGTCGTCGCCTCGGACCCTGTCGGCGCAGATGTCCGCGATCCGGCGCAGCCACTCCCGGCCGTCGATGCCCAGGCGCTCCAGGTCGAACTCCCGGAACGTCCCCGCCAGCCACAGAACCTCGATGTCCCGGCTGGACAGGGGTGAGTCCAGAAGCACGAGACAGTCCTGCAGAAGCTGGTGGGCGAACGCCCCGTCGAACCGGTCGGCAACACTTGCGACCACGTCCAAGCCGGCGCTCTCACTGGTGACGACGGGGTAGCGGATCCACTTGATCAGCCCGCTGAGCCCGATGTCGACACCGAGGTGCCGGTGTAGCTGCGCCATGCCTGCTTCTCCTACTTCGGGTAGGCGGTGTAGATCACGAAGTTGTTCGGGACGTTCGCATCCGGATCCCCGGGGTGCGCCTTCCCTCGGACGGCCTTGATGTTGATGGCCACCGTGTTGCCCGCGTTATCAGGGGTCGTGGCCCCTTGACGCCAGATCTTGCCGAGCGATCCCTCGCCCCGGAGCTCCCATTCGATGGGGAAGAGGTCGTAGCGCGGGTCAAAGATGTCCGACTTCGGCTTCCTCCGCTGCGCGGTGATCCAGTCGGAGAGCTTCTTCCCGTTCTTCGGGCTGCGCTGCAACCACTGCTGGAAGGCCTCGTTGATGCAGCGTACGGCGGTGTCCTGATCGTTCCACACCGTCGCGATGCCGTCCCGGGCGGCCTTGGCCCTCGCCTCCTGGTCGTTGAGGACATGTTCACTCAGTGTGTGAGCGCCGTTCCGGCCCTCGTCGGCCACGATGTTCAGGCAGTTGTGGACGAGCAGGTCCTGGGGCCGCCCACCGGCCGTGCGCACGAAGAACGTGTGCGGGCCGTCCACCGTGAGGTCGTAGACCGTGCTCGCGCCCAGACCCTTTCGGTCGTAGAGGGCCGTCACCGCCCGGACGGGGCCGTCCGGGGTGCGCAGGCGGTCACCGACGCGCAGTTCGGAGACCGTCCTCCAGCCGCGCTCCACCACGAAGAACTTGTGACCGGCGGTGCTGGTCAGCTTCCCCCCGTCGGCGACGTTGATGTCCACCAGGCGCTCGGTGGCGTGCCGGAAGGTGGCCGTGACCTTCTGCGTCCGCAGTTCCCCGGAGGCGGGGTCTGTGGCCTTCACCAGGTCCCCGACCTTCACCTGACCGATGGGCCGGTGCGAACCGTTCGCCATCAGCACTGGGGTCTGTGCCGGGAAGCTGTTGCGCACGCAGGCGGTGAAGGCGTCCTCGTAGATGTTCACCTGCTGCGAGATCTTGGCGAGGGTCGCGGGATCAAGGTCGAGGACCTTGAGTGCCTTGAACGCGTCGGCGACGCCGATGCCGGTCTTCATCGCGGCGTCCAGAGCGTTGATCGCCTCGAAGACCTTGCCGAACGCCTTGCCCGGGATGAAGTTGCTCAGGGCCCAGGCGCAGCCGCCTGCGCTGCCGTGCCAGCAGTCGACGAAGTCCTGGACCAGGACCGCCTTGATGAGCTTGTAAGTGAGCGTCTGCTGGATGAGTTCCAGCTTGGAGAAGTACCGGGTGACGTCCTTCTTCAGACCGGGGATGCGCTTGCTCTCGATGAGCAGCGTGTCCGCCGACGGGCAGCCGCTGGCGCTCGCCGTCGCGTCGGGGTTGGTGCAGAGGAAGAAGTCGACCACCGCGCTGAAGGTGACCGTGAACGTGGTCGTGCAGCCTTCGAAGCCGATCGTGATCACACAGGGTTCGTGCTGCTTGGCGTCGGTGATGTCGATACTGTCCTCGTCGACGACGTACCACGTGCCGCCGACTCCGGTGCCCGCACCGGTCGAGACCTGCTTGTTCGCGGCGTTGCGTGCCGCTTCCTCTGCTGCCTTCTGTGCCTCCTGCGCATACTTCAGCGCGTCCTTCGCCGCCTGTTCCGCCTCGGTTGCGGCGGCGTCGGCGCGGTTGGCGGCTGCCCGTGCGTCCTTGGCGGACTGCTCGGCCGCGGCTGCGGCGTCGCGGGCGGCCTGGGCGTCGAGGGCGGCCTGGTCGGCGGAGGCGCGGGCGTCCTTGGCGTAGCCTTCGGCGCGCCCCGCGGCCTTGTCGGCGGCGTCGGCGTCGGCGCTGGCCTGGCGGTCGTATTCGACGGTGCGGGCCAGGGAAGCCGAGGCCTGTGAGGCGGCCTTGGCGGCGTCGGCCGCGTAGCCGAGGGCCTCCTTGGAGTAGGTGCGGGCGGTGGCCGCGTGTGCGGCGGCGTTGGCCGCGTACTGGTACGCGATCTTCGCGTCGCCCGCTGCCTGGTCGGCGAGGTTCTTGGCCGCCTGTGCCTCGGCTGCCGCGTTCCTTGCGTGGGCGTCGGCGACGGCCTTCTGCTGCTCGGCGATCGACTTCGACGCCTGACCGGTGAGCACCACCAGGCCGGCGGCCGAGTCGGTGTCGACGTAGGGGGAGCCGAGCTGGATCGCATCGTTGGCCGGCTTGGCGACCTGGGCGGCGGCGTTGCCCGCGTCGACCGCCGCCTGTGCGGTGACATAGGCGAAGCCCGCGGCCTTCACCGACGCGACCAGGGCCTTGGCGGCCTCCTTGTTCGCCGCGTCCGCCTGGGACCTGGCGTCCTTGGCCAGCTTCTCCGCCTCGTCCGCCAGCTCGACGGCCGTCTTGGCCTCCGAGGAGGCGTGCTGGGACGCCTCGATGGCGTCGGCCACGGCGCTGGTCGCGGTCTTCACCGCCGCGTCCGCCCTCAGTTTCGCGGCCTGGGCGGCGTCCGCGTTCGAGCGGGCCCGCTTGGCGGCCGCTTCGGCGCGGGTGGCCGCGGCGTCCGCCTCGGCTGCCGCCTGGGTCGCCGCATCCGCGGAGGCCCGGGCACGGCCGGCGGCCGCCTCGGCGTCGTCCGCGTGCGCGGAAGCCGCGTCCGCTGCCGCCCTGGACTCCTGGGCACTGCTGTCGGACTCATGAGCCTGGGCGAACGCCTCCTTGGCGTCCGCCTTGGCGCGGGCCGCGTCCGCCTTCTGCGCGGCGTCCCAGGCGTCGTCCCGCAGATCGCGGGCCTTGTCGCGTGCGTTGACCGCGTCGTCCTTCCGCGCGACCGCGGTCGCTTCGGCGGCCTCCGCCTTCTCCTTGGCGTCCTTCGCGTTCGCCGCCTCGGCCTGCGCGTTCTGCTTGTGCTGGTTGGCCTCGGCCTGCTTGGCGGCGGCGGTCTCCTTCTCCGCCTTGGCCGTCTTCTCCTCCGCCTCGGCCGCGAGCCGCTTGGCGTGCGCGTCGGCGGCAGCCGCCTTCGCGTCCGCTTCCGACTTCAGGGCGACGGCGAGCTTGGCCTCCGCGGTCTCCTTGTCCTTCTTGGCGTTGTCCCGGTGCAGCTTCGCGGCGTCGGCAGCGGCCTTCGCCTGCAATTCCGCCGTGTGCGCCGCTTCCTTGCGGAACTCGGCCTTCGACTGCGCGGCCTGCGCGATCGCGCGCTGGGTGATCGTCGCGCTGTCACCCGCGGCGGCCCTGGTTGCGGCCTCGGCGGTCTCGGCGGCCTTCACCATCGCCGTCAGCGCCGCCACCGATCCCTTGGTGACCTGCGCCTTCTGCTGACCGACCAGAAGACCACGGCCCCTCGGCGCGCCGGTCGCGTCCGCGATCCCGTACGCCGCCTGCTCGGCCGTGTCGGACGCGGTGGCCGCCTTCTTGGCGTTCTCCAGCTGCGTCTTGAGTGTGGCCAGATGCTTCTTCGCCGCCGTCTGGGCGTCGGTGACGACCTTCTTCGCCTTGTCGAACTCCGCCTTGTCCGGGTACAGGGAACTGTCCGTGCCCTTGTGACCGGACGGCTTGATCAGGAACTTCTGCGAACTGGCGTCCTTGCAGTCCCACAGCCGCGCGTCCGTGCTCTTGGTGAACGCGCTCAGGTCCAGGCACTTGCCCGTGGTGACGCTCTTCAGGGGCGAGGTGGCACGGGCGTCGCCCTTCCAGGACTGCCCCGCGGTCTTGTAGTAGCAGTCGAAGATCTGGATCTTCGTGCCGTTCGCCGCCTTGTTCCCGGCCACGTCCAGGCACTTCTGCGAGCCGACATTGCGGAGGTGGAGGTCGTCCTCGCCGCCCTCGAGCTCCCACTGCTGTGACGCGCCGTTGTTGCAGGTGTAGATCTGGACCGGCGTGCCGTTGGTCTTGCCACCGCCCGCGACGTCCAGACAACTGCCCGCCGCGCCCGGCACCTGGATCGTCACGTAGCTGTCGCCGATCCAGCCCAGCCCGCCCGCGGACCAGTAGTCCTGCCAACGGGTGGAGTAGCCCGCGAGCCACGACTGGCCGAGGACCTGGCCCAGGGTGAACGTGCCGTCCTGCAGCGCCTTCGTGCCGGTGACGTTGGCAGCGAGGATCTGCTGCCGCTGCGTGGCCTGCGAGGCGATCTCCTGCTGCCACTCGGCCGACGCCTGCGCCACTTCCTTGCCGAGCACCCGGTTCGGGTCGATCGGGGCGTGCCACGCACACGACGCGAAGCGGGTCTTCAGGTCCTCGACGGCGACGCGGAACTCCGGGGTGTCCGGGGCCGGGGCGGTGCGAGGGAAGCCGCCCGAGGACAGGAAGATACGGGCGTCATCGGCGAACACCCTCGGAACGAACAACACATTGGGTTCGATCTTCCCGGAGTTCTTCTTCCACAGCTTCCACGCCTGCTGCTCCTCCGGCGTGCCCCCGGTGGTGTACAGCGGGTCGCCGATCGCGAGCGCGGCGGACTTCGTGGCGTCGTCAGCGGTGGGCGACGGTTCGTAGAACGGGGAGAACAAGTCGAGGGACTTGAAGTACGCCTGGTACAGCCACGGAAGCAGGCCGGTCTGGTCGTAGACCTCAAACTTCCCGGGCGGTTCGCCAGGGTAGGAGCTCAGGCCCCCGACGGCGGTGGCGAACGCGGACTCCTGGTCGTTGACCTTCTTGAGCCACTGGTCCCTGCCGACGCTGTCCGCGCTGTCGGCCTGGTGCAGCGGGGTGGTGGTGTCGTAGAGGTCCCGGTTGACCTTCTGGTGGAGCTGATCGGGCGGCAGCCCGATCGCGTTCTGTGCGAGGGCGAACATGCTGGGCCCGCCCGTGCGCAGGGCATAGGCGGCCACACACTGATCCTCGCGCAGCTGCTCGGTTGCCTTGGTGTCGAAGCCGTCGTACGAGTCGCTCGCCGCGGCTGTGCGCTGTACGGCGTCCCGGCCGAGCAAGCCGGGCTGGACGGCGAGGCCACCGAGGACGGCCAGGGCGGCGACGGACGTGACGGCAGAGGTGAACGCTGCGGATGTTCGTGATCTGGGGTTGAACAACCCAGGTCTGAGTCGCAAAGGGGCATCCTTCGTAGCGAGCAAGGGCAGGCAGGGGTGACCGCCCGAAGGGGGCGGTGGGGTACGCGCGCGGGTCAGCCCGCCGTCCCGGTGCGGGAACGGGGGCAGCACACAGCAGCGGCCGAGCAGGCCCTCACAACGAGCCGTATCGCGGCATGACGAACCATCCATCCCCCGTGACGGCACTGTTCCCCCGGGCCGCCGAATGACGTGCGCGCGTCACGGCAGGGCGGGTCAGGCCCCTCACGAGGACGCGCGGCAGTCACCTTACTCACCAGTCAACTGGGCACGGCAAGAGCTGACCTCGGCGCCCGGGCCGCGGAACGGGGCATCTTCGCACACCTCTTCACGACGCGGATTGTGCAAACACCATGGTCACACCAGGAGTCACCTGTGTGAGACCTGTAAAGAGGTTGCGCAGGTAGCGAAGATTCTCTGCCATAAATTGGCAGAAATCCGCCTGCTCGCCGATGGGCGCGGTCGTACCGCGGGGATTGCCCGCCAAGAACACCCCATTCCTGTCGACCCTCGGCCCGATCCACGGCCCGCCATGCCGCCCAGCAACATCGCGAGCGCGGGTTGATCATCACCGTGGGCGGCAAAGGATCTTTCGTGGTCGAGCAGCCAGCCGGCGACGCACTTGAACGAACGCCTGAATGGGCCGCGCGTTGCGTCGCGCGGCCCATTCAGCGTGAGTCATCCCGCCCGGTGGCTACCGTGCGGCCGACCGCTATGGCCGACCGCTATCGGCTGCCCGTGCGCCGGCCTGAGCACCACAGATCGGACCTACAGGCTGTCCAGGATCTGCGTACGCCGCTGCGCGTACTCCTCATCCGAGACGAGACCCTGCGCCCGCAGCTGGTCCAAGGTGGCCAACCGGCTCGCGATGTCCTGGCCCGGTGCCGGCGCGGACGCCACGCCCGGCGCGGCCGGCGGCGCAGCAGTGGCCGGCGCCTGTGAGATCCGCTGGCGCAGGAGATCAGCCAGCGCCTTCCCCTGATCCTTCGGCACCTGCTTGATCTCGGCCTTGTTGCCGGACGTGAATACGGTGAGCGTCCCCATCAGCATGCCGCCCGCCCACTGCACCGAGCTGATCCGGTTGTAGGGGAAGTCCTCGACCTTCTGCGACATCAGGCCGTTGAAGTAGAAGACCAACCGCTGGTTCGTCATCGCCAGAAGGCCGTTGCCCTTGCCGTACAGGCCGGTGGCGAGCATCTCGACCGTCTCGCCCTCCCACAGCACCTCGGGCAACCGCTGAATCTCACGCTTCGCCCCGAAGGAACTGGACAGCTTCTCTGCCGCCGCATCAATGTCCGGCCGCACGTTGAACGCCACCATGACGCCCCCCTCCTGAAATCGGTGCACGGATCGTACCGATCACACTTCGCGGGGAGTGACGGATGTGGCCACCGAGCGCGACAAGCTCGCCGGCTACGAGTTCCCGCACATGCCCCCCGCCCTCGCCGCATCCGACGTGTGCACGTCTGCGGCCACGGCGCATCCGCGGCCGTCGGAACAGCGGGCCGTGCGGCGTCGCCATCACATGGCGTCGGTGCGGATCAGCCGCCAAGTGGGACCGGGAGAGGCACGAGCCGGACCTGCCGTCCGCTCATGCATCGCTCGCTCAGGCGGACGAGCGCCGACGCGTCAGCCGAAGTAACCCTCCAGGTCGGCGACGACGTTGACCGAGCCGAACGCGACAGGCGGACCGCCACCGAGGCGGCGACGCTTGTCCCTCGCCGCCGTCGTGCCGGAGATCGGTCAGCCTCCGGCGCCTAGCTGCCAGGGGACGCTCTCACAGGTCTCGTCACTTTCCGAGCTTGCCTTAAGAATCGGTCGATTGATTTACGGTGGACTCTCTTAGCATCTCCCGCCACGCGGCAAGTTGGTGGCGGGTGGTCAGGGTGTGCTGGTGGTCTTCACCCAGCACGCGCACCATGTCCGACAGCAGTTCGGCGAAGGCGGCAACCGCGCCAGTCGCATCCCCCGCCCGGCCCCGCCACAAAGCGAGATGGTGGCGAGTGTTCAGAGTGTGGGGGTGATCCGAGCCGAGCACCCGCAGCGTTTGCCTTAGCAGTTCTGCTAGGGCATCTGCGGCCCCGGCCGGATCACCCGACTGTCCCTGATACCGGGCAAGGTGATAACGGGCGGTGAGGGTGTCGGGGTGGTCCGGGCCCAGCAGACGTTCCCGGTCAGCCAGCAATTCTGCGAACGCAGCAGCCGCGCCAGCCGCATCCCCTGCTTCCTCCCGCCACAGCGCGAGATCGCTCCGGGTGATCAGAGTTCGGGGGTGGTCCGGTCCCAGCAGACGTTCCCGGTCGGCCAGCAATTCTGCGAACTCAGCAGCCGCCCCGGCCGGATCACCCGCCTCCCCCCGCCACCGAGCCAGGTTGCCCCGGATGCCCAGGGTGTCAGGGTGGTCCGGTCCCAGCACACGCAGATAGTCGGTCAGCAGTTCGGCGAACGCGGCAGCCGCGCCAGTCGCATCTCCCGCCTCCCCCCGCCATAGGGCGAGCTCACCACGGGCATCCAGGGTGCGGGGGTGGTCCGGGCCCAGCAGACGTTCCTGGTCTGCCAGCAATTCTGCCAGGGCATCCGTGGCCCCGACCGGATCACCTGCCTCCCCACACCACAGGGCAAGGTGATGGCGGGATTCCAGGGTGTCGGGATGGTCCGGGCCAAGGTGCTCATGGGCAGCATGGACCACATATCGAAAGTGGGTGATGGCAGCGGTGACCTGACCGGTTTCACCGAGACTTCTGCCCGCGCGGTAAAGAATGGCGTGCGCGGCAAGCCGGTACAGGGCGCCTTCGGCGTGGCGGGTGAGTGCGTCGGTGTTGGCACGCAGGGCCTGGGCGAAGCCGGTGTCGCGTTCGATCTCCGGCCAGGCGGCCATGAGGGCATCGGCGGCGGTGCGGGCGTACTGGTCTCGCTGGTCGGGGGTGAGAGTGTCGCGAGTGGCCCGCTGGACGAGCTGGTGGACGCGGACGGCCTGGTGGGGGGTGCCCGGTCTGTGGTCGATGAGGCTGAGCCGGTCCAGTGCCCGGAGGGCACGTACCGCGTCTGGGCGGGAGACAGGGGCCGGTTCCGCGGCGGGGTTGGGGCCGGTCGCGGTGCGGTGCGCGGCGAGGTGAGCACGGGCCACCGCGCCGGTCAGCACGTGCTGGGGAATGCCGTTGGCGTCGAGCAGGGCGGCCAGGTGGAGCATGGGTCGGGCCAGCCCGACGGGGCGCAGCGTGTCGGCGCGGGCGATGGACAGGGACCAGGCGGCTGCGAGGGCGACGGCCTGCTCGTCGGGCAGCGCGTCGGGGGCAAGGTCGGTGAGTTCGGTGGATCGGTCGGTCAGGAGGTCGCGGTAGGCGGCTGCGGTTTCGCCGGAGTCAATGAGATACGCGGCGGCCTGGGAGAGGGCCAGGGGCAAGTATCCGAGCTCGCGGCCCAGGGCGGTGAGCTGGTCGGCGGGCTCGGCTCGGCCGTGGGCGGCCAGGGAGGTTGTGAGGTAGGCGACGGCTTCGGCCTCGGTGAACATGCCGACCTCGACCGAGCGGCGGCCTTCCCCAGTCAGGGCGGCGTCGCGGCGGCGGGTTGTAACCAGGGTGCGGCCGTATGGGCTGGCCGGCGGCCACAGCCCGCGCAGGTCGTCGGGGTCGGCGATGTCATCCAGGACGACCAGCCACCGGCACGGCGGAGCTCCGGACTTGGGGGTCAGCCAGGCCAGGAAGGAGCGGGCTGCCTGTTCCGGTTCGTCGGGATAGGTACCGCACAGCTCGATGCCAGCCTGTGCGTATCCGGTCACCACCGGGGAGCGGGCACTGGCGGTGATCCAGACCAGGACGTCGAGGCCGCCGGCGTCCCAGGCGGTGTGGGCGTAGTCGGCGGCGAGCTGAGTCTTGCCGACCCCGCCCATGCCGGTCAGCACCTGGCGCAGGACCGCGGTGCCGCCACCGTTGACCGCCGCCCGCAGCCGGTCCGCCTCGGCCCGGTACTGGAAAGACTGCGCCCGGGAGGGGATGACGCCGACCTGGTGCGGCCACGCTGCTGGCACACGCGGGGCGGAATGCCGATGTTGGTGGATTCCCCCAGTGACTGTGCCGGCAGCGATACCGCCGTTTGTCGCGGTGATGCCCCCGGTGCCGTCGCCGACGGAGCGGTGCGGGATTTCGGGTGGGCTTGCGGTGGCCGGTCCGCTCAGCCCTGGGGCGGAGCCGGCATGGGAGGGGTGCCGATCTGCGCCCCTCCGTGGATCACACCAGCCGCGATCGAACCCTGCTCGGCGTGGACGTCTACGGTGTTGGCGGCTAGCCCGCCCGGTCCGGCGGCCACGCCGCTCTGCGCGGCGTGCTGTGCGAGCAGGCTGCGCAGTTGCTCGGCCGCCCGCTCCCGCTCGGTCCCGCCCAGGCTTTCAAGCAGGGCCTCAATGCGAGTCTGCCAGGCGACCTCCTGGCGGTTGCGTGCCTGCTCCGCCTCAGCCGAGTCGGTGGCCTGCACGGCAGCCGCGGTCTGGTCCAGCCGCTCCAGCTCAACCTGCTCACGTTGCGCATCGCCCCGGCCGAACCAGCGTGCCACCGCCTGCCGAAGTCCCCTCCATGCGTCCGTCCCCGCCGCTCCTACCAGCGCCGTGCCCCCGGACGCGGCCAGTGCGATCAATGCCTGGTCGAGCATGCCGGCCTCCCCCTAATCATGGTGTTGATGGGGACGGTAGCGCCGCATGCCGGGGCCTCGCACCCGTCTCGCCGAAACCCGCTTCCCGCCCAGACCGGGCCTGGCGAAGTCCGGTTGCGTCTCCCGACGCCACGTGGGCATCGGACCTCCGGCATGTCACCGCACCGGAATCAAGACCACTCCGCTGCCCGCTAATTCCGTTCCATACTTCGAGGGTCATCCTTCAGCGCACGCCAGAGAGAGGTCCCGCTGCGGGCGGGCTGAAGGGGGCCACATCGAGAACCAGTTTGCCGAGCTACTGCAGACCATGTCGCAGCCCCTGGCCGAGGTGGAGCCGGACAGGCGGTGTGGCTGCTGGGCAGTTCGGCGTGCTCGTCCATGCGGTCGGCACCGGGCCGCCCTCCGCGCCCGATACGCGGGCAAGCGCACCGCGACAATCGGATCCGGCGTCTCCGCCTTCACCGCCCTAGCCTCGCCCGCCGACCTGGCGTGCCCCCGAACATCCACTCACGCATCGCTCACGCACGGGCCCCGAAACCAAGCAGCGTCCGAGCCGGACGAAGCCGACCCGAACGCTGCGTAGCAGGTCAGAGGGATACTCCCCACCCGCCACCGGTAGGCCCTGTGGGACTCGAACCCACAACCAATGGATTAAAAGTCCACTGCTCTGCCAATTGAGCTAAGGGCCCAGGCGATGTTGCCACCCCGAGCATAGCCGGAGGAGGCCGTGTCTCCGATCGGGTATCGGGGACACGGCCGGGTCGGGCGGGAACGACCAGGAAAACGCAGGCCCGGAGCGTCAGGGATCGACCGGTTCCGGGGCGTTCGCGCGGGCCGCCACGCGGGCCCGGGTCCGCTCGTGGTCCGGGTTGAGGAACCAGTGCCGGGCCGAGGCCAGCCACCAGGTCGCGGCGAAGCCGAGGACGGCAAGGACGGCGACCGGCGCGTAGTTGAAGGTCTCCCATGTCACCGGCGAGACCTGCGGCAGCATGAACAGCACCGTGATCAGGCCCACCCACCCGACCGAGACCACTCCCACCACGCGCGACCAGCGGCCCAGGTGCCACGGCCCGCGTTGGAAGGCCTCGCCCTTGCGCAGCCGCAGCAGTGTCGGGATGACGTAGGCGATGTAGAGGCCGATCACGGCGATCGACGTCACCGCCGCGTACGCGGTCACGTTGATCAGGTACGGAAGGCCGAGGACCAGCGCGCCGCCCGCGGCCAGCCACACCGCCGCGACGGGCGTGCGGGTGCGCGGGCTGACCGTGTGCCAGACACGCGAGTAAGGCAGCGCGCCGTCCCTCGAAAAGGCGTAGATCATGCGGCTGTTGGCCGTAACCGACGCCATCCCGCAGAACAGCTGCGCCCCGATCACGACCAGCAGCAGCAGCTTGCCCGCCGTCGCGCCGAGCGCGTCGAGCAGGATCTGGGCCGGCGGCGCCCCCGTCGCCGACCCGAGGGCACCGTCGTACGACTGGATCGCGAAGGTGAAGCCCAGCAACAGGACGAAGCCCGCTATCCACGACGTCCAGATGGACTGCACGATCCCCTTCGGGCCCGCCGTCGACGCGTCGTGCGTCTCCTCCGTCATGTGGGCCGAGGCGTCGTAGCCGGTGAAGGTGTACTGGGCCATCAGCAGGCCCAGGAGGACGACGTACACCCCGCTGCCCCAGCCCGTGTTGTTCACGAACTCGCCGAAGACGAAGGACGCGGACTGGTGCTGGTCGGGTACGAAGGTCAGCGCGCCGACGATCACCGCCACGCCCAGCACGTGCCACCAGACGCTCACGCTGTTGAGCAGACCGACGATCCGGACACCGAAGGTGTTCAGCAGGCCGTGCAGCAGCAGGATCGCGGCGAACAGCAGCACCGTGCGACCCGGCGTGACCTCGAAGTCGAACTGGAGGTTCAGGTACGCCCCGAGGAACGAGGCCGCGCCGAAGTCGATGCCCGCTGTCACCGCCACCTGGCCCAGCACGTTGAACCAGCCCGTGAACCACGCCCAGGCGGCGGCCGCACGCGGGGGCGCGAGCCGGTGAGCCCAGAAGTACAGGCCCGCCGACGTCGGGTACGCCGAGCAGATCTCGGCCATCGACAGGCCGACGAACAGCGTCATCAGGCCGACCGCGACCCAGCCCCACATGATCACGGCCGGGCCGCCCGTGTTCATGCCGAACAGGTACAGGGTCAGACAGCCCGAGAGGACCGAGATGATCGTGAAGGAGACCGCGTAGTTGGAGAACGCCGACATGCGGCGGGCGAGAACCTGCGTGTAGCCGAGCTGGGCAAGCCGTTCTTCGTCGGAGAGTTCCGAATGTTCGGAAGGTCCCGACTGCCCGCTCGCTATGGCGTCATCTGTCATGCCCCCAGCGATTCCCACACCGGGGGCGTGACACACGTCACAACTTGGCCGAGAAGTACCTTCTAGAAAAGACCCTTGTAACCCTGCCAGCCGGTGGCGATCTTCGTACGGGCCCCGAACGACCCCTTGCCGTCGCCGTTGTTGCGCCAGACGTTCCCGCCGCTGTCCCGGGAGACCAGGTCGGCCTTGCCGTCCCCGGTGATGTCCCCGACCCCGACGATCGCGTTGTACGAGCCGCCCCAGCTGGTGAACAGCTTCGCCCGCGCCGTGAACGTGCCGTTGCCCTTGCCGTAGTACCGGTAAAGGTTGTTCGACTTGTCCTGGGCGAGCAGATCGCCGATGCCGTCGCCGTTCAGGTCCCCGGCGCCCACGACCTTCTTGTACGTCTTCCAGTTGTCGTACAGCTTCACCCGTGCCGACAGCTTGCCCGTGCTCGTCCCCTTGTAGAGGTACACGGCCCCGGTCGAGGAGTTCCGCGCGACCAGGTCCGGGAGCCCGTCCTTGGTCACATCTCCGGGTGCGGTCAGCACGTCGTACTGGTTCCAGCCGGACGTGCCCAGCGAGGTGTACGGCGTCGACGGCTTCAGCGCGGCACCGCACCCCGGTCGGTAGGCACGCAGGGCCCCGCTGCTCAGCCGCACCAGTACGTCGTTGCACCGGTCCCCGCTGAGGTCCCCGAACGGCACCGCCCTGACCGAGGTCGCCCAGCCGCCGCCGCTCACCTTCCCGGAGAACGTGCCCTTGCCGGTGCTCTGCTGGAAGGTCAGCACGCCGGAGGAGTTGAGGGTGAGGAGCTCGCCGAAGCCGTCGTCGCCCACGTGGTCGCGACGGACCGCCTCGCCCTTCACCAGCCGGACCGTACCGGTCACCGTCAGCGGGGCGCCGACGCCGTCCGCCGGGGTGACGGTGACGGTCCAGTCGTAGGAACCGTTCGGCAGGTACGCGTCCCCGGTCCCCTGGGGGTCGAGACCGCTCCAGCCGACGTTCAGCTCACCCCGCGCGGCCGTGCCGTCCTTGCCGTCGCCGTAGACCTTGCCGGACGCGCGGTTGCGCACGGTGACGTCCCAGCCGGAGGTCGGCTTCGACAGCAGCAGGGTGGTCAGGGTGTCGGGGGTCGTGTCAAACGTGTGTGCCTCGACGGACGACGCCTTGGTGACCGGTGCGAGCAGCCGCAGCGGCTGCTGCGCCACGCCGGACGGTACGAGGTGCACCTGCTCCCGGTCGTCGACGTAGGCCGCGTTCGCGCCGGACCCGTCGACGGTCCAGCGCACGTCCCGCTGCGAGGTCCCGGTGTCGGGCAGCTCGCCGATGACCCGGCTCGCGGCCGTGCCGTCGGCGAACGTCGTCAGCGTCAGCTTCCCGGCCCGCTTGTCGTGCGTGACGACGAACCCGTCGCCGAGCTTGGCCTCGTCTGCGGGCACGGCCACGGACCTGCCCGCCGTACGGTCGTACACGCCGGCCCGGCCGTCACAGGTCCAGTACAGGTAGCGGCCGAGTGCCTGGAGCTCGGCGGGCACGCAGCCGGCGTCCGTCCTCACCGTCTCGACGGTCTTCTTCGTCGTCAGGTTGTACGCCGTGACCTCACCGGCGTTCGCCCCCGCCGTCCAGAGGATCTCGCCGTCGAGGGCGGCGGCGCCCGGGGCACGGGTGACCGTGGGGCCGGTGCTGTCGCCGAGCTTGAGGACGATCTGCTGGGTCGCGGTCGTGTGGATCACGTACTGGCCGGAGACGTCGGTGATCCGCCCGCCGGCGGGGACGGAGTACTCCGCGGAGTCGTACGCCCCGGGCCCGTCGGTCCAGATCCGATCACGGTCGGCGGTGTCCCGCATCAGCCAGACCGCACGGTTGTCGGCCGTACCGAACACGGCGCAGCCGCCCTCCGCAGCCGGGCAGTCGTAGAGCGCCATGGCGGTGCCGTCGTAGTTGGAACGCGACCCGTACGTGGGTGTCCCGGTGGCCGCGACGGTCCGCAGGTAGGTGTCCCGGACACTGCCCCAGCTGTCGTCCGCGACCAGCAGCCGCCCCTGCTCCAGGGCGAGGCCCCGGATCTTGTACGGCGGTTTCGGCAGCGCCTTGACGAGGCTGACGACGGGCTTGCCGTCGGCGTCGGGGTGGATGCGCTGGATGCCCCAGTCGTCGGCGCCGGTGCGGCCCACGGCGACGGCGTCGCCGTCCGCCGAGGCGGAGACGTCGCCCTTGGAGGAGGCGAGCAGGGTGATCGGGTCGCCGCCCGCGATCGGTACGGCGGTCACCTTGGTGCCGCCGGCCGGGCTGTGGACGAGCCAGTCGCCCACCACGGAGAGCTCGTTGGCGGGGTTCAGAACGTCGGCGCCGTCCAGAGTCACCTCGACGGGCGGTGCCGAGAGATCGGCGCGGGAGTAGACGTACGCCTTCGAGGCGGAGTCGCCCGCGTACTGGACCAGGTAATCGGGCGACAGGACGGTGGAGTTGCCGCCGGACAGCGCCGGGGTCCAGCCCTGGACCCGGCCGGTCTCCGGGTCGACGAGCACCGACCGGATGCTGCCGTCGAGCGACGCGCGGAAGACGATGCCGGAGGCGTCGCCCCGCAGTGGCCCACCGATCTGCATGCCCGGGGGCAGACCCGAGATCGTCAGGTCCCGGGTGCCGCCGTCGGGTGCCGGGCTCAGCAGATGCCTGACCTTGGTGGTGATCCCGTCCTCGCCGGTGACGTTCTCCAAGGCGACGACCGTGCTGCCGTGGACCCCGCCGTACACCCCGGCGTATCCCGTGGGCATCTGGATCGTGCGGGTCGTGCCGTTCGCGGCGTCGAACAGCTCGATGCGGCCGTCCTGGTAGCGGCGCGCCAGGACGTCGGTGCCGGTGCCGTTGTCGATCGCCAGGCCGCTGCCGGCCGCCGGCACGTCGACGGACGTCCCGTCCGCGTACCGCGTCCACAGCAGTCCCGAGCGGCCCTCCAGACGGTGGAAGACGCCCTGGCTGCCCGCCCCTTCGCCACCGTAGGTGGTGTCGGCGTAGGAGACGGTCGCAGTGGTGTACGAGTCCCGGAACGTCGCCGGTACCACCGTCTCCTGCGCGGTGTCCGCGACGGCGGACGACGGCACCAGCGGGCTCAGTCCGGCGGCCAGTGCGGCGGCGGCGACGAGGCGCAGGCGTGCGTGGGCATGTCGAGCCAAGGAGACCCTCCCCGAGAGACGAGACGGGCTGCGGCACCTCTCCGGCGCTCCCGGCCCGGCCCCCCGGCCGTCCCACCCGTCTCACAAGTTGCCTGATCTTACAGGCAGTTCGAGGTACCGAAAGCCCTTTCTCCCCGTCCGGACAGGACAACGCCGTGGCCCCCACCCGATGTGCGGGTGGGGGCCACGGCGTTGTCGCGTGCGCTTACCCGGCGTCAGCCGTTGCGCTTCCAGCGCGGCTTGTCGTCACGGCGACCGAAGGAGCCGGTGCCGGTGCCGGTGCTGCCACCGCTGCGGTGGTCGTCACGACGACCGTTCGGGCGGTCGTGGCCGGAGGGGCGGAAGCCGGGGCGGTCGCCCTGGCGGTCGCGGTTGAACGGACGGTCGCTGCCACGGTGTCCGCTGCGCTCGTCACGACGCTCGAAGGGGCGGGCCGGACGGTCGCCCTGGCGGAAGCCCCCACGGTCGTTGTCGCGGCGCTCGAAGGAACCGCCACCGCGGTTGTCGTCACGGCGCTCGAAGGAACGGCCACCGCCACGGTTGTCGTCACGACGCTCGAAGGAACGACCGCCACCACGGTTGTCGTCCCGACGGTCGTCACGGCGGAAGCCGCCACGGTTGTCGTCACGACGCTCGAAGGGACGGCCACCGCCACGGTTGTCGTCACGACGCTCGAAGCCACGGCCACCACCGCGGTTGTCGTCACGGCGGAACCCACCACGGTCGTTGTCACGACGCTCGAAGGGACGGCCACCGCCACGGTTGTCGTCACGACGCTCGAAGCCACGGCCACCACCGCGGTTGTCTTCACGGCGGAACCCACCACGGTCGTTGTCACGACGCTCGTAGGAACGACCACCACGGTCGTCCCGGTCCGCCCTGTCGACGTCCTGCGCCGCGGGCTGCTCGGGAACGGAGACCTCGGCCACCGCGGCCGCGGCCTGCGCCTCGGCGACCGCCGCCTCGGGGTCCTCGCCCTGCTCGCGCGCGACTCGCGCGACCAGGCGGTCGGCCTCCTCGCGCAGTTCGGTCGCGCGGCGCTGCGCCCGCTCCAGCTCCTTGGTGAGCTGGGCGACCTCGCGCTCGGCCTGCTGCGCGGACTTGCCCGCGGACTCGGCCTGGACCTCGGTCATCGAACGGGCGCCGGTGATCTCGGCGACCTCGGGCTCGAAGGCCGTACCGGAGTTGATGATGTGACGCCCGGCGTCGACGCCCGCGTCCTCCATCAGCCGGAAGATCTGGCGGCGCTGGTGCGGCAGGGACAGCGAGACCACGGTGCCGGTGCGGCCGGCACGGGCCGTACGCCCGGCACGGTGCAGGTAGTCCTTGTGGTCGCCGGCCGGGTCCACGTTCAGGACCAGGTCGATGCCGTCGACGTGGATACCGCGCGCGGCGACGTCGGTGGCGACCAGGCAGTTGACGTAGCCGTCCTTGAAGTCGGCCAGCGTCCGGGTCCGGGAGCCCTGGGTCATGCCACCGTGCAGCGCGTCGGCCTTCACACCGGAGTCGCGCAGCTGCTCGGCGATACGGTCGGCGCCCAGCTGGGTGCGGACGAAGATGATCGTGCGGCCCTTGCGGGAGGCGATCGCGGCCGTGACCGGCGCCTTGTCCTTGGGCTTCACGATCAGGATGTGGTGCGACATGGTCGTCACCGCGCCCTGCGCCGCGTCCACCTCGTGGGTGGCCGCGTTGGTGAGGTAGCGGTCGACGAGGGTCTTGATCTCGTTCTCCATGGTCGCGGAGAAGAGCATGCGCTGGCCGCCGGAGGGGACCTGGTCCAGCAGCTCGGTGACCTCGGGCAGGAAGCCCAGGTCCGACATCTGGTCGGCCTCGTCGATGACGGTGATCTGGACGTTCTCGAGCGAGCAGGCGCCGCGGTTGATGAGGTCGCGCAGGCGGCCCGGGGTGGCGACGAGGACGTCGACGCCGCGCTCGAGGGCGTAGATCTGGTTGCCCATCGAGGTACCGCCGCAGACGACCTTCATCTTGAGGCCGAGGACGTCGCCGTAGGGCTGGAGCGCGTCCGCGACCTGCATCGCGAGCTCACGGGTCGGCGTGAGGATGACGGCGCGCGGCTTGTGCTTCTCGGTGCGACCGCCGGCCAGCGTGGCCAGGGCCGGCAGACCGAAGGAGAGGGTCTTGCCGGAGCCGGTGCGGCCACGGCCGAGGATGTCCCTGCCGGCCAGGGCGTCCGGGATGGTCGCGGCCTGGATCGGGAAGGGGGTGGTCACGCCGTTCTGGGCGAGCTTGCGCACGACGCCCTCGGGGAGGCCGAGGCTCGCGAAGGTGACCTCGGGTGCGTCCTCGATGCTCGCGATCTCGGGCACGACAGTGCCCTCGTTCTCGGGCACGACGACGTGATCAGTACTGGAAATGGACATGCTTAAGCGAAACCTTCCGGAGTCTCGTCGGCACGCGCCCGTCAACTCCGTGTTTCGCTATACGACCGCCTCTATGCGGTCCGCCACGGCAAGGGAGAGAGTACGCGCCACACGGCGCGCTCTGCTGGCGCCGGGCGATGGGATCAAACGATCTGCCACCATACGCACCCACCACCCTCAGAGGCAAACCGAACCCCAGGGACGTAGGCCACGTCACACCGGCGCCCCGGCCATGGGCGCCGGCTCCCGCTGCCCCAGCTGCGGCCCCGGCGGCTCGTGGGCCGAGGACGACGGCTCGGCGGTCGTCGGTGAGGGCGTGGGCGAGGCAGGCGGCGCCTCGGTGGGTGTCGGCTGCGGCTCGACCGTGCGTGGGGTCGTCGGCTGGGCCCTGGTCGGCGACGGCGCCCCCGGCTTGTCCGGCCTCCCCCTGCCCGGCTTGGCACCGGCCGGGTCGGACGCACTCGTCTCGGCCGACGCGGACGCGGACGGCGCCGCCGACCCCCCCTTGCCCTTCTTCCCCTTGCCGTGCCCGTGCTTCCCGTCATCGGCCGCCGCACCGACCCCGGCGCCGCCGCCCGACACAGCAGCCCCGCCGTCGGGCGCCTCACCGCCCCGGTGTCCAGCGGAGTGCGAGGGCTTGGCGCTCGTGCCGCCGTCGTCGTCGCCGACGCTCATGCAGCCGGCGGCGGCGACGACGGCCATGACCGTGGCGGCCAGACGGACGGGTACGTTCAAGGGGCGCACGAGCAGCCACCTCCGGTGGAGGGTGAAGGAGTCAACCTGCCCAACTCCCGCCGCCCACAAGAGGACACGCGACCCGTATCAGCGAGGCCTCACCCGTAGCCGAGCGCGTGCAGCCGGGTGTCGTCGATCCCGAAGTGGTGAGCGATCTCATGCACCACGGTCACCTCGGTCTCCTCGACGACCTCCTCCCGCGACCCGCACATCCTCAGCGTCGGCCCCCGGTAGATGGTGATCCGGTCCGGCAGCACCCCCGCGTACCACTCGCCGCGGTCGGTCAGCGGAGTCCCCTCGTACAGTCCGAGCAGCTCGGGATCGTCCGTCGGCGGCTCGTCCTCGACGAACACCGCGACGTTGTCCATCAGCCGCGTCAACTCCGGCGGAATCCGGTCCAGCGCCTCGGCGACCAGTTCCTCGAACTCCTCGCGCGTCATCTCCAGCACAGGCCCATTGTCCGGTACGCCGCCCGTAGGAGAGTCACGAGCGCACCCGCATATCCACGTGCGGACTTGGGCATACGGGACCAATGGCCCGCGTCCCCGTCGTCGTCCGGAACATCGTGAACTCCCTACGCAGGACCCCGCGCGCCCTCGCCCGCCACTACCGCACCCGCCGACCCCACCCGTCGGTCGAACTCGTCCCCCAGCCCCACCCCTGGGCGCGCGCCCTCGGCCTCGTCGCCGTGGTCGTCCTCGGCGCCTGGCTGGGGCTGCTGATCGTCGGCAACGTACGGACTCCGGTCGGGCCCATGAACACGACGATGACCCTGCGCCCGTCGCTCACCGGCGGCACGAAGATCAACGTCTCGCCGCTCGGCGCGCTCGAGCTGGACAGCCACCACGCCCCCGTCCGCCTGGATGTCAACGTCGACCAGCTCGACCCGGTCCGCTCCCAGGCCCTGGTCGACCACCCCGAGCGCCTCTCCGGCCTCCAGGACGAGGTCACCAAGGACGTCGAGCACGGCACCCTCGACCTGGCCGTACGCTCCTGCGTCGCCGTCGTCGCCGGAGCCACCGCCCTCGGCCTCGCGGTCTACCGCCGCCCCCGCCGGGCCCTGACGGCCGGCGGCCTCGCCCTGACCCTCCTGGCCGCCTCAGGCGGAACCGCGTACGCGACCTGGAACCCGGAATCGGTCCTGGAACCGAAGTTCTCCGGGCTGCTCTCCTCCGCCCCGTCCCTGGTCGGCAACGCCCGCAGCATCGTCACCGAGTTCGACGTCTACCAGAAGGAGTTGGCGCGCCTGGTGACAAACGTGACAAAGCTGTACGACGCCACCTCCACCCTCCCGACCTACCAGCCCGACCCGTCCACCATCCGGGTCCTGCACGTCTCGGACATCCATCTGAACCCGGCGAGCTGGCCGATCATCTCGTCACTGGTGGAGCAGTACAAAGTGGACGTGATCGTCGACTCCGGCGACACGATGGACCACGGCTCGGCCGCCGAGAACGGCTTCCTCGACCCGATCGAGGACCTCAGCGCCCCGTACATCTGGGTCCGCGGCAACCACGACTCCCTGACCACCCAGCGCTACCTGGAAGGCCTGAAGAACGTGCACGTCCTGGACGACGGCCGGGCCCAGACCATCGCCGGCCTGCGCTTCGCCGGGATCGGCGACCCCCAGTTCACCCCCGACCGCGCGAACAAGCCCGGCACCGAGGAGTCCCAGGAGCAGGCGGGCGCCCGCCTGGCCTCCGCCCTGCGCGCCCAGACCACCGCCGGCACACCCGTCGACGTCGCCATCGCCCACGAGCCGTCGGCGGCCCGCGGGGTGGACGGCACGGTCCCGCTGGTGCTTGCCGGGCATCTCCACCACGAGGAGATGGAGGTGCTGAAGCAGGGCACCCGGCTGCGCATCGAGGGCTCGACCGGCGGCAGCGGTCTGCGCGCGATCGAGGGAAAGTACCCGGACCCCATCGAGGCCTCGATCCTCTACATGGACCGCGACACCCGCCGCCTCCAGGCCTGGGACGAGATCGAACTGGGCGGCCTGGGCCTGACGACGGCCGAGGTCAGCCGCCACCTGGTGGAGGAGAACCAGCCCGGCGCGCCCCCGTCCCCCTCGCCCTCCTCACCGTCCCCGTCCCTGTCCTCACCGTCCCCGTCCCTGTCCTCCCCCAGCCCCGCGACCAGTGCTCCGTAAACCGTTTTGGCGATCCCTCCCGCCATCCCATATGCTTCTCACGTCCCCGACGCGCCGCGAGGCGCCCAGGCGGCCCGATAGCCCTCATCGTCTAGCGGCCTAGGACGCCGCCCTTTCAAGGCGGTAGCACGGGTTCGAATCCCGTTGGGGGCACTTCACCGCATTGCGCCGAGCAGTCGGCGCAGCCGCACGGTACCGAGCGCGACCGCCGTACCGACTGCGAGGACGAAGCCCCCGAGCAGCAGGAAGTACGCCGCGAGGGGCAGCACCGCTGTCAGTCGGAACAACTGGCCTCCCACCACCACACCCACGGCGCCGAACAGGCCGTTCACCGCGAGCAGTCGGCTGGTGCTGCCGGGCGGGGCGACCGCGGCGGCCAGCGCCAGGCCGGCCGGTGCGAGCGCGATCTCGCCGCAGGAGTAGAGCAGGTAGACCAGCAGCAGCCAGTAAGGGCCGACCGGGCCGTGCTCGGCGAGCCGGGCCGCGACCGCCATCAGCACAAAGCTCAGCCCGGCCGCGATCAGCGCCCCCGCGAACTTGACGGGCACGTCGACACGCGGCCCCGCCCGCAGCCACAGCCGGGCGACGAACGGGGCGGCCAGCAGGACGAAGAGCGGGTGCACGGACTGGAACCAGCTGGCGGGAATCTCGAAGCCGAGCAGGTCCCGGTCGGTGTGGCGCTCGGCGAAGAGACTGAGGACCGAGCCGCTCTGCGCGAAGATCATCCAGAACGCGGCCGAGGCCGCCATCAGAGCGGTGAACCCCGCCAGCCGACGCCGCTGCCCCTGTCCCTGTCCCTCACCCTGCCCTGGATCGGGCGCGCTGGTCCGGCGCAGTGAGCGCAGGTACCAGAACGGCAGGGTGACCGTGGTCAGGCCGAGGACGGCGAGCACCGCGGGCAGCGGCAGCAGGCCGAGGGACGCCGGTGCCACCAGCAGCGCGCCCACCGCTGCCGTGGCCACCGCGGCGCGTCCGAGCATCACGGCGGCCTCGGCGTGCGGCACCGGGCGGGACGGACGCGCGCCCACGTCTGCGTACCGGCGCCGGCCGAGGGCGAACTGGACCAGCCCCGCCGTCATGCCGACGGCGGCCGCGGCGAAGCCCAGGTGCCAGGCGACGCGCTCCGCCAGCAGCCCGGTGACGACGGGGGCGACGAGCGCGCTGACCTGGACGCACATGTAGAAGAGCGAGAAGGCCGCCTCGCGGCGGCCCTCCCCCTCTCCGCTGACCCCCGCGACCATCGCCGCCATGGCCGGCTTGACCAGGCCGGTGCCCGCGACGACCAGCAGCAGCCCGGCGTAGAGCGTGCCCGGCACCGGCACCGCGAGGACCACGTGGCCGCAGGTGATGAGCGCCCCGCCGAGCAGGACCGCCCGGCGCGCGCCCAGCACCCGGTCGGCGAGCCAGCCGCCGGGCAGCCCGGCCATGAAGCTGAGCGACATGTACGCCGCGAAGACCGCGGTGGCCGTCTGTGGGGCCATGCCCATGCCGCCGCGGGCCTCGGAGGCGGTCAGGTAGAGCACCAGGATCGCCGCCATGCCGAAGAAGCTGAACCGCTCCCACAGGTCGACCGCGAGCAGGGTGCCGAACCCGGGCCTACGGCCGCCCGCTGCCTGTGCCCGTGCGGCCGGTGAGGACTCCTGCGTGGTCAGGGAGGCATCCACCTCCCGTCACCGGGCCGGTTTGAGTGCCACCCCGGACAGCATCGCGAGGCCCGGGTCGGGGGTGTCGGTCGGTTCGGGGCGCCACAGGGGGGCGCGGACCACTCCTGGGTCCAGCAGCTCGAAGTCCTCGAACAGGGCGGCGAGTTCCCTGTTGTCGCGCCAGATGACCTGGCTCACCGCGCCCCGGTACTGCTCGGCGGCCTCCGGCGCGGCCCGCGGGACCTCTTCCGCGCCGGCGTGCGAGATCACCAGGGCACTGCCGGGCGCGAGTCCTTCGGTGTACTGCCTCACCAGCGCGAGCGGGTCGTCGCCGTCCGGGACGAAGTGGAGGACGGCGGCGAGGATCAGCGCGACCGGCTGCCCGAAGTCGATCAGCCGGCGGGTGTCGTCCGCGTCCAGGATCTCCCGGGACTTGTACAGGTCGCCCTGGAAGACGGCCGCCCTGGGTTCGTCGGCCAGCAGCGCCCGGCCGTGCGCGACGGCCACCGGGTCGATGTCGACGTAGACGACCTTGCTGTCCGGGTGGGCGGCGAGGGCCACGTCGTGCACGTTGCCCTCCGCCGGGATGCCGGAACCGATGTCCAGGAACTGCCGTATGCCGAGGTCCGACAGCTCCCGTACCGCGCGGCGCAGGAAGGCGCGGTTGGCCTTCAGGGTGGCGGGCAGGTCCGGGTTGCCGGCCGCTACCTTGCGGGCGAGTTCCCGGTCCGCCGGGAAGTTGTGGGTGCCGCCGATCCAGTAGTCGTACACCCGGGCGATGCTCGGGGTGTCGATATCGACCTCCGGCGGTGCCCAGGCGGGGCGCTCGGTGCCGTGACGTTCCACGTGTGTCTCCTCCAGTCGATGCGGGGCGGGGGCTGGGCTGTTATGCCGTGAACACCGGAAGTTCCTCGAGTCCGCGCATCATCAGGCTGCTGCGCCAGCGCAGGTCGCCCGCGTCCACGGCGAGCCGCAGTCCGGGGAAGCGCGCGAAGAGGCGGCTGATGACGATGTGTCCCTCGAGCCGCGCCAGCGGGGCGCCCAGGCAGTGGTGGATGCCGTGGCCGAAGGCGACCGAGGCGCTGTGGGCCCGGGTGATGTCCAGCCGGTCCGGGTCGGCGTAGCGCGCCGGGTCCCGGCCCGCGGCACCGATCGAGATGGTCACGAACTCGCCCTCGGGGATGACCACGGAACCGACCTCGACGGGCTCGGTGGTGAACCGCCAGGTGGCGTTGGTGACCGGACCGTCGTACCGGAGGAACTCCTCGACGGCCGCGGGCCACAGCGACGCGTCCGCCGCGAGTTGCTCGCGCACCTCCGGGTGGGTGAGCAGGGCGAGGGCACCGTTGCCGATGAGGTTGACCGTGGTCTCGTGGCCGGCCACCAGCAGCAGGAACGCCATGGAGATCAGTTCGTCGGACGACAGCTCGTCGCCGGCGTCCTGGGCGTGGACGAGGTCGGTGAGCATGTCGTCGGCCGGTTCGGACCGCTTGGACTCGATCAGCGCCGTCAGGTAGGCGATCATCGACGCGCTGGCCTCGCGGACCTCGTCGGTGCCCGCGCCGGAGACGAGCAGGTTGGACCAGCGGCGGAAGGCGACCCGGTCGTCCGGGGGCACGCCGAGCAGCCAGCAGATGACCGTGAAGGGCACCGGGAAGGCCAGAGCCTCCATCAGGTCCACCTTGCCGTGCCGGGCCAGGGCGTCCAGGAGTTCGTCGGTGAGGTCGGTGATGCGCGGCCGCAGGGACTCGACCCGGCGCGCGGTGAAGGCCCGGCCGACGAGCCGGCGCAGCCGGGTGTGGTCCGGCGGGTCACTGTCGAGCATGTGCACGCTGAGGACGTGCGGGAACTGGCTGCGCTCCCCCGACTCGGCGAGGAACTCCCTTTGTTTGTCGGGGTCGGCGAAGTTGCGCGGGATGAGGTCCCTGCCGACCCGCATGTCCTTGCTCAGCCGGGGGTCGGCGAGCAGCGCCCTGGCGTGCTCGTACCCGGTGACCAGCCAGGTGCGCAGTCCGTTCGGCGTCATCACGGGCACCGCGGGCGCGGTGTGCCGCAGCGCGGCCAGTGCCTCGTGCGGGTTCTGGTGGAAGGCGGGCGTGAACAGGTCGGTCGGCGGGGCGTTGGTGCTGGCCATTCTCAGGCTCCTTCCATGACGTCGGCCGCACCGGTGACGGCCCGGTCCGTGCCGTAGTGGGCGAGTTCCCGGTAGATCTCGAAGGGCCGGTCCCGGCCGGTGTCGCGGAACGGCCTGAGCGGGGCGGTCTGTTCCTTGTGGGCGGGGCCGCCCTCCCAGGCGGTGAACGCCTCCCAGTCCGACCAGCGGCTCACCACGACGTAGGCGTGCGGGTCACCGAGGGCGCGCAGCAGCTTGTTGCCGAGCAGCCCGGTGGTGCCCGCCATCCGGCGGCTGGCCTCGTGGTACGCCTCCAGCACCCGGTCCGGGTCGTCGCTCAGGTGGTAGAGCACCACCTCGACCGCGCCAAAGACCGCTGCGGAGGTCACGGGGTGCCGCCGGCCGCGCCGGGGAGGGCGGCCACGACGTGCATGGTCGTCATGGAGCCGCCGCTGCGGTACGGGTGCAGTTTCTGCCGGTGCTCCAGATGCCGGTCGCTGGTCTCGAACTCGCGGAACAGCGGCTCGTTCACCCAGTCGCTGACGATGTAGTAGATGCCGTTCTCCTCGGCACTGCGGGACAGCCACTGGCCGAGGTTGGCGGGGTGCGTGGTGACCGAGTCGCCCACCTCCAGCCACACCTTCTCGAACTCGTGTGCCATCTCGGGCCTGATCTGCATCCGCAGCATGACCCGGAACACCTGGTCGGACAGCTCGGCCATGTCAGATGCCCCCGTCGACGTTGAGGGTCTCGCCGGTGATGTACGCGGAGCCGTCGCTGAGCAGGAACAGCACCGGTCCGGCCAGTTCCTCGACGGTGCCGAGGCGGGCGAGCGCGGTCTTGCGGGAGTAGGTGGCCCGCAGTCCGTCGGCGCGCTCCGCGGGCATGGTGGCGAAGGCCTCGGTCTCGATCACGCCGGGGGCGACGACGTTGACCCGGATGCCCCGCGGGCCGAGTTCCTTGGCGAGCGAGCGGGTCAGCCCGATCATGGCGGCCTTGGCCGCGGTGTAGTGGGCGCGCAGCGGGATGCCCGCCGCGGCGCCGCGCGAGCCGATGTTGACGACCGAGGAGCCGGCGCCGAGCAGCGGCAGCGCCTGCTGGATGATCCGGTAGGCGGCCGTCAGGTTGGTGTCGAGGATCCGCGACCACTCCTCGGCGGGCAGCTCCGCGAACGGGATGTGGCTGATCAGGCCCGCGTTGTTGACGATGCCGTCGAGCCGCCCGAAGCGGTCCTTGGCCTCGCCGACGAGCCGGTCGACCTCGGCGATGTCGCCGACGTCCGCGCGCAGGACGTGGTGGTCGCCGGCGGTCTCCTTCAGCGCGGCGGTCAGGGTGTCGACGGCCTCGCTCTCCTGCCGGTAGCAGGTGACGACGTCGGCGCCGGCCCGGGCCGCGGCGAGGACGAGGCCCCGCCCTATGCCCCGGGTGCCGCCGGTGATGAGCAGTTTCCTGCCGTGCAGTGCGAGTTCCACTAGGAATCCCTCCATGGCTGGGCCGCGGCTCACACGCAGCCGTCGACGTGGATGTTCTGGCCGGTGACGTAGGTGGCGTGGTCGCTGACGAGGAACAGCACGGCCCTGGCGATGTCGTCGACGGTGCCGAGCCGGCCGAGCGCGGTGAAGGAGGCGAAGGTGGCGCGCTGCTGTTCGGCTTCCTCGGCGGGCAGTTCGTCGAGCGCCTCGGTGGCGATACGGCCCGGTGAGACCGTGTTGACGCGGATGCCGCGCGGCCCGAGCTCCCGGGCCAGCGAGCGGGTCATGCCGACCAGCGCGGACTTCACCGCGGTGTAGTGGACGCCGCCGGCCATGCCGATGAAGGCGACCGTGGAGCCGATGTTGACGATCGAGGAGCCGGCGGCGAGCAGGGGCAGGGTGCGCCGGGTGACCAGGTGGGTGGCGGTCAGGTTGCCCTGGAGGGTGGCGGCCCACTCGGCGGAGCCGAGGTCGGCGTACGGCTGGGGGCGGAACGTACCGGCGTTGTTGACGACGGCGTCCAGCCCGCCGAGGCTCGCCCGGCACTCGGCGGCCAGCCGGTCCACGTCGGCCTCGTCGGCCGCGTCGGCCCGCAGCACCTGGTGCTTGCCCGGGGTGCCGGCGAGTTCCTCCTCGAGGGTGGCGACGGCCTCGCCGGGGGTGCGGTAGCAGGTGACGACGTCCGCGCCGGCGCGGGCCGCGGCGAGCACGATGCCGCGGCCGATGCCACGGCTGCCGCCGGTCACCAGGATGCGTTTGCCCTCCAGTTGCCGTCCGGCCCGGGCCGCGGTCTCCACCTTGGCCTTGATCAGCCGCATCTGGACGGCGGTGTTGCGGTTGAGCCGGGCGGTCATCCCGGCGTCGTCGATCGGGGCCTCGGGTTTCATCGCGAAGTCCTGGATCCAGCGCATCCGTACGCCGCCGGGCACCTCCTCGTACTCCCAGCGGATGTTCATGTACGCGAAGGGGCCCGTCTCGACGCGGCGGGCGACGACGGTGCGGGTGACCGGGTCGGGGGTGCGCTCGGAGACCCAGCTCCAGACCGTGCCGGTCTCGTCGGGGTGCAGGGCGAGCCGGAAGGTGACGGTGTCGCCGTCCTGGCCGAGGATCTCGGCCGAGGCGTACTCGCTGAACAGCCGGGGCCAGGAGGCCACGTCGTTGGTCATCGTCCACACCAGGTCCATCGGTGCCTCGACGACGATCGCGTTGTCGGTGTGTCCTGCCATCAGACGCGGGCCTCCGTGAGCCGGGCGTGCACGTAGGCGAGGGCCTCTCGCGGGGTCTGGGTGTGCGCCAGGTCGCCGTCGGGGATCTGGATGCCGTACTCGCGCTCGATGCGGTTGACGAGCTCCAGCAGCGCGAGGGAGTCGTAGCCGAGGTCGGAGAACGTGGTCCCGGCGAAGTGCTCGCCGTCCAGGTCGGTCTGCTCGTCGACTCCGGCGCTCGCGCGCAGGATCCGCCGGAGGTCGTCGAGGGTGAACTTGGCCATGGGGAGCCGCCTTTCGTACGTCGTGGGTCGTGGGTCGGTCACTTCTTGCGGGCGCCGCGGTCACCGGCGCCGACCACCAGCGCGGAGGTGAACCCGCCGTGCCCGCGGGCCAGCACCAGGGCCGTGCGCGGGTCGGTCTGCCGCGGGCGGTCGAGGACGAGGTCGATCTCGCAGCCGGGGGCCGGCCGGCCCAGCCCCGCGGTGTGCGGGACGACACCGGCGTTCAGGGCGAGCAGCGCGGTCGCCACGTCCAGCGCCGCACCGCCCGCGTACAGGCGTCCCGTGAGCGTCTTGGGCGCGGTCACCGGTACCCCGCCGGGGCCGAAGACCTCGGTGATCGCACGGGCCTCGGCGAGGTCCTCGGCGGGGATGCCGGAGGCGTCGGCGAAGACCATGCCGATGTCGTCCGGGATGAGCCCGGCGTCGGCGAGCGCGCGCCGGACGACGGACACCAGCACGGAGTGCCGTCCGGTGACGCGGTCCGCCGTGGGGTCGAACCCGGCCGCGTAGCCGAGGAGTTCGCCGTACGACGGTACTGAGCGGGCCCGTGCGGACTCGGCGTTCTCGACGACGAGGATGGCGCCGCCCTCACCCGGGACGAAGCCGGAGGCGGCCGCGTCGAAGGGCAGATAGGCGCGGGCGGGGTCGTCCTCGGTGGACAGCCCGCCGGTGGACAGCTGGGCCGCCAGCCCGTACGGGCACAGGGAGGCGTCGGTGCCGCCGCTGAGGACGAGCCGGGAGCCGGTGTCCAGCAGCCGGCGGGACTGGCCGAGGGCGTCCAGGCCGCCGGCCTGCTCGCCGCAGATGACCCCGCAGGGGCCGCGCATGCCGTGCCGGATGGAGACCTGGCCGGTGGTGGCCGCGTAGAACCAGGCGATCGACTGGTAGGCGCCGACCCAGGAGGATCCCTTCTGGTAGAGGTTCTCCATCTCGTGCTGGCCGAACTCGGTGCCGCCCGAGGAGCTGGCCGTGACCACCGCCATCTCGTACTCCGGCAGGGTCGCCGGATCGGCGGCCGCGTCCGCGAGGGCGTCCTCGGCGGCGGCCAGGGCGAAGTGCGTGAAGCGGTCGGTCTGCGGGACGAGCCGTCCCGGGACCTGTTCACCGGCCTGGAAGCCGGGGACCTCCCCGGCGACCCGGACGGGGTAGCCGGTCGGGTCGAACCGGGTGATCCGGCCGAGGCCGCTCTTGCCCGCGAGCACCGACTCCCAGTGCCGGGCGGCTCCGAGCCCGGTCGGCGCGACCACGCCGAGGCCGGTGACCACGGACCGGCCGCGGCGGCCGGGGCGGATGCCGGAGGCGCTCATGCCGCCTCCCCTCGTCGCGCCGGCGGCCGAGTGCCGCGCGCGGCCGTGGGCCGGCCCAGCACCATCGCCGTCTGGAAGCCTCCGAAGCCGCTGCCCACGCTGAGCACCCGGTCCATCCGGTGCTCCCGGGCCGTCACCGGTACGTAGTCGAGGTCGCACTCGGGGTCGGGGGTGGACAGGTTGGCGGTCGGCGGGACGACCTGGTGGCGCAGGGCGAGGGCGCAGGCGGCGATCTCCAGGGAGCCGATGGCGCCGAGCGAGTGCCCGATCATCGACTTGATGGAGCTGACGGGCACCTCGTGGGCCCGCCGGCCGAGGCTGCGCTTGAACGCGGCGGTCTCGTGCCGGTCGTTCTGCTTGGTGCCCGAGCCGTGCGCGTTGATGTAGTCGATGTCGCCGGGGTCGAGCCGGGCCCGGTCCATGGCGACCCTGATGGCCTCGGCCATCTCCCGGCCGTCCGGCCTGAGACCGGTCATGTGGAAGGCGTTGCTGCGGCCGGCGAAGCCGAGGATCTCGGCGTACACGGTGGCGCCGCGGCGCCTGGCGGACTCCAGCTCCTCGATCACCATGACGGCGGAGCCCTCGCCCAGGACGAAGCCGTCGCGCCGTCCGTCGAAGGGCCGGGAGGCGTGTTCGGGGTCGTCGTTGTTGGCGGTGGTGGCCTTGATGGCGTCGAAGCAGGCCGAGGTGATCGGTGACAGCGGGGCGTCGGTCGCGCCGGCGAGCACGATGTCGGCGGTGCCCTCCTCGATGAGCTGGACGCCGTGTCCGATGGCGTCCAGGCCCGAGGTGCAGCCGGTGGAGATCAGCGCCACCGGCCCCTCGGCTCCGGCCTGCCGGGCCACCTCGACGGCGAGGGTGCTGGGCACCATGTAGCCGTAGAGGTGGGGGACGCCGTAGCTGTGGTCGACCAACCAGTTCCGGCCGCCGTCGGAGAGGACCGCGTACTCCTCCTCCAGGCCCGTGGTGCAGCCGACGGCGCTGCCGATGCTGACGGCGACCCGCTCCGGGTCGGCGCCGGGCAGTTCGATGCCGCTGTCGGCGACGGCCTCGCGGGCGGCGACGACCGCGAACTGGCCGGCCCGGTCCATCCGGCGGGCCTCCTGCGGGGTGAGGCCGGCGGCGAGCGGGTCGAAGTCGCACTCGGCGGCGACCTGGGAGCGGAACCCGGCCGGGTCGAACAGGCTGATGCGGCGGGTGGCGGTGCGGCCGGCGGTGAGCAGGTCCCAGTAGGCGTCCCGCCCGGGGCCGCCGGGAGCGACGGCGCCCACTCCGGTGATCACCGCGCGCCGGTCGGGTGGTGTCATCGGGCCGCTCCGACGTCGGGGTTGCCCGCCCTCTCGTCGAGCGGCTGCTCGATGTCGACGTGGCCCAGCTCGGGGCGCGGGGCGAGCGGGGAGAGGTGGAAGACCGCCTCGGCCGGCACGGACCCGGTGTTCACCAGGCGGTGGCGTACCCCGATGGGCACCAGCAGCGAGTCGCCGGGGCCCAGTTCGACCGGGGCGCCGCCGTCCAGGGTCATCTCCAGTCGGCCCTGGACGACGTGCAGGAACTCCTCGGAGTACGGGTGGAGGTGCTCGGTGACGTGGTGGCCGGGGGCCAGTCGCAGCACCCCGCCGAAGCCCGAGGTGCAACCCACGGTCTTGGGGCTGAGGGTGACGCGGATGTCGCCGCCGCGCTTGGTGTTGGCGGCGACCTCGGCCGCGGAGACCCTGGTGGTGGCGGGGGCGCTCATCGGGCACCGCCGAGGTTCGCGGACCGCGGGGTGCTGACCTGGGGGCCCTGCTGGGGCGTCCAGGAGTAGAACGGGACGGCCATCGCGTCCTTGGGCTCACGCCAGTCGGGGTCGAAGGGCGAGATGAACTGGCCCAGCCGGGTGTTGATCTCTTCGTAGAGCGGGTGACTGCGCGCCTTGTAGAGGTTGGGCGCGATGTCCTGGTCGGCCTCCACCAGGTGGAAGTACAGGTTGTGGAACGCGAACAGCGTCCGCCTCGACACCCCCACCAGGTGCGGCAGCTCGGTGCTGTCCGAATCGGCGAAGACCTGCGCGACGCCCTCGGCGTCGGCGAGGTCCATCCTCGCCACGATCAGCGTTCGGTGCACGATGTCCTCCCGGCTTGTCGGTCGTGTGTTCACCCTGGTCGGCGGGGGTCGAGGCGCTCTCGAAGGCTCCTGGAAATCCGCTGACGGCCCCGGTGCGCGGGCCGTCGGCCGACGGGCCGGGTGCGTGGGAGGGGCCGTCCCCTGGCGCATCGCGCGACCGCACACAGGCACGGACACAGCGGGAGAGCCACGGCCCGCCGCCCTGGCGCGACCACGCCCTGGAAGCGCGGTCACCCCGGCCGGCCGTGGCGCTCACCCCTGGCCGGGCCCCCGGACTGCTGCCTCACCGCCGGCGCGACGGGGGGCGGGATCCGAGGCGCGGTACTACGTGTGCGCCACTCCTGGTGCGGCGGGCGTGCACAGCACGACGGCCCGCCGCACCGGGGGGTGCGACGGGCCGTCGGAAGGAACTCCTACCGGTGGGTCCCGGCCTTCATCAGGGTGACGCGGGAACCGGCGCGGCCGACGACGCCGGCCGTGGCCGTCCGGCCGTTCGGTACGTCGCCCACGGACGTACCTCGTAGCAGGAGGATCAGGGCCTGACGGGTGAGCCGCGGCACGGAGTACAGCGGCTCGGCGCCGGGTGCCAGGTGTTCTCGTACGAGATGGACGTCGACGAGGTACTCCAGGAGCGTCTCGGCGTCGCCGGTGCCCGGGGACAGCCGTGCGATCACCTCGTCGAGGCTCCAGCGGGGGCGTTCGCGCTGGAGCAGCAGGCGCAGCAGCTCCTGGGAAGGGCCGGGAAGATGCCGGTGACTGGCGGCCACCGTGGTCATCAACGACTGGGTCCCGGCGGGGAGTTCGAGCAGCATCCGGTGGTTGCCGCGCAGCCGCACCGCCAGCCGGGCCGCCGACCAGCCGGGCCGGGCGGTGAGCCGGCCGGCCACCGCCCTGATCGCCAGGGGCAGTCCCTCGCACAGGCCCATCAGCTCGTGCACGGCGGCCGGATCCTCCTGCCGGGACCGCTCGCCGGCGACCCGGTCGTACAGCTGGAGCGACTCCTGGGCCGACAGGGCGGGCAGCACGATCTTGCGCCCGGTGGAGAGGCTGTGCGCCCGGTAGCGGTTGGTGGTGATCACCGCGCAGCCCGAGCCGCCCGGCAGGACGGCACGGATCTGGGAGGCGGTGAGCACGTCGTCGACCACGACCAGCACCCTGCGGTCGGCGGTCCAGGTGCGGAAGAGCCGGCTGAGCTCGTCGAGCCCGGTGGGCTGTTTCTCGCGCTGAATGCCGCAGGCGCCGAGGCAGGCCGACAGGACGTCGGCGAGCTGCTGGGAGCCCTCGCCCACGGCGGACAGGTCGATGAAGAGCTGTCCGTCGGGGAAGCGCGGGCGCAGCCGGTGCGCGGCGCGCACGGCGAAGGCGCTCTTGCCGACACCGGGCGGGCCGTGCACCTCCACCACCCGCATGCCGGTGCTGGACCGTTCCGAGCCGAGGAAGGTCTCGAGCTGGTCCAGTTCCCGGTCCCGTCCTACGAAGTCACCTATGTCGGCGGGAAGTTGGGCCGGTCCGGGCACGGGCCGGCGTCCGGTGGGCGCGGTCTCGGCCTTGGCCGTGGCCGGTCCCTTGAGGTGACCTCGGTCCGCGAGCACCTCCTGGTGGAGGCGCTGGAGCTGGGCCGAGGGTTCCAGGCCGAGTTCCTCGACGAGATGGCTGCGCAGGGTGCGGAAGGTGTTGAGGGCGTCCGGCCGGCGGCCGCAGCGCTGCAGGGCCCGCATGAGCTGTCCGGCGAACGCCTCGTGGGTGGGATGGGCGCGGAAGGCCTCCGCCAGCTCGTCCAGCACGGCGTGGTGACGGCCGAGTTCGAGCTCCAAGGAGAAACGTTGCTCCTGAACGCTCTTACGGCGCTCCTCGAGCTGTGTCGACCAGGCCGACAATCGTCGTCCGGTGATGACGTCGACCAGAGCTCCGCCGTGCCACAGAGAAAGGGCTTCCTTCAGCGTGCGGGCGGCTTCCGCGCCGGCTCCGGTGCGGTGCTGTGCCATTCCCTGTTCGGTGAGCTGCTCGAACCTGTACGCATCCACCGCCTGCTTGTCGTCCAGTCGCAGTTCGTACCCACCCACCCTGGTCAGGAGTGCGGGGCAGCCGTGCGGTGGACGGGATCCAAAGGGCGCGCCTTGCTGTCCGGTGGCCAGCAGCAGTCTGCGGCGCAGTTGATAAATGTAGGTTTGCAAGGTGGTCAGCGCGCTGAGCGGCGGGCGGTCCTCCCACAGCTCCTCGCACAGCTGGTCCACGCTGACCAGCGAGTTGGCATTGAGCACCAGCAGGGCAAGCACCTGACGCAGCTTGGGTGCGGATGGTGTGACGTCCTCCCCGTTCCTGCGTACTCGCATGGAGCCCAGCAGACCGATCTCTATCACTGCATTCCCCCTGAGTGCGCCGCCCTTTGTGGGGTGGCGGCCATCGATGGGCCTGGCATTCATCAAGCCTGTCGGTATTCACCTTCCTGCGTCACTCGCTTTTCGGCGAAACATCTCTCCCGGGGTCAGCGGGAAAAAATTACCTTTCCTTTACCCGAGAAAGTGGTTTCTCCGAAAAACGAGTTGAATTCAACAAAACCCTGCGGGCATCCGGCGCGGAAGATGGAACTCGGCCCCGAATACCGCATTTACATAGCACGCCCTGGCGCATCATATTTCTTCGCGCACATGGATGACAAGATGCACATTTATGGCCGGGCTGTGGCTTGCGTTACTGGCTTGCGTTGCTCCTCACAGCCGCAGCTCGACCCGGTAGTCCGCCAGCCAGGTGTTCAGCTGGAGCACCATCTCCATGCTCGCCCGCTCCACCCACGCGAAGGCGCCACTGGGAGCCGCCGCCGCGCCCAGCGCCGCCCGGGTCGCCTCCGCGTCCAGCAGCGGCGCGACCGGAGCCGTCCGGTCCTCGGCCACGTCCCCGAAGCGGTACCGCACGAACTCCCCGTACGCGGCCTCCTGCACGGTCGGGTAGGCGCTCTTGGGCCGGTTGAGCACCCGCTCCGGCAGCAGGTCGGCGACGGCAGCCCGCAGCAGGCTCTTCTCCTGGCCGTTCACCCGCTTCAGCTCGGCCGGCACGTTGTACACGTACTCCACCAGCGCCCGGTCGCAGAACGGCGGCCGCAGCTGCACCCCGTGCGCCATGCTCATCCGGTCGGCCCGGTCCAGGTGGGTCGGTGCCCACCGGGTCAGCGCCAGATAGGTGACCTCGCGCGCCCTGCGCTCGGCGGCCCCCTCCCCCGCCAGATGCGGGACCTCGGTGAGCGCGTCGCGGTAGTGCTGGTCGGCGTACTCCATGAAGTCCAGTTCCTTGCGGAGGGTACGGTCCACCAGCGAGCAGCCGAGACCGCCCGCGGCGGCGTCGTGCCCGCGCTCGAAGGAGACCCACGGGAACGTCGTGGAGTTGCTGTGGCCCGGGTCGTACGCCCAGAAGTAGCCGTTGAACACCTCGTCGGCGGTCTCCCCGGAGAGCACCGTCGTGATCCCGGCGCTGCGCAGGGCCTCGAAGAACAGCAGCAGCGAGACGTCCATGTCGCCGAGCGGGGAGGGCGCGTCCTGGCTGCGCAGCGCGGCGGCGTGGGTCTGCGGGTCGGCGAGCGCCGCCGTGTCCAGCAGGATCTCGGTGTGCTCGGTGCCGATGTGCTCGGCCGCGAGGGCCGCGTAGGGGGCGTCGGGGGTGGCGCGCATGGTCGGATGCGGCTCGAAGTTCTCCGCGTAACCGGAGAAGTTCACCGAGAACGACCTCAGCCTGCCGCCCGCCGCCCGTGCCTCGCCGGCCGCGAGCGCGGTCAGCGCGCTGGAGTCGATCCCCCCGGAGAGCATCGCGCCGACCGGCACGTCCGCGCGCAGATGCGAGGCCACCGCCTCGGACAGCAGCCCGCGCACGGTGGCGACGGTGGTCTCCAGGCTGTCGGTGTGCGGCCGGGCCGGCAGGGACCAGTACCGGCGGTGCCCGGTGCCCGGAGCCCGCACGGTCATCGTGTGGCCCGGCAGCACCTCGCGCGTCCCGCGGAACACCCCGGTGCCCGGCTTGCGGCTGTGCGCGAACAGCTCCCGCAGCCCGTCGGCGTCGACCACCGGCGCCACCGCCGGATGGGCCAGCAGCGCCTTGGGCTCAGAGCCGAAGACGACCCCGGACGGGGTCAGGAAGTAGCACAGCGGCTTCACCCCCAACCGGTCGCGGACCAGCAGCAGTTCCTGCCGCCGCACGTCCCACACGGCCAGGGCGAACAGGCCCTCCAGCCGCTCCGGGAACGCGGCGCCCCACTCCAGATAGGCGTGCAGCGCCACCTCCGCGTCGCCGTGTCCGGTGAACCGGTGCCCCTTGGCGGCCAGTTCACGGCGCAGCTCCCGGTGGTTGGTGACGGCCCCGTCCAGGGTCAGCACCGCCACCGGACGCCCGGACTCGGACTCCACGAGGGCCGGTTGTGCGCCGTGTTCCGGGTCGAGCAGCGCGAGCCGCCGGTGGGCCAGCGCGGCGTGCCCCTCGATCCACTCGCCCGAACCGTCGGGGCCGCGGTGCGCCAGCGCCTCCGCCATCCTCCGTACGGTGGGGGCCTCGGGCGTCAGGTCCCGCTCGAAGTCCACCCAGCCGGCGATTCCGCTCATCGTGGTGTCCTCTCGTTGGCTGCGTCTGATGTGGCTGCGTCTGATGGGGCCGGAACCGACGAGGCCGCGGTCGATGTGCGGGCGCCGTCCGCTTCCTGCAGGGGCACGACCTCCACCAGACAGAGCCCGTGGCGGGCGACGGCCTCCCGGAACTCGTCCAGTCCCGGCGTCCCTTCGCCGCGCACCGCGATGCCCAGCCGGCGCGGGGCCGCCTCCCCGTATCTGCGGTACAGCTCCAGATAGCCGCGCGCGGTGCGCTCCGCGTCGTCGACCAGCGCGAACCGCACCGGCCGCCGCTGCCCGCGCCAGGTCAGCCCGCCCTCCGTGCCGCCCGCGAAGTTGTGCCGCCAGCCGCTGCCGGTCGCGACCACCAACGCGTCGCCGAGGGTGTGCACCCCGGCGGGCACGGTGTACGGCCGTCCGCTGCGGCGCCCCGCGAAGTGCAGCAGCGCGAGCCGCTCGGCCACCGGGCCGGGCTCCGGGCGGGCCAGCAGCTCCCGCATCCGGGCGTCGGCCGCCGCGCGGTCCTCCCCCTCCGGCAGATCGCGTACGACGCGGGGGCTCACGACAGCACCACCCCGGCGGCCGTCAGCGCGCAGCCCGCGATCGCGAAGCAGGTGCGCACCAGGTGCCAGCCGCGCCAGGCCGGACGGGGGTCCCGCCAGCCGGGGCCCAGGTCCTCGGGCCGGGTCCGCTTGACCGTCCGGTTGATCGGCACGTTCCGCGTCTGCGAGACCGCCGCCACCCCCGCCATGCAGACGGCGGCGGCCGCGAACAGCACCCGGGGACCGCCCGAGGCCTGGACCGCGAGCCCCACGTCGACGGCCGTGGAGCCGGTGACGATGAACGGCATGATCCGGTCGTAGCGCCTGCCGAGCAGGATGTGCGTGGACACGTACCGTTCCGGCGTCATCGCGATCAGCGCGGGCATCACGCTCACCGCGACCGCGAAGAGCACCCCCGCCACCAGGCCGGTGCCCGTCAGCACCAGCACACTCAAAGCCTCCACCACCGCTTCCGCCTCCTTCGAACCTTGCGCCGCACTTCGGGCCTGGAACAGCTCGAACCTGTCAGCCGCCCCTCGGACTGCACTCGATTCCCTCTGGGAGCGCGCGGCTCCGCACGGCCTCCGCTCGCCCGCGCCACAAGCCCGGTTCGAGCACCCGGGTGTTGCATCGGCCCGCCGAAATCCGAACGCATTCCCACACCTTCAGGAGCCGGTATGGCGGACGAGACGACCGAAGTACTCATCGTGGGCGGCAGCATGGTGGGCCTCGCCCAGGCCCTGTTCCTCGCCCGGCAGGGCATCCGGTCGCTGCTGGTGGAACGGCACGCGGAGATCTCGGCGCACCCCCGGGCGCAGGCCGCGAGTCCGCGCACCATGGAGCTGCTGCGCGCGCTCGGCCTGGAGGACGCGGTACGGGCCCGGGAGAACCCGCACGCCCAGTACGGCGACATCCTCCAGGCGGAGTCCCTCACCGGGGCCGAACTCGGGCGCTTCGACGGCCCGTTCCGCCACGACCCGAACGACGTGGGCACCACCGGCTGGACGCTGATCGGGCAGGACCGGCTCGAGCCGGTGCTGCGGGAGCGGGCCGAAAAGCTCGGGGCGGACATCCGGTTCGCCACCGAGATGACGGAGTTCAGCCAGGACGCGGAGGGTGTCACGGCCGTACTGCGCGACCTGGGCGACGGCTCCGAACGGACCGTACGGGCCCGGTACCTGGTCGCGGCCGACGGCTCCCGGGCACCGATCCGCACCTCGCTGGGCATCGGTCATCACGGTCAGGGCGTGTTCGGCGGCCAGATGAACATCATCTTCCACGCCGATCTCGACCCGTACGTGGCCGGGCGCACCTTCTTCCTCTGCTTCGTCAGCAATCCCGAGGTCAAGGGCGTGCTCGGCAAGCTGGGCGGCGCGGACTCCGACCGCTGGGTCCTCGCGCCGAGCCTGCCGCCGGGGGCCGACCACCGGGCATACGGGACCGAGGACTGCGTGGAGCTGGTGCGGGCCGCCGTGGGCGTACCCGACCTCCCGGTCGAGGTGGAGTCCGCGACCAGCTGGGAGATCGCCGCGTGGGTGGCGGACCGGTTCCGGTCCGGGCGGGTGCTGCTGGCCGGCGACTGCGCGCACGTCATGCCGCCCACCGGGGGGTTCGGCGGGAACATGGGCATCCAGGACGCGCACAACCTGGCGTGGAAACTGGCGCTGGTGCTGCGCGGGGCGGCCGGCCCCGAACTCCTGGACAGCTACGAGCAGGAACGGGCACCGGTCGCCGAGTTCACCGTCGACCAGGGCGTCATCCGCTACCTCCAGCGCAGCGGCCTCGACGAGGCGGCCGCGGCGAGGCACCGGCCCGAGACCACGGTGCTGTTCGGGCACGTGTACCGCTCGGACGCGGTCCTGCGCGAGGCCGGCGAGGAGGACGACGCGGTGGTCGAGGACCCGACGGCCCCCACCGGCCGCCCCGGCACCCGCGCCCCGCACCTCCTCCTGGTCCGCCAGGGCAAGGAAGTCCCCCTGCACGACCTCCTGGACCGCGACTTCTGGCTCCTGACCGGTCCCGACGGACACGCCTGGCAGGCGGCCGCCGCGTCCCAGGGCCTTTCCTTCCACCGCGTGGGCGAGGAGGAACCCCCGACCGTCATCGACCACTTCCTCACCCGCTACGGCGTCGAACCCACCGGCGCCGTCCTCCTCCGCCCCGACGGCTTCATCGCCTGGCGCACCGCCGGCGAGGTGGCCGACCCCACCGAGTCGCTGAGGGCGGTACTCGACACGCTGCTGCGACGCCCTGCCACGTAACCCAGGCTCACACACACCATGGCCGCGGTGCTCCTCCTCGGAGCACCGCGGCCATGCGCATCATGCGGGCGCAGCCCGCGCTCAGGGGCGCAGGGCCGTATCGATCTGCGGCTCCGCCGCGCGGGCGCGACCAGCCCCCACCGGCCCGCAGTCGCCCAACAGCCCTCGCACGCCCCTCCTCCAGCGGAACGCCTACCGCCGGTCCAAGATCCTCCGCAGCGCATCGACCGCCGCGCGGTCCACCGGACCGGTACGGCCCGCAGTCGTCCGCCAGGCAACGAACCCGTCGGGCCGTACCAGGACCGCGCCGCCGGCCAGCAGGCCGTAGCGACGGCGGAAGGAGCCGTCGGCGTCCCACAGCCTGGTTCCGCGGCCGATGCGGACCACCTTCAGGGCGATGCCCAGCCGCGCGGCCTCCTGTTCCACCGCCCCGGTCCAGCGGCCCGCCACCTCGTCGACGAGCAGGGTGAACCCGTCGCCGTACAGGTCGATGACGGACACCGGGCCCTCGGGAGAGTCGAGTTCGAGATGCGGGGCCCGTGCTCCGGGCCGGGCACCGGGGTGCTCGGGGTCCTCGACGATCGCGTCCGGGGCGCCCTCCTCCACCCCGAACGCTCCCGAGCGGTAGCAGTAGCCGAAGGTCATGGTCGTCTCGTCCAGCAGCTCGGCGGCGACCTCCTGGTACTGCTTGCCCTCACGTACCGCGAACCGCAGCATCGCCTGGCGGACGGTCTCCTCGGCCACCGGGCGCCGCTCGGCGTCGTAGCTCTCCAGCAGCCCGGGACCGGCCGTACCGGACAGCACCAGGGCCAGCTTCCAGGCCAGGTTGTACGCGTCCTGGATGCCGGTACTGGCACCGAACGCCCCGGTGGGCGGCATCACATGGGCGGCGTCCCCGGCCACGAACACCCGACGGGTCGCGAAGGTGTCCGCCACGCGCGCGGAGATGTCCCACGCCGGCATGTCCACCGACTCGATCTTCAGCGGCAGCTCGGGCACCCCGACCGCGGCCCGCACCAGCGCGGTGCAGCGCTCCTCCGTGAAGTCCTCGGCGCGCTCGCCCTGATCGGGGGAGAAGGAGACGTTGATGACCCAGCGGCGGTCGTTGTCGATGGGGATGATCGTGCCGCGCACCTCGGGATTGTTGACGTACGCCGCGATGATCCGGCGGCCGCGCAGCGCCTCGGTCAGGTCGGCCTCGAAGAAGAAGCTGACGAGGTTGGTGATGGTGCCCCGGCCGTGTGCCCCGATGCCGAGCATCTCGCGCAGCGGGCTGCGGCTGCCGTCCGCCGCGATCACGTACTGGGCGCGGATCTGCGAAGCCCCGCCGGTGGACAGGTCGGTGGTGCTGACCAGTACCCCGTCCGCCGTCTCCTCCAGGGCGTCGACCCGGGTCGAGAAACGGACGTCGGCGCCGGCCTCCACGGCCCGCTGCCGCAGGATGGGCTCCAGCTGGTTCTGGTCGATCAGCGTCCACTGGGTGGGGCTGATCCGGCCGATGTCCTCGGGGGACGCGTTGGGCATCCGCACCCGTTCCCTGCCCGCGAGGCTCTCCACGTGCACCAGATCGGTGTTGCCGGAGATGGGGGAACGCCCGGCCCGCACCCGCTCCTCCATGCCGACCGCGCGGTACAGCTCCATCGTCCGGGGGTTGATGGCACGGGCCTTGGGATGGGTGGAGGTGTCGGGGTGGCGTTCCACCAGGGTGGCGCGGACGCCGTGGTGGGCGAGGAAGACGACCGCTGACAGTCCGGTCAGCCCGCCGCCGACGACGAGGACGGGGGTCTGGTCCTGCTTCATGCTGCCTCCTTGTGGGCGGTGACCAGGGTGTGGGTGCCGAGCAGGGGCTGCGCGGTCCCGTCGGTGAAGCCCGCCTCGCGCAGCAGGGCCCGGCAGTCCGCCACCCGGTACTCGGAGCCGTCGGGGCTGACCAGACGCATGTGCAGGCTGCTGAGCAGCCGTTCCGGGTCGCTGCGGTCGTCGTCGATCATCCGGTCGTAGACGAGGACCGTGCCGCCTGGCCGCACCGCCTCGAAGACCCGGCCGAGCAGCTCGCGCCGCCGCCCGGTGTGGAAGCCGTGCAGGATGTGGCCGAGGACGACGACATCGGCCGGCGGGATCGGGTCGTCGAAGAAGTCGCCGCCGGCGAAGGCGATCCGGTCGGCCAGGCCCAGGCCGCCGATGTGCTCGGTGAA
Organism: Streptomyces sp. NPDC006602; assembly: GCF_042870385.1. Taxonomy (NCBI): domain Bacteria; kingdom Bacillati; phylum Actinomycetota; class Actinomycetes; order Kitasatosporales; family Streptomycetaceae; genus Streptomyces; species Streptomyces sp. NPDC006602. The sequence goes on along the minus strand of NZ_JBIAHG010000005.1, from coordinate 540,062 downwards.
CAGCGGCCGCGTGCGCTCCAGGTCGAAGCAGGTCGCCTCCAGGTGCGGATGCGCCTGCACCAGCACGGCCGCGAGGTTGCCGCGCGCTCCGCCGAGGTCGACGAACGAGGAGTGGCGGCCCCAGTCGACGCGCCGGGCCAGTTCCGCGCCCATCCGGTCGCTGTAGGCGTCGAGTCCGGCGAGGAACCGCTTCATCTTCGCGGGGTCCTTGTGCCGGTCCCCGACGAATCCGCCCTTGTCCGGGTCGAGATGCTGGGGCTCGCCGGAGCGCAGCGCCTCGGTGAGCCGGCCCCAGGTGCCATAGAGCGTCTCGTTGGTGAGTTCGACGAAGCCACCGAGGTACGAGGAGGAGTCCGGCACCAGATACGTCTGGGCCAGCAGGGAGTTGCGGTAGCGGCCCTCGGTGCGCTCCAGCATGCCGAGACCGACCAGTGCGTCCAGGAAGTCCGGAAGCATCCGGTGGTGCGTCCCGGTACGCCGGGCCAGCTCGGCCGACTCGGCGGGGCGGCCGTCGGCGAGCGCACCGAACACGCCGAGGGTCACGGCGCTGTGCAGCACCTTGGCGGCGCAGTCGGCAATGGTCAGCCGGATCAGCGGTCCGGGATCGACCGCCGGAGCCGTCTGCGGGTCTTCGGTCGTTGTCACACGAGCCTCCTGGTCTGCCTCTGCCTGTTCTTCGGCCTGCGTTCTGCGTCGTACGGCCGTGCAGTGCCGACGATGTCGGCGAGGCGTCGATTCGGGCTCGAAGGGCGCTGAAGCGGGACGGGGTGCGCGGGCGGACGTCACAGAGCCGCCCTCCCTGTGCGGGGAGGGCGGCTCCGGGACGAGAGACGAGAAGGGTCTGGTCAGCTCTCCTCGGCGGCGGCCTCGTGGCCCTGGTGGTCCGCACCGCGCAGCGGCAGGTTCTTCATCGCCAGCGCGGCCAGCAGGCCGAGGACGAGGACCGGTACGGCGGTGAGGAACACGGGGGTGAGCGCGGCGGCGTACGACTGCTCGACGGCGTCGCGCACGGGCTCGGTGAGCCGGTCCAGCGTCTCGGTCGAGGACAGCGCGTCGGGGTCGATGCCGCGCAGCGCGTCCGCGGACGTCCGGTCGGCGATCTCCTCGGTGAGCCGGTTGTAGAAGATCGAGGCGAACAGGGAGATGCCCACGGTGGTGCCGAGCTGCCGGGCGAAGGCCACGGTGGCGTGCACGGCACCGATGTCGTCGCGGGGCGCGGTGTTCTGCGCCGCCATCGTGAGGACCTGCATGTTCAGGCCCGCCGCGATGCCGAAGACCAGCATGTAGGCGATGACCACGGCCCGGGACGTCCCGGTGTCCATGGTGGCCAGCAGCAGCGCCCCGGCGATGCCGATGGCCATGCTGAGCACCGGGTACCACTTGTAGCGGCCGGTCCGGCCGATCGCCGCGCCGCTGATGACGGAGGCGGCGACCAGGCCGAACATCATGGGCAGCAGCACCACACCGGACATGGTCGGGCTGGCGCCGGTCACCACCTGGATGTAGATCGCCAGGAAGTTGACGGAGCCGAGGAAGACGATGCCCGCCGCGACGCTCACCAGCACGCTGACGCTGAAGGTGGAGTCGCGGAAGAGGTGCAGCGGGATGACGGGTTCGGCGGCCCGGCGCTCGGCGCCGACGAACAGCACGGCGAGCAGTACCGCTCCCGCGCCGAGCCCGAGGATCCGCCAGTCCAGCCACTCGTACTTCACCCCGCCCCAGCTGGCGGCCAGGGTGAGCGCGACGATCGCGGCACTGAGCAGGACGAAGCCCGTGTAGTCGATGTGCGCGGGCCGGTCGGTCCGGGGCAGGTGCAGACAGGTGGAGACGAGCACCAGGATCACGACGCCCACGGGCAGGTTGATCAGGAAGACCCAGTGCCAGCTCAGCAGGTCGGTGAGCACACCGCCGACGGCGGGACCGGCGAGCGCGGCGAGGGCGAAGACGATGCCGAAGAGGTTGAAGTACTTGGCGGCTTCGCGCGGGTTGAACAGCTCGCCGATGATGGCGAGTACGGAGACGAAGAGGCCGCCGGCGCCGATGCCCTGCAGGATGCGGAACAGGATGAGCTGGTCCATGGACTGGGCCGCGCCGCTCAGCGCGGAGCCGACGAGGAACACCGCGACGGCGATCAGGAAGATCTTCTTCCGGCCGAACAGGTCGCCGAGTTTGCCGTAGACGGGCGTGGTGACACTGGCGGCGATGATGTACGAGGTCGTCACCCACGCGAACACGTCGAGACCGCCGAGGTCCCCGACGATGCGGGGCAGCGCGGTGGCCACGACCTGTGAGTCCAGCATGGCCAGGAAGACGGCCAGCAGGCAGGCGGTGATGACGGGTCGGATCCGGGTCTGGGCTGCGGGAGCGGCGGCGGTGAGCGGGCCGCCTGCCCCTGTCGTACGGGAGGGCACGGGAATTCGCCTTTCGGGCTGGAGTGGGTGCCATCCCCGTCCCACCGGCCAGGATGTGGCCGGCGTCGTCTGCGGTGTGGGATCCGTCAGGGGATTGCTTCAAGGATTGGTGTGGAGTGCGCCGCACCGCACGAGTGCCTCGTGCGGTACGGCGGGTGGCCGGTCACGAGCGGGGGATGATCGTGACCGGCCACGTCGGTCAGGAGGCGACCGCTCACGGTTCCCGGGTCAGGGGACGAGCACGACCTTGCCGAGCTGGGCCCGTGCCTCCATCAGTTCGTGGGCCTTGACCGCGTCCTCGAGCCGGAGCCGCTCGTGCACGACCGGACGCACCTTGCCGGTGGCGATCATGTCGAGCAGGTCCCGCTGACCGGCCGCGATGGCCTCGGGCCGGTTGTAGAGCATGGCGTACAGGGCGAATCCGGCCACGGTCTTCATCCGGCTGAGCATCAGCGGGTGGATGGGCTGGATGTCGCCGCTGGCCGAGCCGTAGAAGACCAGTCGGCCGAACTGGGCGGTGAGGGCGACGCTCTTGGTGAGGATGTCCCCGCCGACGGTCTCCAGGACGACGTCCACGCCCCGGCCGTCGGTCGCGGCCTTGACCTGCTCGTCCCAGTCGTCGTCGGTGTAGTTGACGGTGACATCGGCACCGAGTTCGCGGACGAAGTCCAGCTTGGCCTGCGTACTGGCGGTGGCGATCACCTTGCCGGCGCCCATCGCCTTGGCGATCTGCACGGCGAGGTGGCCGACGCCCCCGGAGGCGGCGTCGATCAGGATCGACTCGCCGGGCTTGAGCTGGCCGGCCTCCTTGATGGCGTGGTACGCGGTCTGGGCCGGGCTGGGCAGCAGGGTCGCCTCGGCGGCGTCCATGGTGTCCGGGATGGAGATGGCCCAGGCGGCGTCGGCGGTCACGTAGTCGGCGTAGGCGCTGTGGTCGACGTCGACGACGACGCGGTCGCCGACGCGGAGGTTGGTGACGCCTTCGCCGAGTGCCTCGACGATGCCGGCGACGTCACCGCCGGGGGCGCCGGGCAGGGTGGCGTGGCCGCCGATCGGGATGCCCTGGCGGCGTTGGACCTCGGCGAACGTGACGCCGACGGCCTCGGAGCGGATCAGCACTTCGCCCGGTCCGGGCTGCGGCTTCTCCGCCTCTTCGACACGCAGCACCGAGGGGGCCCCGTGCTCGTAGTGGCGGACGATTCGCATGGTGTTCTCCCAACTAGGAGGTGTGTTCGAGCCGCGATGGTCGCTGCGGCTCCGCCCAGGGATCCGGGTTACGGGTTGATCGTGTTGCCGAGGACAATTACATGCTTCAATGCATGTGTTTGTCAAACTGCATATCGGTGACCGGGTGCAGATTCCGGCCAGATCAGGGAACGGGCACCACACGGCCGAGCCGGGAGCGCGCCTCCATCAGCTCGTGCGCGGCTGCTCGACGCCAGGTGACCGCGGCGACGGGCCCCGCGCGACGGGGTCCACTTCCGCCTGCTGCGAACCGGCGGCCCAGTCGTCAGACGGTGCCGAACCAGGTGGTGACGGCGGTGTTCAGCGACTCGCGCAGATCCGCCTCCGGCATGTCCCGGTCGGCGGCCCAGGCGACATAGCCGTCGGGGCGGACCAGCAGACCGGCCAGCTGCGGTTCCTGGGCGCACTCCGCGCGGACGTGCTGGAGCCGTCCGGCCCAGGAGACGCCCGCGGCCCACTTCTCGTACACCTGGCCGATCTCCGGGCCGCCGCTCAGGTCGAGCAGCAGACCGGTGCCGCGCTTCAGGTACTTGGGGAGCGCCTTCGCACCTTCCTCGGTGTCCAGCTCCAGGTCACGGGCGAAGTCGCCGAGCAGCCGGTGCTCGGGGCCGTCGATCGGGTAGCGGACGGTGACGCCGCTGAGCATCTCGGCGAGGTACCGGTTCACCTGCTCCTTGCGCATGAGGTCGGTGAAGAGCTCACGCAGCGGGGTGACGTACGGGTCCGGGTTCATCAGCGCGATCTGCGCGCGGGTGTTGGCCAGCACCTTGCGGGCCGGCGCCTGGCGCTCCCGGTCGTAGCTGTCGAGCAGGCCCTCGGGAGCCCAGCCGTGCACGGTCGCGGCGAGCTTCCAGCCGAGGTTGAAGACGTCCTGGAGACCGAGGTTGACGCCCTGGCCGCCCACCGGGAAGTGGGTGTGGGCGGCGTCGCCCGCGATCAGCAGCCGGCCCTCGCGGTAGCGGTCGGCCTGGCACGCGGAGTCGGTGAAGACGGAGAGCCAGCGCGGCGAGTGCGCTCCGAGGTCGCTGCCCCAGATCTCGCGCAGGCTCGCGGTCAGCTCGTCCAGGGTGAGTTCCGCGCCCGGCTCCCGATCGGCCTGGAAGTCGAAGGTGGACACCCGGTGGTACGTGTCGTCCAGCGGCACGCAGAACAGCAGGCCGCGTTCGGTGCGCTCCATGCCCATGGGGGGGTTCTCGCGGTCGGCGAGGATCACGTCGCCGAGCCGGGCGGTGACCCGGCCGCCGGTGCCCGGGAAGGCGATGCCGGCTTCCTGGCGGACCAGGCTGCGCCCGCCGTCGCAGCCCACGGCGTACCGGGCGCGCAGGATGTAGGCGCCGTCGGGGCCGGTCACCTCGGCCTCGACGCCGTCGGCGTCCTGGCGTATCGCGGTGACCTCGTGGCCCCGGCGGATCTCGGCGCCGAACTCGGTGGCGCGCTCCTCGAGGAGACGTTCGGTCCTGGTCTGCTCGGAGAGCAGGGCGTAGCCGTGCGCGCTGTCGAGGGTGGAGAAGTCGACCCACTCGTCGAGACCGGCGAAGTGGCCGTTGTTCCAGGAGCGGGCGCCCTCGCGGAACCGTTTGAGCAGGCCGCGCCGGTCGAGCGACTCGAGGGAGCGGGCGTGCAGGCCGAAGGCCTTGGAGTGCGGCGTGCGCTCGGGCAGCCGCTCGAGCACCACGGCCCGGACGCGGGAGATGCGGAGTTCGGCCGCGAGCAGCATGCCGACGGGGCCCCCGCCGACGATGAGCACATCGAAGTCGAAGTCGGGATCGTGGGCGATTTCGAAGTCGCGATCGGACGTCTCGGTGGGCATGGGATTCCCTCTCCAAGGTACATGTTCGTCAACAGGTATATGCTTTACATCATGCAGTCGATTGAGAGCATACAGATGCTCGTCTGACGTAATCAACTCGCTTAGAATGCGGACATGGACACTTCGACCCAGCCCCCGCCGCGGGCAGCGGAACTGCTCGACGCTGTCGGCCCCGCCTTCTCTCGACTGCGGCGCGCGCAGGCGCTGAACGTCGAGAAGCAGGTGTCCCGCAAGGACTTCACCAGGACCCTGGTCCTCAACATCGTTCAGGACGGGCCCGACGAGGAGGGCCAGGAGATCACCGTCGGCGTGGTGGGCGAGCGACTGGCCGTCGACCCCTCCGTGGCCAGCCGGATGGTCTCCGACTGCATCTCCGTCGGCTATCTGATCCGCGCGGCCTCACAGCGCGACGGCCGCCGTACGATCCTCCAGCTCACCCCGGAGGGCCACGAGACGCTCGCCCGTTTCCGCCGCCACCAGCGAGCGGCCTTCGAGCGCATCACCCAGGACTGGCCGGAGCAGGAACGCCTCGAGTTCGCCCGCCTGCTCATCAAGTACGTGGACTCCGTGGGCGAGTTGCAGAACGACCCGGGCGCCGCCTGAATCCCCCTGAACGACCGGAGCGGGCCCCGGCACGCGGCCGGGGCCCTTCTCCGCCTCCTCACCCTCGTGCGAGGACCCTCCGCAGGACCGCCGTCAGCGTCGCGGTCTCCTCGCCGTCGGTGTCGGCGCCCGTCGAGCGCCAGGCGACGACACCGTCCGGGCGGACCAGTACGGCGCCCTCGGGGCGCACCCCGCCGTAGCGCTCGGACCAGCGGCCGTCCGGGTCGGACAGGGTGCCCGCGCCGCCGCCCGTGCCCGGCACCACGCGGCGCGCGGCGAGCTTCACTCCCAGCTCGGCGGAGGCGGCGACGGCGGCCGACATCCACTCCCGGCCTCGCTCCCCGACCAGCAGCACGAAGTCCCGCCCGAACAGATCGAGCGTGGAGACGGGTTCGCCGCCGCGCGACAGCTCCACGTACGGCGCGCGGGTCCCCGGCTCGCCGCGCAGCACCCGCGGATCGGAGGCCACCGGAAGGTCCGCGCTCCCCGGTTCCCCGACGACCGCGGCGGACCGGTACGCCTGCCCCGTCGTCACGGTCACCGCGTCCGCCGCGGCGGCCTGCTGCTCCGGCGTGGCAGTGCCGGACCGCACGGCGAGCTGCAGGGAACCCTGCCCGGCCGTGTAGACCGCGACGGGCCGCCGCTCGGCGTCGTACGTCTCGACGAGGCCGGCCGCGGCGACGCCGTCGACCACCAGAGCGAGCTTCCAGGCGAGGTTGTGGGCGTCGGCGATACCTGTGTTGGCTCCGTAACCGCCGGTCGGCGGCACTACATGGGCCGCGTCCCCGGCGAGCAGCACCCGCCCGTGCACGAACCCCTCGGCGACCTGCTCCGCCATGTCCCAGGGAAAGCGGGAACGGATCGTCACCTCGACCCCGGGCGCTCCGATCGCGGCACCCACCAGCTCGGCGCAGCGGGCGTCGGTGAAGTCCTCCAGGCTCTCCCCGTCCTCGGGCCGGTACCCGACGATCAACGTGCCCCCGCTCAGCGTGTCGTCATGGACGAGAATCCCCGTGACCTGGGGGTTCTTCACATGGACCACGCTGTAGCGGCGCTCCCCCAGCACGGGCCGCAGATCCGCGCCGAACGCGATGCTCACATGGCGGGACAGCACCCCGCGCCCCTGCCGGGGCACCTTCAGCGCCTCCCGCACGGTGCTGCGCGGCCCGTCGCAGGCGACCAGGTAGGAGCTGCGGAAGGTGCTGGTGCCGGCCCCGTCGCCGAGGACCGCGGTGACCCCGTCCGGGTCCTCCGCGAAGGACAACAGCTCCGTACCGAACCGGAGGTCGGCGCCGAGTTCGACGGCACGGTCCCGCAGCAGCGGCTCCAGCCGGTCCTGCGGCAGCAGCAGCAACCGGGACGGAGTGAGGTCGCCGAGCTCGTCACCGCCCTCCAGCTCCTCCTTGCTGAACAGCACCTCGCCCGCCAGGGAGGTCACCCCGGCCCGGGTACGGTGCGTCGCGAAGCCCGCGGCCTCCCGCACGGCGGCGTCCTCGATCCCGGCCTGGCGCAGCAGTTCCCCGGTGCGCGGGTAGTAGCCGACCGCCCGCGGATGGATGGAGGTGCCCGGATGGCGTTCCACCAAGGTGCAGCGGACCCCGTGTCGGGCGAGGAACAGGGCGGTGGACAGGCCGACCAGGCTTCCGCCGACGATCAGCACGGGCGCGTTCGGTACGGATACGTTCGGTACGGGTGCGTGGCTGGAACTCGGAGTCATCGTGCGATCCCTCTCTCGGTACGGACGTCGGTCCTGCTCACGGGGTCGGCAGCCCTGCCCGGCGCAGCGCCAGGTAGTCGACGACCTCCCAGTGCTCCGCGACCTTGCCGTTCTCGATCCGGAACTGGTCGCAGGTGCGCATCTGCAGGGGCAGCTGGGAGGGGCCGCCGCCGCTCCAGGCCCCGGTGAGCGTGCCGGTCCAGGTCACGAAGACCATCACCCGGTCGTCGGCGGCCACGATGTGATCGACAGTGGTGACCAGGTCGGGGAAGGCCGCGATGTTGTCCGCGAAGAACGCCTTGAAGGCGTCGAGCCCGTCCGGCACCGTCTCGGTACGCATGTTGTGGTGCCGGTAGTCCTGGTGGTAGTAGCGATCGGCGAGGTCGAGTTCGTGGTCGCTGAAGACGTCGCGGTACGCGCCGAGCACCAGCTCCGCGTTGGCCCGCTCGGTGTCGCTGTGCGGGCCGTGCAGACCGGGCGCGGCCGGCTGGCCCTCGCCGTCCGGCCCGCCGGCCAGACCGTGCGCGTCGAGCACGTCCCGGTCGACGACGTTCCAGTGCTCGGCGACCTTGCCGTCCCGCGTGCGGTACAACTCGGCGGTGTGCAGCCGGAACGGCTCGCCCGAGCGGGTGCGCCCGGTCCAGGTCGCGAAGAGCATCACCCGGTCGTTGTCGGCCACCAGGTGGTCGATGTCCGCGCGCAGTCCGGGGAACTCCCGGGTCATGGCCTGCCAGCGGTCGGCCGGGCCGGCGGCGGAGGCCGCGAGGGGGTCGTGCTCGGTGCAGTCGGCGTGGAAGAAGCGCCCGGCCGCGTCGAAGCGGTGGGCGCGGTACAGCTCCTCGTACAGACCGCGGACCAGCTCGGCGTTGCGCTCGCGCTGCCCGGCGGGGATCACAGTGGTCATGGGTTCCTCTCGGATCGGCTCGGATCGGTGGGGCCCGCCAGGCGCTCAGGCCTTGAGCGCGTACGTCGACCAGTGGGAGTCGGCCTCGAAGCCCAACTTCCTGTTGAGCGCGACCACGGCGGTGTTGGCGGTGTCGTTGAAGACCTGGACCAGCGCGAGACGGTCGTTGTCACGGGCCGCCCGGACCATCAGCTCGGCCTTCAGCCACGTGGCGATGGACCGCCGCCGGTGCGGGGGCAGCACCAGCGTCTCGCCCGCGTCCGCCATCGGGCTGTCCCGCACGAACAGCGTGCTGTACGCGACGACGCCGGTGCCGTCCTCGGGCAACGCGGCCACGACGGACGGCCGGTGGCCCGCCCGAGCCGCCTCGGCCTCGCGTGCCCGTACGTCGGCGACGGAAGGCCGGCGGATCCGGGCCTGGCCGTTGACCCGTTCCTCCAGTGCGCTCCAGGCCCTGGCGTACGACTCGACGAGGTCGTCGGGACAGGGGCCGTCCCACGACACCAGCCGGTACCCGGGTACCGGGCGGCTCGCCGCGGCCTCCAGCACGGCACGCGCGGGACCGGCCGTGCGCAGCCGGTTGCGCACGGTCTCGCCGACGCACTGCGCGCCGAGTTCCGCGGCGAAGCGCTCGGCGGCCGTCCCCCTGGGGGCGTCGGCCAGCAGCAGGTCCCGTCCCCTCTCGCGCAGCGCGGACAGGCCCGCGGCGGCCAGCAGCCGGCCCGCACCCCGGCGCCGGAAGGCGGGAAACACCCACAGCGAACCGTGCCCGGGCCCGGCCGGATCACCCAGGTCGAGGCCGAGCTTCAGCACTCCGGCCGGGGTGTCGCCGTCGTAGGCGACGAGGACCAGCCGCTCCGTACCGTGGCGGCGCTGGAACAGCCGCGCGAGCAGCGCCTGAGTCACCGGTGGATCGGCGGGCAGTTCCAGACTCATGGTCTCCCGGAAGCCGGGAAGCAGGGCGGCGATGGTCGCCGGGGCGTCGCCGTCGAGGCTGCGAATCTTCATGGCCACACTGTGTGCCCCCGCTCTCGAAGCGCCGTCGAGGAGAACTCGACAGCGCACGAGCGCGGGGGCGGGGCGGGACGGTTCGGCTCACTCGTCGTGCAGGGTGATGGCCTGCACCGGGCAGGCCCGGGCCGCCTCCTCCACCAGGGGGTCACGGGCCTGTTCGGCCCCGCCCGGCAGCAACTGCCCCACTCCGTCCTCGTCCTGGGTGAACACCTCGGGGGCCGTCATGGCGCACATGGCGGCCCCGATACACCGGTCCGTCGCGACACTGATGCCCATACCTGATCCCTCACTCACCATTCGACGGGGAGTTCGGCGACTCCCTGCAGCACGTACGGGGCGTTCAAGGGCAGTTGGTCGGAGCGGAGCGGAACCCGCAGGCCCGGGATGCGCCGGAAGAGGGTGCGGAAAGCGATCTCCATCTCCGCGCGGGCCAGGTTCTGGCCGATGCACTGGTGGATGCCGTAGCCGAAGGCGACATGGCGTCCGGCGGAGCGCCGGACGTCGAAGGAGTCGGGGTCCTCCCAGGCCCGGGGGTCGCGGTTCATCAGCATGGTCGACATGGCCACGCCGTCACCCGCCCTGATGGTCTGCCCCGCGATGTCGATGTCCTCGGCCGCCACCCGCATCAGCACGTCGCCGATGGAGGTGAAACGCATCAACTCCTCGACCGCGCCCGGCAGCAGGGACTCGTCCGCCCGCAACAGCGCCAGCTGGTCGGGATGTTCGAGGAGCGTCACGGTCCCCAGCGCGATCATGTTCGAGGTGGTCTCGTGCCCCGAGACGAGCAGCAGCGAGCAGATCATCGCCAGTTCCTGGCGGTCGACAGAGCCCTCGCTCAGCTGATGGGCGATCAGTTCGTCGATCAGGCCGTCGCCCGGCTGCTTCTCCTTCTTCACGATCAGGTCGTACAGATAGGCCAGGATCTCGGTGAACGCCGTACGGGCCACATCCGCCTCTCCCTCACCCGAGGAGGACAGCACGTGCCGGGACCGTTCGTCGAAGTATCCGCGGTCCTCGAACGGCACGCCGAGCAGGGCGCAGATCACGGCCGAGGGAAGCGGAAGCGCGTACTGGGACAGCAGTTCGGCGGGGCTGCCCCGGTCGAGCATCTCGTCGATCAGAGCCTCGGCGATCCGCTCGATCTCGGGGCGCAGTTCGGCGACCCGCCGGATACCGAAGCCCGGGATCACCATGCGCCGCTGGCGGCCGTGCTCGGGATCGTCCACACCGACCAGCGGGGGCGCCGCCCGCTGCTGCGTCTGGGCGGCGATACGCGGGGCCAGGAACGGGAAGCCGGGATGCAGGACGTCGGAGGACAGCCGCGGATCCGGGAACAGGGCCCGGCCCACCTCGTTGCCGGTGACCAGCCACACCTGGCGTCCGTCGTAGAGCGTGACCTTGGTGAGGGGCCCGCGCTCGCGCAACTCCTCGTAGCCGACGGGCATCTGATAGGGGCAGGCCCGGGTCATCGGATAGTCCGGCGCCTCGGTTCCCGCGGCCGGCCTGGTGGTCTGCGTCATGGTGCGCCTGCTGGGTCGGTTCCCGACACAGGCCATTGAGCCCCGCCGCTCTTGAGGACGCTTGGAAGATCCCTGGAGGCGACGGGGCTCGGTTCGGCGCAACGGCGGGTTCAGGCTCCGCCCGTCACCCGCAGCGTCTCGCCGTTGGTGTTGCCGTTGGCGGCGGAGCCGAGGAAGACAACGGCGTTCGCCACGTCCTCGGGCGCCGACATCCGCCCCGAGGGCAGGCTCTTGCCCTTCTCCTCCAGGAAGCCGGGCGGCACGTGCGCGCGGACGGTCTCGGTGCTGGTCTGGCCGGGCACCACCATGTTGACCAGGATCCCCTCGGGCCCCAGCTCCCAGGCCAGACTCCGCATCAGCCCGAACAGCGCGGACTTGCCCGCGCCGTACGCTCCCGCGCCCGCCTTGCCGGTGTCCGCGAGGCCCGCGCCGAGCAGCACGACCCGGCCCCACGGGCGCCCGCGCATCCACGGCAGCACCGACTGCAGGGTGTGGAACACCGCCTCGACGGAGGTGCGCAGCACCTCCTGCCACTGCTTCGCCGGCACGTCCTCGAAGCGCGGCACCGGCCTGCCGGGACGCGGAATCGCCTCGCTCCACACCACCGCGTTGGCCACCAGCACATCGATGCCGCCCCACTCCTCGGCGACCCGCTCCACCGCCTCCCGCATGCACCGCTCGTCCGCGAGGTCGTAGCGCACCACCAGCGGCGTGCCACCCGCCTCCGTCACCAGCCGCGCCGTCTGACGGGCACCGTCCTCGTTCGAGTGGTACGTGATCGCGACCCGGGCCCCCTCCTCCCCGTACGCCACGGCCGTCGCCCGGCCGATGCCCGAGGAGGCGCCGGTGACCAGCACCACCTTGTTCCGCAGATCCGTCCTCATGACTCCACCTCGGTCGTCGGGGCACTGTGGCCGATGCTCTGGGCGTGCCGGAAGAAGTCCTCCGGGTCGTAGGCCCGCTTCACCTCGCGCAGCCGGGCCCGGTTCTCACCGAAGTACTCCCGCTCCCAGTCCCCATCCACCCGGGAACTGGGGAAGTTGATGTACGAGCCGCAGGCGAGCGGGGCCAGGGCCGCCGCCGCACGGTCGGCCAGGGCGGTCAGCCGCGCCGGTGCCGCCGGGTCCGTCGCCACGTCACGGCAGGCGAACTGATAGCCGATCAGGAACCGCGCGTCCCGGTGGGCGTAGGCGGTCGCGGTCCTCGGCACCCGGTTCGCCGCGCCGCCGAGCGCGACGCACAGCAGGTAGCGTTCCTGGCCCTCGGCGTCCAGCGTGGGATCCCACGCGTCGAGCAGCGCCGCCGACTCCGCACGGGTCGCGGCCCGACCGGTCAGCCGGTAGCTCTGCCGGGTGTACGGATGCCGGTGCCCCTCCGCTTCGGGCCCGGTACCGGTGCGATGGCACTGGGCCACGGTCTTCGAACCGCACAGCGCCTCGTGCATCACCTCGGCATAGTCGCCCCGCGGGCCGACCGTCCGGCTCAGCGGCTTGCTCCCGGCCCGTTCCGCCAGTTCGTCCAGGGCGGCCCGCACCTCCTCGGCCGTCCCCAGGTGCACCCCCCAGACCCGGACCACGGGACGCCCGCCGGGCCCGAACATGCCGGGCAGCACCACCAGGGAGGTGCCGAGCTCGTCCGGCCCGTCGACGGCCCACTCCTGCCAGGCCGCCAGCACCTCCACGGCGTCCTCGTACGCCCAGAGCGTCTCGAACCCGGTCAGCACGGCCGCGTCGACCGGGGACACCTCGAACTCGGTGACGACGCCGAAGGTGCCCCCTCCGCCGCCGCGCAGCGCCCAGTACAGATCGGGCTCCTCGGTGGCCGAGCAGCGCACGGTCCTGCCGTCCGCGAGCACCACGCGCGCCGCGGTGACCCGGTCACTGCCCAGCCCGAAGCTCCTCGTCTGCCAGCCGATCCCGCCGCCGGTCAGAAACCCGCCCGCACTGACCGTGGGAAACGTCCCGGTGACGATCTGCCGGCCCTGGGTCCGCAGGGCGTCCAGCGCGTCCAGCGACTGGACGCCCGCGCCGAGCCGCACCACGGGCCCGGCGGCCACGGCGTGGTTCATCCGGGACAGGTCGACGACCAGTCCCTCGCCCGTCGACCAGCCGTTGAAGCTGTGGCCGCCGCCCCGGACGTGCACCCGCAGTCCCTGGTCCCGGGCATGGCGCACACACAGCGCGATGTCCCGCTCGGACGCGCAGTACGCGACGGCGTGCGGCTCGATCGTGTCGTACTCGGTGTTCTGGATCTGTCTGGCCAGGGCGAAGCCCGCATCGTCCGGCAGGACCAGCTCGCCGCCGATACGGTCCCGCAGCGCCGCCGCCCGCATCAGTCGTCGATGCCGAACTTGCCGGCGGTCACCTTGGAGCCCGCGTGGCCGCGCAGCTTGGTGCCCTGCGGGTCGAAGAACTCGGCACCGCCGGTGCCCTGCCACTCGGTGTCCGACACGAACTCGCCCGCCACCCGGACATGGGCCTCTCCGACGTGCTTGCCCTCGGGGTCGGCGGCCAGGATGTGGAAGCCGTACTCGAAGGTGTCGGGGCCCGTGGAGCGCCAGGTGCCGAGGCCGATGTTCTTGGTGTTGAGCTGGGTGGAGACGACCGAGCCGTCCGACGAGAAGGAGACGAGTCCGGGAACGGCCTTTCCGTCGTCGTCCAGCTGCGTGGTCCAGGTACCGACCAGACGTGCGTCGCTCATCACAGTTCTCCTCGGGAGGTGGGATGTTGCGGCCAGACTTCCGGCCCGCTCTCAAGACGCGCTCGAGACGCCCTGTAGGTGGGCGTGCCGTCCTCCGCGGGACGGCACAGGGTGCCGAACTCCGGATGCCACAGGCCGGCCACATGCGTGGACCCGAGCGCGACCAGAGCCCGGTACGCCGGCCGCAGGCAGTAACGCACCAGCCCCCGCCACACGACGCCCAGCACAGTGCCGCGGTCCTCGCGGGCCACCTTGTCGGGATGCCCCTCGGGCAGGAATTCGGGATTGAACGGACGAACGGACACGACGCTCCTTGGTGTGAGTCCTGAGTCCTCGGGGCGGGTCAGGCCGCGCAGACGGCCATCTCCACGCCGCCGTCGAAGGGCAGCGGCAGCGAGACATAGCCGCTGCCGGGGACCCGGATGTGGGTCAGGAACTCCGCCCCCCGCGCCGGAACGTCACGGACGCCGTACGCCACCACCACCGCTCCCGGCAGCATCCTGGGCTCCACCAGTTTCAGCAGCGTCAGGAAGGACTCCGGCGGCCCGCCGAGCACCAGCAGGTCGACCGGCCCGGGAACAGCCGGCAGCAACCGCTCCGGACTGCCCGCCCGCACCTGCGCGTACCGTCCGAGCCCGGCCTTCTCCACCGCCGCCGCGGCCACCTCGGCCCGTACGGTGTCCGGCTCGCAGCACACGACCCGGCCCCTCCCGTTCTCCCGCAGCGCCGCCGCGATCCACGCGGTGGACGACTCGTCCGGACAGCCGGCCTGGAGCACGTTGAGCGGCCCGGCCGCCAGCACCAGCTGCCGGAGAAGGGTCGCGGTGCCGGCTTCGCGGGAGGGCACGGCGTGGGATTCGGCGGAAGACGCGGTGGACCATGCGGTGGAACATGCGGCATCGGGCATGCGGAACTCCCCGTCACGAGTGTCGAGACATTCGAGATCTCCCGGCCGAGCGTTCCAGACCCCGTCCCCGCGGGCGACGCCCCTGGACCACGCCCCGAGCGAGCCTCCAGCCGCCCTCCAGCCCCCCGCACCCAGCTCGTTTTCAGGGCCCAGCTCATCCTCTGATACGCTGCTCCAGCGACGTCACCCCAGCTGACGGGCCCCTCCGCACTCACCAGTGAGAGCGGCGGAAACTCGGTGGGGACACGCGAAACCTTGTGGGACACTGGATTCACCGGTTCGCACAACAGCAAGGTCCTGTGGAGCAGTTTGGAGTGCTCGCCACCCTGTCAAGGTGGAGGCCGCGGGTTCAAATCCCGTCAGGACCGCTGAGGTTTCCTCGGAAACCTCGTGGCTGGGTAGCTCAGTTGGTACGAGCGATCGCCTGAAAAGCGATAGGTCGCCGGTTCGATCCCGGCCCCAGCCACAACCAAGGCCCCGATCCTCGGATCGGGGCCTTCTTTTACGTCGCCGTACGTCGCCGTACGTCGCACTCGTACGTCGGACGCAAAAGCGTTCGCCACGATTTTCCCTGGGATGAGATCCTGGACCGCGTATGTCTACACACCCCGCCCCCGGCGCCTCCGCTCCGGGCACCCCTGACCTCGGCGCTCTCGCCCCCCGCCTGACCGAGCTGACCCTGCGCGACGCGCACCGGCTCGGGCGCAGGCTCGAAGGTGCGCGCAGGATCCGTAAGCCGGAGGGCCGTGCCGCCGTTCTCGCCGAGATCGAGGCGGAGGTGGCGAAGGCCGAGCAGCGGATGAGTGCGCGGCGCGGTCGGGTGCCCGCCGTCAGTTATCCCGAGCAGCTGCCGGTCAGCCAGAAGAAGGACGTGATCGCGGAGGCCATCCGTGATCACCAGGTCGTGATCGTCGCCGGTGAGACCGGGTCCGGGAAGACGACCCAGATCCCGAAGATCTGTCTCGAGCTGGGGCGGGGTGTCCGCGGCATGATCGGGCACACCCAGCCCCGTCGTATCGCCGCCCGTACCGTCGCCGAGCGGGTCGCGGAGGAGCTCGATGCGCCTCTCGGCGAAGCCGTCGGCTGGAAGGTCCGCTTCACCGACCAGGTGAACCCGGAGGCCACCTTCGTCAAGCTGATGACCGACGGCATCCTGCTCGCCGAGATCCAGACCGACCGCGAGCTGCGCGCCTACGACACGATCATCATCGACGAGGCCCACGAGCGGTCCCTGAACATCGACTTCCTGCTGGGCTACCTCGCCCAGCTGCTGCCCAAGCGGCCGGACCTGAAAGTCGTCATCACCTCGGCGACCATCGACCCCGAGCGCTTCTCCCGGCACTTCGGCGACGCCCCGATCGTCGAGGTCAGCGGGCGGACGTATCCCGTCGAGGTGCGGTACCGGCCGCTCATCGAAGACGAGTCCGACTCCGCCGAAGGTGAAGAAGGGGACCGCGACCAGATCACCGCGATCTGCGACGCCGTCGAGGAACTCCAGGCCGAGGGCAAGGGCGACATCCTCGTCTTCCTCTCCGGGGAGAGGGAGATCCGCGACACCGCGGATGCCCTGACCAAGAAGAACTACCCCCGCGCCGGAGGCGCTAATGGGCAGGGTACCGAGGTCCTCCCCCTCTACGCGCGGCTCTCGCACGCCGAGCAGCACCGCGTGTTCCAGCAGCACACCGGCCGCAGGATCGTTCTGGCGACCAACGTCGCCGAGACCTCCCTCACCGTCCCGGGCATCAAGTACGTCATCGATCCCGGCTTCGCCCGCATCTCCCGTTACAGCCACCGCACCAAGGTCCAGCGGCTCCCCATCGAGCCGGTCTCCCAGGCCAGCGCCAACCAGCGCAAGGGCCGCTGCGGGCGGACCAGCGACGGCATCTGCATCCGCCTCTACAGCGAGGAGGACTTCGAGGCCCGCCCGGAGTTCACGGACGCGGAGATCCTCCGTACGAACCTGGCGAGCGTCATCCTGCAGATGACCGCCGCCGGCCTCGGTGACATCGAGAAGTTCCCCTTCATCGACCCGCCGGACCACCGCAACATCCGCGACGGCGTCCAACTCCTCCAGGAACTGGGCGCGCTGGACCCGGCGCAGAAGGACGTACGCAAGAGGCTCACGGACACCGGCCGCAAGCTCGCGCAGCTGCCCGTCGACCCGCGCCTGGCGCGCATGGTCCTGGAGGCCGACAAGAACGGCTGTGTCCGCGAGGTCATGGTGATAGCGGCCGCGCTGTCCATCCAGGATCCGCGCGAGCGCCCCGCCGACAAGCAGACCCAGGCCGACCAGCAGCACGCCCGCTTCCGGGACGAGACCAGCGACTTCCTCGCCTATCTCAACCTGTGGCGGTACATCCGTGAGCAGCAGAAGGAGCGGGGCTCCTCGTCCTTCCGGCGCATGTGCAAGCAGGAGTACCTGAACTTCCTGCGCATCCGCGAGTGGCAGGACATCTACTCGCAGCTGCGGACCGTCGCCAAACAGATGGGCATCCACCTCAACGAGGAGGACGCGGCCGACCACAGTGTCCACGTCTCCCTCCTCGCCGGTCTGCTCTCGCACATCGGCATGAAGGACGTGAAGGACGGCAACAAGAACGAGTACCTGGGCGCGCGGAGCGCCAAGTTCGCGATCTTCCCCGGCTCCGCCCTCTTCAAGAAGCAGCCGCGCTTCGTGATGTCCGCCGAGCTGGTGGAGACCTCCCGCCTCTGGGCCCGCGTCAATGCCAAGATCGAGCCCGAGTGGGTCGAACCACTCGCCGAGCATCTGCTGAAGCGGACATACAGCGAACCGCACTGGGAGAAGGACCAGGCCGCGGTGATGGCGTACGAGAAGGTCACGCTCTACGGCGTCCCGATCATCGCCCAGCGCAAGGTCAACTACGGCCGGATCGACCCGGAAGCGTCCCGCGAGCTTTTCATTCGCAACGCCCTGGTCGAGGGCGACTGGCGTACGCACCACAAGTTCTTCGCCGACAACCGCAAACTCCTCAGCGAGGTCGAGGAGTTGGAGCATCGCGCGCGGCGCCGGGACATCGTGGTCGACGACGACACGCTCTTCGACTTCTACGAGCAGCGGGTGCCCGAACACGTGGTGTCCGGCGCCCACTTCGACTCCTGGTGGAAGCACAAGCGGCACGAGCAGCCCGACTTTCTCGACTTCGAGCGGGAGATGCTCATCCGGGAGTCGGCGGAGGCGGTCACCAAGGACGACTATCCGGACTCGTGGCGGCAGGGGCCGCTGAAGTTGCGGGTGACGTACCAGTTCGAGCCGGGTGCGGACGCGGACGGCGTGACCGTCCACATCCCGCTCCAGGTCCTCAACCAGGTCACCGACGAGGGCTTCGACTGGCAGATTCCCGGCCTCAGGGAAGAGCTGGTCACCGAGCTGATCCGGTCCCTCCCGAAGCCGATCCGCCGCAACTACGTGCCGGCGCCGAACTTCGCGAAGCGGTTCCTGGACACGGCGGTCCCCTTGCAGGAACCGCTCACCACCACCATGGCGCGTGAGCTCAAGCGCATGGTCGGCGTGCCCTTCACCGCGGACGACTTCGACTGGTCCAAGGTCCCCGAGCACCTCCGCATCACCTTCCGGATCGTCGACGAGCGCCGCCGCAAGCTGGCCGAGGACAAGGACCTGGAGGCGCTGAAGCTCCAGCTGAAGCCGAAGGCCCGCCAGGCCCTCTCCCAGGCCGCCGCGGCGACCGCCGAGCGCCAGGGCGGCGAGTCCCTGGAGCGCAAGGGCCTCACCGACTGGACGATCGGCTCCCTCACCCGCGTCTTCGAGACCCGCCGCGCCGGCCAGCCCGTGAAGGCGTACCCGGCGCTGGTCGACGACGGACCGACGACGAACACAGTTTCCGTACGGCTCTTCGACACGGAGGCCGAGCAGACGGAGGCGATGTGGAAGGGCACGCGGCGGCTCATCCTGCGCAACATCCCGGTCAACCCGGCGAAGTTCGCGAGCGATCGCCTGACGAACGCCCAGAAGCTCGCCCTGTCCGCGAATCCGCACGGCTCGATCCAGGCCCTCTTCGACGACTGCGCGATGGCGGCCGCGGACAAGCTGATCGGTGACTTCGGCGGCCCGGTGTGGGACGAGGAGTCGTACCGCAAGCTGTACGACAAGGTCCGCGCGGACATCGTCGACACGACGGTCCGTGCGGTCGGGCAGGTACAGCAGGTCCTCGCCGCCTGGCAGGCCTGTGAGCGCCGCCTGAAGGACGTACGCAGCGCGGTGCTGCTGGCGAACCTCCAGGACGTACGGGGGCAGCTGGACGCCCTCGTGAAGCCCGGCTTCGTGACGGAGGCGGGCATACGGCGGCTCCCCGACCTCATGCGCTACCTGGTCGCCGCGGACCGCAGGCTCCAGCAGATGCCGACCGGCGTCCAGCGGGACACCGCCCGCATGGAGAAGGTCCACGAGATGCAGGACGAGTACGCCTGGCTCCTGGAGCAGATGCCCCAGGGCCGCCCGATCCCGTCCTCGGTCCTGGACATCCGCTGGATGATCGAGGAGCTCAGGGTCAGCTACTTCGCCCACGCCCTCGGCACGGCGTACCCGATCTCCGACAAGCGGATCGTGAAGGCGATCGACGCGGCGATCCCGTAACGCCGCGGGCACGTTGGGTGAGTTCGCGCGGTGGGCTCACCCTCCTGTACAGTCTCTTCTCGCAGCGCAACGCACGAATGGCGCCGCGAAACCTGGTCCTGTGGAGCAGCTTGGAGTGCTCGCCACCCTGTCAAGGTGGAGGCCGCGGGTTCAAATCCCGTCAGGACCGCAGTAAAAGTACAGGCCCGCTCGCCACCGGCAGCGGGCCTTACTCATGCCATCACTTCCTGACCGACCGAGTCGGGTGGCGGATGAGCACCGGCGTCCGGCACCGGCTCAACCGGCGGAGTCCACCGCGCCCTTGACGCCGTCACTTTCGCTGGGTACCCAGAAACCAGGGCCCCGTTTCCCGCGCGGCCCATGGAGGTGGGGTATGGCGGCATCGACCAGGCACGAGACTCGGGCGTTACTCCGTGCGCATCTGTCGGCCGCTTCCTCCTATGGCCATCTGACGCGTCACTGCCCGATCTGCCACCGCCTGTTGCGACTGGCGATGGACGGCGCCCCACGGGCGGCACAGGCCGCAGCACCGGCCGCACAGGCCGCACAAGCGCCCGAGGAGAGCGTCGAGGACGAGAGTCCGACCAGTGCGTGAGCGTCGCCCGGTCCCAACACCCGCCCCACTGTGGGGCGATGGAACAGGTGCCTCCTTTAGTGCATATGACCCACCAGTAACAAGGACCCTGGCATGTGACGGGTGTCACCGCATGAGTTTCTGAACCTGCGGTACTTACACCTCGCCTACAACTGGTCAATTTAATATGTGCAATTGCACCAGCGTCAGGACGCACCCACAGGAGATCCGACAGCCCTCCCCAGACTCCGACAAGCCCGCTCACAGAGCGGCCCCGTCGGCCACGCCGCGTCCACACGCCCACACCGTCACACACACGGGCGCACACAAAAAAGATCGCGCTGGACCCGGCGGAGTCCAGCGCGATCGACGACGCACCCTGTCACTGCTTTGGGAAGCCCTCAGGGGGCCTGGGCGTGGGCTCTGTTGGGGCAGAACCCGCGTCGCTTGTAGCCAAGGTTCCAGGCGCTGCGGCAAGTTGGGGGACCTGCCGGTTTTGCCCGGTTATTTAGTTGTTCAGGCTTCGGTGCGCTGCTGCGGGATGCCCGCGAGCAGAGCGCGGACCTCAGCCTCGCGGTAACGGCGGTGTCCGCCGAGCGTTCGAATCGAAGTGAGCTTGCCGGCCTTCGCCCACCGCGTGACCGTCTTCGGGTCGACGCGGAACATCGTGGCGACCTCAGCCGGGGTCAGCAGCGGCTCGGCATCAGGGGTGCGAGCGGTCATGAGCGGCCTCCTCGGGAGAACCGAACCTTCTCGGTTCTTTCCTCTAAATTCTGCACCTTGACCCGCGTTGCCCGAAATGGCGGACGCGAGTCGAGTCGGTTATAGGACGAACGGCTTGTCCTCGGCACTACAACTACACCATCTGTCCAGCCGCGTCGGCCAAACCGATGGAATTGCCCCTCCAGGTGTTCATCAGCGACGGAAGCCGATGGACCATGCCATAGCGGACAGTCACGCCACTGTGACGATCAGTCACAGGACGATCAGGAGCCATCAGACCCCCCAAAGCGTGCGATGCCGAGATTCCGCCCGTACTGCAACAGAACGGGACGGACGGAGTTCCCCCGGACTCCTTGTCCTATTTTGGCATGAGGAGGGGCAAGGGACGCAAGGGCCGCGTACGTGCGTTCCGTCACGCTTGGCGTCAAAGGCCCCGGATCGGGACCTACAGCCCTTGTTGACGAAACCTCAGGACATACCGATGAGAAACCTCGGTCCGAGGACGAAACCCCAAAACGGGCGTCAGGTCAAACGTAAGTTCGTTACCTGGGGCACGCTCAGTTCGCGGACCGCCGGTCCCGGACCGCCCGCCACCGCTCCACGAGCCGCGCGTACGCCTCGCCCGCCGCGACCCCGTCACCGCTGCGCAGCGCCTCGATGCCCTCGGCCACATCGGCCGCCGAGTGGTCGTCCTCGAGCTCGCCGGGCGGCAGCGCGTGCACCAGGCCGCCGTAGTCCAACTCCACCAGCGAGCGCGGGTGGAACTCCTCCAGCCAGCGCCCGACGTCCACCAGGCCGTCGATCAGCGGCCCCTCGTCGATGGCCTCCTTGAGCGCCCTGAGGCCCCGCGCGACCCGGCGCCGGGCCTGCACCATCGGCGTCCGGTAGCGCAGCATCGGGGGGACCTCGCCGGAGCCCTTGTCGAAGCGCCGCTCCCCGTCGGAGACCAGCACGAACCAGTTGAGCGGCACCTGCCAGGTCGCCGTGCGGATCCAGGGCCGGGCGTCCGGGTTGCGGGCCAGCCAGCGCTCGTAGTCCTTGGCCGCCTGCTGCCGTACGACCTCCGGCAGCACCGCCTCCAGGACCGGCCTCGGCAGCTCCTCGCCCAGCTCCGCCAGCGCCTGCCAGCCGCGCAGCCGGGTGCGCCACGGGCACACGCACACCACCCCGTCGACGTCCAGCACGAACGCGTCGCCGCTCTCGTGCACCGGCACCGGGATGGGCGGGGTGGGCAGCAAGTCGGCCAGGGAGCGGCGGAGTTCGTCCTGGTACGAGGGGCGGTCGGGGCGGCGGGCGTAGCGCGCCCAGTGGCCGCGCTCGGGCTCCGGGAAGGCGGCCAGCGGCTCGTACACGCGCAGATAGGTCGCGTACGGGACGATCAACGAGGACACCTTGGGCACGCCTGCTCCCTCCCCCGCCGTCTGCCAGGAAAACCTGCGAAACCCGCACACAAACGAGCGGGAAAACTATGCAAATCGTCGCACGGACGTACTCCGCGAGCAGGTGATCCTGAGCACTGCGCGGTGATCGGGGCGCCCAGGCTCTAATCTCATGCTCAGAGCCCCCGCCACCCGTACGGGAGCTGGTCTCCACCCCGCCGCTACTTACTTCAGGAGTCACCACAGTGACCGACGTAACCGGCGCACCTGCTGATGTACTGCACACCCTGTTCCACTCGGAGCAGGGGGGTCATGAGCAAGTCGTGCTCTGTCAGGACCGCGCCAGCGGCCTCAAGGCCGTCATCGCGATCCACTCCACCGCCCTGGGCCCCGCGCTCGGCGGTACGCGCTTCTACCCGTACGCGAACGAGGCGGAGGCCGTCGCCGACGCGCTGAACCTCGCCCGCGGGATGTCGTACAAGAACGCCATGGCCGGTCTCGACCACGGCGGCGGCAAGGCCGTGATCGTCGGCGACCCGGACCAGGTCAAGACCGAGGAGCTGCTCCTCGCGTACGGCCGGTTCGTCGCCTCGCTCGGCGGCCGGTACGTCACCGCCTGCGACGTCGGCACGTACGTCGCGGACATGGACGTCGTGGCGCGCGAGTGCCGCTGGACGACCGGGCGCTCGCCCGAGAACGGCGGTGCCGGCGACTCGTCCGTGCTGACCGCCTTCGGCGTCTACCAGGGCATGCGCGCCTGTGCGCAGCACCTGTGGGGCGACCCGTCGCTGCGCGGCCGCAGGGTCGGCATCGCGGGCGTCGGCAAGGTCGGGCACCACTTGGTGGAGCACCTGCGCGCCGAGGGCGCCGAGGTCGTGATCACGGACGTGCGCGGGGAGGCCGTACGGCGGATCCTCGACCGGCACCCGCAGGGTGTGACGGCCGTCGCCGACACGGACGCGCTGATCCGGGTGGACGGCCTGGACATCTACGCCCCGTGCGCGCTCGGCGGGGCCCTGAACGACGACTCCGTACCGGTGCTCACCGCGAAGATCGTGTGCGGCGCCGCCAACAACCAGCTCGCTCACCCGGGCGTGGAGAAGGACATCGCCGACCGCGGGATCCTCTACGCGCCGGACTACGTGGTGAACGCCGGCGGTGTCATCCAGGTCGCCGACGAGCTGCACGGGTTCGACTTCGAGCGGTGCAGGGCGAAGGCCGCGAAGATCTACGACACCACGCTCGCCATCTTCGCACGTGCGAAGGCGGACGGGATTCCGCCGGCCGCCGCGGCCGACCGGATCGCCGAGCAGCGGATGCACGAGGCCGCCGCGGCCCGCCGGGCGCGCTGACCCGCGAGGCACGTTCGCAGGTTTGACCGGTACCCGTCGGCGCACACTTAGAGAGAACTCTCACGTTCGTCGGCGGGTCGGCCGCCAAGAAGTGGTTAAAATCGCGGTTGACCAGCGAGGACAGGGCACCTCGCGGGTTCTGGGTTCGGCCACGTCCTGCGGGCGACGTACCGTATGGGCGCGGGCTCAGGTACCGTGGAAGCCCTACGGACCGGTCTCTCCACGGAGAGCCCGTTCCAGATCATGAACGCGTGTCAAGACTCTGGGGCCGCCGAGCCCCATCACCGAGGGGGTCGAGCCATGGGGCGCGGCCGGGCCAAGGCCAAGCAGACGAAGGTCGCCCGCCAGCTGAAGTACAACAGCGGCGGGACTGACCTGTCGCGTCTGGCCAGCGAGCTGGGCGCTTCGACTTCTAGTCAACCTCCGAACGGCGAGCCGTTCGAGGACGACGAGGACGAAGACGACCCGTACGCCCAGTACGCGGATCTTTACAACGACGACGAGGACGAGGACGACGAGTCCGGTCCGTCGTCGCAACGCCGCGGCGCTTGACGATTCAGCTCTGCATGACCCGGTCCAGCGGTCACCACCGCCGGACCGGGTTTTGCTCTGCCCTCGTCAGGGTCGGGGCTCGTCAGGATCAGGCGGAGGCGCTTTTAGACTGAGTACGTGCCCACCAGTTCCGCACCCGTGGCGTGGTCGCCGCGCTGCGTGATCTCTCCGGTCACCCATGCCTCGACCCCGCGGTCGGCCAGGGTCGCCAGGGCCACGTCGGCCGACTCCTCCGGCAGGATCGCGATCATGCCGACGCCCATGTTCAGGGTCTTCTCCAGCTCCAGGCGCTCGACGGAGCCGGTCCTGCCCACGAGGTCGAACACCGGGGCCGGGGTCCAGGTGGAGCGGTCGACGATCGCGTGCAGCCCGTCGGGGATGACGCGGGCCAGGTTGGCGGCGAGTCCGCCGCCGGTGACGTGGCTGAACGCGTGCACGTCGGCGGTGCGGGTCAGTGCCAGGCAGTCCAGCGAGTAGATCTTGGTGGGCTCCAGGAGCTCCTCGCCCAGCGTGCGGCCGAACTCCTCGATGTGCGCGTCCAGGGACAGTCCGGCCTGGTTCAGCAGCACATGCCGGACGAGCGAGTACCCGTTCGAGTGAAGTCCGGAGGCCGCCATGGCGATGACGGCGTCACCCTCACGGATGCGATCCGGGCCGAGGAGGCGGTCGGCCTCCACCACGCCCGTACCGGCGCCGGCGACGTCGAAGTCGTCCGGGCCGAGGAGGCCGGGGTGCTCGGCCGTCTCGCCGCCCACCAGGGCGCAGCCGGCGAGGACACAGCCCTCGGCGATGCCCTTGACGATGGCGGCGACACGCTCGGGGTGGACCTTGCCGACGCAGATGTAGTCGGTCATGAACAGCGGCTCGGCGCCGCACACCACGATGTCGTCCATGACCATCGCGACCAGGTCGTGGCCGATGGTGTCGTAGACGCCCAGCTGCCGCGCGATGTCGACCTTCGTGCCGACGCCGTCCGTGGCGGAGGCGAGGAGGGGACGCTCGTAGCGCTTGAGGGCGGAGGCGTCGAAGAGGCCGGCGAAACCGCCGAGGCCGCCGAGGACCTCGGGGCGCTGCGTCTTCTTCACCCACTCCTTCATCAGCTCGACGGCGCGGTCGCCCGCTTCGATGTCGACGCCCGCCGCTGCGTAGCTGGCACCAGTTGTCTCAGACATGACGGTGAGAACTTTCGTGTCGTACTGCAGGTAAGCAGGTGTTACGGGCCTTTACGGGCTTTACGGGGCTTTACGGGGCTTTGCGAGCCTTTACGGGCTTTACGGGCTTTACGGGCTTTACGGGCGACGGATCGCGTCGGCCGCGGCCGTGGCGGCGGGCCCTGCGGCCAGCTCGGTCTCCAGGAGCTGCTTGCCGAGCAGTTCGGGGTCCGGGAGATCCATCGGGTACTCGCCGTCGAAGCAGGCGCGGCAGAGGTTCGGCTTGGCGATGGTGGTCGCCTCGATCATGCCGTCGATGGAGATGTAGGAGAGGGAGTCGGCGCCCAGCGAGGTGCCGATCTCGTCGATGGTCATGCCGTTGGCGATGAGCTCGGCGCGGGTGGCGAAATCTATGCCGAAGAAGCACGGCCACTTCACGGGAGGCGACGAGATCCGGATGTGGACCTCCGCCGCGCCCGCCTCGCGGAGCATCCGCACCAGCGCGCGCTGGGTGTTGCCGCGCACGATCGAGTCGTCCACGACGACCAGGCGCTTGCCCTTGATGACTTCCTTCAGCGGGTTCAGCTTCAGGCGGATGCCCAGCTGACGGATCGTCTGGGAGGGCTGGATGAACGTACGGCCGACGTACGCGTTCTTCACCAGACCGGCGCCGAAGGGGATGCCGGACGCCTCCGCGTAGCCGATGGCGGCGGGGGTTCCGGACTCCGGAGTCGCTATCACCAGGTCGGCGTCGACCGGGGCTTCCTTGGCGAGCTTGCGGCCCATCTCCACGCGGGAGAGGTACACGTTCCGGCCGGCGATGTCGGTGTCGGGGCGGGCCAGGTACACGTACTCGAAGACACAGCCCTTGGGCTTCGCTTCCGCGAATCGCGACGTACGCAGACCGTTCTCGTCGATGGCGACGAACTCGCCCGGCTCGATCTCGCGCACGTAGCTCGCGCCGCAGATGTCGAGGGCGGCGGACTCGGAGGCGACGACCCAGCCGCGCTCCAGGCGGCCGAGAACCAGCGGGCGCACGCCCTGCGGGTCGCGGGCGGCGTAGAGGGTGTGCTCGTTCATGAAGACGAGCGAGAAGGCGCCCTTGACCTGCGGGAGGACCACGGGAGCGGCCTCCTCGATGGTCAGCGGCTTGCCGTCGTCGTCGACCTGGGCCGCGAGGAGCGCGGTGAGCAGGTCGGTGTCGTTGGTGGCGGCCACCCGGGTGGAACGGCCGTTGGTGTCCTTGGGGAGGTCGGCGACCATCTCGGCGAGCTGCGCCGTGTTGACCAGGTTGCCGTTGTGGCCGAGCGCGATGGAGCCGTGCGCGGTGGCACGGAACGTCGGCTGGGCGTTCTCCCACACGGAGGCACCGGTGGTCGAGTAGCGGGCGTGACCGACCGCGATATGACCCTGGAGCGAACCGAGCGAGGTCTCGTCGAAGACCTGGGAAACGAGGCCCATGTCCTTGAAGACGAGGATCTGGGAGCCGTTGCTGACCGCGATTCCCGCGGATTCCTGGCCCCGATGCTGGAGGGCGTAGAGCCCGAAGTACGTGAGCTTGGCGACCTCTTCGCCCGGAGCCCAGACACCGAAGACGCCGCAAGCGTCCTGGGGGCCCTTCTCACCGGGGAGCAGGTCGTGGTTGAGTCGTCCGTCACCACGTGGCACGCCTCCGAGTGTAGGCGAGGTCGACCACTGGTCCGAATTGGGGAATGCCCGGCGCTGAGCTGCGGTAAAGGATCACTTTCCGACGACGGCGGTGACGATGTCGTCGTTTTCGCTGGTCAGCGTGAGAGTCCGATGATCCACTTCGTAGCTCACGGTGCTCTCGAAGAGACGCAGCAGGTCCTTCTCGACGTTCATGAGTGAGGCGTCGCACATCATTCGGGTGGTGGACGGAGCCCCGAGGGTGATATGTCCGTCGCTGACCGTGGCCCTGGCGTTCACCTTGTTGCAGCCGAGGCTGCCGGAGACCTTGCCGGCCTTCTTGTCGAAGGTGAGGTGCGCCCTGTTCCGGGACGCGGGTGAGGTGATCTGCCATTTCGTGCCGTAGAGGGGGGCATCGGTCGCCTTGGTGAGGTGGACGCGGTCGCCGTCCTCGGTGGTGAGGGTCAGGTGGTCGTCCTTGACCTCGGTCTTCAGGGCGCCGTCCGCGAGGGTGCGGGCGAGGGTCCGCTCGAAGGCCATGGGCTTGTCCTCGCAGGCCATCTCGGTGGCCGTGGCGTCGCTGAGGCTGATGCTGTCGCCCTCGACGGCTGCCTTGGCGTTGAAGTGGTTGCAGCCGTAGTTGCCGGCCGCCTTGCCGTCGGTGATCTCGACGTGCGCGTCGGCGGGGGCGGTGTGGGTGGTGCCGTCGACGGTGACGCTGTCGACGCTCCAGTGGACGCCGGTGACGGGCGGGGCGGCGCTCACCGCCGAGCCGCCGTCGGCTTTCTCGCTGCCGCAGGCCGCCGCCAGTGGGACGAGGGCGAGGGCGGTCACGGTGAGGGTGAGTCGCTGCTTCTGCCTGTCCTTCTGCCTGTACATGTGGATTCGACGGGGCGGGTGGGGTGGTTGGTTCCACCCCGGTTCCTGCCCTGTGTTCCCGCCTCAGCTGAGGAGCGGCAGCAGCCCGCCCAGGTCCGCTCGTTCCCCGCTCGCGCTGACCTTCGCCTGGTCGAGCGCGTCCTTCCAGGTCAGTCGTCCGGTGGCGAGGCGGATCCAGGTCAGCGGGTCGGTCTCGACGACGTTCGGCGGGGTGCCGCGGGTGTGCCGGGGCCCCTCGACGCACTGCACGACGGCGTACGGCGGGATCCGCACCTCTGTGGAGCCGCCGGGGGCCTTCGCGGCGAGCGTGTCGGCGAGGAGGCGGGTGGCGGCGGCCAGGGCCTGGCGATCGTACGGGATGTCAAGGTCCGGCACCGCGGCGTTCAGGTCGTCGGTGTGGACGACGAGTTCGACGGTACGGGTGACCAGGTAGTCGTCGAGCGACAGGGCGCCCGCGCTGGTGGCGAGGACCCGGGTGCCGGGGGTGTCGGCGAGGCGCGCGGTGAAGCGCTGCTCCACGTCTGCGAGGTGGGCCGCGAGGTCCGGGTTCCGCTCGGCGAGTGCACGGGCATGGGCGGCGATGTCCGGGGCGTCGACGCCGATCGCGTGCGGCCAGTCGAGGAGCACGCCGTCCTGCTTCGGCGGCGCGGGCTCGTCGAGGAGTCGTACGACGGCCCCGAGGGCCATTCCGATGTGCGCTGCCAGGTCCCGTACGGTCCAGTCCCCGAGCCGGGTGGGCAGCGCGGTCTGCTCGGGGGTGAGGGTGCCGACGGCTTCCCGTACGTTCCCGAACTGGGCCAGGACCGCGGCGCGGATCTTGGCGGGGTCGTAGGTACGGGGGCGCTTCTTGGCCGGTGGCATGACGATCAGCCTAGGCGGACGGCGGTGCCCGGGGGCGACAGTCTCGCCGGCCGCGCCTTCCGTCTCCGCCACACCTGCGACACGCGTGAGGGCCCCGCCCGACTCCTGGAGCCGGGTGGGGCCCTCACTGCCGTACAGCCGAAGGGATTTACGCGAGCAGCGCCGGAATCGTCCCCTCGTGCGCCTCGCGCAGTTGCTCCAGCGACAGCTCGAACTCGCCCTGGAGCTCGATCGAGTCGCCGTCCACGACGCCGATGCGGGTGACGGGCAGACCCCGCGCACCGCACATGTCGTTGAAGCGGACCTCTTCGGAGCGGGGAACGGCCACGACGGCGCGGCCGGCCGACTCCGAGAAGAGGAGGGTGAAGGCGTCGAGCCCGTCCGGTACGACCAGACGCGCGCCCTTGCCGCCGAGCAGCGCCGACTCCACGACCGCCTGGATCAGACCGCCGTCGGACAGGTCGTGCGCGGAGTCGATCATGCCGTCGCGGGAGGCGGAGATCAGGATCTCGGCGAGCAGGCGCTCGCGCTCCAGGTCGACCTTCGGGGGCAGGCCGCCGAGGTGGTCGTGAACGACCTGCGACCAGGCCGAGCCGCCGAACTCCTCTCGGGTGTCGCCCAGGAGGTAGATCAGCTGGCCCTCCTCCTGGAAGGCGACCGGCGTGCGACGGGCCACGTCGTCGATGACGCCCAGGACCGCGACCACCGGGGTCGGGTGGATGGCCACGTCACCGGTCTGGTTGTACAGCGACACGTTGCCGCCGGTCACCGGAGTGCCCAGCTGCTGGCAGGCGTCGGCGAGTCCACGGATCGCCTCCGCGAACTGCCACATCACCGCCGGGTCCTCGGGCGAACCGAAGTTGAGGCAGTCGGAGACGGCGAGCGGCTTGGCGCCGGTCGTGGCCACGTTCCGGTACGCCTCCGAGAGCGCCAGCTGCGCGCCCGCGTACGGGTCGAGCTTGGCGTAACGGCCGTTGCCGTCCGTCGCGATGGCGACGCCGAGGCCGGTCTCCTCGTCGATGCGGATCATGCCCGAGTCCTCGGGCTGGGCCAGCACCGTGTTGCCCTGCACGAAGTGGTCGTACTGGGAGGTGATCCAGGACTTGGACGCCTGGTTCGGGGACGACACGAGCTTCAGGACCTGGTCCTTCAGTTCCGCCGACGTCCCGGGCCGTGGCAGCTTGTTCGCGTCGTCGGCCTGCAGCTCGTCCTGCCAGGACGGGCGGGCGTACGGGCGGTCGTACGTCGGACCCTCGTGTGCCACCGTCCGCGGGTCCACGTCGACGATCTTGCCGCCGTGCCAGTAGATCTCCAGGCGGTCGCCGTCGGTCACCTCACCGATGACGGTGGCGATGACGTCCCACTTGTCGCAGATCTCCAGGAACCGGTCGACCTTCCCCGGCTCGACGACCGCGCACATGCGCTCCTGCGACTCGCTCATGAGGATTTCCTCGGGCGAGAGCGTGGAGTCGCGCAGCGGTACGTCGTCCAGGGTCACGCGCATGCCGCCGGAGCCGTTGGAGGCCAGCTCGGACGTGGCGCAGGACAGGCCCGCCGCGCCCAGGTCCTGGATGCCGACGACCAGCTTCTCCTTGAACGCCTCCAGGGTGCACTCAATGAGGAGCTTCTCCTGGAAGGGGTCGCCGACCTGGACGGCCGGACGCTTGGACGGCTTGGCGTCGTCGAAGGTCTCCGAGGCGAGGATCGACGCGCCGCCGATGCCGTCGCCACCCGTACGAGCCCCGTACAGGATGACCTTGTTGCCCGCACCGGACGCCTTCGCGAGGTGGATGTCCTCGTGCCGCATCACGCCGATGGCACCGGCGTTGACCAGCGGATTGCCCTGGTAGCAGGCGTCGAAGACGACCTCGCCGCCGATGTTCGGCAGGCCCAGGCAGTTGCCGTAGCCGCCGATGCCGGCGACGACACCGGGCAGCACACGCTTGGTGTCGGGGTGGTCGGCCGCGCCGAACCGCAGCGGGTCGACGACCGCGACCGGCCGGGCACCCATCGCGATGATGTCGCGGACGATGCCGCCGACACCGGTCGCGGCACCCTGGTACGGCTCCACGTACGACGGGTGGTTGTGCGACTCCACCTTGAAGGTGACCGCGTAGCCCTGGCCGACGTCGACGACACCCGCGTTCTCGCCGATGCCCACGAGCAGCGCATCGGACTGGGGGGCCTTCTCCCCGAACTGGCGCAGGTGCACCTTCGACGACTTGTACGAGCAGTGCTCGGACCACATGACGGAGTACATGGCGAGCTCGGCGCCGGTCGGGCGGCGGCCGAGGATCTCCACCACCCGCTCGTACTCGTCCTTCTTGAGGCCGAGTTCGGCCCAGGGCAGCTCGACGTCGGGGGTCTCGGTCGCGTGCTCGACCGTATCCAGAGGCGTCCGGCTCATGCGTTGACCAGCTTCTTGAGGATCGAGGTGAAGAAGGGGAGGCCGTCGGTGCGCCCGGTGCCGATGAGCGGCTCCACGGCGTGCTCCGGGTGCGGCATCAGGCCGACGACGTTCCCGGCCTCGTTGGTGATGCCGGCGATGTCGCGCAGCGAGCCGTTCGGGTTGAAGTCGAGGTAGCGGAACGCGACCCGGCCCTCGCCCTCCAGCTTGTCGAGGGTGTACTCGTCGGCGACGTACCGGCCGTCCATGTTCTTCAGCGGGATGTTGATCTCCTGGCCGGCCTTGTAGTCGGTCGTCCAGGCGGTGTCCGCGTTGTCCACCCGCAGCTTCTGGTCGCGGCAGATGAAGTGGAGGTGGTCGTTGCCGAGCATCCCGCCCGGGAGGAGGTGGGCCTCGGTGAGGATCTGGAAGCCGTTGCAGATGCCGAGGACCGGGAGGCCCGCCTTCGCCTGCTCGATGAGGGG
This sequence comes from Streptomyces sp. NPDC006602, assembly GCF_042870385.1. NCBI lineage: Bacteria > Bacillati > Actinomycetota > Actinomycetes > Kitasatosporales > Streptomycetaceae > Streptomyces > Streptomyces sp. NPDC006602. The sequence continues at coordinate 508,630 of NZ_JBIAHG010000005.1, read as the reverse complement.
CTCCATCACGGGCGAGAAGCGCGCGATGGCACCGGCGCGCAGATAGTCGCCGTAGGAGAAACCGCCGCACAGCACCACGGCGTCGACCTGGTGGAGTTCCTTGTCCTTGTGCCAGAGGGCGACCGGTTCGGCGCCCGCGAGGCGGATCGCGCGCTGGGTGTCCCGGTCGTCCAGGCTGCCCGGGAAAGTGACGACGCCAATACGAGCGGTCACTTCACGGCCTCCGCGACTTCCTCCACCTTGACGGTGAAGTCCTCGATCACGGTGTTGGCGAGGAAGGATTCCGCAAGATCGTGGATGCGGGCGAGCGCTGCCTCGTCGACCGGTCCGTCAACTTCCAGTTCGAATCGCTTTCCCTGACGTACGTCCGAGATGCCTTCGAAACCCAGCCGCGGCAGTGCGCGCTGCACCGCCTGGCCCTGGGGGTCGAGGATCTCCGGCTTGAGCATGACGTCGACTACGACGCGTGCCACTGGCACTCCCGGTGTTGTGGTGCTGAGCAGGTTCCTGCAGGTGTCTTCAGACTACCCGCACAAAATTTCTACGCGGGTAGAGTTGTAGGAAACTACGTGACGGCTGTCACGATCCGGTATCGGAGGGGTGCCTTCACGAAAAGTTCAGGGAAAGATCCCGAATCGATGCACCACAGCTATTGCGCTGGAGACACGCGGACAGATTTAGTCGGGCTTCACAATGCAATGCCGAGCCCTGTACAAATGAATTGGCAATAGCCGATACTTTGCCCAATAACAGGCGGACAGTCGGCATCTCCAGGACGTCCTGGCACGTCATCGCAGAGATGCCGCACGAAGGGACCGATATTCGTGGCGCAGCGTGTCGTGGTCACTCTCTTTGACGACATCGACGGCTCGGAAGCGGCGGAAACGATCGCCTTCGGACTCGACGGCAAGTCGTACGAGATCGACCTGAACCAGGTCAATGCCAAGAAACTGCGTAAGGCGCTCGAGCCCTACGTGGAGGCCGGCCGCAAGCGGTCGAGGTCGGGCAAGGCATACCGGCAGACAGAGGTCGCCCCAGACCCGGCGGCCGTCCGGGCCTGGGCCCAGGCCAACAAGATGGACGTCCCGGCGCGTGGACGGATCCCGAAGAGGATCTACGAGGCGTTCACCGCCGCCCAGTAAGTGCGGGCCGACGCCTGGTCATCCGCCCCTCGGGGGAACCGACTTGCGCTGCACCCCTCCTGGTCAGCTAGAGTCTGAAGCACGCCGAGGGGCGAGGCCGAAAGGCCCGGCTCCGAAGTACACGCGGGTGTAGTTCAGTAGTAGAACATCCCCCTTCCAGGGGGAAGGCGCAGTGTGCAATTCCTGTCACCCGCTCTGCACCGCCGGTCCGACCACTGTTGTGGATCAGGTAGGCTGGTGTACGCGCCGATCGGTGAGAGCCGGTCGGAGGCAATGCGGACGTAGCTCAGTTGGTAGAGCGCAACCTTGCCAAGGTTGAGGTCGCCAGTTCGAACCTGGTCGTCCGCTCCATGAAAGAGACCCCGGTCACCGACCGGGGTCTTTTTCGTGTGCCGTTTCGCGGCCGTGGGCACGCGTCTGACATTTGTCATGCGGAGTGATGACAGGGCGCACTGCTGCCGGGCCGTCGGTGGCGGAACGCTGAAGGCATGGACACCAACGAACACGAACACGTGATTGCGGTCACTGACCTGCGGCGTGTGTACGGGGGCGGGTTCGAGGCGGTGCGCGGGATCTCCTTCTCCGTGCGCCGCGGCGAGGTCTTCGCCCTGCTCGGCACCAACGGGGCGGGCAAGACGTCCACCGTCGAGCTGCTGGAGGGGCTCGCGCGGCCGGCCGGGGGCCGGGTACGGGTCCTCGGCCGTGATCCCTACGCCGAGCGGGCCGTCGTACGGCCTCGGACGGGGGTGATGTTGCAGGAGGGCGGGTTTCCGTCCGAGCTGACCGTCGCGGAGACCGCGCGCATGTGGGCGGGGTGTGTGAGCGGGGCGCGGCCCGAGGGGGAGGTGCTCGCGCTGGTCGGCCTCGAGCGCAGGGCGGGCGTACGGGTGAAGCAGTTGTCCGGGGGTGAGCGGCGGCGCCTGGACCTGGCACTCGCGCTGCTCGGCAGGCCCGAGGTGCTGTTCCTGGACGAGCCGACGACCGGTCTGGACGCCGAAGGGCGCCGGGCCACCTGGGAGTTGGTCCGTGCGCTGCGCGCCGGCGGTACGACCGTGCTGCTGACCACGCACTACCTGGAGGAGGCCGAGGACCTCGCCGACCGGCTCGCCATCCTGCACGACGGGCGGATCGCCGCCGCGGGGACGCCGGCCGAGGTGACCGCCGCTCAGCCGTCCCGGATCTCCTTCGAGCTGCCCGACGGGTACGTCCTGGGGGATCTGCCGCCGCTCGGCGAGCTGGGCGTGTGCGGGCACGAGGTCGAGGGGAACCTCGTACGGCTGCGGACGCGGGAGCTTCAGCGGGCGGCCACCGGGGTGCTGGGGTGGGCCGAGCGGGCGGGGGTCGAGCTGCGGCGGCTGGATGTGCGGTCGGCGTCGCTGGAGGAGGCGTTCCTGGGGATCGCTCGGGAGGCGTCCGCCGAGGTTGTCGAGGAGTACGCGGCATGAGGGGGACCGTCACCACCCCGGCGGGGCGCGTCGCGGCGCTCGCGCGGGCCGAGCTCACGCTGTTCGGGCGGAGCAAGGGCATGATCGTCACGGCGCTGTTCGTGCCGCTGGTGCTGCCGGTCAGTGTGCGGTCGGTGGTCGAGGACATGGACCTCGGAGGGTCCGGGCTCAGCGTCGGGCTGGTGCTGCTGCCCGGAGCCGTCGGGTTCTCGCTGCTGTTCGCCGTGTACTCGGCGCTCGTGGGCGTCTTCGTCGGGCGGCGCGAGGAACTCGTCCTCAAGCGGCTGCGCACCGGCGAGCCGCGGGACCGGGAGATACTCGCCGGAGCCGCGCTGCCGGCCGTCGCCACAGGGCTGGTGCAGTGCCTGGTGCTGGCGGCGGGTTGCTCCGTCCTCCTTGACGTACCGGCTCCCGCGGCTCCCCAACTGGCGGTGATCGGAGTCGGGTTGGGGTTGGCCCTGTGTGCGGCGCTGGCCGCCGTGACGGCGGGCCTCACGCGTACCGTGGAGAGCGCGCAGGTCACCTCGATGCCGTTCGTGATGGCCTCGATGGTGGGGTCCGGGGTCACCGTACCGCTGGAGTTGATGCCCGACCGGGTGGCGTCGGTGCTCGAACTGCTGCCGCTGACACCGGTGATCACGCTGGTGCGGGGTGGGTGGACCGGCGAGCTGTCGGTGTACGAGGCGGTAGGGGCCGTGCTGACCGCGCTGGCCTGGACGGTGTTGGGTGTGTTCGCTGTACGGCGGTGGTTCCGGTGGGAGCCCCGACGCTGAGGGACGGGGGCATGGACGTGCGGGGACCGACCAGGTGGTGGCGGGGGAAGAGCACGCCGGCGAAGCTGGAGACGTACACGCGGTCGACGTTCCACTCCTTCGCGGCGCTGGAGATCCTGACCGTCGGGCTCACGGGGGTCGGGCAGGTCGAGGCGTGGCTCGCGGGCTCGCTGCTGCTGGTGGTGGGCGTGCACGGGGTGGTGTGCGCGGTGACCGCGTCCCGGGCGCTGGACTGGACGCGCGGCAGGCGTGAGCGGCCCGTACGCCTGCTGTGGACGCTCGGCGCGCTCACCGCGGCGGTCGCCTGCGCGGCCCTCGCGCTCGCGGAGTACGGGCCGGACGGCGAGAGCGTGGCCGGCGCGGCGGGCGGGGTCCTCGGGGTCGTCCTGATCTTCGGGGTCGGCACGCTCGCGCTCGGCGTCCACAACCGGCGGCGCGTGTTCGCACTCGTCGGCGGCTTCGGAGCCGGCACCGGCGCCGTGTCGCTCGCTCTGGGCGCCCCCGGCGCCGCCGCGCTGGTCGCCACGCTGACCGTGCTGTTCGGCTCCGGGCTCCTCGCCTTCACCTCCGCGTTCTCGGTCTGGCTCCTCAACGCCTTCTACGAACTCGACGAGGCTCGCGAGACCCGCGCCCGGCTCGCCGTCGCCGAGGAACGACTGCGGTTCGGGCGGGACCTGCACGACGTCATGGGGCGCAACCTCGCCGTGATCGCCCTCAAGAGCGAGCTCGCCGTGCAGCTGGCGCGGCGCGGGCGGACCGAGGCCGTGGAGCAGATGATCGAGGTGCAGCGGATCGCGCGGGAGTCGCAGCGCGAGGTGCGGGATGTCGTACGGGGATACCGGGAGGCCGACCTGGAGGTCGAACTCGCCGGTGCCCACGGGGTTTTGACGGCCGCCGGGATCCGGTGCGAGGTGACCGGAGGCGAGCCGGCCGGGCTGCCGGGCGAGGTGCAGTCGGCGCTCGCGTGGGTGGTGCGGGAGGCGACGACGAACGTGTTGCGGCACGGGGATGCCCGGTGGTGTGCGGTGGGGGTGCGGGTGACGGAGGGGCGGGTGGTGCTGACGGTGGAGAACGACGGGGCGTCGGTTCCTTCCGGTGCCGGTGGGAACGAACAGGCGTCGGTTCCTTCCGGTGCGGGCGGTTCGGGGCTGGCCGGGCTGCGGGAGCGGTTGGCGGCGGTGGAGGGGACGTTGGAGGCGGGGCGGGTCGGCGGGGGATTGTTCCGAGTGGTGGCGGAGGTGCCGTTGATCACGGCCGGTGCGAGTGAGGTCATGGCGTGACCTCTCCCGTACGACTTCTCCTGGCCGACGACGAGCACCTCATCCGGGGTGCGCTCGCCGCGCTGCTCTCGCTGGAGGACGATCTCGTCGTCGTGGCCGAGGCGGCGAGCGGGCCGGAAGCACTGGCCATGGCCCATGCCCACGTCCCCGATGTCGCCGTACTGGATCTCCAGATGCCCGGGGCGGACGGTGTGAAGGTCGCCACATCACTGCGGGCCGAGCTGCCCGACTGCCGGGTGCTGATCGTGACCGGTCACGGGCGGCCGGGGCATCTGAAGCGGGCCCTTGCGGCCGGTGTGCGGGGATTCGTGCCGAAGACCCTGAGCGCGCAGCGGCTCGCGGAGATCATCCGCACGGTGAACGCCGGAAACCGTTACGTCGATCCCGAGTTGGCCGCCGACGCCATCTCCGCCGGAGACTCGCCACTGACCGCGCGGGAGGCGGAGGTGCTCGAGCTGGCCGCCGACGGGGCGCCCGTCGCGGAGATCGCCGAGCGGGTCGCGCTGTCGCAGGGGACCGTACGGAACTATCTGTCGTCAGCCGTCACCAAACTCGGGGCGGACAACCGTCACGCGGCGGTGCGGCTCGCCCGCGAGCGAGGTTGGGTATAGTAGCTACCGCGCCACGGCGCACTGCGGACGTAGCTCAGTTGGTAGAGCGCAACCTTGCCAAGGTTGAGGTCGCCAGTTCGAACCTGGTCGTCCGCTCGGTTGTCGAAGGCCCCGGTCCACTGGACCGGGGCCTTCTTCGTACGGTCAGCTCCAGCTCGTGCCCGTCAGACGCTCGTACGCCTCCACGTACTTGGCGCGTGTCGCGGTCACGACCTGCTCGGGCAGCGGCGGCGGGGGCTGCTCGCTCTTGCGGTCCCAGCCGGACTCCGGCGAGGTGAGCCAGTCGCGGACGTACTGCTTGTCGTACGACGGCTGCGCGCGGCCCGGCTGCCACTGGTCGGCCGGCCAGAAGCGGGAGGAGTCCGGGGTGAGGACCTCGTCCGCGAGGACCAGGGTCTCCGCCTCCGAGCCGAACTCGAACTTGGTGTCCGCGAGGATGATCCCGCGGTCCCGGGCGATGTCCCGGCCGCGCGAGTACACGGCGAGGGTGGCCTGGCGCAGCCGGGCGGCGGTGTCGGCGCCGACCTGGCGGGCGACCTCCTCGTAGGAGACGTTCTCGTCGTGCTCGCCGACCTCGGCCTTGGTGGCCGGGGTGAAGATCGGGGCGGGCAGTTCCGAGCCGTCGACCAGGCCTTCGGGCAGGGCGAGGCCGCAGACCGTACGGGACTCCTGGTACTCCGCGAGGCCCGAGCCGGTGAGGTAGCCGCGGGCCACGGCCTCCACCGGGACCATCTGGAGGGACTTGCAGACCAGGGTGCGGCCGGCCCAGTCGGCGGGGGCGCCGGCCGGCAGGTCGGTGCTCAGGACGTGGTTGGGGACCAGGTCGGCGAGCTGGTCGAACCACCACAGGGAGAGCTGGGTGAGGACCCGCCCCTTGTCGGGGATCTCGGTGGGCAGCACCCAGTCGAAGGCGGAGATGCGGTCGCTGGCGACCATCACGAGGTCGCCCGCCTCGTTCTGGTACAGCTCGCGCACCTTGCCGGTGTGGAGGTGGACCAGGCCCGGAACCTGGATCGGCTCGGGCTTTTCTACGAATCCGGACACGGTTCCTCCCCGTGGTGATGTCCAAGTGGCTCGATTCTCCCGTATGGCGGGGATCGGTCTTGGTCCGGGGTGTGTGGAGCGGGCATCGGCCGCGGTGGCGCGGCACGGTTCAGTCACGTTTGCAGATGCGGTCCAGGAGGTTGGCGGTGGCGCGCTGGACTCGGGGGTCGACGTGGCCGGGTCGGTCCAGTGACGGTGACCACGCGAACGTCCCGGATGCGAAGACCAGGGCGCCGGACGGGGCGCGGTAGAGGGAGGTCTCCTGGTGGCGGAGGGCTCCCTCGCTGTCGGTGTACGGCGAGTGGGCGAGCAGGATGCGGTCGTCGTGCTCGGGCAGCGGGGTGCGCGGGAAGTAGCGGTCGGCCTCGCCCGCGACCAGGCCCTCGATCTCGTCGCCCTCGTGCGCGCCGCTCGCCTCCCACATCCAGTGGTCGGCGTTGCGCACGATCAGGGGGTGGGGCTCGGGTACGCGGCCGGCGTACTGGATGCCGACCAGCTGCTGCTCGGGGCGGTCGATCTCCCGCCAGAGCACGGGCTTGCCCGGCCCTCTGCGTTTGCGGCAGGTGAGCAGGCGGTCCGGGACACCGGACGGGGACGGACCCAGCTCCACCTGCCAGTACATGGTGTTGGCGGACAGGAAGACCAGGCTGGTGCCGTGCTCGCGGGCGCGTTCCACGGTGCGGCGCATGTTCGTCGACCAGTACTCGTCGTGGCCGGGGAAAACCAGGCCGCGGTAGCGGGTTGGGTCGACATGGCCGGCGTGCAGATCGCGGGCGTCGGCGTAGGCGAGGTCGTAGCCGTAGCGCTCGGCCCAGCGGATGAAGTCGTAGGCGTGGCCCACGTGCAGGGGGAGGCCGGCGCCCGCGTACGGGCGGTCGAAGGAGAGGGTCGTCGCGGCGTCGGCCTCGCCGAGCAGCCGGCCGTTCTCGTCCCAGGCGTGGTAGAGGCTGGCGCCGGTGCGGCCGTCCTCCGGGTAGAGGTTGTACGCCTGCCAGGTGATGTCGGGCAGCAGGAGCAGCAGGTCTGCCGGGTGGTTGTCGCGGACGGTGAAGGGGATGTGGGAGCGGTAGCCGTCGGCGGTGGTGAGGACGGCGACGTACGCGCCGATGCTCCAGTAGCTCGGGACCTGCAGGCGCCAGGACAGCCACCAGTGGTGGCAGGAGACCGTACGGTCCGCGGTGAGGGGCGCGGGCTGGACGATGCCCGACAGGCGGGGGCTGGTGGTGATCTTCGCGGCGCCGTCTCCGCCGTAGTGGCCGATGCGGTAGACGTCGACGGCGAACTGCTGGGGCGGGTCGACGGTGATGTGGAAGTCGACTGCCTCGCCGGGGGCGACCGCGCCGGTGGAGGCGAAGCCCTTGATCTGCCGGTGGACGTCGTCGGCGGAGCGGGGGCCCGAGGCGGCGCGGGGGGCGGGCACCCTGGGGGCGCCCGCCTTCGGGCCGTGGACGGTGTGGGCGCTGTGGGCCGGATCCGCGTCCACATACCAGGGGACGACCTGGCCGGTGTCGTCGAAGTACGTCTCGGTGCCGCGGAGCCAGGGGACCGGGCCCTGGCCGAAGGGGTCCGTCACGGCGTGCGCGAGTGCTCCCGACTCCCAGCGGCGGATCTGCTGCGACCCCATGGTGGCTCCCCTCCCTCGCGCCCCCGTACGCCTGCGCCCTGGGCCTGTCGTGTGGCGTAAGCCCTTGCTCTGTGCTCGATCGGTCCCAGCACATCACATTACGCACCCAGGCTGTCACTATTCGTTGCGAATTGGCAGTAAGTGGAATCAGGTGGTCCGGTAGATGGTCCGGTACGGCCGCCGACCGTTGGGTGATCGTCAGACGAGGCGGACGGGCTTCTCCGGGCGTATCCCCGACTTGACCAGCCACGCCTGCAGAGGACCCGGGTCTCCGTCCTCCACCAGGCTGAGGACGCGGGGGGCCAGGTCGACCGCCCGTTCGCCATTGACCATGAGGGAAGGGCCGTCGAGCCAGTCGAGGCCCGGGGTCGCGCCGGCGGTGTCCATCGCGGCGCAGCACACCATCGCGGTGACGTGGTCGGTGAGCAGGTCTCGGGCGGTGCGCGGTGGCTGCAGGGGGAAGAGCGGGAGCGCGCCGTCGTCCCAGAGGGCGGTGTCGGGGCTGCCGCCGGTGCCGGTGCCCTGGCCGGTGGTGGGTGGGTCGGCCGAGGGTATGTTTCCGGGCGCCGATGCCTCTTCACGGGCGACTTCGGCGCTCAGGCGGGCGGCGAGGGCGGTGCCGTTCTCGGTGCCGGCGGGTGCTTCGTCGTCGAGGTCGTCGGGGTCGTGGGGGTCGTGGACGTCGTGGGGACGGTCGGGGCGGTCGGGGCGGTCGGGGCGGTCGGGGCGGTCGGGGGCGTACGCGTTGGTGCCGGGGTCGGTATCAGTGCCGGCGTTGGCGTTGGCGTCCGCGTCGGTGGGGTGCGGCTCGGTGCCGTCATCGGCCTTGTGAGGAAGGGTGGATCCGTCGGTCCGCAAGGTTGTAGCCGTCGGTGCCGTGAGGTGGTCCATGACTCGGGCCAAGGTCGGGCCGTCGGTGTGCGTCGACGTGGGGGCGGGGGCGCGGCGGACGCCCAGGGCATCCAGGACGCGGTGGAGGCGGGCCGCGTCGGTGCGCCACTTGCGGTCGACGACCTCGTCCGGGTACTCCTGCCAGTCCACCGGGGCCCAGTTCCGGCCCGCTTCGGCGGGGCCGCCGTGGAAGAGGCGGGCGGCGAGCAGTGAGGCGGCCTCGTCGATCGCGCCGGGCTCTTCGAGCAGGTCGCAGGCGGGGCGCTCGCCCAGGCGGGAGGCGAAGCCCTCGGCCAGCCGGTCCCGCCGGGACAGCTCGGTGAGGGCCGCGACGACGCCCGCGTCCAGCCGGGAGGGCCAGCGGCCCATCCGCCAGGCGGGCAGCGCGACCCGGGTCAGCAGGCGGTCCCAGCCGGCGTACGCAAGGCCCACCTGTTCCTGGGCGACGATCCGGAGGCCGTAATCCACAGCCTGTGCACGCTCTGCCGCTGCTGCGGCGACCCCGCGCTCCATCTCGGCGGCGTGGCCGCGGCAGCTGCGCAGCAGCAGCCGGGCGACCCAGCCGACGCCGGCGAGCACCGGGCGGACGAGGGCACCGCGGCCCGGCGCCGAGGTCACGGCCACCGCCGCGTCCAGACCCCGTATGAAGCGGCGGGCCGCGGCTATGTCGGGGTGTGCCGAAGGTCCCGTACCGGCGACGACCGGGGCGAGGACCGCGCGCAGCTCGCCCACGCGCATCCACCACAGGAACGGGGAGCCGATGACGAGGACGGGCGCGGCGGTGGCCCGGCGGTGGGAGCCGCGGACGCCCGCTATCTCGTCGTGGTCCTCGCGCGGGGGCGGGCCGTGGGCCGGGTGGGTGCGGTCCTCCAGCCAGCTGTCGCAGTCCGGGGTGAGCGCTATGGCGGAGGGTGCCGGGACGTCGAGGCGGTCGGCGAGGTCGCGCACCATGCGGTAGAGGTCGGGGGCCGACTCCTCGACGATCGGGACCGTCGGGCTGACGGCGGGCCGGGCGCGGGCGACGACCAGGGCGATGCCGCCGGCGGCGAGCAGTACGAGGAGAGCGGCCACGGACATCGTCCACCGCGCGGCGTCCCAGCCGGGGCCCACGAGGTGGCCGGTGGAGCCGCCGGCGAGCAGCACCACGGCCACGGCCGCGGGCAGCAGCGCGACGGCCAGCGCCCGGCTGCGAATGCGCAGCACGGCCAGGGCTCGGGACCGCGCGGACTGCGTGCCCGCCTCCACACCCATACCGGTCATGACCGGACCTCGCCCCCTCCCTGCCGTCCTGCCCGCCCGGGTCTTGGCCCGGCTCTCCTGGCGTTGCTCACTCCCCCACTGTGGCACCGACCACTGACATCGCAATGCCGGTGGGCCAAGTGCCGGACCGCTTGCGCCGCACCCTAGTTGGGGCCCCGGCCCACGTCAGCCGGATGGGGCAGCGGTCACTCGATGGAATGGCTTTGGGGAAAGGTGGATGACGGACAGCGATGATCAGGCCCCGGATCGTGAGACGGATCCGGGGCCTGCGAGGTTCATCGATGCCTTGATGTTCCGGCGGTCGACGCCAAGGCTTCATGCGGTCGAAGCCAAGGCTTCAGGCGGTCCGCGCCGAGGCTCTCAGGCGGTCTGCGCCAGGGCTTGCGGTGGTCCGCGCCAAGGTTCTCAGGCGCCGGACGCCGCCTTCGCCGCGATGTCCGTACGGTGCTGGGAGCCGTCCAGGTTGACGCGGGCGACGGCCCGGTACGCGCGGTCGCGGGCCTCGGTGAGGTCCTCGCCGACGGCGGTGACGGACAGGACGCGGCCGCCGGCGCTGACCACGGCGTCGCCCTCGCGCCGGGTGCCGGCGTGCAGGACGTACGCGTGCGGGGCGTCCTGGGCGGCCACCTCGTCCAGGCCGGTGATCGGGTCGCCGGTGCGCGGGGTGCCGGGGTAGTTGTGCGAGGCGATGACCACGGTGACCGCGGCTTCGTCGCTCCAGCGCAGGGGCGGCAGGTCGGCGAGGTTGCTCGTGGCGGCGGCCATCAGGACGCCGGCCAGCGGGGTCTTCAGCCGGGCGAGGACGACCTGGGTCTCGGGGTCGCCGAAGCGGGCGTTGAACTCGATGACCCGTACGCCACGGCTGGTGATCGCCAGACCGGCGTAGAGCAGGCCGGAGAAGGGGGTGCCGCGGCGGCGCATCTCGTCGACCGTGGGCTGCAGGACGGTCTCCATGACCTCGTCCACCAGCTTCGGATCCGCCCAGGGCAGCGGGGAGTACGCGCCCATGCCGCCGGTGTTCGGGCCCTCGTCGCCGTCCAGCGCGCGCTTGAAGTCCTGGGCCGGCCGGAGGGGGAGGACCGTCACGCCGTCGGTGACCGCGAAGAGGGAGACCTCGGGTCCGTCCAGGAACTCCTCGATGACCACGCGCTCGCAGGCGTTCGCGTGCGCCTTGGCCTCCTCGAGGTCACCGGTCACCACGACACCCTTGCCTGCGGCGAGCCCATCGTCCTTGACGACATACGGGGCGCCAAAGGCGTCGAGGGCTTCGGCGACCTCCTCCGGGGTCGTACAGACGTACGACCGCGCGGTGGGTACCTCAGCTCCCGCCATGACCTCCTTGGCGAAGGCCTTCGAGCCCTCGAGCTGCGCGGCCTCCTTGGAGGGGCCGAAGACGGGGATGCCCGCCTCGCGCACCGCGTCGGCGACCCCGGCGACGAGCGGCGCCTCCGGGCCTACGACGACCAGGTCGGCGCCGAGCTCCACGGCCAGCGCGGACACGGCCACGCCGTCGAGCGCGTCGACCGGGTGCAGCTCGGCGACCTCGGCGATGCCGGCGTTGCCGGGAGCGCAGTACAGCGCGCTGACGTCGGGGTCGAGGGACAGAGAACGGCACAGGGCGTGTTCGCGGGCACCGCTGCCGATGACGAGGACCTTCACGGGGGTCAGCCTAACCGGGTTTTTGTGCGGGGTTCCGAAGGGGTGGAGGGAGGCGAGCTGTGGGTTCCTCCAAGGCGTGGCCCGGTACTACTCGTTCGAGAACTCCTCCACCACCGTCGCTCCGAGCTCTCTCACGATGAGTTCGTGACCGGAGAGGGCCGACTCGTCGAGGTCGGGGTCGTCGTCCTCCGGGGTGTCGTCCTCGGGGGAGACCGGGTGCGGTTCCGGGGCGGACGGCCGGGAGGTGGGGGCGGGCGAGGACGTCTGCGCCGGTGCTGATGTGTTGGGTGTGGAGGTGGCGGACGTGGGCTGAGGGGACGCCGGGCGCTGGGGGGCCGGGGCGCCACCGGCGCTGCCGTAGCCGGCGCCGGTTCCGCCCTGGCTGGCACCGCCTCCGCCGCCATAGCCGCCGTTGGGGCCGGTGGGACCGCCGGTGGCCGGGGGTGCCGAGCCGCCCGACGGGTCGACGATCGCCTCGACCTTCCACTGCACGTTGAACTGCTCGGCCAGCGCCTGCTTCAACACCTCCTCGCTGCCGCTGCCGGAGAAGTTGTCACGGGCACCGGCGTTGACGAAGCCGAGCTGGAGGGTGGTGCCGTCGAAACCGGTCACCTGCGCGTTCTGGCTGAGCAGGATCCAGGTGAAGCGGCGGCGGTTCTTGACGGCCTCCAGGATGTTCGGCCAGAGCGTGCGGGGGTCGAGGCCGCCGCTCGGGGGGGTGGAGGCGGGGGCAGGGACGGGCGTCGCCGCCTGCGGGGCAGGGATGGAGGGGGCGGCGGGTGCGGGCGCGGGGGCGCTCGGCGCGGCCTGGGGTTGTCCGCTTCCGGCGGGTGTCGCCGTGGGCCAGCCGCCTGGTCGGCGACCGCCACCCGCAGGCGCGGCGGTGGGCCAGGCGCCGGGAGCAGGCGTGGCGGCGGGCGCCGGTGCCGGCGACTGGGCCTGGGCCTGGGCCTGCTGAGGCGACTGGGGTGGCTGGGGCTGTTGGCTCTGCTGAGGCTGATGCTGAGCCTGAGGATGAGCCGACGGCTGGGAATGGTCGGGGCCCGCCGGACGGGCGGCGGGAGCGGCGGCAGGCGCCGGTCCTCCGGACATCGGAGCCCCTTGCTCGGAGGGCAGGCCCGGCGCGGCGGTCCCCGAACCCGCCGGTGGACCGGAAGCCCGTACCGCAGCGCGAACCGCGGCCGCACCGCCCCCCGGAGCCGGCGCGGCGGCCGCCACCGCTCCGCCCTGCGCCTGGGCATGCGCGTCGGGACCGGGGACGTACCCCATGGCCGGCGCACCGCCCCCCGCGGAGAAGTTCACACCGCGTTCGATGCGGTCCAGTCGGGCCATCACCGAACGCTCGTCGCCGTACGCGGCGGGCAGCAGCACGCGCGCGCAGATGAGCTCCAGCTGGAGGCGGGGGGAGGAGGCGCCGCGCATCTCGGTCAGGCCCTCGTTGACGAGGTCGGCGGCGCGGCTGAGCTCGGCGGCGCCGAAGTTCCCGGACTGGGCCTGCATCCGCTCGATGACGTCGGCGGGGGCGTCGATGAGCCCCTTCTCCGCAGCGTCCGGCACGGCGGCGAGGATCACCAGGTCCCGCAGCCGCTCCAGCAGGTCGGCGACGAACCGCCGAGGGTCGTTTCCTCCCTCGATGACGTGGTCGACGACCTCGAAGGCGGCGGCACCGTCACCGGTGGCGAAGGCCTCCACGACGGAGTCGAGAAGCGACAGGTCCGTGTAGCCGAGCAGGGAGGTCGCCATGGCGTATGTCACACCGTCCGCCCCCGCCCCGGCGAGCAGCTGGTCCATGACGGACATCGAGTCACGCACGGACCCGGCACCGGCCCGCACGACGAGCGGCAGCACCCCGTCCTCGACGGGGATGCCCTCCTGTCCGCACACCTGGGCGAGGTACTCGCGCAGCGTCCCGGGCGGCACGAGCCGGAACGGATAGTGGTGCGTCCGGGACCGAATGGTCCCGATGACCTTCTCCGGCTCGGTGGTGGCGAAGATGAACTTCAGATGCTCGGGCGGCTCCTCGACGACCTTGAGGAGCGCGTTGAAGCCGGCCGACGTGACCATGTGGGCCTCGTCGATGATGTAGATCTTGTACCGGCTGCCCGCGGGTCCGAAGAAAGCCTTCTCACGCAGGTCACGGGCGTCGTCCACACCGCCGTGCGAAGCGGCGTCGATCTCGATGACGTCGATGGAGCCCGGGCCGTTCCTCGCGAGGTCCTGGCAGGACTGGCACTTCCCGCACGGGGTCGGCGTGGGCCCCTGCTCGCAGTTCAGACACCTGGCCAGGATCCGGGCACTGGTCGTCTTGCCGCACCCGCGCGGACCGCTGAACAGGTACGCGTGATTGACCCGGTTGTTCCGCAGCGCCTGCTGCAACGGGTCGGTGACATGCTCCTGCCCGATGACCTCGGCAAAGGTCTCCGGGCGATAGCGGCGGTACAACGCGAGAGACGACACGCATACGAGGTTATAGGCGCCCACTGACATCGGGCCCCGCCCGCAGGTCTCGCCCCGGCAACGCAAGCGCCCCCCACGCACCCGCCAGAGCCAACCTACCCTTGCTGCCTTCCGGCCCTGGGGGAGTTCAGTCAGATAGCGCCGCGTGAGGGGCTGCGCCAACAGTACCTGATGCCGGCCAGGGGGAACGAGTTCGCGAGCACTCCTCAACGTCTTGTATTGTTTGCGGCGGAGGATTCGCCTAGTGGCCTAGGGCGCACGCTTGGAAAGCGTGTTGGGGGCAACCCCTCACGAGTTCGAATCTCGTATCCTCCGCCAGTGCCTCACCGGGCACGATGTCGAAGGGCCCCACCTCACGGTGGGGCCCTTCGTCGTTGTCCTCAGCCCTCGTTGTCCTGGTTTTTGTCCACAGCGGGTGTCTCCGGGGTTCCCCAGATGGCTTCGGCGATCTTCCGGGCGACGTCCTTGAGCATGGCGTCCGGCACGTGGAGGTACCGGGCCCGCATGCTTGCGGAGGTGCCCGGCTCCCACCCCATGATCTGATCAATGACCCGGGCCGGGACACCCAGCAGCATGAGCACGGTGGCGGCCGTGTGCCGGGCGTCGTGCAGCCGCCCGTTCCGAACCCCCGCGTCTTCCAGCAGCCGCTTCCAGTCGTGATAGTCCGTGTTCGGGCTCAGTGGACCACCCAGCGGCTTGGTGAACACGTAGTCCGACTCGGTCCACAGGTCGCCGGCCGCCTTGCGCTCACGTTCTTGCGTCTCGCGGTGTGCACGGAGCATGGCGACCAGCGGACCCGGCAGGGGTACGGCGCGGCGACCCGCGCGGGACTTGGTGTTCTTGGTCTCGCGCCGGACCTGCACCTTGGCGGGGCAGTACCCCGCCTTCCGGCCGCACGGGGAGGCTTCCGGGCACCCGTGCTCGTATCTGGGGCGCAGACGGTTTCGGCGCAGCTTCAGGTACTCGTTGTCCAGGTCGACGTCAGACCAGCGCAGTCCGAGCGTCTCGCCCTGCCGCAATCCGAGCGCCAGTGCCAGCATCCAGCGGGCGCTGTTCCGGCGCTTGTTGGCTTCGAGCAACAGGCACTGAACCTCTTCCACGGAGTAGGGCTCAACCTCGGATTCGTCTTCTTCCATCCGTGGCGGCTTCGCCAGTGCGGCGGCGTTCTTCGCCGCGTAGCCGCGCCGTACCGCCTCCCCCAATGCGGTTCGGGCGGTGCGGTGGGCCTGGTGAGCCGTACCGGCCTTGCGCTCTCCGTTCGCCTGCATACGGCGATACAGGCTCTCCAGGTGTTCGGGCTGCAAGCGGTCAAGGCGGTGCTTGCCGACACCGGGCACGAGGTGCACGCGAACGGCGACCTCGTACCCGTCGTACGTGTTCTCACTGACGGTCGGCTTGGCGATGTTCTCCACCCAGTGCTGAAGCCACTTCTCAACCGTCCACGCCTTGCCCGGCTGTTGCGCCGAACCCGCGTCGCGCTGCTTCTCCAGCTTCTTGACTTCCTCGACCAGGTCCTCGCGCGTCTTGCGCGTCAGGTGTCGGCGGTACGACTCCCCGTTGTCCTTGTAGCCCATCGGCACGCGGGCGTGCCAACGCTCGTCTTTCCCGAAGTAGATCGCGGATTCGCCGTTCGCGCGGCGGGTGCCCTTCTTCTTCTCTGCCACAGGCAGGCTCCTGATTCTTGGTGTCGGGATGGAGACCGGGGCGGCGGGCTGTCCTGTCCGGGAGTGCTGCCGCCCCGGG
Organism: Streptomyces sp. NPDC006602; assembly: GCF_042870385.1. NCBI lineage: Bacteria > Bacillati > Actinomycetota > Actinomycetes > Kitasatosporales > Streptomycetaceae > Streptomyces > Streptomyces sp. NPDC006602. The sequence goes on along the minus strand of NZ_JBIAHG010000005.1, from coordinate 492,701 downwards.
CGGGGTCAAGCGGCTCGTTTGGCCGCGCGTCGGCGGGCGAGGTATTCGGCGGGTGCGTCTGCGGGAACGCGACGGAGACGGCCGATGTCGATGGACTCCAGTTCGCCGGTGCGGATGAGGGCGAAGCATGTGGTGCGGCCGATGCGGAGTCGGCGGGCGGCTTCTTCGACGGTGAGGAGAACCAACGTGGCGTCGTCGTCGGCGGGGGTCGCGAGGGTGCCGTGTTCGTCCAAGGCTCGCTCCTGTGGGGGCTGAGTTCATGGGCAGGTGCCGCCGCACAAACCGCAAAATCCGCAGAAATACCGGGGAGGGCCGTTGACCTGCGGTGATGCGGTACGGGGGCGGTGGTGGACGGTGCCCCGCAGAAATCCGCGATATTCCGCAAAAATCGGGGGCGGCCGGTGACCGACCCCGGCGGGTGGGGCGGTGCTCGGTTTTTTGCGGAATATCGCGGGATTGCGCGACGGGCCCCCGGCCGGGATGGGGCAGGGGTCCCGTCGCAGGTCAGCGGGGTGTCCGGGGGTTATTGCGGATTTTGCGGTTTGTGCGGGAGGGGCTGAGGGCGCGGCCGGGTCACCGGCCGCCCTGGCGCAGGGCGGGGTGGGCCAGCAGGCGGGGTGCCGGGGGGCGTCCACGCTTGCCGGTGCGCTCCGGCTGGTAGGACCGCAGATAGCCGTGGTCTTCCAGCAGCGCGAGGGCGGGTTCGAGGTCGGCGACGGTCGGAACCTCGCTGCGGGACAGGACGCTGAAGACGTCCCGGCGACTGACGTCCTCCCATCCGTTGTCCTTCAGCGCTTCCAGCACGCTGCGGGCACGGGACAGGGCCACGTCAGCCCCCATGGCGTCGAACACGGCGAGGGCGTGAGCGGTGTAGTACTCCCCCAGCTCGATGGCCGCGCGCATGGTGGCTTCGGTGACGGAGTGGGCGTAGCCGTTGCCGCCGTGTTCGGCGAGGTGCAGCAGCGCAGCCATGCGGGCGGTCGCTCCAACGAGTTTCCCGGCCCAGTCGTTGATGTGGCCCAGCGCCCCGCCGCGCTCCTTGAGTCGCGGTTCGACCCGTTGCTGATAGGCGATCAGGGCCGCGTCCGCCTCGGGGGTGAGCTGGATAAGCGCCGGGTCGGTCCAGCCTGCGAGCGACAGGGTGAGGTCGATGACCCTCGCGGCGTACGTGGCGGCCGTCTGCTCGGGGACCGGATCGGTGATGACCTTCCGATCGCCGACCGTCGACACCGGCAGCGAGTACAGGAAGCGGCCCAGCAGACCGCGCCCCTTCCCGCCCTTGATCTTCCCCATGTCCACAAGCACATCGGGCTGAACAGCCAGTCCCATGGTCAGAGCGGGGGCGTCAACGTACTCGCGGCGGGTCTGCCGGTTCACCCTCAGACGACCCCCGGCATGGCCTTTGAGAAAGACCTCCATGTTGGGACTGCCCGAGTAGCGACCGGCGATGATGTCGAAGATGCCCCCCTCATCACTCATCACCGACAGCCGCCCGCCCTGTTCCGCGATGAGCGAGGTGACCGTCTCGGGTGTGCAGTCGTCCGCCAGCAACAGGGGTTCGGCCGGCACGGTGAGCGTGTCGGCGGTCTGCGCGAGACCGATGGCGGTCTTCACCATCTCATCGCGCTTGTCGCCGTCGGCGGACGCGGCCTTGGCGGTGGCCTTGTCCGCCGCCTCCTTGGCCAGCCTCGCCGTCAGCTCCGCTTCCACGATGACCGGCTTCATGGCCGCCTTGAGCTGTTTCTCCGCCTCATACAGGGGGTTGGTCAGCAGGGAGAAGACGGCGGACTTGCGGTTGCCGGGCGGGAGCGCGACCACGGTGAAGAGGTTGGTGGGCTCACGCCAGTTGCCGCGCACGTGGACCACCGACCGGCCGCCGGCCGCCGTGGCGAGCACGGCGAGGGCGATGGACCCGGCGAGGTCGACCGGGGTCTGTGTCTCTTCCGCGACGGCCGCCACGAACTCCCCCAACCAGGTGGGGAGGACGTGGGCGGGGAACTGCGGACGCTCACGGCGGCCGGTGAGGGGAATGGGGTCCTCCCACACGTCCGGTGCCGCGTCGTCCTCGCCCGGCGGGTCTTCCAGGGTGGGCAGTCCGGCCCACAGGTCGGGGCTGTCCACAGGCTGTGGAGTCATGAGGCGGCCCTCCCTTCGGCGGTTGTGGTGTGGGGGCAGATGCCGACGATGACGCGGGCGGTCAGCCTGATGACGGCGGCACGGCCCCGGGCGCGTTCGTGATGCCCGCAGGCGCAGAGCCAGTCCGCGACGGGTACGCCCTCGCACTGGATCTGAAGCCCTGGGGTGATGCCGGTGACGGTGACCGTCTGCGGGTCAGAACCAACCGCAGAAAGGACGCCCTTGCGGGCGGCGACCTTCGGTTCGCCCACGCGCGGCCGTAGCGGGCCCTGTACGGCGCCCTGAGGGTTGTTCGCGGGGGTTCGGGATGCTTTGTTCATGCCGCGCGCTCCACAGCCGCCTCAAGGCCGTTGGCGACCGCGCGGCGGGCGTAGGACTCCGGGACGCCCACCAAGACGGCGGCGGCCACGATCTCCTCACCGATCGCCGCGAGGCCGCACGGTCCGGGACACGCGGCGTGCTGTGCAGCGAGGAACCGTGCGACGCCGAACGCCTGTGAGCCGGCGCCGGATTCAGTGCGCGCTCGTACGAGGGCGAGGCCGCGTTCCAGGCCGGTGCGGACGTAGCGCTCGGTGTGGCGGCACCCGGCGGCCACCGACCGGCCCCACGTGGCGCGGGGAGGAAGAGAAGAGACCACCTCCCCCGGGGCGGGGGTGGTCTCTTCCTTCACCAGCAGCGCGCGCACGGCCGCCGGGAGAACGGCCATGCGGCCGGTCCCGGGACCAAGCCAACGGGCGTACTGCGTCAGGGACTTGATGTCGATGCCCGGCCGTACCGCGTTCGACGACGGCATGGCGCCCCGGTAGAGCCAGTGTTCGCCCCGGGTCGTCTGTACCGTGCGGGTGGCGGGCAGGGTCTCACGGGCCCACGCGACGGCCGCCGCGTTGTCCAGGTCAACGACCGTCAGCCCAGCCCCGCCAGGGTGATAGGCGACGGCCACCGCCTCACGCCACACCGGCGCCCACAGGGGCGAGGTGAGGACGTGCGGGTCGGTGGTCGCGGCGGCCCACGCGTGGCACGGCGCCGGGCACTGGCAGGGGCCCGCGCTCTTCATGACCGGCCGCCCGCCGCACCGGGGCGGGGTGCCCGCGCATGTGCGGCAGTTGCCGAACGGGACCTTGCCCGCCCTCAGGGGCAGGACCGGGACGCTGGCCGCCGCGAGGGCGAGGGCGACCCGCAGAACTTCGGGTGTCGTGCTCATGCCGCTGCCCTCCCTTCCAGGGCGAGGAACTGGGTGGCGATCCACTCGGTGTAGGCGGGGGGTACGGCCTGACGGGCTTCGATGTTGGTCATCCAGGTGCAGCCCATGGCGTCGGCATAGGCGCGCTCGCCCTTGTGCTCGAACGCCAGCAGACCCTTGTGGTGCCAGCACGGCGGGACCAGGTCCCCGCCCCCGCCCCACGACGTCTCGAACCCACGATGACGGCGGACGCTGAGGCCGAACTGAGTCCCGCACAACAGGTAGTCCGGCCTCAGCGGGGCTTCCGGAACGTTCTCGATGACCCACGGCAGCCCCGACGCTTCCAGCCGCGCGCGGCCGGGGGTGAGCAGGTCGGGGTGGTCCGCACGGCTTCCGCGCCACGCGGTGACCCGGGCGAAGTGCTGGCACGGCCACGACGCGTGGACCAGGTCGAACCCGTCCAGGGGGAAGGTGAGGGCGTCGGCTTGGTGGAAGGTGAAGGGGTAGTTCGGCTGCGGGCGGTTGTCGACGCCCACGACGTCGAACCCGGCGAGGTAGTAGCCCATGGACAGGCCCCCGGCGCCACAGCACAGATCCAGCACCCGCAGGCCGTTCGGCCGCCGTAGCGGCAGCACACGCGCGTTCACGCGGCCACCCCCAGCACCGGAGCGGGGACGGCAAGCCCGGCAAGGGCCGCACGGCCGATCCACTCGGTGTAGGCGGGCGGAATGCACTCGCGGATGCCGTCACGGTTCATCCACTGCACCCCCAGCACGCGCCGGGCCAGGGCGACGCCGGAGAAGTTGCCGACGAACTGGCCGTAGTGGCCGGGCGGGACGGGGCGTCCCATCTTGGCCTGTGGCACCAGGTGCGCCGGGTGGATGGGCCGGGTGAGGGTGAAGCCGCCGCCCGGCTCGAAGAACCGGTGGCGGTAGTTCTCCAGCCCGAACATGGTGCCGCACAGCGTCACGGGGCTGTTCAGCTTCGGCACCGCACCCCGTACGTTCTCAATCACCCACGGCCGCCCCGTCGACTCCAGCGCCGTGCGGGTGGGGGCGATCAGGTCCGGGTGGGCGTTGCCCTGGATGCGCTGGCACTCACTGTCGTGCTGGCACGGCGGGGACGCGTGGATGAAGTCGAACCCGGCGCCGTACTCCAGGACGAACGCGACCGCATCGGCCTGAACGAAGGTGTAGGGGTAGCGGGGCTGCGGGGTGATGTCGACGCCCACGACGTCGAACCCGGCGTCGGCGTAGCCCTTGGCCGCGCCCCCCTGGCAGCAGTACAGATCCAGCAGGCGCGGCCGGGACACTCGCCCCGATCGGGTGGCAGGGGCCGAAGGGCCCTCGCCGAATACATGCGGTTGGGTCATGCTGTAGGTCTCCTGTTCTGCAACGTCGGGATCGGAGACCGTGGGCGGCGGGCTGTCCTGTCCGGGAGTGCCGCCGCCCACGGGCAGAGCTAGAAGGGCGGTTCGTTGCTGTAGCCGCCGGGCCCCCACGGGTCACGGCCGCTGTGCCGGCGACGCAGCCACCGGGGCAGGCTCAGGAGCGGCAGCAGAACCATGCGCCACTCCGTCCAGCAGGGGCAGGGCTCCCACTCGGTACCGGCGTACTCGCCGGTGTGGTCGCCGTAGTCGTGCGGGATGCCGCCCACGCCGTCGCAGTCACGGCAGTCCGGGCGAGGCGTGTCGGTCAGGATCAGGGCGTTGCGGGGCAGCGCCGTGCGCTGGATACGCAGTCGGATCACGGGTGTTGGACTCCCTTGTCAGCCGTAGAACCTGTTCCGCTTGATGACGGCCTTGCGGATGTTGACCGTGGTCCCGTCCCGGTGGCCGCTCGCGCTGAACACCTGCACGGCGATCCAGCCGCCGAAGATGACGGCGGCGAGGATGACGAGCTGCGTGACCAGCGCGGTCAGGGCGGTGATGAAGGCGGTGAGCATGAGCAGTCCGCCGCACACGGCGAGGAACCCGACACCCCCGAGCGCGATGTTCACCGCCGCCCGCGACACGGCCGGCTTGACGGCGACCGGTTCAGGCTTGACGGGCTCGATGGCGTAGCCGGTGACGACGCGGCCGTCGGGCAGGACGATGCTCGTCACGGCCGGGATGGCGCCCGGCTGCACGGGCATGAGCGGGGCGGTGTGGGCGGGGACGATCGGGGCGGGGGTGTGGACTTCGACGGCCGCCGTCTCGTACCGGGCCGGACGGCCGTATGCGGTGGGTTCGTTCACGGTGCTGGTCTCCCTTCTAGCGGCCGGCGTCGGCGAGGGCGCCGGTAACGGCGGTGACGAGCTGGTTGACGGTGTCGCTCGCATCGGTACCGGCGAGGTAGAAGCCGAAGAGCGCGACGACGACGGCCGCACCGGCACCGACGGCCTTGAAGCGCAGCAGCAGCGCGACGCCGACGGCGAGCAACAGAACGAGCGAGATGGTGATGTCCACGGGGCCTCCCAGTGGGGTCAGCGGGTGCCGGCGCGGTAGGTGCGCGCGGCGCGGTTGTAGATCCAGCGGCCGACGCGTATGCGCTTGCCGGTGGCGTCGCAGCGACGGCAGTCCTTGCCGCGCTTGGCCTTGCCCTTGCGGTCGGTCTTGAAGCCGTGGCCCATGCCGTCGCACTTGCGGCAGTCCCCGAACGGGCTCAGCCAGCACTTGACGACGTAACCGAGGGTGACTATCAGGAGGAATGCGGTAGCGAGGGCTGCAAGGCTCATCAGGGCCTCTCAGAGGGGGTTGGAGGGGGTTTCCGCAGGTCGGCCGCTACGCGCTAGCGGCCTGATCAGGGGCCATTTCGATCGCTAGCAGGGTTGCTACCGGTAGCGACGTCTGCCGCTACCGGTAGCAGGCTGTGAGACCTATCCGGCGTCCCGCTTCTGGTTGCGCTGTGTAATCGCGGCGGCGATGTCGTCGCGCTTGATGCCGCGCTTGTTGACCTGTTCGCCGTCGATGCGCCGGCTGATCTGCCCCGTGCCGATGCCGTACGGCTTGAGCGCGGCGGTGAGCGCTTCTGCCTTGGGCTTGGGCTCCAACTCCGCCCACGGGCCGTAGACGTCCGGGCGCAGGTCGGCAAGCCGGTCCACGACCGTTTCCGACCACACCTTGGTCTCGCCCTTGCCGAGCACCGCCGCGACGTCGTCAAGGATCGTCGCGGACGTCTCCGCCGCCGAGACCTCGCCGACTGCGTCACCCGACAGGGTCCCCTCCGCCTCGCGCAACGCGGCGGCCCTGGTCAGGACACGTTCGGCGTCGCGGCCGTCGGCGAGGTAGGTGCGCACGATCCCGGAGTCGTCGGACATGCCCTTGAGCAGACCGACGCCCTTGTGGGACTTCAGCAGCTTGGACGCGTCCAACCCCTCCGAGTACGACCCCGCACCGAGGATCGTGTCCGACACCTGGTAGGCGCCGACCCGCAGGGCGAACCGGGCCTGATGCTGGTCACGCAGCTCTGACGGGCACGCCTTGTCGTCCGGCTTCTGCGTCGCCGTCATCACGGAGACACCGACGGCCGGGGCGACCCGGGCGAGGTAGACCATCAGGGACAGGATTTCCTTGCCGTGCTCGGGGTGGGTCAGGTACTCCTGCACTTCGTCCACCACGAACAGCGTGAGGGGCATGTTCAGCTTCTTGTCCCGGCTGATCTCCGGGGTGAGCTTGCCCTCCGGGCAGACGTGCAGCGGCAGTTCCGAGAGCCGGTGGTACCGGTCCTCCACATCCGCCTTCAACTCCCGCAGCGAGGCCAGCAGATGCCCCACCGGGTCGACCCCGTTCTTCGGGACGATGCCGAAGCCGATGCGGTGCGCGACCAACGCGAACTTGCGCCAGTCCGGCGACGCCTTCCCGTCGAACACGTACAGGCGCACGTACGGGTCCAGCGCGGCGGCGAGCGCGATCGTGCGGGCAGAGAACGTCTTGCCCTGACGCGGCACGGCCCCTACCAGCAGCGACAGCCACAGCATCGTGGCCATGACCGGGTTGCCCCGCTCGTCGACACCCCACGGGAACGGCTTCCAGAAGTCCACCCGCGTCGCCCCCAGCAGCGGCGACTTGCCCGACGGGACGGCGAGCGGGTCACGGTCGGCGATCCAGTACGACACCCGCCGCCCGCTCGTCTCGTCCTTGTCGAGGAAGAGCTGAGTGGGGGCGATGTCCATACCGGAGGCGAGACGGGCGTGAGCCTTCATCGCGTCCTCGAACGTCTTGCCGTACGGCAGATCCACGATCACGCGCCAGCCGTCCCCGTCCCGGCCGATCGGTCGCGGGAAGGCGATCGTCTGATCCTTGGTGGTCAGCCCGGCCGCCTCGTGTGCGCGGATGACGATGTCCGAGGACAGCTTGCGCTTGCGGAACGTCACCTTGGCCATGTCGATCAGCGGCCGGTCCGCCGGCGCACCGACCACACCGAGGGTGGTGGCCAGCGTCGCCATGGCCAGCATGAGCAGCCACGACGGCGCCATGACGTACAGGGTCAGCGCGGCGGCCAGCCCGACGAAACCGGCGATCGTCGCGACGATCCCCCGCAGCCGGACGCGGTCGTTGCGCTGCCGGGACAGCTTCAGGTACTCCGCCGCGTCCTCGTTGGCCACGGAGGCGAGCCGCAAGCCCTTGCCCTCTGCGTCGAACACCCACCGGCCGATCGCGGTCGACCACCGCCACGCGCCGCGCGGCGAGTACATGCAGATCTTCGGCGTGTAGACCAGCGGGAGCCGCACGGCGTGGTAGCCGACCACGGCGGAGTAGTGCCGGACGGCCCACTTGCGGACCGCCGTGCGCTGGTCAGGGAGCTTCACCCAGTCCGGCAGGACCGGCATACGGGCCTTGTCCTTGGCCTCCATCCATTCCGCGACCGAGGGCGGGTAGACCTCGCGCGGCGGGTCGACCGGCGCCCCCTCGCTCAGGCCGTCGGCTTCCGGGTCGTCGGTGTCGGGGAGTTCGGCCTCCCACTCCCCCGGCTTCACCGCGCCCTCGCCGGTCGGCGCGGCCGGGTCGGCGGGGTCGGTCTTCTTCTTCAGCGGGAACGGCACGATGTCGGCCGTCGGCTGTTCGGTGCCCTCCGGGTCCTCCGGGGGCGGGAAGGCGGTGGTTTCCGTCACGATGTACGCACTCCTTCGGGAGTCGAAGGGTCCGGCCGGCTTGCTGTGGAAGGTGGGCGGCCGGACCCGGGTTCGGGGTAGTTCAAGCGGCGCGCTGTTCCTCGGGAAAGGCGCAGGTCACACAGGCTCCGAGCGAGGTGGGGATCACGTATCCGGCGTCCCGGCCGCACTCGGGGCAACGGCGGCGGGCGGCATTTGCCTTGGCGAGCGCTGCCCACCTCGCCGGGGTCATCGGCCGCACCGGACGGGCGAGGTCGACCCGGTACAGGTACGCGGTCAACGGTTCGCGCCGACGACGCGGCCGGAGGATCTGTGCCGCGATGTCCTGACCACCCGGGCGCAGTCCACGTGTGCGGAGTTGGCGGCGGGTGGCCAGGTCGTCGGGGGCGTATCGCCATGGGTAAGTGGGGATACCGAAGCGCTCGCCGTCCGGGTCGAAGCAATCGGCGAGGGCTAGCCGTTTCACGCGGCCTTACCGCCGTCGGCGGCACGTTCGGCGAGGATCGTGTCCCGCAGCGTCCGCGCGTTCGCCGGCGAGGTACGGAGTTCGCGGCGGATGCCCTCCGCCGTGATCCGGCTGTCCGGCCAATCGGCGGTCGCGGTGCGGGCCTCAGCGAGCAACTGATCCGCCGTGCGCTTCGATCGGGGCGACCGGGCCACGTCGGGAACCCGGCCGGTCGCCCGACGGGATCGGGGGGAGTCGACCGCCACCGCCCGCCGCCCGGCCGGGTCGACCGGTGAGGCGAGCGCCGGGGCAGGCTTGAAGGGAAGAGTCGACTTCATGAAGTCAACCGCCACCGGATCGGGTGCGGGCAAGCGGGTCAACACCACAGACGGCGCCGGGGTCGATTCCCGCAGGTCAGCCATAGACCGATTCCTCATGGTCTCGGTAGATTCCTCCGCATTCGCGTCCGCGTCGGGAACCGGCGCGAGGGCTGGGGCCGTGCCGCCGAACATCGACGCGAGCGCGGCATCCGCACCGTCCGCGATCCGGTCGCGCTGGACATCCATCAGCCTCGATCCGAGCGCGGCATCCCCGACCCCGACCTTGCGGGCCAGACGCCACGACGCCCGATCGGACCGCTTCCGGACTCGGTCGACCGGGTGGTGTGCGGCGCGCGCCCGGTGGTAGGCGAGGGCCTGCACGATGTCGGCGGTGCGCCGCTCGTTCTCCGCGTCGCGGCCGTCGGTGTGAACGACGATCCGGCGGGCGAGGAACGCCATGCCCTCCGCCGACACGGACATGCCCATCGGGGTCAGGGCGTAGATCACGGTCCGCCCTGGGTCCGGCGCGGCCATGGCGCCCATGACGGCGGCGGCGGCCGGCAGAGCCCACAGCCCGATCCGTACGACGCGCGGCGAGGACTGGCCCAGCATGGTCAGTCCCAGCAGGACCAGGGCGAGGACGGCCGTGGCGCCCTCACCGGCACCGAGGGCACCGAGCGCGGTCCCCGTGCCGTAGGCGTGACCGATGTTGCTGTACGTGCCGATCCCGCCGACGACGCCTGTGGCGAGCATCGGCACGAACGCGGCCGTCAGAACGCCGATCTGAACCTTCGTCAGAGGCTTGCGGGTCTCGTTCATGCCGCTTCCCCCGTCCCCGACCGGTAGCCGCGAGCGGAGCGCAGGAACGGCACCGTACGGGTCAGCGCGTCCCCGTACAGGGCGTCCCAACCGGCGATCTCGTCACCGGCCTCCGCCTCCGCACGCAGGTCGGCGAGGATGTCACGGGCCGCGTCCTCGCGGGCGGCACGCTCGCCGTCCGTCTCGAACTCCAACGGGCCCCGGAACAGGTCGATGTCGATACCGAGCGCCAGTTCCGCGAACTCGATGTCGCCGTGCGCTTCCTGGCCGGCGACGAAGGTGCGCATACGCATGGTGGATTTCTCCTTGGAACGTCGGGAATGGGAGATCCGGCGCGGCGGGCTGTCCTGTCCGGGAGTGCCGCCGCGTCGGAGGTGAGGGCCAACGCCGCACGTCGCGGCGGACCCCAAGTGACCCCGGGCGGAAGTCGATTCCGCGCCCTCACGGCTGGATACCGGGGCCGACGGTCGTCACCCGGCCGTCACGGGGACGGGGTCAAGCCCCGCCAATCTCAAAGCACTCTGTTGAGTTCTCAAGGAACCGGCGCTTCCTTCGTACTCACCCCCTCGGGCTTTCCTCCGGACGCTGTCTGTGCAGGTCAAGCGGTTTCCCCTTTGAGTCGGGGCAACCTCTTGCTAACTAGCTTGCACTAGTCTGCTGTGGTGCACAACCCTCATAGGGTGATGCGCACTAGTTCGCTGTGGTGGGTACCCTCAAGTCATGACTGTCACAGGAGGGCCCAAGCCGAAGGCGGTGCAGGTCGCGGACGCTCTCCGCGACGACATCAAGAAGATGAAGCCGGGCGAGAAACTCCCGTCTCAGCGAGAGTTGATGGACCGCTTCGGCTATGCGAGCCAGACCATCCAGAACGGGCTAGCTGCACTCCGGTCCGAAGGACTGATCGTGTCGGCGGGGAACCTGGGCAACTTCGTCAGCGACGGGTCTGCCTCGGGCGACGACGTACGCGATGACATCAAGGAAATCCGCTCCCAACTCAAGGCGTTGACCGAACGGCTCGAAGCGCTGGAAAGCCGCTCCGCACCAGGTGGTGCTTGATCTGCAACCAGCATGGGAGTAACGGAGTGTGTGAGGTAAGTGACAGCCAGGGGACGACGACAGGGGGGTGGGGACATGTCCGGTGACACCCCCCTGTCCCCTTCCCTGTCCCCCCTGCTCGCGCGCGAGACTCGGAGTAGGCACTCGGAGGAGGGCGCATGACTGACGACAGGCCCGCATGGGCGCGACGCATCGCTGCCGAACGACAGGCGCGCGACTGGTCACAGCGTGACGCGGTCAGGGCCCTGCGTGCACACGCACCCACGGAACTGCCGGCAGAGGACAGCATGATTCGCCAGTGGAAGCGCTGGGAGTCCGGCCAGGCCCCGAACGACTTCTACCAGCCGATCATCGCGGCGGTGTTCGGTACGGTGACACACGCCCTCTTCCCCGCTCCGTCACGACGGGACGGGGACAAGGAGATCTTGGCAGCGAGCGGTATGGAGACTCTGGAGATCGTGAGTCGCCTGAACCGGTCCGACGTCGACAGCGCGACGCTCGATGCTCTCCGGATCACCACGGACCGCCTCTGCTCTGAGTACCCGTTCATGCCGAGTGCCCAGCTCCTCATCGAGGGTCGGCAGTGGCTTCGCCGCGTTGTCGACCTGCACACGAAGAGCCTCACGCTTGCCCAGCATCGCGAGGTGCTCGCACTGTCGGGTTGGCTCGCCTTGCTGGTCGGCTGTGTCGAGTACGACACGGGCGACCGCCACGCGGCCGAGTCCACGCGGCGTGCCGCTCTCTCGCTCGCAACCGAGTCCGACCACCCCGAGGTGGCCGGGTGGGCACACGAAATGCGTGCATGGTTCGCCCTCACGACCGGCGACTATCGCGGGGTCATCGCGGCAGCGCAAGCCGGGGCAGAGACCGCAGCACACCATGGTGTCGCCGTGCAGCTCGCCGCCCAAGAGGCCAAGGCATGGGCGCGGCTCGGAGACCGTCGGCAGGTTGAGGTGGCCCTCGACAAGGGGCGCCGGATGCTAGAGGGGATGCCGTATCCCGAGAACCTGGACAACCACTTTGTTGTCGACCCCGCCAAGTTCGACTTCTACGCGATGGACTGCTACCGGCTGGTCGGGGAAGACCGACTTGCGCGGACACTCGCGGATGAGGTTCTGCGTGCGGGAACTGACTTCGACGGCACGGAGCGGTCGCCCATGCGGAACGCCGAAGCGCGGGTAACCCTGGGGGTCACCGCAGCGCGAGAGGGCGACCTCGAACAGGCCCTCATCCACGGCGAGCGCGCCCTACAGGGCGACCGGCAGTCTGTCCCGTCCCTGATCATGACCAGTCGAGAACTCGCGGCCGTCATGAGACAGCGCTACAGCACCGAACCGGCAGCACAGGACTACCTGAACCACCTGCAAGACATGGGCAGGGAGAAGCCGGGGTTCCTGCCCTCTTGACCTGTAGGAACTGAGACGGGCGGGCCTTGCTTCGAGGCCTCGCCCTCCAAGTTCACTGCTTCCGGGACCTGGGTCGCTCCGTAGAAGCCACGAGCGGGGCGCCGGCTCCATCTTCGGCGACGCCCTGGACAATCGAAGCGGTTTCTTCGCAACGATTGTCCAGGCTGAGGCATACAGCTCAGCTATCTTCCTCGGTTTCGCCCTCAACACCCACAATGAGGCGCGGCAGATGAGCAATCAGGTTGCGGTTCTCATCGCTGTAGTTCAAAAGCTGCCGAGAGACGAGTTCCTGAGTGTCACTCGCCATCAGCCCATTGATTGAACCAAGCAAACGCTCGAAGACCGGTTCCCACTTATCGCGATCTTCAGGAAGCAGTCCCTTTACGACGGGCCTATCAGAGAGAACTGTCGCTCGCTCCGTTCCTGAAGTGGTCATCAAGACCCTGGTTTCCCAAATACACATAACGGGAATCACCCCTCGATCAGGAACCCATGAAAGAGCTAGCCCCCACAAAAGCCACTCCACGTCCGCAACGAACCAGACACTGTCTCCGATCTTGTGGCCCGTCACATTAGAGACATTGAGGAGTTCGGCATCCGGGGGAGCAACCCATCGCCGATATCCAGTGCGCTTGAATTGCCTTCTGCCTTCATCGAAGCCCGACAAGAGTGAGGCTGGCAGTCGAGGTTTACCATGCAACTTTTTGATCGCCAGTTCACCTACAGTTTGCGACAATCCCATAAGCGCAGTGGCAGCATCAGCGCTAAGCTCACTAGCAGGCACTTCCTCCGTGAATTCTGAAATTACAGCATCCATGTCCTCCAGGAGTGTAATACGATGCTCCATCCCCTGAATGTCAGCATCCATGGGAGAGGGCCACCCGCTCCCGTCACCAAAATCTTTAGAATTCTTGGTGACGAAATACACCTGCTCGTTCGGGTACTTTTTCATAAAATCGACCACCGACAGCCAAATTGCTACATCCCTAGCACCCTCCTTTTTCTTCTCACCTTGCTTATCTGTCATCTTCGCTGGCTTTTCGCCGTTAGCCTCTCGCACCAGGGCCTTAAGCGCCGCTTCCCCACTCGTAGGGATCACGGTAAAGATCGCCCTATACTGCTTGTCCCACTCCCTACGGACGCCGTAAATGTCTGGCTCTTCAGGTAGTCTGCTAAATCCTTTGGCCAGCCCCGGGTGGCGGCCGTAAGCGCGCTTTACCGCGCTTACCGCCTTCACGTACGCGTCCCGGTATTCGATCACCTGCTGGGCCAGCATCTCATGCAACACCATTTCCGGAACCGCAATTTTCGCCTTACCGGAAGTTTTGATGATTCGCAATACATCTGCGTTGCTTCCATTCGGATTCAACATTCGGACTGCGTTGGTGTCGAGGATTAGGATCATCGCCCCGCCTTAATGCGTATGTGCGGCTTCACCGGTCGGGCAGTGGCCAGGAGGTATGGAAGTTGACTCCTCCATCGTGGCGCCTGTTGTCGCAGCGTGTGAGACGTTCCCTGATCTTGCTTGCCTGCGAGCCGCTCGTTGTCCTGGTCTTTGTCCAGTGCGCTGACGGCCGCCACCGTTCACACATGTACGCGTACCCCGTCTGACCTGCTCCGTGAACCCCCACGGACGCCCCCGTACGGCCACGCGGACAGTTGGAAAGCGTGTTGGGGGCAACCCCTCACGAGTTCGAATCTCGTATCCTCCGCCAGTGCCTCACCGGGCACGATGTCGAAGGGCCCCACCGTTCGCGGTGGGGCCCTTCGTCGTTCACGCTGCATTCGGGTGTGGCAGCACACCGACCCAGGAGTTGCGCACCTAACTATCTGAGGGTGTAGGGCCCAACGGATCGATACGACCGAAGTGACAAAGGCGCAGCTCAGGCAGGGGTTGCGGCGCTAACCCCCGCATCGCTCATTCTCGCCGTGCTGTCGGGGACCCCCGCAGCCCTCAGAAGGGATGGAGCACGCGCGCTCCGCCTCTCACGTGCGGGTCGCACGCCTACTCGAAGGTTGTTCTTGATGATCCTGATCATGCTCGTGCTCGCCGTGGTGGTCGTCGTTCTGACGCTTCTCCTGGCATCGGCGCTCGGTGCGCTGGTGCGCTTCCGCCCCGCGCTGATGGCGCCGATCCAGGTCGCGATGAGTGGCGTTGCGACGATGGTGGCGCTGATGGCCGTTCTCGTGGCCGTCACCCGCTGACCGTCGCAGAGCGCATCTCGACCCTGCGAGACCCTTCGTCTGTCCGCTTAGGCAGTCGAAAGCCCCGGCCCATGATGGGTCGGGGCTTTCGACCTCGCCCGTCTCAGTCACCCGTAGGCTGATTCCACAGGACTCCCCCGACTTGTTGTGCGACCTTCCGAAGCATCGGCCCAGTGACGTGCATGTACCGGGCGCGCATCCGAGCCGCTCCCCCGGGCTCCCAACCCATGATCGAGTCGATCATGACGTCCGGGACGCCGAGGATCAGCAGGACGGTCGCGGCAGTGTGGCGAGCGTCACGGAGACGGCCGTTCCGTACGTCTGCGTCCCGCAGGAGTCGCTTCCAGGTGTGGAAGTCGGTGTTCGGGCTCAACGCTCCGCCGACCGGCGAGGCGAAGACGTACCCCTTGCCCTCCCACTCGGCACCGGCCGCGATCCGCTCCCGCTCCTGTGATTCCTCGTGCTGGCGGAGAATCTGACCAGCGGATCGGGCAGGCCGATGGTTCGACGTCCGGCTCGGGACTTGGTGGACTTGTGCTCACGCCGGGTCTGCTCCCGCTTGGGGCAGTAGCCCGCCTTCCGACCGCACGGATTGGCACCGCAGCCGTGCGCGTACTTGGGGCGGAGCCTGTTCTTACGGATGCGGACATATCCCGCGTCGAGGTCGACGTCTTCCCAGTGCAGGCCAAGGGCCTCCCCTGTCCTCCTCTTCGAGGCGAGGAGCCTTGGCGATCTCAGCCGCGTTGGTGACTACATGCCCGCGTCGCACGGCCTCACCGAGGGCGACCCGGATCGTGCGGTGAGCGTGGTGGGCGGTGCCAGCGGAGCTCCCGGACGTCTGCATCTTCCGGTAGAAGCGTTCGAGGTGCTCCGGCTCCAGGCGGTCGAGCTTGTGAGCGCCTAGGCCGGGAGCGCGAACGCCATCCTCCACACCGCCAGCGGCCTCACGTCGGGCAGCTACACCTGGCCCTTGCGGTCTCTGCACAGGTCGTCGCCCTGTCGGTCACGGATGGCGGCGGCGCCGGCACGGCCCCGAAGGTCGAGGACCAGGAAGCGGAGCACGGCCGGGGCCTGGGGATGGTCAGCGCGATCGCCCACCGGGTTGTGGTCCATGACAGCGACGGCGGACACACGGTCACCGCGGAACTCTTCACAGCCCCTCGTGCGGGAGGTCACCCGTGCTGACGGACAAGCCGCGGCGGGGCTATTGGTGCGAGTGCTGGACCGAAGATCTCGCCGAAGGGACGCGGCCGACACTGCGGGGCTCGTTCGACGCGTACTCGGCACCGCAAGCCAGCAGATGGGTAGCGGTCGCCCTGCGCACCATCTCTCCAGCACTCGACCCCGACGCATCGGACAATGCGTGGGAGTGGCTCTACGACGGCCGCATCGAGACGAGACGAGCCCTCTTACGGGCGGAGCCTGCACGGTGACCGTCACCCATGCCACCACGCGCATCACCTGGACGATCCGCTCCGTGATCCTTCTGCCCCTGGCCCACAGCCAGGGCGTCGAACTCCCAACCTGCGCGTACGACTTCAAGCCGCTCACCGGTAGTTGATCAACCTTCACCAAGAGGTCAACGTGACACCCGCCCGGCGGTGAACCCTTCGCCATCCTGGAACTCGATCAAGACCCCGCTGTCGACGAGGTAGACCCAGCACTCAGAGCAGCACTCCAGTATCGCGTCGGCATGCGCCGCCACCAGGCCGGCCTCCAGGGCGAGCGAGGGCACTGCGAGATTCCCCCAGAACACAACTGCCAACTCATCCAGTCGACCCAGTTCGCGCAACAGCTTCTGGAGCTCCCCGCCTGCGAAGGTTGGAGAGCTCCGGAGTACCTCAGCACCGCTCCAGTCCAGTCGAGATGACCCCACAGAACCGAAGTCGCCCAAGCTCAGCGCGGCAAACGTCCGGTCCTCGTCGTATGACAGCACCGCCACCGCATCTCCAACGGCCGCAAGGAGCGCCGCGATCACGTCAGGCTGTGTTCCGTAGCTGGCCTCAGCGCTCAAGACACACTCCCCTGCATCAACCGAGACAAGACAAGCCCCATCCGACCGAATGAGTTACAACTTTCTCTACTGGTTCAAGGCGGCTCGCTCCGCTCCCCGCGTGCTACAGCAATCGGCCGCTCGAAGTCGGAGAAGGAATACGTCGTGGCCCTTCAGGGCTCAACACCCACCAACCGCTCGGCTTAAGTGCAGGGTCCGATGTCACTGGCGGGTGGAATGCTGCCGGTAGCAGCCAGAGGGGGGCCGATGTCCGTACCGAGCAAGTGGAAAATTGCGCAGCATTGGGAGAAAAGCCCGAGACAGTGTGATTTCGCACCGCACCTGCGTCTTGACGAGCCGTGTTGCTTCGCCTGCGGGTGGTTTTCCGAGCGGTGGAACCAGGCCACTCCCCAAGCCTCATGGCAACGCGCCAACCTCGAACGATCCCACATCATTCCCAAGAGTCTTGGCGGACCGGACGACGCGAGCAACCTGCTCCTACTCTGTCAACCTTGCCATCAAGAATCACCAGACTGGAGAGACCCAGAGCAGATGGCTCGCTGGATCGCGACAAGAGAAGAGCGCCCCAGCAGGGAAGTTGAGACCTTTGTGGCGTGGCTTGCTGCCGCCGAGAGGGCTCCGGATTTCAAAGACGCTCTGGCCTCTGTTGTCGCGGAGGAGGGTGCAACTGAGCGAGTATCCGAGCTCCTTCGCGGCCTCCTAGGGCAAGCAGGAACGCACTTCGCCATTGGATACAGCCAAGGCACCCGTGTCGCCGTGCTTCAGGCAGCTGCAAATGAGATCACCAAGCATGCTCAGCAAGCAGGCTGCGAGGCTGAGAAGGCTTGATCGGTTGACATCCAAGAGTGACATCAACGACTGCGTACAGCAGGGGCCGTGCGCGATCTCGCTCAGCCAAGGCGTCCACGCAGTCCTACGGTCGAGCTGAGCCTTGATCGAACTCCTAAAGCGGTGCTCGGAGATGGCATGAGGGCCTCAACTCGGCTGCCGCGGAAGCTGTCATCATCATGTGATGGCAGGCGTGCAGCTACCGGCAGGGTGGACTCTGGAGGAGATCCGCGACGTCTCCGGAAATCGGGAGTCCGTGGCTCTCGACACCGATCGCGTCGTGGCGTTGGTGGGCGGGCCGGGAGAAGGCGAACGGCTCCATCCCGAGATCGTCCTGGGGTTCCATGGGCTGCGTCTGGTGAAGCCGGTCAACGATGAGGACTGGTGCATGGGCAGTCCGATGGCAGTGTCGACTGCTGGAGCGCCTACGACGACCTCTACGAGGCGCTTCGGTCTGTAGCCCCGATGGCCTCGCTCCAGATCAGCACAGCGAGGCCCGTCTCAGTTTCCGTCTCATTCAGCCGTTCACGGCCGTTCAAACGAGACAAAGATCCGGGTGCGCCCCACCGGCCAACCGCCCATGAACGCAGGTGAACAACCCCGCACGCGCCCCAACACCCCACCACCACAGTAGGAAAGCGTGTTGGGGCCAACCCCTCACGAGTTCGAATCTCGTATCCTCCGCAGCCGCCTGACCAGGCGAGACGAAGATCCCGGCCGCTCCAGCTGCCGGGATCTTCGGCGTGCCCCGGTCTCAGTTCTGGTCTCATTTATTTCCGACATTCACGACATTTAACTCAGGCATGGCGAAGTGACCCTCCTCTCGGCGGCCGGTAGTCATTCCGGTCGGTCTGCACTCCGAACCTGGCCGGGGGATCGCTCTCGTTCCGTTCCTACAAGTGGGCGGCGTAGTGGTAGTTGCCGGTCCCACAGGTGCGTTCGAGCGTCTGGACCACCTTGCGCGGGTCGTCGTAGGGCGTGGCTGCCAGCATCACGCATCTCGGCCTCGATGCCCGCTGACGGACCGAGGGCTCGATGACCGACCTGCTGCCACCGCCGACCGTCGATGAGGCGATCGACGGCTACTTGGAGTCGGACTTCACCGGGCCCGCCACCGTCCGGATCGGCCCGTATCCCGGAATGGCCGCCAACGACGTCGTCACCGTCCGGTGGGTGCTTTGGGACGATCGATGGGAGTCGCGGCTGAGGATTCCGGGTGCGCAGGTGAGCTGGGCCGTGACCGTCCTGATCCCCAACTTGTACGTCAGCCGGTCAGCCACCTGGGTGTCCTACGCCATTGACGGGTTCGGCGGCGGAACCTCGGAGTCCGAGGTACTGGCACTCAGCGGGGCAAGTGCCGAACTTCGACGCCCGTGACCGGTTCACGCGCGCGGGGCACGCATCTGCGAGGCTCGCGGGACGGCGATCCGACAAACGCTGCGGAGCAGTTGGGCCCACGTGACCGGTCGCCTGCCATCACCGGCCATCAAGGCTCCCGGAAGACGGACGAACATCCTCTGTCGCGATTGACGTGGTGTCGACCACCTCGAAATTGTCTCAGTCGTCAGTGCCAGTTCCGGGCGTCGTACATGTACACCACCAGGGCGCGGCCTTCGGTCTGCGAGACGGTGCGGGCCAGCCCGATGGCGTCGGCGTGGTCGTAGGCGTCTTCGGGCGCGGTCATCCCAGTCGGCGAGGTCAAGACCCGATACCCGCAGACGCTGCGCCGCCAGTTGTCCAGGTACAGGGTGACGCCGACAGGCGGGTCCACCGGGTCGACGCGGGGGTCGCGGTGGAGCACCGGCCATTCCCGTACGACGTCGCCGTGCCGGAAGACGGCCACCTTCTGCGCCATACGGAGGATCTTGTATCCCCACGGGATCCATAGGTGCAGATCCGGATCGTCGAACCTGGCGGGATCGGTGAACGCAGACGTCGGCCGGTGACCACCGAAGATCACATACTGCGTGTCCGTCCGCGCGGTGTCGAACGGATCGATACGGTCCCCCTCAACCGGCGGGTACGGCCAGTAGTCCATGCCGCCGATCCTGCCAGGTCACTCTGACAACGCCTGGGCGCGAACACTTCGCCGCCCACCCGGCATCGAGGAGTGGTTCGCCGAGCCCTGCGGTTCGTGTGTCGAAAAGCTCCCGTACGTCCCCGACCGAGCGTGGTGGAGCAGCTTGATCAACGGATCGGCCATACCGACCGTGCGCAGCGCCATCTCGGCCACGGCGGCGTCGACCGCGTACTTGTGACCATGCGGCGCGGCCTCAGATGTCGGCCTGGTCCAAGGCGCTTTGCAGGGACTGTTTGTAGCCCGCGCTGGTGT
This sequence comes from Streptomyces sp. NPDC006602, assembly GCF_042870385.1. NCBI lineage: Bacteria > Bacillati > Actinomycetota > Actinomycetes > Kitasatosporales > Streptomycetaceae > Streptomyces > Streptomyces sp. NPDC006602. The sequence goes on along the minus strand of NZ_JBIAHG010000005.1, from coordinate 472,869 downwards.
ACGTGGCACCGGACACCGTGTCGATGTCCGCGCTCTGGGCCGCCAGCGTCTCCTGGTTGAGTTTCGGGATCGCGGTGGAGGAGATCTCCTCGCTCCTCGGCGAGGAGGAGGGGGACTGAACGGCGGTCGCGTTCGTGATCCTGCCGTCGGTGAGCGTGATCCGCACCTGGACCGGACCGTACTTGGTCTGGGCCGTGGCACCGGTGACGGTACGGGTGGCGGGCGCTGCCGACGTGGTCTTCGGGGCGGAGGGGGCGCTGCTGGTCCTCGTGGGGGCCGCGGCGTGGGACGCGGACCGTGACGCCGACACGCTCGGGGAGGACGAGGCGCGCTTCTTCTCGGGTGTCTTCGACGGCGACGCCGAAGCGGACGGGGAGCCCGAGGACGCCGACGGGGAGGCGTGCGCCGTGGGGTGGGTCGTGGGGGTGTGCTCGGGCTGGGCGAGCGCCGGGTCCGAGTTCGGCTTGAGCGCGAGCAGCAGCACGATGGTGGAGACGGTGGCGGCGCCGGCCAGCACGATACGGCGGAGCGGATGCGTCTTCCTCACGGAACTTCCAGCGCATGCGGTCCCACGAGCGTCACACAGGCACTGTGCTCACGGACGCCTCCGGACTCAGAACTCGAAGGATTCGTAGTGGATACGCCGGTCGGGAACACCCACCTCGCGGAGCGCCGCGTACCACCCCTCGGCCAGTCCCGGCGGGCCGCACAGGTACGCGTCGTGCCGGGCGATGTCCGGCAGGAGCCTGCGCAGTGTCTTCGCGGTGATCGCGGTCCGGCGACCGTCCGGTTTGTTCACCACGTACAGCAACCGCGCCCCGCGCGCGTCCGCGATCGCCTCCAACTCGCCTCGCAGCGCGAGTTCCTCGGAGGTTCGGACCCGGTACAGCAGGGTCAGATCACCGGGTGCCGCGGGCAGCGTCTCGAACAGCGCGCGCAGCGGGGTGATGCCCGCGCCACCCGCGAGCAGCAGCACCTTGCCACGGCTGCGGCGCGCGGCCGTCAGGGCGCCGTACGGCCCCTCCGCCCACACCCGCGTACCCGGCCGCAGCCCGGTCAGGGCCGCGCTGTGCCCGCCGACCGCCTTGACGGTGATCCGCAGCAGGTCGGGCCGGGGCGGGGCCGACAGCGAGTACGGGTTCGCGGTCCACCGCAGCCCCTTGGTCAGGAACCGCCAGCGGAAGAAGTGCCCCGCCTCGGCGCCCAGCCGGTGCAGCCGCCGGCCCCGGATCAGTACGGAGACCACGCCCGGCGCCTCCGGCACGACCGAGTCGACCCGCATGCGGTGCCGGAGGTTGAGCCGCACCGGGGTGAGCACCCGGTACCACAGCAGCAGGGCGCCGACCGCGATGTAGAGGGCGTACCAGGCCATGCGTGCGGCGGTGTCGTCGACGAACTCGTTGCCCGTCGCCAACTGGTGCCAGAGGGCGAGGTAGACCGCGGCGTAGGTGAGCAAGTGCAGGTAGTACCAGGTCTCATAGCGCACGCGGCGCCGCACGACACCGGCCGAGACGAAGCCGACGAGGAGCAGCAGCAGCGTCCCGGCGGTCGCCTCGATCATCCTGGGGTAGCCGGTCACCAACGAGACGGTCTGCGCCACGATGCCCAGGTCCGCCTGCATCGCATACCCATACAGGATCAGCACCACATGGGCCACGGTCAGGCACAGCGCGTACCGGCCGGTCATCGCGTGCCAGCGCACCACCCGATCCGAGCCCACCCGGCGCTCCAGCGCCGGAACGCGCGCCATCTGCAGGATTGTCAGGGCGATCGCATAGCCGGCCAGCAGCCCGGTCATCCGGCCGGCGCCCACCAGCCATTCGGCGGTCGTCAGGGGGACGGCCGGGGTGTTCCGCCACCACAGCCACAGCACAGCTCCCGCACCGGCCCAGCCCAGCACCAACAGGGGTACCGCCGGGGATCGCCGGGGGCGGATCCGGCGCTTGGCCTGCCGTCTTCCCGCCCGACTCTGCTGGATCGTCGTCAAGGCCACGGTCCTTTACGTGGTTGGTGCCCCGGCACTTTATACCGGCCGGATGCCGGCATCGCGGCCGTCACCGGCCCGGCCCTCCAGCGGTACGCGCCCGATACCGGCAACCAGAACCAGCAGCCGGTGGTCTCAGTTCTGGTCTCATTCGCTTCCGTCCAGCGGCATCCGGGAGCCCCTCCACCGACCGCTCCGCCCCAGGTCAGAACGCCCCCGTGTTGGGGGCAACCCCTCACGAGTTCGAATCTCGTATCCTCCGCCAGTGCCTCACCGGGCACGATGTCGAAGGGCCCCACCGTTCGCGGTGGGGCCCTTCTTCGGTTCCGTTGGCCTCGACCACGACCCGACTGTCATCAGCAGCGCGCACTCCTCCAGCACCTTCGGACGGCGCAGCCCCCGACCACCGTCACTCTTCACCCTCTCCCGCATCCATGGCGTTGCCCAGTATGGTAGCGACAGAGATAGTATCTCTATCGATACTATCTTCTGCGGGAGTATTCTCATGCGTCGTTTCGTCGGGCGGGACCGGGAGCTGGGCGTACTGCGAAACGCCTTCCAGGCGGTTCAGGACGCCGTCGGATCACCGAAACCAGGTCAATGCATCCTCATGCGCGGAAGGCGACGGGTCGGCAAGTCCAGCCTCGTCGAGGAGTTCCTCCGGCGCATCGGGGCCCCGAACCTCTTCTTCACCGCGGCGGGCGGCACTGCGGAGGACGAACTGACGGAACTGCTCGACGCCGTCGTCAGATCCACCCTGCCGGAGCGGGAACTGTTCTCGGAGGAGAGTCCGGAGCAGTGGAATGCGGCGTTCAGGCTGCTTGCTGAGGTCCTGCCCGACGACAGCCCGAGCGTGGTCGTCATCGACGAGGTTCCGTATCTCATGGACCGCGTCGACGCCTTCGAGGGCATGCTCCAGCGGGCGTGGGATCGCCTGCTCAGCCGTAAACCCGTACTGCTCCTCCTGGTCGGATCCGACCTGTCGATGATGGAGACGCTGAACAGCTACGACCGCCCCTTCCATCAGCGGGGCCGGGAAATGGTCGTGGGGCCGCTGAACCCTGCCGACATCGGCGAGATGCTCGGGCTCGAGCCAGCGGCCGCCTTCGACGCCGCCCTGGTCACAGGCGGTCTCCCGCTGATCTGTGCGGAGTGGCGGCCCGGAGCGGATGTCTGGGAGTTTCTCCGCGACTCGCTGGACAACCCGATCTCGGCGCTCCTGGTCTCCGCCGAGCGGTCGCTGGCCGCGGAGTTTCCACCGCAGGCGATGAGCAGGGAGGTCCTGCGGGCCATCGGATCCGGGGAGCGAACCTTCACCAACATCGCGCGCGCGGCCGGCGGGATCGCCCACACCACTCTCACCCGAGCCACGGATGTCCTGACAGAGAAGCGGGTGGTGGCCGCCGAGCTACCACTCTCGCTGCGACCGTCGAAGGAACGCCGTTACCGAGTGGCCGACCCTTACCTGCGCTTCTGGCTCACGTTTCTGGATCCGCACATGGCGGAGATCGAGCGGATGCGGGGAGATCTCACACTGAGCCGGATCAAGGAGCAGTGGACAAGCTGGCGGGGGCGTGCGATCGAACCCCTCCTCCGGGAATCCCTCGCCCGCCTCCTTCCGGACGCGTTCCTGCCCGCCGCCCCGGCGATCGGCGCGTACTGGACCCGCAGCAACGACGTCGAAATCGACCTGGTGGGTGCCGACCGGCAGCCGGTGGCCAGGCAGTTGCTCTTCCTCGGCTCGGTCAAGTGGCTTGAGAACTCCGCGTTCGACAGCCACGACCTGGCCACGCTGCAGAAGCACCGGGCGGCGATCACTGACGAGCCCGTGCCGCTCGTGGCGGTCTCCCGCAACGGAGTCAGCTGTTCAGGACTCCAGGCGGCGTACGGCCCCGAGGGACTGCTCAGCACCTGGCGCAGAGCGTAGGCAGTGGCTGGGCTCCTGTGCACTGTGATGAGCGTGCCCGAATGAGGGAGAGGCACCGGCGTTCGACACAGCGGATGATGGCGGACATGCGCATCCGTATCGACGCCTTCGACCTGCCCGGCCTCACCCGCCCGGCCCTCGCCGACGGCTCCGCTCCCGCCTACGGCAACATCCACGTCGCCGTGCAGCGCCGCGACCGGCCGGCCGAACTGCTCGACCCGCAGCGCGGCGATGCCACGTCGGCCACCTGGACCCTGGAGTGCACGGCGGTCACCTCGCCGACCGGCATCGAGGTGACGGGCCCCTATGTGCAGAACCGGCTGGGGCACCGGTTCGTCTACCTGTCGTGGGGCACAGTCGACGAGGCCGGCCTCTTCACGATGTTCCGCCGCGGCAAGCTCATGCTGGACGCCGTCCCCGCGGACGTACTCGCCGCCGCCGCACCCGACGGCCTGCTGGTCGCACGTCTCGGTCTGACCGACGCATGCGGCGGCCCCCTGTGCGCACGGATCACACCACCGCACGTCACCTGGACCGCCGAACCCGCCGGCTGATCAGCCGTACCCGTCAGGACTGGTACGGCTGCTGCTGTGTCTGCCCGTACGGCTGACCGGCGTGCCCGCCCGCGGCCTGCGCCTGCAGCTGCTCCGCCTGTTCCTTGGTCAGCTTCTGTTCCGCGCCGCAGAAGGTGCACTGCGTCGCGTACTTCGTGGAGAGCGGGAACAGCGGCACGAAGAACAGCGTGAATTTCGTGACGCGCTTCCTGAGCGTGTGCGCGGCGGGGTTGCCGCACTGGCCGCACACCAGCGTCAGTATGGCGAGCTGGTACAGGTATCCCTTGGTGCCGAAGATGATCATGCCGGGTTCCTTCCCGAGTCGATGCCTCACAGTGTCCTGCACACCGCGTCCCTCCCCGTCGGCTGGGTAACCGCTGCCCCATGGGTGACATTCTCGTCGGGACGTGTTCCTGGACCGATCGGGCGCTCGTCGGCAGCGGTTGGTATCCCGTCGGGCGGCGGGACGCCGAGGGGCGGCTGCGGCACTACGCCGAGCGGTTTCGCGTCGTGGAGGTCGACTCCGGTTACTACGCGCTGCCCGGGGAGCGGAACAGTCGGTTGTGGGTGGAGCGGACGCCGGACGGGTTCCTGTTCGACGTGAAGGCGTTCTCACTTCTCACCGGGCATCCGACCAGCGCACGTGCCCTGCCGGCCGGGTTGCCCGCCGATGCCGGGGATCCTGGCGTGCTCGACGAGGTGTGGGCGCGGTTCACCGCCGGGATCGAGCCGTTAGGGATGGCCGGGCGGCTCGGGAGCGTGCTGTTTCAGTTTCCGCCGTGGCTCCGGCCGGGGGCGCGGGCCGAGGCGTTCCTGGAGGAGTGCGCGGTGCGGACGGCGGGCTGGCCGGTCGCCGTGGAGTTCCGGCATCCGGCGTGGTGGCGGGAGGAACGGGAGCAGACGACCCGTGCTCTGCTGACTCGCCTCGGCTTCGCCGCCGTCGGTGTCGACATGGCCCGGACGCTGCCCTCCTCCATACCGCCCGTCACCCCGGTGACCACGCCGCGCCTGTCCGTCGTACGGTTCCACGGGCGCAGTACCGCCTGGGGGACCGGCAGCAAGGAAGACCGCTTCCGCCACGACTACGCGCGCGCCGAACTCGAGGAGTGGGCGCCGCGCTTACGCGCCCTCGCCGAACAGGTCGGCCAACTCCACGTCCTCTTCAACAACTGCTGCGCCGACTCCGCCGTACGCGCCGCCGAGACGATGGACCGCCTGCTCGTCCCCGAGGACGCCGGCCGGCCCTTCCCTAGCCCGCGATCCGCACCGTCTTCGACTCGCTCACCTGGTCTATCTCCGAGACCCGGACCGTCACCTTCATCATCCAGTCGCCGGCGAGGGGGAGGTTGAGCGAACTCGTGCCCCAGTAGCCGCCCTTGTCGGTGAGTTCGGCGTCGATCGGGCCGATGTCCTGGGCGGGGAGGGTGAGGGAGAGGCGGAGTTCCGGGACGGTGGCCAGGCCCCCGTCGGGGGTGAGGACCACGGCCTCGACCGAGTTGTCGCCGGTGCGGCCCGGGTCGAGGGTGATCTGCACCTTGCCGCGGGCGGAGCCGACGGCGAAGGGGATGGTGGTCACGGACGCGGTGGGCACGCCGGTCGTCGACGCCGTTTCGGCGGCCTCGGCGGCAGCTCGGCCCGGAAGAGTGCCGGTGAGGACGGTCGTGAGCACCATGACCACCACGCCGACGGCGACTTCGGCCAGTACGGAGCGGCGCAGGCCGGCATGAGTAGGGGTCGAGGTGGCGGGGGCGGTGGCGGGTTCCGAAGGGGGCAGCGGTGGGCCGCCCACCGGCTCCGGCACCCGTTCGGGTACGGCCGCCTCCACCTGCGCCAGCCGCGCCGTCCATCGCCGTGACATGTCCGCCATGACCAGCAGGAGCACCACCGCGATGAGCTTGGCGACGAGGAGGCGGCCGTACGTGGTGTCGGTGAGGGCGTTCCAGGAGCCGAGGCCGCGCCAGGACTGGTAGACGCCGGTGACGACCAGGACGGTCACCGACCGGAAGGCCAGGCGGGAGAATCTCCTGACCACCGCGGGCGGGACGGCCGACGACGACTTGTACAGCGTGGTCAGCAGCGCCGTCAGACCGCCCAGCCACACCGCCATCGCCAGGACGTGCAGGGCGGACGACGTCATCGCCACCGGCACCTGGATGCCGGCCGACGCATGCTCGCCGGCGGACCACGTCAGCGCCAGGCCGACGCCGAGGGCGGTGCCCGCGGCGAGCCGGGCCCGTGACAGCGGCTCGCGCCGCAGCAGTCGTACGACGAAGAAGGCGGCCGGCAGGAGCAGGGCCAGGCGGGCCAGCAGGACCAGGCCGGGGCGGGTGGTGAGGGTGCGGGTGAAGGCCGCGGGGTCGAAGGCCGGGGCCGTGCCCGACTCGTACGGGGCGCGCAGCACCAGGAGGGCCACGGTGGCCGCCAGCAGGGTCCACCAGCCGGCCTTCAGGAGCCTGTGCAGGGGAGCCGGGTCCGGGGGTCGGCAGGCCGTCATGAAGACCGCCGTGCCGATCAGCAACGCCACGGCCAGGTAGGCCAGGTAGCGGGCGATGTTGTAGAGGCCGGCCGTGGCCGGGTTCTCGACCGGGCCCGTGTCCACCGTCGCCGTGGTGACGGAGGGCTTGCCCACCGAGAACGTGAACGCGCCCGAGACCGGGTGGCTGTCCGCCGACACCACCCGCCAGGCCACCACGTACGTGCCCTCGGCGAGCTTCGCGGGCAGGGTGACCCGGGCCGTGTCGGAGCCCTCCGGCGCGTGCTCGGCGCTGCCCAGGCGCAGGCGGTGGTTGTCGGGGTCCAGGACGCGGAAGGAGTCCTCGAGCAGGCCTACGGACTCGGTGAAGGTGAGGGTGAGGTGGCGCGGGGCCGACTTGAGGACGGTTCCGTCCTCGGGGTCGGTGGCGCGGAGGGCGGCGTGGGCCGACGCGGGTCCCGCGCTGCCGAGGAGGAGCAGGACCAGCACGGTGCCCAGCAGCACCAGCCCTTGAAGCCCCCGGCGCCGTCTGCCTGCCCTGAGACCTGACTGGGGGCCTGGCCGGAAGCTCGACCCGAGACCTGACCTGCGCTCACCGTCACGCTCCACGTCTCTTCTCCGTCTGTGGACTCGCCGCCTCCGGAAAGATACGGATGCCGGTGCCGGAACGCTCACCAGGTCGGCCGCGCCGTCACCCCTCCGTCCACCACCAGGTCCTGCCCGGTGATCCAGGACGCGAGCGGCGACGCCAGGAACACGCACGCGTCGCCGACGTCCTCCGGGCGCCCCAGCCGGCCGAGCGGCGCCGCCCGCTCCCATCGTCGTACGCCCTCCGGCCAGGCCTCCGCCAGGCCCTCCCGGTGGATCAGCCCGGGCGAGACCGTGTTGACGCGGATGCCGTACGGGCCGTACTCCAGGGCGGCCGCCCGCGCGTGCATCACCACGGCCGCCTTGGAGGCGGCGTAGTGGGCGTGATCGGCGGCCGGGTGACTCGCCTCGATGGACGCGATGTGGGTCACGGAACCGGAGCCGGAGCCCCCTCCCGGTCCCGTTCCCGACGCCCGCATCACCTCCACCGCCGCCTGTGTGCACGCGAACACGCTCGACAGGTTCGTGTCCACGACCGCCCGCCACTCGGCCACCGTCATTCCGGCCAGCCCCCGCGTCGGCTGGACGCCCGCGTTGTTGACCAGCGCCGTCAGCCGGCCCCCGCCCCATTCCGCGGCCTCCCGCACCAGGCCCGCGCACGCGTCCTCGTCGTCCAGATCCGCCCGCAGCACGACGGCCCGCCCGCCGGAGTCCCGGATACGGGACGCCATGTCGCTCGCCGCCTCCACCGCCGTACGGCAGTGCAGGGCGACCGCCGCGCCCTCCTCGGCGAACCGCAGGGCGATGCCCCGTCCGATGCCGCCGCCCGCGCCGGTGACCAGGGCCACGTGTCCTTCGAGGAGTCTCATGGACGGCACAGTCCCGCGATCCGCTCGGCCTGCGACGGATAACGCGCCGCCAGTTCCGCCGCGTTCCCGTGCTCGTAGTCCTCGTAGGTGAATCCGGGGGCCATCGTGCAGCCGAAGAAGGTCCACGCCCCGCCCGCCGCCACCCGGCCGCCCATCCAGGTGCCGCCGGGGACGGTGAGCTGGGGGTGCTGGCCGCCGAGTACGTCCGGCCCCAGGACGGACGTGCGGGCCGTCCCGTCCGGGGCCAGGAGCAGGAGTTCCAGCGGGTCGCCCAGGTAGAAGTGCCAGATCTCGTCGGTGGGCAGGCGGTGCAGGGCCGAGAAGTCGTCCGCGGTGAGCAGGGCGACGATCGCCGAGCCCTGAGGCCTGCCGTCCGGCAGTTGCGGTCCCGCCCAGGTACGCCGGAACAGCCCGCCCTCGCGGGGGATGGGCTCCAGACCGTAGTGGGCGACGAGGTCGTCCGGGGTCACGCCGGGAAGGCTACCTCGCGGTTCAGGAAGGCGAGTTGAGCGCGCTTCTCCGGCAGGTACACGTCCGGAATGTCGATCTCCGGCAGGACGACCGCCGGGCCCGCCTCGAAGCCCTGCTTCAGGAAGCGCGCGATCGCCCTCTCGTTGCGCACGTCGGGGTCGACCACGACCCGGCCGCGGTCCAGGCCGAGCAGCGCGTACGACGTGACGGCGGTCAGCAGCACCGAGGACCAGCCGGGACGCCCGCCGTCCGGCCCGGCGGGCGCCAGCAGCAGGTGGACGCCTATGTCGCCGGGCCGCACCTCGTAGCACTCGCTGACGCGGTCCGCCTCCGGCTCGTAGGTCTGCAGCAGCGCGACCGGTTCGCCGTCCTTCTCCACCAGGAAGGCGTGGTGGGTGTCGAGGGTGTCCATGTGCGCGTAGATCTCGGCGACCTGCTCCTTGCTCAGGCCGTTCATGCCCCAGAAGGACGCCCGCTCCTCGCTCACCCAGGCGTGGACGACGTCGGCGTCGGCGTGCGCGTCGAGGGGCAGGACACGGACGGTGCCGAAGCCGTCGACGGTCTGCTCGTGGACGGGCTCGCGGGTGGGGGCGTACGCCTCAGACATCGGTCTCCTTCTTCAACAGTGCCCAGTCGGTGACGACCGGTACGAGATCTCCCCTGAGCCACAAGGGGAGTTGGTCACGGTGGTGGGGCGATCCGGGAACACCCGAGGCGCCGAACGGGACCACCCAGTAACTGTCCTCGCGTCGGGCCAGGTCCCACACGTAACGGGCGGCCGGCCCCCGCGCGCTGACGTCGGTCCAGCCGGGCACGGCGGAGGTGCACAGCACGCAGTCGTGGTCACCGGACAGGCCGGGACCCTCGTCGGAGGTGTCGGTGAGCGCCCGCCAGGCGAACAGTCGGTGCGTGTCGCCCCAGGTGCCGGGAAGGTCCCCCGAGGCGACCTCCTCGACCGCCGCCCGGACGATCTCCGCGCGGTCGATGCCGTACAACTCCTCGGCCCGCAGCAGGTGTTCCAGCGCGAAGCCGATTCGCGGGACGAGCGCGAGCCACGGCAGGAAGACCTCGGGGTACGCGGGAGGAGAGGTCAGCGCGGCGAACGCCGGGTGCGCCGCGAGCCGGCGTACGACCGCACCGCGCACCGCCGCGTACAGGGCCGCGTCCGTGCTGTCGGCGTCCATGTGGCGGTCCCAGCGCAGGAGCGTGTCCCGGAGGGCGGCGGCCTCGGGGGTCAGACCGTCCAGCGCTTCCAGGTGGTCCAGCAGGGGTACGGCGGAGGCGAGCCGGGTGTCCATGTGGATCACCGGCATGTCGGCGGACGACCAGCGGTCCTTCTCCGTGAGGAGGGCGGTGATGCGGTCGGCGCGGTGGGTCGCGGCGAACTCGACGCCGAGGGGGGCCGCCGGTCCGCGCTGGTTGGCCATCACGGCGACACCATCGGTGAGGCCGGCGCGGGGCGCATCGTGCCGGCCCCGCCAGTCGTGGCCGGGTTCCCAGGCGGGGACCAGGCGGGTGCGGTTGGCCTCGGAGCGCAGCGGCACCCGGCCCGCGACGCGGTGCAGCAGGCCGCCCGCGGTGTCGGCGGCCTGGACGACGTTGACGGGCTCGGCCCACTGGTCAAGGGCCTGGTCCACATCGCCCACCGTGCGGGCCCGCAGCAGGGGCAGCAGGGCGCCGAAGCCGAGGTCCTCGGTGACGCGGGGCGGGTGGCGGAGGCTGATCGCGAGCGGGGTGCCGTCATCGAGTCCCTCGGGGCCGCCGGCGATCAGCGGGCCCCGGTCCGTCTCGATGACCTCGACCTCGACCGGCGCCTCCCCGGCCACCCGCACGGTCTCCGTGTGCCGGGCGGCCCGGCGCCAGACGCCGTCCGGGCCGAGCGCCTCGACGCCGGCGCCGGTGCGGCGCAGCCTCTCGCGGTAGAGGTCCTGGTAGTCGGCCATGGCGTTGGTGATGGCCCAGGCGACCGTGCCGGTGTGGCCGAAGTGGGCGATGCCGGGGACGCCGGGGACGGCGAGACCGACGACGTCGAACTCGGGGCAGGAGAGGTGGATCTGCTGGTAGACGCCGGGGTCCTCGATGAAGCGGTGCGGGTCGCCCGCGATGATCGCCGCGCCGGTGGTGGTGCGCTCGCCGCCGACCAGCCAGCCGTTGCTGCCGGAGGTGCCGGGGCCGTCGGTGGCGAACAAGCGGACGGCGTCCGCTCCCAGGTGCCGGACGACCTCTTCGCGCCAGAGCTTGGCGGGGAAGCCGGCGAAGAGGATGTGCGTGGCGAGCCAGACGGCGAGCGGGGTCCAGGGCTCCCAGCGGCCGGGCTCAAGGCCGACGCGGGCGAACTCGGGGGCATCGGCCCCCGCGAGCCCCTCGTTCACGCCGTCGACGTACGCACGCACCCAGTCCGCCGTCTGCGGGTCCCGTCTCTCCAGGGCGGTGAAGCAGCGTCCGGCGGTGTCGTCGAGGCGGGCCTGTCTCGCGAACCGGTCCCAGGCGAGGGCCTCGGTGCCGAGGAAGGCGGCCGAGGTGCCCTGTGCGCGGTGTCGCTCCACCTCCAGCTGCCAGGCCCGGTCGCGGGCGGTGACCTGGCCCTGGGCACGGGCGAGCGCACCCGCGCTGCCGGCGCGGAGATGGGGGATCCCCCAGGCGTCGCGGTAGATCTCGGTGATCACCCCTGTGCCCCTTCTGTCCTTTAGGTTAGGCTTGCCTAATTAAATGATGGTGGAATCGTACGCGAAGGGTGAAGACACGATGGGGCAGGGCACGGCTGGGAAGGCGCGGTCCTCAGACCGCTGCGTAGGCCCGCCCGCAGCCGCACGTCTGGATCGCCTGCGACACGGCGACGACCCGGACGCTCTCGTCGTACGTCCGCAAGGAGCTGGGTCTTCCCAAGCAGCGCATGCACGCACTGGGGTACTGGCGGGCGAGCTGACCGCGTACGCGCGATGATCGGGGCATGGACGTCACCCTTCACCTCGCCCAGGACCCCGAGGCCGACGAACTTCTCGGGCGCTCCCCGCTCGCCGCGCTGGTCGGGATGCTGCTGGACCAGCAGGTCCCGATGGAGTGGGCGTTCAAGGGGCCCCGCACGATCGCGAACCGGCTCGGCGCCGACGACCTGGACGCGCACGAGATCGCCGCGCAGGACCCGGAGGCCTTCGCCGCGCTCCTGTCGGAGAAGCCGGCCGTGCACCGCTACCCGGGGTCGATGGCGAAGCGCATCCACCAGCTGTGCCAGTACCTCGTCGAGCACTACGACGGGAACCCCGAGCTCGTCTGGAAGGGCGTGGCCGACGGGCGGGAACTGCTGCGCCGCCTGCAGGAACTGCCCGGCTTCGGCAAGCAGAAGGCGCAGATCTTCCTCGCCCTGCTCGGCAAGCAGCTCGGCGTGCAGCCCAAGGGCTGGCGTGAGGCCGCGGGCGCCTACGGCGAGCCGAAGTCCTTCCGTTCCGTCGCCGACATCACCGGGCCCGAGTCGCTGACCAAGGTGCGGGCGCACAAGCAGGAGATGAAGGCGGTGGCGAAGGCCGCCAAGAAGTAGCCGTCGGTACGGGTGGCCCGCCCGGGGTGTACGCCGAGCGGGTGGTTCTCACCGCCGGTGGGATGAACCACGTGCGCCGCCCGGGGAGATGAACTCCCGTGAGCACCGCCGCACCGCAAGCCCTTGGACCCGCCGGTCGGCATGCCTGGCTGCGGGTGCTCGTCCTGCTGCTCGCCCTGTTCGTGCCGGGCGCGCACGCGGGCGCACAGGCGATGCCCGTCTCGGCGGTGGCGACCGAGGGCGGCTCGGTGGTCTTCGAGTACGACGTCCTGGACACCGTGCTGCGCCCGGTGGGCCGGGGGGCCGGGCGTCCCGTCGTACCGCTGCGGCCCGCGCCCTTCCCGGACCCGGCGCCCGCCACCCCGATCGCCCGCCCCCGGCTTGCGCCACCGGGCACCTCGCCCGCCCTGCGCGCCCTGCGCTCGGTGGTCCTGCGCTGCTGACACAGCCGGCTCTCGCCCTCCGGCCCCTCAGTACGACGCAAGGAACAAGGAAGACTCACATGGCGATCGACCCGTACGCGGTCCTGCGCGCCCTCCTGCGCGCCGAGGCCGCACGCAACGCACCGAAACCCCAGGTTCCGCAGGCGAAGGAAGCGACGCCGCAGCGGTCCCCGAAGGAACAGGGCCGCTGACCCGAGGCGGAGGCGGGGTACCGCCTCCGCCGTGCCGCGGCGGACAGGTCCCCGCCCCGGAGCGGGTCAGGCGGAACGGTTTTGCTGCCAGTGATCTCAGGCGCCACTTCCTGTTTGCCCTGGTTTAGTGCGTCTTTTCCGGGCCCGCACTCCGTCTCCATGGCTGCGCCCGGAAGGTCTTGGCCGGTAGGCTTTCCGTGTGATCTTCAAGCGCATCGGAAACGGCCGGCCGTACCCCGACCACGGCCGGGAAAGCACCCGGCAGTGGGCGGACGTCGCGCCGCGCCCGGTCCGCCTCGATCAGCTCGTGACGACCAAGGGCCAGCTCGATCTGGAAACCCTGCTCGCCGAGGACTCCACCTTCTACGGCGACCTCTTCGCGCACGTCGTGAAGTGGCAGGGGGACCTGTATCTGGAGGACGGCCTGCACCGCGCGGTCCGCGCGGCGCTCCAGCAGCGCCAGGTGCTGCACGCGCGCGTGCTCGAGCTGGACTGAAGGCTGGGCCGAGGCCTCTTTCAGTGGCTCGGTGAGTGGGGGTTGGCCCTTTCGGGTTCTCCTGCACCTCGTCCAATGATCATCTAGTAGGAATCGTCGCCCGGGCGCACTACGCTGCGCTCATGAGCATGCTGACTCCCCCCGGCATGGGCCGCCAGTACCGGATCAAGGGAGACAAGTACCCCCGCATGCGCCGACCCCGGCGGCGCGGCAGATTCGTGATCGGGCTGGTGGCCTCCGTCGCCGCGCTCGGGCTGGTCGGCTGGGGCACCCTGCAGCTCATCGACGTCTTCTCCGGCGACGGCAAGAAGGCCGCGGCGGCCGGTTCCAAGGGGGACTGCGGCACCCGGGCGACCCCGTCAGCCTCCGCGTCCGCCGGTGCCGTCGTCAAGCCCGCCCAGATCACGGTCAACGTGTTCAACGCGACGGCCCGCAGCGGCCTCGCCAAGAAGGCCGCGGACGAGCTGAAGAAGCGCGGCTTCAAGATCGGTGACGTGGGCAACGCGTCCAAGGAGTTCGACAAGAAGGTCAAGGGCACCGGGATACTGCTCGGCCCCGCGTCCTCCCTGAACACCTCGCTGCCGGTCCTCGCCACCCAGCTCTCCACGGCCGAGCGCCGCACGGACGCCGCCCGCAAGGGCACCGAGCTCGACCTGGTCATCGGCGACGGCTACAAGAGCCTGAACAGCGAGGCGGACGCCGACAAGGCACTGGCCGCACTGGCCGCGCCTCAGCCGACGTCCACCTCGTCGAAGAAGGACTGCTGAAGGTCGTACGCGAGTACCGGACTGGCTCGTACGCGAGTAGCCGGTCTGCTGGAGTACTGGACTACTACTCGGCCGCCCCGTACATGCGGTCCCCCGCGTCACCCAGGCCCGGCACGATGTAGCCGTGCTCGTTCAGGCGCTCGTCGACCGAGGCGGTGACGACTGTGACCGGGGCGCCCGCGAGGTCGCGCTCCATGACCTCGACGCCCTCGGGGGCGGCGAGCAGGACCACGGCGGTGACGTCGTCCGCGCCGCGCTTGATCAGCTCGCGGATCGCCGCGACCAGGGTGCCGCCGGTGGCGAGCATCGGGTCGAGGACGTACACCTGGCGGCCCGAGAGGTCCTCGGGCATGCGGGTGGCGTATGTGGAGGCCTGGAGCGTCTCCTCGTCGCGGATCATGCCCATGAAGCCCACCTCGGCGCTCGGCAGCAGCCGGACCATGCCTTCCAGCATGCCGAGGCCGGCCCGCAGGATCGGGACGACCAACGGGCGCGGGTGGGAGAGTTTGACGCCCGTGGTCGAGGCCACCGGCGTCGTGATGTCGACCTGCTCGGTGCGCACGTCACGCGTGGCCTCGTAGGCGAGCAGGGTGACCAGCTCGTCGGCGAGACGGCGGAAGGTCGCGGAGTCGGTGCGCTGGTCGCGCAACGCTGTGAGCTTGTGGGCGACCAGAGGGTGGTCGACGACGTGGAGACGCATGGCGCTAACAGTAACCGGCGACAGTGCGCCGCTCCGTTGTGCCTTGCCCTGGCATCAAACCGCCCATCAGGGGGAAAGTGGGAGGGACGTACCAGGGTGGTGTGCCTATGCCTGACCGCGATACCCGAGAGGAGGCGTCGGCTCGGACGACCGACGCCGAGCGCCGCCGACGCCGCGCCCAGTTCCTGCGCGACCTGACCGAGGCCCGCGAACTGCGGGACCGGGTCCAGCCCCGCCGCGCGAAGACAGCCCGCCTGCGGCATGCGATGCGCATGCGGACCTTCCGCTGGTAGGGCCTGTGACACCCGCACCAAAGGCCCGATGAGCGCAGGGACACGCCGACAGCACCGACGAGTTGGAAGATCGCGGGGTCGTCGGGCGTTGTGCGGGTGGCCGTGCTCGGCCGCCCGGGAAAGCCGCGTACGATCCGCTGTTGGCGGCAACGAGTGCGCTGGTGAGACCTCGACGGACCCTGCGCTGCCACGAGATCGGCGGCAGCCGGACACACAGGGAGCCGAAGACGTCCCCTGAGCGCCATGTTTCTGCCACGATTCCGAGTGGGTGGGCTCGGAGCACAGCTCTCCCCGCCCGCAACCTCCGCCGGGGGGACCCCCAACCGGCACGCCTATGACCAGTGGGAGAGTCACGGTGTACTTCGCCGCACTGCTCGCGCGCACCGAAGACGGGTGGGAAGCGAGCGACACGGAGCTCGACGATGTGGAGACCCTGTCGGATCTGGCCGACCTGGCCCGGGAAGCCTCTCCCGACGAGGACACGGTGCTCGTGCTGATCGAGCAGGAGGACGCCTGGTTCGGCGTCGTCCGCATCGACGGTGAGGAGGACCCGCGCATCTACGTCTCGGACGCCTCAGCCGCCGCCCGCAGCTCGTACGGCGAGATCCTGCTCACCGCCGAACTGCTCGGCAGGGATCCCGACGAGGACGACGAGCCCGACCTGGACGCCCTCGACCTCGACGGCACCGAGGACGGTGAGGACGAGGACGACGAAGACGCCGAGGAGACCGGCGGCTCCGGCGAGCTCGTACCGCACGGTCCGGTCGGTGACATCCGGATCCTCGACGACCTCGGCGTCAGCGAGAAGGAGCTGAAGTCGCTGTCGCAGGACGCGGTCACCGAGATCGCCGAGGCCCTCGGCGCCTCGGAGGTCCTGGAGGCCGTCCGCTGACCTCACCGACCACGGGAACGACACCCGACCCGGTACGCGACCGCTGGCGGGCCGCCATGCGGCTCGCACTGGACGAGGCCGGGCGGGCCGACGCCGACGTGCCGGTGGGCGCGGTCGTGCTGGGCCCGGACGGTACGACCGTCCTCGCGGCCGGGCACAACGAACGCGAGGCCATCGGCGATCCGACCGCGCACGCGGAGGTCCTGGCGATCCGCCGGGCCGCCGCCGAGCTCGGGCAGTGGCGGCTGACCGGCTGCACGCTCGTCGTGACCCTGGAGCCCTGCACGATGTGCGCGGGCGCGCTCGTGCAGTCCCGAGTGGACCGGGTGGTCTACGGCGCCCGCGACGAGAAGGCGGGCGCGGCCGGCTCCCTGTGGGACGTCGTCCGCGACCGGCGGCTCAACCACCGCCCCGAGGTGATCGAGGGCGTGCTCGCCGAGGAGTGCGCCCGTCTGCTGACCGATTTCTTCCGCTCCCGCTGACGGCCTGTCCCGCCCGAATACCGATTTCAAACCACGCCGCACCTTGCTGTAAGGTCTCCCTCGGTAGCGTGTCCGAGCGGCCGAAGGAGCTCGCCTCGAAAGCGAGTGTGGCGCAAGTCACCGAGGGTTCAAATCCCTCCGCTACCGCTTCAGAAGGGCCCCGTCGTAAGACGGGGCCCTTCGTGCGATCATGTGCGCTCGTCGGGCGTATCAGTGACAGGGGAACAGGGAGGCCGCGATGGCGGTGAACTCGAAGAAGATCGCCGTCTACGCTCTCGTGGTCTTCGTGCTCTACGTGATCATCACGGACCCGGCCAAGGCCGCCGACTACGTCCAGATAGCCTTCGAGGGCATATCGGACGCCGCCAAGTCCGTCGGCGACTTCTTCACCTGGCTCGCCGACGGGGCAAAGTAGGAGGAGCGCACATGATCCGCCACCTGGTCCTCTTCAAGCTCGCCGAGGGTGTCGAGCGCGACGACCCGCGGGTCGTGAAGGGCGTCGAGGCCTTCCGCGCGCTGCCCGGCACGATCCCCGAGATCCGTTTCTGGGAGATCGGCTGGAACCTCAGCGACCGCCCCATCGCCTACGACTTCGCCATCAACTCCGGCTTCGACGACGTGGCCGCGCTGCGCCGGTACGTCGAGCACCCGGACCACCAGGCGGGCGTCGCCCTGTGGGCAGAGTTCGCCACCTGGGTGATCGCCGACTACGAGTACTGAACTCCCGCACATCTGAGCCCTCCGCCGGAACGGCGAAGGGCTCTTTTGCGTCTTATGCGCCAACCCTTCGCTCAACACGGCGTTATGCGGTGCTTGCACACAGTGCACATGTCTTGTGATGCTATGACCGCTTTTGATGGATGAGTTGACCGATGAAGACCGATGAAGAGGTGGCGTTGACCGTGTCGGCCAGTACTGCGCCGCCCAAGGAAGTCGTCCAAGTCGCGGAAGTCGTCGAAGCCACGGAAGTCGTCGAAGCCGCGACCGCCACACCCGGGCGCAGTCGCGGCGCCGACACCCGGGCGCTCACGCAGGTGCTGTTCGGCCGGCTCAAGGGGATGCAGCCGGGCACGCCGGAGCACGACCGGGTGCGCGGGGCGCTCATCGAGGCCAACCTCCCGCTCGTGCGCTACGCGGCCGCCCGCTTCCGCTCCCGCAACGAGCCGATGGAGGACGTCATCCAGGTCGGCACCATCGGGCTCATCAACGCCATCGACCGCTTCGACCCGGACCGTGGCGTGCAGTTTCCGACCTTCGCGATGCCGACCGTCGTCGGCGAGATCAAGCGGTACTTCCGCGACAACGTCCGCACCGTCCACGTCCCGCGCCGGCTCCACGAGCTGTGGGTGCAGGTCAACGGCGCGACCGAGGACCTGACCACGGCCTTCGGGCGCACCCCGACGACCTCCGAGATCGCCGAGCGGCTGCGCATCTCCGAGGAGGATGTGCTGTCCTGCATCGAGGCCGGACGGTCGTACCACGCCACCTCGCTGGAGGCCGCCCAGGAGGGCGACGGGCTGCCGGGACTGCTGGACCGGCTCGGCTACGAGGACCCGGCCCTGGACGGCGTGGAGCACCGGGATCTCGTACGGCATCTGCTGGTTCAGCTGCCGGAGCGGGAACAGCGAATTCTGCTGCTGCGCTACTACAGCAATCTCACCCAGTCACAGATCAGCGCGGAACTCGGCGTCTCCCAGATGCACGTCTCGCGGCTACTCGCGCGTAGCTTTCAGCGACTGCGTTCCGCGAACAGGATCGACGCCTAATCGCCGCCCAATCGCGTAAACGATCGAGTCATCACCAGTACGGCTGAATCGCTCACCAGCGCGGATCCCGCCCTTTCTGGTCCGAAATACCGTCAGACCCCCTTCTTCCTGGGCGTATTCACGTCTCGCATGTCGACATGTCACTACAGCGTGTTGCCGACATGTGACATTCTGCCGGAAGCGCGTTTGCCGTGGCTTCGGCTCCGGTATTCAGGTGAAGGCAAACGTTCCTCGACGGAGCGTTCGCCGTACCGTCCCGCGACCCAAAGGGGGTGGCATGTCCGCAGACCAGGGCAGCTCGAAGGTGCTCACGCTCACAAAGAGCGAGCCCGCGCCCGCACTCGACGACGTAACGGCCGTCGAGGCCGCGCCGGCCCCGGCCCTCCCGACCTCGGGAGCTCTCGACACACGCACCCTGTCCCGCTCCCTCTTCCTGCGGCTCGCCGCACTCGACGAGACCAGCCCCGAGCGCGCGTACGTACGGGACACCCTCATCGAGCTCAACCTCCCGCTGGTGCGCTACGCGGCCGCCCGCTTCCGCTCCCGCAACGAGCCGATGGAGGACATCGTCCAGGTCGGCACCATCGGCCTGATCAAGGCGATCGACCGCTTCGACTGCGAACGGGGCGTCGAATTCCCGACGTTCGCGATGCCGACCGTCGTCGGCGAGATCAAGCGCTTCTTCCGCGACACGTCCTGGTCGGTCCGCGTCCCGCGCCGCCTCCAGGAGCTGCGACTGGCCCTCACCAAGGCCAGCGACGAGCTCGCCCAGAAGCTGGACCGCTCCCCGACCGTCCCCGAACTCGCCGTGGTCCTGGGCGTGTCCGAGGAGGACGTCGTCGACGGCCTCGCGGTCGGCAACGCGTACACCGCCTCCTCGCTCGACTCCCCGGCCCCCGAGGACGACGGCGGCGAGGGCTCCCTCGCGGACCGCCTCGGCTACGAGGACACGGCACTGGAGGGCGTGGAGTACCGGGAGTCGCTCAAGCCGCTGCTGGCCAAGCTCCCGCCGCGCGAGCGCCAGATCATCATGCTGCGCTTCTTCGCCAACATGACCCAGTCGCAGATCGGCGAGGAGGTCGGCATCTCGCAGATGCACGTCTCCCGGCTGCTGACGCGGACGCTGGCGCAGCTTCGGGAAGGCCTGATCTCGGACTGACGGAAGCTCCGCGCGGAGCTTCCTGTTCGACGGGGCGTCAGCCACCATGGCGCGATGCTTCGAGCGACCCGTCCCGCACGGACACATGGCCGTCGGTGCGCCCTGCTGGGCGCGTCGGCGGCCGTCGTGCGTGCCGCTCGACGGCGACGATCGGCAGTCGGCGGTCGGCAGTCCGTCGGCGCCGGGAACCCGACCGACCGCGGGCGTCACTTCGCGGGGCAGCCGGGACCCCCGCCCGAGCGGCACGGGTACGCGCGCCTCGTCACCCGGGGGCGCCGAGGCCGGTCGTACGACGAGTGACCCTCACCTTCCAGGGAGCGGGCGTGCGTTCGGGCACCGTGACCTTCGGGACGCACGTCATCGGCGCACTCGGCGTCGACCGGGCGACGGTCGAGTCCGCGGGGTTCGCCTTACCGGCGTTGCTCGCCCTGCCGGCGTTACTTGAGCGCCAGCCAGGCCACCGCCGCCACGATCGCCACCGCGGCGACGATCCCGATGATCAGGCCGAGGCGGGGACCGCCCGAGGAAGAGGGAGCCGCCTGCCGCTGCCGGCCCTGAGGGGCCTCGTCGACGAACGCGCGGAACATCTGAGTGCTGCCGGCGGGGTCGTGGTTGCCCTGGGGGCCCTGCGTGTTAGCCATGCCCCGAGACCCTAGCGAATCCGGGGGTGTGGCCCAAGTGCGGGCTCGGATTCCGCACCGCATCCCCTTACCTGTGTGTTTACGCTCGCAATACTTGCCTTTGCCAAGTTTTTGACCGTGACTACCCCCTCCTTATTTGCCTGTAACAACCAACAGCTTCTATGGTTGCCCTAAGCAACGAACGCGGGAGGTGTGATGGCCGAGCAGGCGCAGTACGAGGAGCTGATCCGTCAGTTCAGTGCCTTCGGCGCCGTGAAGAGGGAGCTCGGGCGGCTCATGCCGTCCGGCTGCCCGAGCGGTTCGGCCGCCGTGCTGACGGTGCTGAGCCGCCACGGGGACATGCGCATGAGCAAGCTCGCCGAGCTGCTCGCCGTGGACATGTCGGTCACCAGCAGGCATGTGGCCCATGTGGCCGAGCGCGGCTGGATCGACCGCTCCCCCGACCCGGCGGACAAGCGCTCCCGCATCCTGCGCCTCACGCCCGCGGGCCGGGCGCAGCTGGCGGAGATGTCCCGGCTGACCTGCCGGATGCTCGCCGAGCGGCTGAGCGACTGGAGCGACGACGAGGTGGCCCAGCTGACCGCGCTGATGGCGCGGCTCAGGGCGAGCTTCGACGACTGCCGCGCCCAGCACGCCCCGCATGCCCCGCACACCGCGCTCCCCGCCGACACCGAGCCCCGGCCGCCCACCGCTCCCGTGCTCGAACAGTCCCCCCGTACACCCGCGATCACCAAGTAAGAGAAGGAAGCTCATGGCTACGACCACACCAGCCGGTGTGCGGGCTCACGCCAAGCACGGAGGTGGGTCCTCCGAGGGCGCTCCGATGACGCACCGGCAGATCATGGAGGCACTGTCCGGGCTGTTGCTCGGCATGTTCGTCGCGATCCTGTCGTCGACGATCGTCACCAACGCCCTGCCCGAGATCATCGGCGACCTGGGCGGCGGCCAGTCCGCCTACACCTGGGTCGTCACCGCCGCGCTGCTCTCCATGACCGCGGCCACACCCCTGTGGGGCAAGCTCTCCGACCTGTACAGCAAGAAGGCGCTCGTACAGATAGCCCTGATCATCTACGTGCTGGGCTCCGCCGCCGCCGGACTCTCGCAGAACGCCGGCATGCTGATCGCCTGCCGTGTCGTCCAGGGCATCGGCGTGGGCGGGCTCTCCGCCCTCGCGCAGATCGTGATGGCCGCGATGATCTCCCCGCGTGAGCGCGGGCGGTACTCCGGCTACCTCGGCGCGACCTTCGCCATCGCCACCGTCGGCGGCCCGCTGCTCGGCGGTGTCATCACCGACACGAGCTGGCTCGGCTGGCGCTGGTGCTTCTACGTCGGTGTGCCGTTCGCGGTCATCGCGCTGATCGTGCTGCAGAAGACCCTGCACCTGCCCCTCGTGAAGCGGGAGGTCAAGGTCGACTGGGGCGGCGCGTTCCTCATCTCCGCCGCGGTCTCGCTGCTGCTGCTCTGGGTCACCTTCGCCGGTGACAAGTACGAGTGGCTGTCGTGGCAGTCGTACGCGATGGTCGGCGGCTCGGTCGTGCTCGGGCTGCTGTTCGTGCTCGTCGAGTCCAGGGCGAGCGAGCCGATCATTCCGCTGCGGCTGTTCCGCAACCGCACCATCACCCTGTCCTCCATCGCCTCGCTCTTCGTGGGCGTCGCGATGTTCACCGGCACGGTCTTCTTCAGCCAGTTCTTCCAGCTGGCCCGCGACAAGTCCCCGACGATGTCGGGCGTGATGACCATCCCGATGATCGGCGGTCTGTTCGTCTCGTCGACGGTCTCCGGGCAGGTCATCACCAAGACCGGCCGCTGGAAGGCCTGGCTGCTCGCGGGTGGTGTGCTGCTGACCGCGGGTCTGGGTCTGCTCGGCACGATCCGCTACGACACCGCGTACTGGCACATCGCGATCTTCATGACGCTGCTGGGCCTGGGCGTCGGCATGATGATGCAGAACCTGGTGCTGTGCACGCAGAACCAGGTGGCCCCCTCCGACCTGGGCGCTGCCAGCTCCACGGTGACGTTCTTCCGGTCCCTCGGCGGTGCGGTCGGCGTCTCGGCGCTGGGCGCCGTCATGGCCAACCGGATCACCGACTACGCCAAGGACGGCCTCACCACGCTCGACCCCAAGTACGCGGCCGCCGCTGCCGGTCAGAGCTCCAGCAGCAGCATCCCGGACATGGACAGCCTGCCCGGCCCGCTGCGCACCGTCATGGAGAGCGCGTACGGTCACGGCATCGCGGACGTCTTCCTGATCGCCGCGCCGCTCGCGCTGGTCGCCTTCCTCGTCACGCTGTTCATCAAGGAGGTCCCGCTGCGGACCTCGGGCGGGCTGGCGCAGGCCGCGGCCGCCAAGGCCGAGACCGAGGGGCCGGTCGCCGTCGAGGGTCCGGCCGCTGCCGAGCCCCCTGCCGCTGTCGAGACACCGGCCGGGGAGAGGGTCCCGAGCTGGGCCGTCGCCGGGACGAGCACCGAAGCCGGTCCGCGGGGCACGCAGAAGCTCGCGGCCGTCGCCACCGTCGAAAGGGGGAGCGCACCGGTGTCCGGTGGAATCCCGGTCCACGGCTTCGTCCGTGGCGTCGAGAGCGCGCCCGTCCCGCAGGCCGCCGTCACGCTGATCTCACTGGGAGGACGGCAGCTCGGCCGGTCGGTCGCGCAGGCCGACGGTTCCTACGCGGTGGACGCGCCGGGCACCGGGTCGTACGTCCTGATCGCCTCCGCCGACGGGTTCCAGCCGCAGGCGTCCACCGTGGTGGTGGGCGAGGAGCCGGTGCCGTACGACATCCT
This sequence comes from Streptomyces sp. NPDC006602, assembly GCF_042870385.1. Classification (NCBI taxonomy): domain Bacteria; kingdom Bacillati; phylum Actinomycetota; class Actinomycetes; order Kitasatosporales; family Streptomycetaceae; genus Streptomyces; species Streptomyces sp. NPDC006602. Next base: position 449,857 of record NZ_JBIAHG010000005.1, on the reverse strand, counting down.
GCTCAGCGGCACCAGCGGGCTGAGCGGTGTGGTGCGGGCCGCGCAGAGCGCGTCACCCGTCAAGGACGCCATGGTGATCGTGACGGACGTGCGCGGTGACCTGCTGGCCACCACCTCCACCGGCGAACAGGGCGAGTTCGCCTTCGCCGAGCTGGTGCCGGGCACGGTGACCGTCGCCGTGAACGCCGCCGGACACCGGCCGCGCGCCCTGCCCGTCGAGATCGGCGCCACCGGGGTCACCCGGATCGAGGTCGACCTGGACGCCGGAGCCCAGCTCCAGGGTGTCGTACGGGCGCCGCACGGTCCCCTCGCCGATGCGCGGGTCACGCTCGTGGACGCGGCGGGCAACGTGGTCGGCACGGCCACCACCGGGACGGACGGGGCGTACGCCTTCACCGACCTGGACGGCGGCGACTACACCGTCATCGCGACGGGGTACCCGCCGGTGGCGACCGCCCTGACCGTGAACGGTCGCGGAGTCGACGACCACGACATCGAACTCGCCCACCCCGGCGAGTAGTTCACCCCGGCCCGTGGCGGCGTGCGCACTCCGAGCGGAGGTGCGCAGCTCCACGGGCCGGTCTCAGTTGAGGAGTTACGCGAGATGGGACTGACCGCGAAGATCCGTACCCGGGACGGATGGGCCGTGTCGCACGCGGTCGTCACGGTGACCGACACGACCGGCTCCCAGGTGCTGCGCGCCGAGGCCGACGCGGACGGGGCCGTACGGGACGCGACCGCGCTCGCGCCGGGGGCGTACACCGTCATCGTCACGGCGGTCGGGTACGCGCCCGCCGCCGCGAGCGCCCTCGTCACCGCGAGCGGGCGGGCCGAGGTCGGCACGGTGACGCTGGCCCGGCAGGGCGGCACCGAACTGCCGCCGCCGGGGCCGTGGACCGTCGACCCGGCACACTCCAGTGTGGCAGCCGTCGCCCAGCACCTGGGGATTTCCAGCGTGCACGGACGGTTCACCGACTTCACGGCCTCGATCGAGGTCGCCCCCGACGACGTGACCAAGTCCCGGGTGGAGGCGGTCATCCGGGCCGCGTCCATCGACACCGGCAACGGCATGCGGGACACCCACCTGAAGTCCGCGGACTTCCTCGACGTGGAGCGCTTCCCGGAGATCACCTACCGTTCGGCGGGTCTGACGGCGGCCGGTTCGGACCGCTGGACGGTCCACGGGGAACTGGAACTGCACGGTGTCGTACGCCCGGTCGACCTGGACCTGGCCTACCTCGGCACCGGCTCGGACCCGTGGGGCGGCACCCGGGCGGCGTTCCGGACGACGGCACAGCTGCGGCGCGAGGACTTCGCCATGGACTACAACCAGGTCGTCCAGGCGGGCATCGCGGCCATCGGTACGACGCTCAGGGTGGAGCTGGACATCCAGGCGGTGCAGGGGGATTCGCTCCCCGAGGCCTGATGTCCCGGTGCCTACATGAGGCCGACGATGCGCGGCGGCGCGAACAGGTGGCGGGCCCGGTGTTCCTCGGCCGCCATCACCGCGCCCGGCAGCAGATCCGGCGACCGCTTCTCCAGCCGCTCCACGGAGGCCTGGTGGTCGGCGCAGGTCCGGCACTCGGGGTCCCAGTCCGGCAGGGACTCCCGGTGCGCGTCGGCGAGATGCCGGCTGAGGTTGATCTGCGTGGCGACGATGCTGTCCGTGACATCCCAGTCGACGCCGGGGTCCTCCGCGGTCAGCCCGGCGATGACGGCCTGCGTGTGCTTCATCACCTCGTACCGGCGGATGCACTCGGCACAGTCCCACATCCAGGCGGGTGGCAGCGGCCACTGTTCCTCGGGATTGAGGTCTTCCGCGCTCATGCGGCCACGCTAGGCGGTGCGGGCGGGGCCCCGCAGGCATCCGGGCGAACTGCCGGACCCCCTCAGGGCCTCCGGCCGTCGCCGCCGCTCACCCGGGCCACCAAGTCGGTGCACAGGTCCCGGAGTTTGACGTTGTGGTCCATGGAGACGCGGCGCAGGCGTTCCAGGGCGATACGGGCGTCGATCCGCTGCTGGGCCATGAGTATGCCGATCGCCTGGTCTATGACGCTGCGGGAGACCAGAGCGGTGCGCACGTCGGCGGTCGACTCGCGGCGGCGCTCCACGCGCAGGGCGACGTTGATCGCGTCGCCCACCCGGGCGGCGAAGGCCCGGGCCGCGTCCCGGCCCTTGCCCAGCGCGCCGCTCTGGACGCCGTAGAGGTTGAGGGCGGCGCCTCTCTCGCCCTCCACGTCGATCGGCAGCGCCAGCACGCAGCGCACGCCGGCCGAGAGGGCGTACGACGTGTACGTGGGCCAGCGGGTCTCCGTCTCCAGGTCGGGGGCGTACTGCTCGAGGTGGGTCTCGGCGGCCTCCACACACGGCCCCGAGCCGTTCTCGTACTGACGCTGGTCGAGGCCGCTGGGCAGGCCGCGGCTGCCCGCCAGGGTCAGCAGGCGGTCGGCGCGGCGCACGGTGATGCTGCATGCGGCGGCGCCGGGCACCGCCTCGACGGCACGGTCGGTCAGATCGCGCAGCAAGGTGTCGAGGCCACTGCTGCGCACGATGGCCATTTCCAGCGTGTCGGGCATGTCAGGGCTCATGAACGTACGGTTATCCCGTCAACGCCCGTTAACGCCTCACCGCTCCTCACCGATCATCTGGCGTCGCGCGCATCGACGATCCGGCGGGCGAGGTCGCGCAACTTGACGTTCTCCCGCTGCGAGGCCTTGACCAGGGACTCGAAGGCCTCCGCCGCGTCCATGTCCATCCGTTCCATCAGGATCCCGGTGGCCTGTCCGATCAGGTCCCGGGTGCGCATGGCCTCCGTCAACTGCTCACGGACGGTCGACGAGTCGAGGGCCAGGCTGACGTGCGCGGTGAACAGCCGGCCGATGCGGGTGGCGGCCTCGTCGAAGGCGCGCGGCTTGCGGGCGTACGCCGTGAGCACGGTCAGACGGCGGCGGTCGGCGCGCAGCCGCAGCGACAGCACCGAGCGCAGGCCCAGCTCCGACAGGACGGCCCCGCCGTCGTCGGCCTCGCTGTCCTCGACCCGTACGACGGGCGCGGTCCACAGCCCCTCCCAGTACGGGTCCTCCTCGCGGCCCGGGTGCCCGGACTCCGCCGAGCGCACGACCTCGTCGGTCCAGGCGACCGTACGGCGGTGCTGGGCGCGTTCTATGACGGAGATGCCCGCGTGATCGGCGCCGGGCAGGATGTGGACGGCCAGCCGGACCGCGGCACGCATCGTGCTGTGCGGGGTGACCGTGTCGTGCAGTTGCTGAGCCGCCACCGTCAGGGCTTCCGCCAGCTCGAAACCGGCAGGGAAACGGGGCAAACCAGAAAACTCGGACGCAGCCACCACGAACCTCTTCGGCATGCACGACCAATGGCCGTGCGCAGGAGAGCTCCGCAGCACATTCCCGACTGCGAGCACAGGACGGACAGCACTTTATCTGCTCTGTTGCATCGAGGTGACGTCCGGCTGAAGCGTGGCCGCAGGCACTTTCGGGCGCGCGCGTCGGCGTGGTGCAATGGGGGCGACAGGTCAGGAAGTGGCCTCCCCGGAATCCGGACGGACGTCTGCCAGGTGAGTTGCCGTGACTTTCTTCCCGAATCCGTGCGAGCTGCGTGATCTGCGCGATCTGCCCGGCTGCACCGTGATCGCTCTGCCCCCGGAAATCGACCTCTGCAACGGCGCCGGCCTGTACCAGCGCATCATGTCCGCCGTGGACGCCCGCGCCGACCGGCTGCGTGTGCTGGTCCTGGACCTCACCGGCACCCATTTCATGGACTCCCAGGGCGTACGACTCGTCGACGACGTACGCCGCGCCCTCCAGCCCCGGGCGCGGGTCCGGGTGGTGGCGGCGCCCGACGGAGTGGCCTGCCGCGTCCTGGAGCTGACCGGGATACGCCGGGACGTTCCGGTGTACGACGACCTGGCCGAGGCGCTGGATTCGTAGGCCGGGGGCCAGGAGCGGCGGCCCGGCGGGCGGCGTCCTAGGCTGAGGCCATGGCACCGAACATCGCGACGAACACCGCCGTTTCACTGGACGAGTTGCTGGACTTCGTACGACCCCGGCACCACGCCATCCTGCTCACCCGCCGGTCCGACGGCACCCCTCAGGGATCGCCGCTGACCTGCGGGGTCGACGACTCGGGGCGGATCGTCGTCTCGACCTACCCCGAGCGCGCCAAGACCCGCAACGCCAAGCGGGATCCGCGGGTCAGCCTCATCGTGCTCAGCGACGACTGGGACGGGCCGTGGGTCCAGATCGACGGCACGGCCGAGGTTCTCGACACGCCCGACTCCATCGAGCCGCTCGTGGAGTACTACCGGAACATCGCCGGTGAGCATCCGGACTGGGACGAGTACCGGGCGGCCATGGTGAAGCAGGGGAAGTCGATCATCCGGGTCACGCCGGAGCGGTGGGGGCCGGTTGCCACCGGCGGCTTCCCGGCGCGGCTTGCCTCCGGCGACGGCGCCCGATAGCTCGGTGGCCCTGTCGTCGCGGGCGGCTGCGGGTCCGTTGTGGCTGGTCGCGCCCACGCGGCGGAGCCGCACATGTCACAGCCCCGCGCCCCTGGGTGGGTCTGCTCACCCCCTCGTCACCATCGCCTCGATCCCTGCCACCAGCAGGTCCAGGGCGAACTGGAAGTCCCGTTCCATCATCTCCTGGACCGTGTCGCCGCCGCGGGCCTGCATGATCTCCGTGGACTCCTGGACGACGTCGGCGGCGCCCGGGAACTTCGTGAACTCGTTCACGGCGGTCTGGAAGTACTCGTCCGGGGTCATGCCGGTGTCGGTCACGCGGCTGTAGAAGTGGCCCTCGATCGTGCCGTAGCCGTAGACGAACTGGAAGACGGCCGAAATGGCCCCGGTCAGCCGGTGTACGGGCAGGCCGGTCTTGCGTATGACCTGCTGGACGACCCGGGCGAAGGCCAGGTTGTGCGGGCCGATGTTGAGGAAGCGTCCGGCCAGCGGCGACAGCCAGGGGTGGCGGACCAGCATGGCCCGGTATCCCTGGGCCAGCGTGCGCAGCTGGCCGCGCCAGTCCTCGTCGGCCGCCGGATCGGGCAGCTCCATCTCCCCCATGACCGCGTCCAGGGCGAGTTCGAGCAGGTCGTCCTTGGTGTCGACGTACCAGTAGACGGACATCGCGGTGACGTTGAGCTCGGCGGCCAGCCGGCGCATGGAGAACTTGGCCAGCCCTTCGGCGTCCAGGAGCCGGACGGAGACCTCGGTGATGCGGTCGCGGTCAAGCCCTGAGGGCTGCCCGCCGCCACGCCCGCCGCGGCGCGCCTTGCCCTCCAGCCAGACGCTGGTCCGCGCCGCCGACCGGGCCGACTTCACCATGGCGCACCTTCCTAGACTTTCTCATCGCCGGCCAGCTTAAGCGTCCCTCCAGGGGCGCGGGGCTGTGACATGTGCGGCTCCGCCGCGTGGGCGCGACCAGCCACATCGGACCCGCAGCCGCCCGCCTACCCAGCCACCCGAGCTCCTAGGACCTGTCCGGCCGATCAGGCCGCAGACGGTTTCCTGCGTCCTGATCGGCCGGACAGGTCCTAGGCGACCATCTCGGAGTCTGCCCGCTCAGCCCGACGCAACAACGCCGCCGCGACCAACCCACCGAGCAACACAGCCACCGCCCCCACCAACTGACTGCTCTCCAGCCCGGAGGCGAACGCATCCGTGATGCGCGCCCTCTCCTCAGCCGACCCCGCTTCGGCCAACGCCCCCGGCAGGGACACCGCCGCCACCGAAATCAGCGCCGCGAAGCGGGCGTTCAGCACCGCCCCGAGCACCGCGACACCCAGACCCTGCCCGAACTCCGCCACCGTGCCGTTGATCCCCGCGCCGACCCCGGCCTTCTCCGGCGGGATCGAGCTCATGATCGCGTGCGCCATCGCCGGGCTGGCGATCGCCGCCCCGGCGCCGATGAGCAGCAGCCCCAGCAGTGTGCCGGTGTAACCGCCGGAGGAAATCGTGGCGATCGAGACGAGGCCTGCCGCCATCACCGTCATGCCCAGCCCGATGGAGACGGGAGTTCCGAGCCTGGCCGACCACTTCGCCGACAGGCCGGTGAAGTTCAGGGCCACGATCACCAGGGCGAGCGGTGCCGTCCGCAGCCCCGCCTCCAGGGGGCCGTAACCGAGCACGAACTGCATGTGCTGGGTGAGCAGGAAGAGCGATCCACCCATCCCGAAGGTGATCAGTACCGCGCCGGCGACCGCTCCAGTGAATCGGCGGTTTCTGAAGAAGTGCATGTCGAGCATGGGGTAGGGGATCCGGCTCTCCCAGTACCCGAAGGCGGCCAGCACCACGACCGCGACGGCCGCCGGAGCCATCACCCGGCCCGAGGTCCAGCCGTGCTCCGGCCCGGAGATGATCGCGAACACCAAGGAGGCCATGCCTATCGTGGACAGCACGGCGCCGAGCAGGTCGGGCCGGTCGCCCTGGGGGTTCTTGGACTCGGGGACGAGGGCCACGACCGCCACCAGGCCCAGCGCCGCGACCGGCAGGTTGATCAGGAAGATCGCTCCCCACCAGAAGTGGTTGAGTATGAAGCCGCCGATGAGCGGTCCGGTCGCGAAGCCCAGCGAGTTCACCGCGGCCCAGATGCCGATCGCCTTCGGCTGCTCCTCGGGCGCGAAGATCTGCATCGCCACGGCGAGAGTGGTGGTCATCAGCAGCGCGCCGCCGATGCCCATGCCGGCCCGGGCCGCGATCAACTGGGCGGTGGAGTCCGCGAGGCCGGCCACCAACGAGCCCACACCGAACAGGGCCAGCCCCGCGACCAGCATCTTCTTGCGGCCGTAGCGGTCGGCGGCGCTGCCCGCGGTGAGCAGCAGGCCGGACTGCACCAGCGAGTACGCGTTGATCATCCACTGGATGTCCGAGGTGGCCGCACCCAACTCCTGGGTGAGGCTCGGGATCGCGACGTTCAGGACGGTGTTGTCGAGCAGCACGGTGAGCTGTGCGAGGCAGATGACACCGAGGATCAGCCAGCGTTGGGGATGGCCGCCTGTCTGTTGGGTCTTCGCAGAGGCTTGTTCCTGGGGGGACGTCGTCATGCTGTACACCGTAGAACAGCTCCCATACGGTGTACAACGGAGATACGGGGAAGGGCGGTGGCCGCGGCCACCGCCCTTCCCCGTCGATCCGGCCCCTTACGCCTTCTGCGTGAGGTCGTAGAAGGTGGCCGAACCGACCGTCACCTTCTTGAAGTTGGCCTCGATCCAGGCGGTGATCTGCGAGGACGTGCCGTCGCTGCTGCCGCCCATGCCGCCGGCGGTGCCCGACGAGATGAAGTAGTGGATCTTGCCGTCCGCCACGTACTGCTTGAACTGGGCCAGCGTCGGTGACGGGTCGGTGCCGTTGAAGCCGCCGATCGCCATCACCGGGTCACCGGTGGCGAGTTGGTAGCTCGCGGCGTTCTGGGCGCCGATGGCCGCCGCGGCCCAGGGGTACTGGTCGGCGTCGGTCTCCAACAGCTTCTTGGCCTCGTCGGTGACGGTGGCGCCGTTGAGCAGACCGCCCACGCCTCCGCCTCCGCCACCGCCCATGCGGCCACCGTCACCGGTCTGGCCGCCGCCGGGGACGCCGGTGCCCTGCTGGTTCTGACCGGGCATGCCCCCGCCGGGGAAGGTACCGGTGCCGCCGCCGGGCGTGCCGCCCTGCGTGTTCCCGTTGCCGTTCTGCTGGTTCTGACCGCCACCCGGGAAGCCGCCGCCCCCGGGACCGCCGCCCCGGCCGCCCATCATGCTCGCGCCCGCCGGGCCGGCCGTTGGAATGGAGCCCGTGTGCGCGGAGTTGACCGTACTCAGGGTGTACGCCGCCGGGCCGGCCAGCGAGGCCACGATGCCCAGGCCAGCCGCGGCGAGCGCGAGCTGCCGGCCGAGCCTGGCCACGAAGATCAGGCCGAGCGCGGCGACCAGGCCCCCGATCAGCACCAGCCACTTCAGCCAGGGCAGGTAGTCCGGGGTGCGGTTGAGCAGGACGTAACCCCAGGCGGAGCCGGCCACGACCGCGGCCGCGAGCGTGAGGGACGCCCACATCTCGCTCCGCTTCTCCCACAGCGTCGCCGAGCCCATGCCTATGACGGCCGCGACGTAGGGGGCGAGGGCGATCGTGTAGTACTGGTGGAAGATGCCCGCCATGTAGCTGAAGACCAGCATGGTGATCAGCAGTGAGCCGCCCCACACCAGGAACGAACCGCGGGTCACGGACGTCCGCTTGAGCTTGCGGGTGGCCACCAGACCGGCGACCAGCAGGATCAGCGCGGCGGGCAGCAGCCAGGAGATCTGGGCGCCGATCTCGGAGTTGAACATCCGGTCCCAGCCGGTCTCGCCCCACTGTCCGGTGCCGCCCGCGCCACCGCCGCCGCCGACGCTGCCCGTCTCCTCGCCGTTGATGCGACCGAGGCCGTTGTAGCCGAAGGTCAGCTCCAGGAAGCTGTTGTTCTGCGAGCCGCCGATGTACGGGCGGGACGACGCCGGCCACAGCTCGACGATCGCCACCCACCAGCCGCCGGCCACGACCATCGCGCCCGTGGCCAGGGCCAGTTGTCCGAATCGCTTCCTCAGGTTCACCGGCGCGCAGACCGCGTACACGATCGCCAACGACGGCAGGATCAGGAAAGCCTGCAGGGTCTTGGCGAGGAACGCGAAGCCGATCGCGACACCGGCCCACACCAGCCACTTCGTACGGCCGTCCTCCAGGCCCCGGACCACGAAGTAGCAGGACAACGCCATCAGCAGCGCCAGCATCGCGTCGGGGTTGTTGAACCGGAACATCAGCGCCGCGACGGGAGTGAGCGCGAGCACCGCGCCCGCGATCAGACCGGCCCCGGGGCTGAACCGGCGGCGCACGGACGCGTAGACGACCGCGACGGTGCCGACGCCCATGAGGACCTCGGGGGTGAGGATCGTCCACGAGTTCAGGCCGAAGATCCTGGCCGCGATCTCCATCGGCCACAGGAAGGCGGAGGGCTTGTCGACGGTGATGGCGTTGCTCGCGTCCAGCGAGCCGAAGAACATCGCCTTCCAGGACTTGCTGCCCGCCTGGACGGCCGCCGAGTAGAAGGAGTTGGAGTATCCGGAGGCGCTCAGGTTGTAGAGGTAGAGCGCGGCGGTGGCGAACAGCAGGCCGAGGAAGGCGGGGCGCGCCCAGCGGGGGTCCTCGGGGCGCCCGCGCCACAGTCTCCGTACGAAGGGCTGCTTGGGCTCGCCGGACTCGGGAGCCGGGGGAGCCGGGGGAGCAACCGGCTCCTGGACGGCCGTATCGGTACCGGCTGTCGGCGGCCGCCAGGCTGAGGGACCCTGTGGGGTCGGGTGGTCGGTGTGGGTGGTCATCGGAAGTCCCTCGGGTCGGTGTCGGTCGGGCGCACCGGCTGCAGATGCATGGTCGCGTCCCCCCTGGTGCGGTCCGCGGCTTCACCGGCGCGGAACTGGGTGGTGTCGAACCGGTTGGTGTCGGACCGGTTTTCGAACTGGGTGGTGTCGTACGGAGATCGGGGCGCCGTGGCGTACTGGGGTGCCTGCGCCTGAGTCGGCGCCTGAGCCGTCGGGCGCTGCGGCAGCGGCGGGTGCGGGTGGGGGTGCGACCGGTCGGCCCCGGGTGCCGCGAAGCAGGTGGGCGAGGACGGTGTGTGCGAGGCCACGACCGTCGACTCACGCTTGTCCGGGAACACCCACGCCCTGAAGAGCAGGAAGCGCAGGACCGTCGCGGCCAGGTTGGCGGCGATGAGGACCGCGAGTTCGGTGGAGTGCGCGGGGTCGGCGGAGGCCGCGTTCAGGGCCGCGAGGGAGCCACTGGTCAGGGCCAGGCCGATACCGAAGACGACCAGGCCCTGCGCCTGGTGCCGGACGGCGCCGCCGCTGCCGCGCACCCCGAAGGTCAGCCGGCGGTTGGCCGCCGTGTTGGCGACCGCCGAGACCAGCAGCGCGAGCGCGTTGGCGGTCTGAGAGCCGCCGAACTGCCGGAAGACGCTGTAGAGCAGCAGGTAGAAGAGGGTGGACAGACCGCCGACGAAGCAGAAGCCGACGAGCTGGCGGGCCAGGCCCTTCGGCACGTCCTGGATGTCGCGGTCGCGCGGGTCGTCGCCGAACGGCCGGGTGATCCGGTCCAGCGGCAGTGAGCCGGTGGCCAGGGCCTTGCCCACGCGCCACACCCCCTTGAGGTCCTCGGTCGCCGTCTTCACGATGTGGACCGTCGAGTCGGGGTCGTCGACCCAGTCGACGGGAACCTCGTGGATCCGCAGTCCGGCCCGCTCGGCGATCACCAGCATCTCGGTGTCGAAGAACCAGCCGCTGTCCTCCACCAGGGGCAGCAGCACCTGGGCGACATCCCGGCGGATGGCCTTGAAGCCGCACTGCGCGTCCGAGAAGCGGGCCTGGAGGGAGCCGCGCAGGATGAGGTTGTAGGAGCGGCTGATGAACTCCCGCTTGGCGCCGCGCACCACCCGCGAACTACGCGCCAGCCGGGAGCCGATCGCGAGGTCCGAGTGGCCGGAGATCAGCGGTGCCACCAGCGGCAGCAGCGCGTTGAGGTCGGTGGACAGGTCCACGTCCATGTAGGCGAGGATCGGGGCGTCCGAGGAGGACCAGACGGTCCGCAGCGCCCGGCCGCGGCCCTTCTGCTCGAGCCGGAAGGCCCGCACCTGAGGGATCTCCGCCTCCAGCCGCGCGGACACCTGGGGGGTGGTGTCCGTCGACGCGTTGTCCGCGATCGTGATGCGGAACGCGTACGGGAACGTGCGCTTGAGGTGATCGTGCAGTCTCAGCACACACGGCTGGAGGTCCTTCTCCTCGTTGTAGACGGGGATCACTACGTCCAGGACAGGCGTACCGGCATCTCCGGCCGGGAGGTGCTCCCGCGCCGGCAGCGTGCCGGGAGAAGAGTCGGTTCGCATGACAACGACTCTGGTCAGGCACGCTGTTGCACCCATATGGCGGCGCTGTGCTGTGCCTGTGAGTGCGATTGCCAATTCGTTTCGGGGGACGGACGGGGCGGCACCGGGCCCAGCGCGGGCAGGTGCACGGTGAACACTGTGCGCCCGGGAACGCTGTCGACGGTCACCGCGCCGTCGTGCGCGGCCGCGACGGCCTGCACGATCGCAAGGCCCAGTCCGGTGGAACCGGAGGCACGGGAGCGCGAGGAGTCGCCGCGCGCGAACCGTTCGAAGACCCGCGGCAGCAGCTCGGGCGGGATGCCCGGGCCGTTGTCCTCGACGTCCACGCACATCCAGGGGCCGCGCCGTTGCACCCGTGCGGTGACGGTCGTGCCCGGTGGGGTGTGGTTACGGGCGTTGCCGAGCAGGTTGACGAGCACCTGCTGCAACCGTGCTGCGTCCGCCGACACGAGGGCCGGTTCGTCGGGCAGGTCGAGGCGCCAGTTGTGGTCCATCCCGGCCGCGCGGGCGTCGCTGATGGTGTCCACGACGAGCGGTACGAGGTCCGTCTGCTCGAACTGGAGCGGCCGCCCGGCGTCGAGGCGCGCGAGCAGCAGCAGGTCCTCGACGAGGAAGGTCATCCGACCGGCCTCGGACTCGATCCGCCCCAGGGCGTGCCGGGTGTCCGGCCCGACCTCTTCCCTACCGCGTCTGGTGAGCTCGGCGTACCCCCGGATGGAGGCCAGGGGTGTCCTGAGTTCATGGCTGGCGTCCGCCACGAACTGCCGTACCCGCATCTCGCTCTGCTGCCGCGCGTGCAGGGCCCCGTGGACGTGGTTCAGCATCCGGTTGAGCGCGGCGCCGACCTGCCCGACCTCGGTGTGCGGGTCCGTCTCCGACTCGGGGACGCGCTCGCTGAGGTTCACCTCGCCGGTGTGCAGCGGGAGTTCGGAGACCCTGGTGGCGGTGGCGGCGACCTTGCGGAGGGGGCGGGTGGCCACGCCGACGAGGACGTAGCCGGCGATGCCGGCGGCTACCAGGCCGGCGGCGGTGACGCTGACCTCGACGAGGATGAGGGTGTTGATGGTGTCGGTGACGTCGGTGGTCGGCAGCGCCACGTAGTACGCGCCGTTGTCTCCCTGGCGGTACTCCACGCGGTACTCGCCCAGCCCCGTGAGGGTCACGGTGTGGGCTTTGCCGTCCTTGGAGACGGCGTTCAGCTCGGCCTTCTGCGTCTCGCTCAGCTTGTACGGCGTGGCGTCCGTGACCCCGTTGTCGTCCTTGGACGGCTTGCTGACCCAGCCCTCGGTGATCTCACCGCTCACGACCTTCGCCGCGGCCGTGCCGATCATCTGCTGAGGGCCTTTGACGACGAACTCCGAGAGCTCGGGAACCTTGGGCACCTTCTTGTCCAGGTCGTCATCGGGCTTGGGCTGCTGTGCGCCGGGGAGAGACTGAGGACCGGCGCCCGCCGCACGTCCCACCACCTCGCTGAGCGAGCCGTCCAACTGCTGGTACAGGCGCGACTGCATCGCGATCGTCGTCACCGTCCCGATGACGGCGCACACCACCGCGATCAACGCCACCGCGGAGACGACGAGCCGCGTCCGCAGCGTGCGCGGCTGTCGTCCCAGCCTCGTCTTCTGCTTCCTCTGCGTACGCGTCCGTCGTCGCCCGCTCATGACGCGGCGGGCTTGATCAGGTAGCCGGCCCCACGCCGGGTGTGGATCATCGGTTCCCGACCGGCGTCGATCTTCCGTCGCAGGTAGGAGATGTACAGCTCGACGACATTGGCCTGCCCGCCGAAGTCGTACGACCACACCCGGTCGAGGATCTGCGCCTTGCTGAGCACCCGGCGCGGGTTGCGCATCAAAAAGCGGAGCAGTTCGAACTCGGTCGCGGTGAGATGGATGCCCTCCCCGGCCCGCGACACCTCGTGGCTGTCCTCGTCGAGGGTGAGGTCACCGACGACCAGCACGGAGTCGGACCGCCGGTCGGCCGCGCCGGACCGTCGGATGAGTCCGCGCAGCCGAGCCACGACCTCTTCGAGGCTGAACGGCTTGGTGACGTAGTCGTCACCACCGGCGGTGAGCCCGGCGATCCGGTCCTCGACCGCGTCCTTCGCGGTCAGGAAGAGCACCGGCACGTCGGGCAGGTCGCGCCGCAGCCGCCCCAGAACGGTCAGCCCGTCCATGTCGGGAAGCATCATGTCCAGCACGACGGCGTCGGGCCGGAAGTCGCGGGCGGCCTGGATCGCACCCGTGCCGTCACCGGCACTCCGGATCTGCCATCCCTCATAGCGAAGGGCCATGGACAGCAGTTCGGTGATCGACAGCTCGTCGTCCACCACAAGCACTCGGACGGGGCTCCCGTCCGGCCTCAGCAGTTCGGTGCGCCCCTGGGGCGAGGTCGTGGTCATGCTGGACACGATGTCGGGGGCCTCTGAGAGCATGCTTTCGAGAACCTGTGATTTTCCTGAGAAACGCACAGGAGGCTCTCAGGGAACACCTGGGAACCCGGGAAGCCCACCGGCACGGCCCGGCTTCAGACGAACCGGTTCCCAGGCGCCGGGTTCTCAGACTCCCGGTTCTCAGACTCCCGGTTCTCAGACTCCCGGTTCTCAGGTGCCAGGTTCCCAGACGACCGGTTCCCAGACGACCGGTTCTCAGGCGTCCTGCCGTCAGAACAGCCCGGACTGCACGCCCGGCGGCGCCTTGAACTGCCGCACCGGCACGGTGACCTGCTCGCTACCAGCGGGAATCAGCTCCCACCCCGTCATCAACCGCGTGTCGAGGACGACCGCGGCCCCGCCCTCGGGCAGCAGATGCAGGTCGGGTCCCGCGGCCGCCACCAGCCGACCGCTCACCGCACCGCCCGCCACGAGCTCGCTCACCTCGCCGATCGCGGCCGGCAACCCGGCGAGTCCGAACACCCCGACGTGATCCACGGGTTGACAGGGCGCCCGCTCCAGCGACTCCGGCCAGCCACCGAGCCGCACGGCCCGCGCATGCAACTCCAAGACCTCTGCCGTCCGTTCGGCCTCCGTCTCCGGCAACGCGGCCCGCACCGCCCGCTTCACGGCGTACGGAATCCGATCCGGCACCCCGAGCGCGGCACGCAGCAACTCCTCCGTGCGCCGCGCCGCCATCAACGGCCCGGTGCCCAGCCAGGTGAAGCAGACGGCACCCTGCTCAAGCAGCCGGGCCGAGCCCCGTTCTTCGGCGGTGATGCCGACCTTGAGCAGGCCGGGACCGAACCAGGCCAGATAGACGCGGTACGGCCTCGGGTCGTCCGCGATGGTGTCGGCGGCCACGGAGTGCGCCCGGTCCAGCCGCGCACACTCCTCGCACCGCGCCCCCGTGCTCCGCCCCGGCACGGCCGCCCGCACCGGACACGCATGCCCCCGCGCACCCACACACGTCCGCACGCCCCCTTCCGCGACCCCGAAGGCCACCCGCTTCCCCCAGGTCAGCGCACTGCGCCGACCCCCGTCCCACACCAGCACGGGACCCTCCGCCGACCAGCGCAGTCCCGAGCACTTCCATGCCTGTGCCATCTCTGTCGAGAGTAGGGGGCGGCACTGACAATCACGGTCGGCTGCGGCTCAGCCGGCGGCGACGGTGACGGTGACGGTGACGGCGGTGATGGTGACGGCGGTGACCGTGACGGCGGTGACCGTGACGGTGACGGCAGGGTCAGCCGCCCGGGTTCGCGACGGCGGGCTCGGGCTCCCCGACCACGGGAACCGGCAGATCCGTCATGGCCGTACGCCGTACTCCCCGCCGCCCCGCCATCCGGCACCCGACACACCCGGGGTGCCCGTCGCCCGCCGACAGGTCCCGCAGCCGCATCCCCCACTCCTCCCTGGGCCGACGCCCGGGAGGCTTGCCCCAGCCGGTGAGGTGCAGGGCCCAAGTGACGAGGAGGCTCACCACCACGATCGCGAGTCCCCCGACCAGGAGCGGGGTCGACACCAGGCACACGCCCACCGCCAGGACCGCGGTCCCGATGGTCGCGATGCCGACGCCGGTCCACCCTGCGACTGTGTGCCCCTCGTCATACTGATGTGCGCTCACGTGCCCGCCTCTCAGAACCAAGAACCAGGTATCTCACGACCTAAGAATTTTAATGCATAAACCTCTCACACACTAAGGGAATCAGGAAGTACCCGGATGCAAGCCAAGCCGCGCCCCGCCGCCACCCCGGCTCAGGCGCTGTCGGCGATGGACTCCCTCGTCGCCGCCCACCTGCTCGGCCAGCAGGAGATGGCCCAGCGCCTGGGCCTGACCGTCACCGACCTCCTCTGTTTCGCCTGCGTCCTCAAGGCGGGCGAGGATCTGCTCACCGCCGGCGACCTCGCAGAGCACGCCCACGTCACCACGGGCGCGGTGACCGGCATCGTCAACCGCCTGGTCCGCGCGGGATTCGTCACCCGCGTCCCCGATCCGGCCGACCGCCGCCGCGTCCGCGTGGCCGCCGTCCCCACCGCGGTCGCCCGCGTCCACGCCCTCTACGAGCCCTACTACGCCCGCCTCAACGCCCTCTTCGCCGACTACTCCGCCGACGAAATCGCCGTACTCACCGACTGGTTCACCCGCACGACGACCCTCGCGCACGGCTATATCGAGGAGTTGCGGGTGCAGGACGCGGGCGACACGGACGAGGGCGAGAGCAATGGCCAGGGCGACCGGGGGCGTCGCCGCCCCTAGGAGCCCCGCCTGCGAAAATGCGCCGGTGCTGCTGAATCCCGAGAACACCCTGTTCGTACGAGGGACAACTCCCGTACTGCTGCTGGCCGACGCCCCCGTCCACGACGTCCTGCCACCCCTGACCGCGCCGGACGGTGCGATAGCCCTGTGCGACGGCTGGGGCGTCGTCCCGAAGCTCACCATGTGTGTCGTCGACGGGCCGGGGCAGCACGGACTGATCATCCCCGCCATAGCCGCGCCGGTCCTGGACGGGGGCGCGGTGAGCGGCGACGGCCCCGAGGCCATGTCCGCCTGGTGCGCCGACGCCGAACAGGCGGGCGGCGCGGTCGTCCTGTCCCTCGAGCAGCTACCCGAAGTGCTCGACTGGCCCCACCTGTTGGGCTCCGGCACGGCGCACGGCGGCTTCGTACGGCTTCTGGCCTGACGACCGGACCCCGACTCTGCCCCCGACCCCCGGACGGCCACCCCGTCATGGTGGAGCCAGCCCTACCTCCGGTTCGGTAGAGCACACCATCGTTCCCGGCGGCCCGCGACGGCATCGTTGACCCCGGTCGATCCAAGTGAGCGACCAGGTCGAAGAGTTCGAGCCCGCCGCCCGGAAGGAACCGTCATGGAGTCGCTGCTCCCGTCGAGGCCGCAGTCGGCGCCGGGCCCTCTCTCCTCCTTCGCCCGCTTCGTGGTGTGCGGCGGCGGCATCGGAGTCCTCTCCAGCTTCGCCGTACCGCTGGTCGCCCTCACGATGCCGTGGGCGGTGGCCAACGCGGTGATCACCGTCGCCTCCACCCTCCTCTGCACCGAGCTGCACGCCCTCTTCACCTTCGGCACGGGCCGGCGCCCCGGTTGGCGCCGGCACTGGCAGTCCGCGGGCTCGGCGACCGCCGCGTACCTCGTGACCTGTGCCGCGATGTTCCTGCTGCACGCGGTGCAGTCGTCACCGAGCATGCTCTGGGAGCAGGCGGTCTACCTCTCCGCATCCGGCCTCGCCGGCATCGGCCGCTTCCTGCTCCTGCGCCTGGTCGTCTTCGCGAACGGCCGCACCCGGCCGAGCCGGGCGACGGCGCCGAAGCGGACGACGAGCAACTGGAAGCCTTCGGTGGTGCGGGCCGAGGCGTTTGCCGGATGACAGGTCACTGGGGTGCAGGGCGAGCAACTCCCCTACTCGGCGGTCGACGACTCCTGCCGCTCGGTGACGAAGGAACCGAGGCCGGGCTCGGTGTAGATGAGACCTTCCTGCCGCAGGCCCTTGTGCACCTTCTGCGCAGTGACCGCAGCGATGCCGAACTCCGCCGTGATCTCGACGACGGACGGGATACGCGTGCGCGGGGGATACGTGCCGTCCTCGATTCGGCGGCGGATCACCTCGGCCACCTGGCGCCAGCGAGGGATGTCGGGAGCAAATTCCATCACCGCTCCACCATGCGCATACGGTGACACCCGGCGCGATCCGCAGTTCAC
Organism: Streptomyces sp. NPDC006602; assembly: GCF_042870385.1. Classification (NCBI taxonomy): domain Bacteria; kingdom Bacillati; phylum Actinomycetota; class Actinomycetes; order Kitasatosporales; family Streptomycetaceae; genus Streptomyces; species Streptomyces sp. NPDC006602. Next base: position 432,816 of record NZ_JBIAHG010000005.1, on the reverse strand, counting down.
CGCTTATACCGCAGTAGACCATAGTAGGGTGGCGGGAGAAGAGGCCCCGGCGACGGGTGGAGCCGCCCCGGGGCACGGCCACCAGCTACATGGAGCTGACGACATGACCGACCTTATCCACCGCCTCGCCACCTGGGTGGCCCTGCTACTGAAGCCACGCGGCTCACATCGCCGCACCACATCACCCCGTCACCTCACGCTCGTCATGCCCGTACGACCGGACGCCGCCCCCGCACCCCTCCCTGCTCGCCGCAGCCCGTACGGCCTCGACACCCCCCTCGACGCCACCGCGACCCGCTCCGTACGCCCGTACCTCACCGCCCACGAACAACGTCTACGCCGACGCGAGCTTGTCCTCGCCTCCCTCGGCCAGGACATGCCGGGCCCGTACTGGATCCACGGACTGGAGGTCGCCTGATGGAACAGCAGCCGCACCCGCAGCCGCACCCGCAGCCGTCGTGCGAACCCCGTCTCCTCCCCTGGACCGGCGCGGAAGGCAAACCCTGCTACCTGGTCACCGACGACGACGCCGGCCCGGTCTCCCGCCTCGCCGACGTCACGGAATCGATCCAACTCGGCATGGGCACCGAACTCCTGGCCCACGCCCGTGACTTGCTCCCGAACACGCCGCCCGGCGAGGTCCGCTACCTGGCAGAACGCCTGACCGAGGCCCTCCGAGACAGCCTCCGCATCGCGGAGAGCCGGGGAAGACGCCTGAGCCGTCTGAACTGAACGGGCACCACAACAGCGCCAACCAGTTGCCGCCCCCGGGGGAAGAGCACACCCCCGGGGTGTAGCTAGCTGCCCCCTCGGCTCGGTAGGTCACTCCATGGTTCCGGACGGCGGCCGACGGCATCGTTGAACCCAACGGATCCCAGAGGTCCAAGCCTTCATCCCTCATCCGGAAGGAACTCCCATGAAGTCGCTGCTCTCCTCCCAGCCGAGCACCACCATGGACACCCCGACCGAGACCCCGTACGAGAGCGACCTCGCTCCGCTCCTCACCGCCTGGGACGTGACACACTCCCCCGTCGCCGACCCCGAGTGGCGGCACCTGCTGGACGAACTCGCCCACCCCCACACCACCCAGGCATTCCAGCGCCTGGCCGCGACGACGTCGTGAACCCGTTACTGAAGCCGACCGCGGACGTCAGGCAGCGCCGCTGACGCCCGGGGCCACAAATCGCCTGTGGAGCGGGGAGAACTCCGCCTGGGGGTCGCTCTCCACTCCCAGCTCGCCCTTGAGTACGGGTTCGACCCTGGCGGCGATGAACCGGCCGAAGTGCTCCTCCGACTCCCAGATGTCGATCGCATGGAAACCGTCTTCGGCGAACCACGCCACGTGCAGCACGCACCCGTCCGGCGAGTCCTCTTCCCAACGCGCTTTCTCGCGCACCGCTGTCCTGTCTCATCGAAGTCAGTCGTCTGCATAACGCTGACATGCGTGGACTGGTTTGGGTGAGACGCGTGGACTCGGTTCGTTGAGACAGACAGGCGGCCTTGAGGTTGTTCACGCAGAAGTGTGTTCCGTCTCAGCCGATCTGATCCCTGTCTCAAATGATCTGGCTCGATTCGCTCGTCGTCTCAGATGATCTGTTCCCGTTGGTGCTGCTGTCGGTAGGAGCGGCAAGCGATCGTCGCTATCACGGCCCATAACCGGGGCGCCATCACTCCATCGACTCCAGAATGCGGTCGAGTGTCCGGCGCCCCATTCTGCTCATCGTCGGATTACTCTCGACGTAGTACCAGACAACACCCATCGCCTGTTCGAACGCCCATGCCTTGCCGCGCTCCCACTCCAGATCGTCACAGTCCAGTGTCCGCCGGAGCACTTCCCGCGGACCTGGCTGCAAAAGGTGCCAGGCACTGACCAGATCCAGCGCGGGGTCCGCCGGGCCGAAGCCGCCGGTGTCGAGCACGCCGCTGAGCCGGTCTCCCGCGACCAGTACATTGCCGGGGATCAAGTCACGATGGCTCATCACGTCGGCACCTGTGCGTGGCAACTCCCGAAGGTGGCTCCACACCTGGCGCAGCCGGGGCACGTCGAGCAGCCCCTTACTCTCCTCGAAGCACTTCGCCATCCAATCGTCGTGGTGGGCGAGAACGCCGCCACGACCCTCGCCGCTGAAGAGCCGCCCCCTCGTCTCGGCCTCCCGGAGGGCTGCGATGAAGGCCGCAAGGTCCTCGGCAAAAGCGTCCGACCCACTCGGGTCGGCATCCGAGGCGACCGTTCCCGGCAGCCATGTCTGGACCGACCACGGCATGGGGTAACCCGCTCCAGGCTTTCCCAAGGCGACGGGTTCCGGGGCGGGGAACCGAGACACCTGCGCCAACTCCGCGCTCGCCTGGGCTTCCTGTTCCAGAAACGCCAGCGCCTCGGCGGCATCGGCCAGACGCAGTGGGAAACGCGCCGAGAGGTCGTTCCCGATGCGGAAGATTGCGTTGACCGTCCCGGTCGACGGCAGGAGTCGGATCGCCTTGCCGCTCCACTGAGGGAACTGTTCCTGGATCAAAGTCGCAACGGTTTCGGTGGTCACGTCCACTTGGTCATCGTGCATGGTCATCTCTCGCACGCTCTTCCACTAGTCCAACTCGAAACGCCGAAAGCAGACCAGATCAACTGAGACGCCGTTGAGGGTGTCGATGGCTTGGCGTCGGAGGCGGAGTCGGACGTGGGCGTAGACGCCGGCGGCCACGCGGATGTGGGTGGCCGAGCAGTTCCTTGATCACGACGAGGTCGACGCCTTGCCCCGGATCAGGCGTCGGTCGGGGCGGGGGCGCTTCACTCATCTCCGTGAGCCTTATCCGGTGGCCACTGCGGCAGCTGTTGTGCGTTGATTCGCCATTCCCAGGCGTCATTGCGACCGGTGTTCGCAGCAATGTTCTGGCAATCGGCACGTTCGTCGCCTCGCTGCCGTGGACTCACCCTCGATCCGCGCCTCGCCGGAGGATCTGAACCTCGAACCACGGAATACTTCTTGTCAGCTTCGACCATCCCCACTGGGAGCAGGACAGCCCCGGGGACGCGCCGTGGACCGACTGAGCGAAGATCCACCGCTGCTCGGCTTCTGCCGCCGAACTCTCAGTTGGCGCCACCAAGGCTGCGGATCATCCGGCTCCACAGGTGCGTCTGGCAGCGCCGAAAAGACGCCGGCCTTTGCGTGCCAGCTGTGGAACACGCCACGGAACATCGGGTGGGGCTCGTGCGGTAGAGGGCCCCTCAAAGAAGCCACTGCGCTCTCCTTCGCTTGCTCCGTGACCGTTAACGTGACCGCTAACGTGACCGCTAACGGGATTCTTGCTCAGGAGAGCAGATTCCGTCAACGGCCGCCGCCAGACGGCTCACGATCGGCCGGTAGCGTTCTGGCGCTGCCTTGCTCTCGTGCCAGTGCCGGGCTGGTGATGGCGCGGCAGGCCGGTGAACCTGATTGACTTGGACACAGGGCGGCACAGGAACAGAAGTGAGTGGGCAGCGTGGCCGGACAGCGGGAAACGGAAGACCAGCGGGCGCGGGGTGTGAGAACCGCCAAGCGCGTCACGCTCCGCGACGTTGCTCAGGCGGCAGGCGTGTCCCATCAGACCGTCTCCCGGGCGATCAACGGCAAGGGGGAGATCGACCCGGGGACTCAGCAACGCGTGCTCGATGTCGCAAGGCAGTTGCGGTACCGGCCCAGCCGGTTCGGCCGAGGGCTGGTCCGTCCGGACGTCGTATCCGTCGGGCTCATCGTCCCCGACGTGGTCAACCCCTTCTTCCCGGAGTTCGTGGCAGGAGTGATTGCGGCCGCGGACGCACGCGACTGGCAGGTGCTCGTGGCCAGCACCGAGAACGATCGGTCCCGGGAGCTGGCCTTGGTCCGCACACTCGGCCAACAGGTTGACGCTCTTGTCGGCTACATCAGCCATCCCGATGCGCAGCTCGAGCCGTACGTGGGCACCGTGCCGCTGGTTCTAGTCGATCGCGGGCTGGACTCGTCGAACCACGCGTTGGTCGACATCGACACCGCGGCCGGAATCCGGGCTGGGATGCAGCACCTTATCGACCGGGGTCACCGCCGGATCGGCATGATCGACTGCGAGTGCGTGAGCGCCCCAATGGTCCGGCGCCGCACCTTCCTCGAAGTCGTCGGCGACCATGCGCTGCCTGTCGACGAGGGCTGGGTTGTCATGGGTGAGCAGTCCCCGGCCGGGGGCGCCGCCGCGTTCGAGGCGCTGTACGCCGCGCGCCCAGACCTCACCGCCGTGGTCGCCTTCAACGACCTGGTTGCGATCGGCGCGCTCCGGGCCGCTCGCCGCCTCGGCGTCCAAGTCCCGGACGACTGCGCACTGGTCGGCTACGACGGGCTGAGCGTCGTCGATCTGGTCGACCCGCCACTGACCACCCTCCACCTCGACAAGCGACGGCTGGGCGAACTGGCCATCCACCAAGTCGACCAACTCCTCGCAGGCGAACTGCCACCCCCTATCGTCCTGACACCAAGCTTGAAGGTCCGCGGCACGACGTGACCCACCTTTGACCTCGATCCGTCAGCGGGGTTCGGCCGCTGAGTGGCTCGGTGGTTCGCCCGTAATGTCCCCTGACGTCGAGGGTGGGCCGTCGCGTGAGGCTGCGCCGGGTACCACTCCGGGCCGGTGGACTCAGTCACGCGGGCGACTCTAGAGGAGGGCCCTGACAGCCACAGTCCCGCAACGGACAGCGACGACGCCCGTGCACCGCGTCCACGTACGACAACTCGACGCACGGCCCCGCCTGATCGATCCCAGCCGGTACAGCCATCCAGCACCCGCAGCGCCCTCAGTCGCGCGACTAGGTTCGCTGAGACAGAGGCCCGAACGACTCGGTTCGTTGAGAAAACGACTCGATTGGGTGAGACGGGACAACCGCCATGTACAACTCGGGCGTGATCTCGGGCCACACAACGTTCATTACGACGGCCATGAAGTGCCTCTCAATCGCCTCGGCGCGGCGCGATCTGCGCGGGCGCGCACGACGACGCCAAGCAGGTCAGACCGGCCGGGCGCGTCGGGCGGGCCATTCGTGCAACAGACCCGTTGGCCGGGATGGTCACGTCGGCCGAAGTGCTGTCAGCTGAGGTCGGCGAGGTCCTCTCGGGTAAGGACGATTGACCCGGCGGAGGTGTTCTCCTCCAGGTGGGCGAGGGAGCCGGTGCCGGGGATGGCGAGGGTGACGGGGGATGACTCAAGCAGCCAGGCCAGGGCGATCTGGGGGACCGTGGCGTCATGCCGTTCCGCGACCTTGGCGATGCGGTCACCGGTGAGGTCGCTCAGACCGCCGCCCAGCGGGAAGAACGGCACGTAGGCGATGTCGGCCTCCTCACAGGTGGCCAGGACCTCCGTGTCATCGCGCTTGTCGGCGTGGAAGTGGTTCTGAACGGCCGAGACAGGCGCGATCGCCCGGGCCTCGGCGAGATGGCCGGAGTCGACGTTGCTCAGCCCCAGGTGCCGGATCAGTCCCTCGTCACGCATCGCGGCCAGCGCCTCGAAGCGTTCGGCGACGGATTCGCCCTGCGGCGGCGGCTCGATGCCCCCGATGCGCAGATAGACCAGATCGAGGCGGTCCACACCGAGGGTGTCGAGGTTCTCCTCGACCAACGCGCGCAGAGCCGTGGGATCGGTGGTCGCGGCCAAGCCGCCGTCGGGGGTGCGTACCGGGCCGACCTTGGTGGCGATGACCAGGTCGTCCGGATAGGGATGCAGGGCCTCGCGAATCAGGGCGTTGGCACGAACGCTGCCGTCGCCGCTGGCGTAGAAGGCCGCGGTGTCGATGTGATTGATGCCGAGCTCGACGGCACGGCGCAGGACGGCGCGACCGGTCTCGGGATCGCGGGCCGGACCATGGAAGGTGTTCGTGGGCAGGCGCATGGCCCCGAAGCCGATGCGGTTGATCGGAAGGTCGCCGCCAAGGCGGAAGTCATTGCTCATGAACAAAGCCTGGGTGACAGGGCGTTCGGGCCGCGAACCCGTGGCAACTTGCTGCCATCGGGCAGAATGGAGGCGTGGCAGAGATCGTGACGATCCGCGGCGACCTGGAGCTCCTCGCCCGCACCGAGCACGTCTTCTCCTCGATCCGCGAGGAGTTCATCTGCGCCGCCCGCGACCTCAACACCTGGCCCAACCCCGGCGCCCGGCAGGCCGCCCGCAATCGGATGCCCACCAGCGGCACGCACCAGATCCGCAAGCTACTCAGCCCGGCCGCGCTGGCCGACGAGGACAGCCGCGGCCACCTGAGCGAGCTCGTCGACCACGGCGCCCACGTACGGATCGCCGCCACTGCCCTCCCTCACGAGACGATCATCATCGACCGCCGCTTCGCGATCCTCGCCGGCGTGCAGGCCCCCGGCGGCCGCGAGTACACCCTGACCACCGCCCCCACCTTGGTCGGCACGGTCCACGCCTTGTACGAAGCCGCCTGGGAAACCGCCACCGACCTCAAAGCCTTCCTGAGCGGCGACCAGCCCCACCTCAACGCCGAGAGCCGTACGATCCTGCGCACCCTGGGCTCCGGCGCCACCGACGAGACAGCCGCCCGCGAACTCGGCATGTCCCTGCGCACCTACCGCCGCCGAGTCGCCGACCTACTCGACACCCTCGACGCGGGGTCACGCTTCCAGGCGGGGATGCGCGCGGGCGAGCTGGGCCTGAGCGGCTGAGGAACGGCGTTGTGCCGGGCACTGCCATTGGCCGGGCACTGCCGTCGCGTCGGACGCCTCATGCCGGTGTGCGGGCGCCGGGCTGCCTTTGCCTCGGTGAGATGGACACCACGCCCTCGGCACTGCATGCTGCAGCGTGCCCACCTGCAGTGGTGGCCGCGTAGAAGAGTGGGATGGCATGGAGCGATCGTCGAGTGAGGCTCCGTTGCCGGAGAGCATGCGCTACCGGCTGACTTTTTGGCAGCGAGTGCTGCCTCTCCTACCCATGTCCGCGATGGGCACAGCCTTCCAAGTCATGTTCCGGCTCGATGGGTTCTATCCGCCCGGGTTGTTCGCCATGACGGCAATCTGGATCGCCATGCCGTTGCTGGGACTGATCACTTATCCGTACTTCGGTGTCACCCTGACACGGTCAGCGGCCGTAGTTCACAACTTCCGCCGGCGGACCATCCCGTGGGCCTCTGTCCAAGGCATTTAGATCGAGGCCATGCTGGGTAACCGGACGGTTGTCATCTATGAGGCAAGCGGTCGCCGTACTCGCCTGCGCGCACCCATCGCCGGGTTCCTCAACTGGGACCAGAGGTTCGAGGAGAAGTTCCACACCATCGGGAGATGGTGGCTGGACCATCGTGGACCGGACTGGCTTCCTGTACCGCCACCGTGGGCCTGGAAGGACGCCAGACCAGCCTCCGACCCAAATCCCTTCCACCCACCCGCGTAGTCACCGGCCGGGCACGGACCGGCGGTGGTGCGCGGGGGCGTTTGCCCCCTCACGCACCTGCTGAGAAGTTGCGACTCAGTCGCTGACAGCGGTGCTGTCCGGCCCCGAGCTTCGGGCCTCGGCGATACGGCGACCGTGTTCGGCAGCCCGGAGCAAGGCCCGAGCGACACGCTCGGCGTCATCCGGGTGCAGGCGAACCTCATCGGTCCACAACACCGACAGCCGCACCATGCCGTCGAGCAGGTTGGTGGCCACATCGACCTCGGCACCACTCCCGGTGACGTCCGTGACGTCCAAGTCCTGGTCGCTGCTGTAGGCACTCACGCATGTCAGCATGCCTGAGATGCGGCCGTGCGAGCGGTTGTGCTCTTCCTTCCGTTCGGCGGGCGGCCATAGAGTAATGCACCATGCGTAGCCTGGCTCGTCTGCCGAAGGCCCATCTCCATCTCCACCTCGAAGGCGCGATGCGCCCCGCCACGCTCACGGAACTGGCGGGCGAGGACGGCCGACACCAGTCGACGCTGGGCGGCTTCACGTCGTTCGAGGACTTCACGTCGTTGTTTCGCGTCGCCGCGCGACTGGTGCGCGAAGGCCCGCGGGAGAACCTGCTGCGGCTGGTGCGTGAGGTGGTCGAGGACGCCGCCGCAGACGGAGCGGTCTGGATCGAGCCGCACTTCAACCCCCTGACCTACGTGGACGATCCGGCTGCCGCACTCGACCTGCTGGACGTGGTGATCGACGAGGGGCGCCGCACCGCTGACCGGCTGGGGATCGGCTTCGGCGTCGTCATGTTCGCCCGGCGCAACGCGGATCCTTCGGAGGCTGTCGAGGCGGCCCGCCTCGCGGCCCGGCGGGCAGACAACGGGGTGGTCGCCTTCGGTCTGGCCGGCGACGAAGCCCACTTTCCCGCTGAGCCGTTCGCCGAGGCATTCGCCATCGCCCGTGCTGCCGGGCTGATTTCCGCCCCACACGCTGGTGAACTCGCCGGTCCGGCCAGCGTGCGCGCCGCACTCGACGTGCTGAGCGCGCGACGGATCGCCCACGGCGTACGAGCGGTCGAGGACCCGGCTCTCGTCGCCCGCCTGGCTGCCGAAGGCGTCGTCCTGGACGTCTGCCCCACGTCCAACATCGCCCTGGGCGTGGTGAAATCCCTGTCTGTCCACCCCCTCCCGCTTCTGCTGCAAGCCGGCGTGCGGTGCACTCTCAACGCCGACGACCCCCTCCTGTTCGGCGCCGGCCTGCTGCAGGAGTACGAAACAGCCCGCACGGCCCTGGCCCTCACCGACCCCCAACTCGCCGATGTAGCCCGCATCTCGGTCGAATCCTCTGGCGCCCCGCGCGCAATAGTGGAGGACGCGGTCACGCTCATCGGCGACTGGCTGGGCACCCCTGACCAAGCAGCCCACTCCCCAAATCCAAGGCGCATCGTGACTGCCGCACCCGTACTCAGCCCTCGTCGAGGTCACCCGGGAACAGATGCGACCAGCAGCCCGGCTCCCAGCACCTCGATGCAGAAATGGAACCACGCCGGATAGAACGCCGACGGGCGCTCCACCGCACGGGCCACCAGCCGCCCCAGAGCCATCCCCCCAAGCGCCACTGCGGCGGCCAGCACGATCCCCCGTTGCAGATCACCTGAAGCATGGAGAGCCGCCCAGCCGAGCAGGCTTCCGAAACCGACACCGAACCCGCCGTAGACGGCGCGGACCTCGCCACGTGCTTCCGGGGAAGTCAGCTCGATACCGAAGAGTTGGGAACTGCTGCAGCTGTTCTGAGCAGAAGTGACTTCTGGTGAGCGTGAGTGAGCGCCTGTACCGGATTCGGTGGTTCATCCGCGCGCCAGGAGGGTCCGCCGGCGGGGGTGTGCTGTGGCCTGCGGTTTCGGCAGGGAACGGGAGTTCGTGGGTCGAATGGGTGACCTTTGCGGGGGCGGCTCGTTGACTTCGGTGACGGGGATCTTCGGCCGGACGGGGGTGAGCGGGCTGCGGGAGGTGGCGGCGTCGTTCGTGGTGCCCGGCCCGGCCGGGGTGGCGATCCGGGACCGGCTGCGGGTGTCGGAGGCGGACGCGGCGGTGCTCGCCGAGGTCGGGGTGTTCCTGGGTTCGCTGGCCGCGGCGGATCTCGCGGAGCGCTCCCGGCAAGGGCTGGCGCATGATGCGGCGGGGTGGGCGGTGCGCAAGCGCGCGCTGACGGGGAGGTCGTCGGCGCGGTGGGCGGGCAGTATCACCAAGGCCACCCACGACCAGTGGGCGCTGGCCCGCCGCGGCCAGGCCGCCCACCTCACCTGGCTGCGCGGGCAGATCGCGTCGATCGAGGCGCGGCTGGCCCGGCCGCTGGGCGCCAAGGCCGACAAGCGGGCAGGGCTCGCGCGCGGCTATGCCACGCGGGGTGAGTGGCATGCCAAGTCCCGCCGCCTGCACACCCTCAAAGACCGGCTGGTGGTGGTGGAAGCGGACCGGGCGGCGGGCCGGGTGCGGGTGGTGCGCGGCGGCAGACGCCTCGCGAACACCCGTCACCACCTTGAGGCGGCCGGACTGGACGAGCAGGCGTGGCGTCAGCGGTGGCGGGCGGAGCGGATGTTCCTGGCCGCCGACGGGGAGTCGGGCAAGCGGTTCGGCAACGAGACGATCCGCGTCACCGACACCGGCCGACTCTCGGTCAAACTCCCGGCCCCGCTGGCCCACCTGGCCAACGCCCCGCACGGCCGCTACCTCCTCGACGCGGTCGTACGGTTCCAGCACCGGGGCGCGGAGTGGCGTGACCGGGTCACCGCGAACCGGGCGGTGGCCTACCGCATCCACCACGACACCGGGCGCGGCCGCTGGTATGTCACCGCGTCCTGGCAGCGCGCCGCCGCCCCCGTCCTGCCGCTGGAGGCGGCCCTGGCCCGGGGTGTGGTGGGGGTGGACATGAACGACGACCACCTCGCCGCCTGGCACCTGGACGTGCACGGCAACCCGGTCGGCGAACCACAACGGTTCTTCTACGACCTGACCGGCACCACCGAGCACCGGGACGCGCAGATCCGCCACGCCCTGGCCCGGCTGCTGCACCACACCCGCCGCTGCGGCGCCGCCGCCATCGCCATCGAAGACCTCGACTTCGCGGCGGAGAAGGGCCGCGAGAAGCACGGCCGCAACAAACGCTTCCGCCGCCTCATCTCCCGCTTCCCCACCGCGAAACTCAAGGCCCGGCTGGTGTCGATGGCCGCCGAACAGAACATCGCGGTCGTCGCGGTCGACCCCGCCTACACCAGCCGCTGGGGCGCCCAGCACTGGCAGAACCCCCTGACCACACCGACTCGCAAAATTTCCCGGCACGATGCGGCGAGCATCGCGGTCGGGCGACGCGCCCTCGGACACCCGATCCGGCGACGGACGGCACCGCCCCACCCCGACCAGAGTGATCATGGTGGGCATCGGACCGTCCAGGCCCGACCGGACACCCGCAGGCGTGAGGAAACCCGCCCCCACATTCCCGGACCGCGCACCAGATGCGCGCCGCCCGGTAGTGGAGCGAAAGCGGGCGACCAGGGTGCCCAACACCGTTCGGGACACCCGGCTGAGCAAGAGGTCTGGCAACAGCACTCACTCCCGCTCAGTCTGTAGGAACGGTAAAGGGCCTCGAGGCGCACCGTCGTCACAGCCAAGGCGCCGCCGTGAGCACCGCAATACCGTCCTCGTGACTGCGTCTGTTGCCGACGGTCCTGGTGGCTACCGTCTTCGCTCCGTGTGCCGATGGAGTCGGCCCGTCCAGCGGAATCTGAGTACACGTACTCATGTGCCGGCCCCCGCCTCACCGGAAGGTGGAGGCGGAGGTGCGGAGATGAAGGGGACCGCGGCGGCCCGGTGGGCCCGGGCCGGCGGACTGCTGCTGGCGTTCGCCCTGGTGGGGCTGACAACGGCATGCTCCGGCGAGCCGTCGGAGAAGGAGTTACGGAAGCAAGCCACATCCCCCGCGGCGGAGTCCCGCAGGTCACTTGAGGAGCAGAAGTTACGCGCCTTGATCGAGCGCCTTACTGCCGTCGAGGGTCTGCAGCACGTGCTCACGCGTTTCGTCGACTCCTGCGGCAGGCCCTACAACGGCTCGATCTTCGAGAACAACCGGTCTCCGCACACCCTCGAATGTGACATGCAGGCTGTCGCCTACTTCGGCGTCCGGGGAGATCTCACCGACGTGCTGCACCGAATCCGCGCGGCCGACCTTGCAGCCTGGGGTCCGCACGATGACGAGGGGCGGGACATCCCTCATGCGGCAGGCACTGTGACCTACGCGCTCGACTACCACCGTAATCACGGCCGGTACCCGGACGGCAGCCTTATGGCCGCGCCACCGCTCGAAGCCCCAGGGCTCCGGATCGACTGGGATCGGCCGGACCTGCCGCTTACGAATCGGATCGAGGAGCCTGACCTGTGCCCCACGGCTGGGTCCGGAATCTATCAGCGCTGCTCGACCGCGCCGGAGGCCCCGATGAGCGTGGCATCCGCGCGGGCTCGCTACGGCACCGTCCTCACTCTTGGCTCTGGTGGCTCGAGCTCCTCCGCGTCCAACTACTTCACCGTCACCCGCGGGAAGTGAAAACCCGACACAGCCCCTCGACCGTGAAGCTGGAACGGGGCCTCCAACCCGTCTGATCGGAGCCGGCCCACCGTCCGAAGCGGTTGCCGTCAAACACTGCCGTCAACGCAAAAGCCAGAGGCCCTAAGGAGTGATCCTTAGGGCCTCTGGTCTGCTGTGCACTCGGCAGGATTCGAACCTGCAACCTTCTGATCCGTAGTCAGATGCTCTATCCGTTAAGCTACGAGTGCTTGTTTTGTTTCCCGCCGCTCCGGCCCTTCCGGCCCGCTCGCGGCGACAGGAAGAACATTACATGACTGCCGCCGCCATGTGAAATCCGTTTGCCATACCGCTTGTGAGCTGCGGAAACGACCCTCCAGGCGGGGTCGGGAACGACGCAGGAACGACGAAGCCCCGGCCATGTCGACCGGGGCTTCGTGATCAGGTGCGGAGGCGGAGGGATTTGAACCCTCGATGGGATTGAAGTCCCAAACCGCATTAGCAGTGCGGCGCCATAGACCGGACTAGGCGACGCCTCCAGCACAGCCGCCCGCGCGAGCGCGAGTGGTGCGTGCAGATGATGACACAGTCGAGCGGGGTGTCACCAATCGCCTCCCACGGTACTAGGCAGGCGGGCCGCAGGGCAAAGGCGTAAGCGGTGGTGGCCCGGTGGCGCAACATCCGGGGGCGCGGGGCGTTAGTCAGGTCATGTTGCAGGTCACCCGGCTCGGCCGGTTCGCGCGGTTCGCCCCTCTCGTCATCGGCGTCGGCTCCGTCGTCTCCCTGTCCGCGGTGCCCGCTGCGGCCGTCTCCGGCTCCTCCCTCTCCGCGCTCGCGCCCCCGCCCGTCCGGGACGAGGACCGGGCGGGGGCGGGCGGCGACCATCTCACCGTCACCGTGCGGAACGCCGGCGGTGACGCGGACGGGACGTACGAGGTGGACTGTCATCCCGGCGGGGGGAGTCATCCCGATGCCGGTGGGGCGTGTGGTGTCGTCGAGCGGAACACGCGGTGGGGGAAGGACGCGTTCGCTCCCGTGCCCGGGGACAGCGTCTGCGCCATGCAGTACGGCGGGCCGGCCACCGCTCATGTCACCGGGACCTGGGCCGGGCGGCCCGTCGACGCGCGGTTCGACCGCAGCAACGGGTGTGAGATCGGGCGATGGGACCGGCTCGTGCCGTTGCTGCCCGAGGTCGGCGGAAAGGCTCGACAGGGCTCGACAGGCCCCCATGGGGGTCTCAGCGTTTTCATGGCGGATGCCCCGGCTCCGTAAAAGTCCCGCGAAGTCTCGCCGAGCCGGAGTGGGAGGCGAAGTGGGAGCACAGGCACCTCGTCGCGGATGCGGTCACACGTTCTACGTCACTTCGTCGTGCGACCTCCCTCTCATCCGGCGTCGCGAGCGCAACCGCTGCCCTTAGACTCCCTCGCGTGACACGTCGCGGGCCGGTTGGCAAGATGGCCCGAGCGGTCGGCTAAGTGCGGTAACAGGGAGGAAGCGTCTCGTGAGCAGCAGGCCATCCCGAGGCGCTGCTCGCCTCGCAGCCATACTCGACGCGCTTCCCGATGCGTTGGTGCTGGTCAACGCCAATGGGACCGTCGTCAACGCGAACACCATCGCGCTCGAGGCCTTCGAGGCGCCCGGGACCGCACTGGTCGGGCGCGGGCTGCTCGATCTGCTGCCGCAGTTCGACTCCAAGCTGATCCCCGGCTCCATGCGGCGGCCCGACCACATGGACCCGCGCGGCCGGACCAAGCCGACCCGGATGATCGCCCGGCGGACCGACGGGACCGAGTTCCCGGTCGAGGTCACCAGCGCGAATCTGGAGAACGGCCAGCAGGCCTACGACAGCTACAGCTACGGCGGCGACGAACTGCTGATGCTCGTCGTACGGGACCTGACCGGAACCGTGGACACCGAGGCCGAGCTGGCCCGGTCGCAGCGGCAGACCGAGATGATCCTGCGGGCCGCGTCCGAGGGCGTCGTGGGGACGGACACCGACGGGCGGATCGTGCTCGTCAATCCGGCCGCCGCTCAGATACTGGGCTACAGGGCCAGTGACCTCGGTGGACGTGAGCTGCACGATCTCGTGCTCCACTCCCGGGTCGACGGCACGCCCTTCCCGTACGAGGAGTCCCCGCTCGCCGACACCCTGCGCTCCGGGCGCAAGCACCGGGTGCGCGGGCAGGTGGTGTGGTCGAAGAAGGGCGAGAAGCTCCCGGTCGACCTGACGACCGCGCCCGTCCGCGACGGCGACCAGCTCGTCGGCGCCGTACTGACCTTCACCGACCGGCGGCCGTACGACGCGCTCGCCGAGGAGAAGGCCGCCGCCGACAAGCGGCACGCGGAGGAGCTCGAACGACTCGCCGAGGAACACGCCTCCGAGCTCACGGCGCTGCGCCAGAAGCACGTGACCGAAGTCGAGGACCTCCAGGAGCAGCACGACGAGCGACTCGCCGCCGGCGAGGAGCGGTACGCCGCGCTCGGAGAGCGCGAGAAGGACCGGTACGAGGCCCTCGCCGGACGCCATGAGCAGCTCCTCACCCTGCTCGCACGGTCGCTGCGCGGGCCCCTCGACGAGCTGCGCCGCGAGCTGGCCGCGCTGGCCGCCGACGACGCCGGGCAGCTGTGGCCCGAGGCGAACCAGGTCCTGCATCACCTCTCCGCCGGCTACTCGCGGATCACCACGCTCATCGACAACGTCCTCGGGTACCAGCGGCTCGACACCGGGATGGACGGCATCACGCGTACGAAGGTGATGCTCGACGCCGTCGTCGCGGCGGGTGTCGACGGGGCCGTGGAGCTCATCGGGCCCGGCCGCGTGCAGTTCGCCGTGCACGCGCCGCCCATCGAGGCCGAGGTCGACGCCCGGCTCCTCGCCACGGCCCTCGCGCACCTCGTCGCGGACGTCGCCGGCGTCGACGCCACCGGAAACTCGCCCGTCTCGGCGGGCGGTTACATGGACAACACGGTCGTCGTCGCGGCGGCGCAGCGCGGTGAGGTCGTACGGATCGAGGTGCGCGGGCCGTACGCCGGGGGAGACCCGGTGCACGAGCCGATCGTGCGCGGGATCGTGCGTGCCCACGGCGGCGTACTGCAGACGCACGAGGTGCCGGGCATGAGCGGCAGTGCGTACGTCCTCGAAGTGCCCCTCGGCGGTGGGGCGGGGGCCGTCGCGGCTCCGGGTCCGGCCGCAATCGAGGCGGCCCCCGGAGAGGCCGTACTGCCCGAGCAGGCCACCGGCGGCGGGCGGCGACGGGCCCGGCGGGCCACGACGGACGCCTTCCTGGACGGCGAGGTACCCGGCGACGCCCCCGACGGTCCCGGAGGTCCCGGGGGTTCTGAGGGTGAAGCCTCCGCCCCTACCGGGCGGCGCAGGCGGCGGGCGGCAGGGGCTCCCGCGCAGGAGATCGCGCCGGTTCCGGCCCAGGCTTCGGGTGACGCCGGGGAGGGTTCCGGCGGCGGTACGGGACGGCGACGGGGGCGGCCTGCCGAGGGTGCGGTCGCCGGTGCGCCTGTGGGTGCGCGCGGAGGCTCGGTCGCCGGTGTCGCCGAGGGGGCCGTGGTCACGGCCGCCGAGCATGCCGCCGGGACCGCGGCCGTGGGGACCGGGCTGGGCGGGACGGTGCCGCCGCAGGGCGTGCCCGTGCCCGACGGGCAGCTCGCCCTGCGCAACGGTGGCGAACAGCAGGCGTTGCCGGCGGCGTTGCCCGCGTTGGCTTCCCGCGGCGGCGGGCAGGGTTCGGAGCAAGAGGCATCCGCCACGAATGCCTCGGTCGGCGAGGGTGCTGACAACGTCGAGAACGGTGAGCAGCCCACCGGTCGGCGCCGACGTGCGCTGGCCGCCGCGTCGGAACGGGCCGCCGCGCAGGAGGCCGGGCCCCGTGCGGTGTTCGCGCTGCCGCCTGCGGAGGCGGACCGGGCGCCCGGCGGCGCGGACGCGACGGGGGCGGCGGCGGGGGCGATTCCGGGGCAGGTGCCAGGGGCGGTCCCGGGTACTACGGCCGCTCCGGGTACTCCGGCCGCTCCGGCCGCCCCGGTGACTGGACACGTTCAGGTTCCCGGCCAGGGTGGTCCCGGTGACGGCCTCGTCGACGACGGTCGGCACGACGCCGTACCGCACAGCCAGGCCGACGACCACACCCCGCCGCAGCCGCATCCCACGAGCGTGCCGACGGGCCGTCGTCGGCGGGCCGTCGGCCAGCGCGCGGAGGCGGAGCCGACCGGGGTTCCCGGAGCAACCGGGGCACCCATCCAGGACGTTCCGGCGCAGGCCGCGCCTGGGCAAGGCGTGCCTGGACAGGCCGTGTCCGGGCAAGGCGTGCCTGGACAGGCCGTGTCTGGGCAGGCCGTGCCGGCTCAGGAAGCGCCGGTCCCGATGGCCGGCCCGCCTCAGGCCCATGCGGCCCAGGCAGGCACGGTCGCTCACGGTGGCGTGGCAGGGCAACCGGTGCAGCCCGGTCAGATGATGCAGCCCGTGCAGCCCGGCGTGCCGGTCCTTCCCGGCGCCCCCGCCCCCACGCAGGCCGCCGCCCCCGGCCGACCGACCCCCGCCCCGGCCGCGCAGCCCGCCCAGGCACCGCCCGCCCAAGCCGCGCCCAGCCACCCCGTGCCCGACCAGGGCCGGCCCGCCCCCGGCCAGCCCCTCCCGGCCGAGGCACCCCACGGCCAGGCCCTCCCGCACCAGGGAACCCCCGCACCGGGCACCGCCCAGGGCACCCCCGCCCCCCAACCGTGGCCCGCCGCCGACGACACCACCGGCGCGGGTATGCCCGTACCGCCGAACGGTGCCGCCGCCCCCGTACCCCCGCACCCGGCAACACCACAGCACCCTCAGCCGACACAAGCCCGACAGCCCCATCCCCCACAGCCCCACCCAGGCACTCCAGCCACCGGCACCCCCCTCCCTGCCGAGGCGAGCGGAGCCACCGGAGCCACCGGCGTGACCGGGCCCACCGGCGCGACCGCCCCCGTCGGAGCCTCTGGAACCCCCGGCACCCCCGCCGCACCCCCCCGCGCCGCTCAACCGCTCCCCGCCGAAGCCGCCTCCGCGCCCGTGGACCCGAACTCCACGCAGGGGCGGGCGATCAGTGTGCGGACGTTGGGGCAAGGCGTGCCGTTCAATCGGCAGGCTCTGCAGGTGCAGCAGCCCACGGCGGGCGGCGCCGGTGTGCTGCCGTCGGCCACGCCTCCCCCGAATCAGCCGGGCGGTTCCGGCAGGCGGCGGAAGCTCGGTACGCGGCCCGACCCCGCCGCCACGGCGGCGCCGGAGCAGGCGGCACGGCCGCATCCGCCGACCGAGCAGCCCGCCGTACCGCCCCAGCCGAGCACGCAGCCGCAGGCGCAGCCCGTGCCGCAGCCCTCGCTCGCGGGCCAGTCGCGGCTCGCGCAGGCGACCGAGGGCACCGGGCGGTCGTACGCCATAGGGGCGCCCGACGAGAACGCCGCCGAGGGGCCCGAGCCGTTGGACGGTCCCGGCGGTGCCGTCGAGATCGCGAACACCCCGCGGCCGCAGCCGATGGACGACGAGCTGCCGCCCGAGCCGCTCGACAACCCGCGCAGGCTGCTCGTTTGGCCCGCGCCCGACGTCCACACCCAGCAGGCGCTGAGCGATCGCGGGTACCGGCCGGTCATCGTGCATTCGCGCGAGGAGGTCGACGCGCAGATCGCGGCCTTCCCCGCCGCGCTGTTCGTCGACCCGCTGACCGGGCCGATCACGCGGACCGCGCTGCAGTCGCTGCGGCAGGCCGCCGTTGCCGCGGAGGTGCCGGTCCTGGTGACGGCCGGGCTCGGTCAGGCGTCGCGTGAGGCGGCGTACGGCGCGGATCCCGCCGTTCTGCTGAAGGCGCTCGCGCCGCGTGACACCGAGCAACATCCGCCGCGCGTACTGCTGATCGAGGAGCACGCCGAGATCGCGCTCGCGCTGACCGCGACGCTGGAGCGGCGCGGGATGCAGGTGGCGCGGGCCGCGAGTGACGCGGACGCGGTGACGCTGGCCGGGCAGCTCAGGCCGAATCTCGTGGTGATGGATCTGATGCAGGTTCATCGGCGGCGGGCCGGAATCGTGGACTGGTTGCGCGCGAACGGGCAGCTCAACCGCACCCCGCTCGTCGTCTACACGGCCGCCGTCGACCAGGCTGACCTGCCGCGGCTGGCGTCGGGGGAGACCGTCCTCTTCCTCGCCGAGCGGTCCACGAGCGGCGAGGTGCAGGCGCGGATCGTGGAACTGCTGGCCCGGATCGGGATCAACTAGCCGACGCCTGAGGTGCGATCAGCCTGCGCGCCGCTTCCTTGATCGAGGCGCGCAGGCGGGTGCGGTCGGCGTCCTCCGGGCCCGTGAGGATGCGGCGCATCTGCGGGACGGCGGCGGACCAGTTGGCCAGGGCTGTCAGCAGGAACAGCAGGTCGCGGGGCGGGAACGCGTCGGTGATGACGCCCCTGGCCTGGCCGTCCTCGATGGCGGCGACCTTGCGCGTGTAGTGCTCCTGACGCTCGGCCTCGTCAGGCAGCTCCGCGGTGCCGTACTCGATGCCCTCCCAAAAAAGAAGGCGCAGCAGTTCGGGGTGGGTGGCGTGGTAGTCGAGCAGTCGGTCGATCCAGCCCTCGATGTCGTCCGGGTCGACGGGGACGGCGGCCGCGAGGTCGACCATGCGCGTGCCGAGGACCTGGGTGAACAGCTCCGCCTTGTTGCCGAAGTAGGCGTAGATGAGCTGTTTGTTGGCCTTGGCCGCGGCGGCGATACGGTCGATGCGGGCGCCCGCGATGCCGTGGCGGGCGAACTCGGCGACCGCCGCCTCGTAGATCCGGGCCTTGGTGGCCTCGGGGTCTCTGACTGCCATGGGGGCAGGGTACCGCCGGGTGCGACCCCTTGTAACCAACTGGTTGGTTGACAGGGAATTCCGGGGCGGTGCACGCTGTTGGACGTCTATGTTCCAACCAACTGGTTAGTTGCTAGAGCTGGCTCTAAGGAGCACGTCCCCCATGCCGACAGCAGTCACCGCCCACCAGAGCCGACAGGCCCGCACCCCGACGCATGAGCCGGGCATCGCCGCCCGCTTCCTCCTCCCCCTGATCGCCCTCGCCACCGCGGTCACCGCCGCCAACATCTACCTCGCGGCCCCGCTGCTCCCCCTCATCGCCCGCGACTTCGGCTCGACCCCCTCCGCCGTGGCCTGGGTCGCCTCGGTCGCGCAGTTCGGCTACGCCGCCGGCCTGCTCGTCTTCGCCCCCCTCGGCGACACCGTGAACCGGCGCCGACTGGTCGCCGTCCTCTCGCTCGTCACGGCCGCGGCGCTGGTCGGGGGCGCTGCGGCCGCGGGGACCACCGCCCTCGCCGCGGCCGTCCTCGTCGCCTCCGCCGCGACCGTCGTCCCGCAGCTCCTCGTCCCGCTGGTCGCCCAGCGCGCCCCCGCCGACCGCCGCGCCCGACACGTCGCGGCCGTCATCGCGGGCCTGTTCACCGGCATCGTCGCCGCCCGCGTCCTCGGCGGCCTGGCCGGGCAGGCCTTCGGCTGGCGAGCGGTCTTCGTGGGCGCGGCGGCACTGACGGCCGCGCTGGGCCTGCTGACGGCCTACGCCCTGCCCGCCGAGCACCACACCCCCCGCACCGGCTCCCTGTTCTCCGGCCTCGCCGCCCTGCCGTCCGTCGTCCGCCGCTCACCCGACCTGTGGCGCGCATGCGTCCGCCAGGCCGGGATGTACGGCGCCTGGAGCGCCCTGTGGACCTCGCTCGCGCTGCTGCTCACGGCGCAAGACGCGGAGGGCTACGGCCTGTCCACCGCCACAGCCGGCCTCTTCGGCCTCTTCGGGCTGGCGGCGAGCGTCGTCGCGCCCCTGGCCGGCGGCTTCGTGGACCGCTTCGGCGCCGCCAAGGTCGTACGCTCCGCTTATCTCCTCGCCGCCGCGTCCGTCCCTCTGTTCTGGCTGGGCGGGCACGTCCTGTGGGCGCTCTTCGCGGCCGCGATCGCCGTCCACGCCGCCCTGGTGGCCTCCCACGTCGCCAACCAGACCCTCGCCCTCACCACCACCTCCACCCCGGCCACCGCCAACACCGCCTACGTCGTGGCCGGCTTCGCCGGCGGCGCCATCGCCTCCGCCCTGGCCGGCTCGGCGTTCACCCACTTCGGGTGGGGCGGGGTGTGCGCGGTGGCGGGGCTGTGGCTGGTGCTGGGATGGGTGAGCACTTCGGTGCGGCGCTGAGGGATTTCGTCGTACGACGGTGACGGCTTCCCTCGCACGACGGTGTGACCGTGCCCCCGGCCGCCACCGCGACGCCTGTGACCTGGACTTCCATCGGGGCACGGTGCAAACGGCGCCCCTCGCACGACGATGACGGCGCCCTTCGTACGAGGGTGTGGCGCGCGTGCGCCGGACAGGGACCGTGGGCCCCGCCCGGCGCACGCGGATGTTCGTCGGACGTGGGTCAGAGCCGGGTGACGTCCAGCTCCCCCTCGGCATACCGCTTGCGCAGCACCTTCTTGTCGAACTTGCCGACGCTGGTCTTCGGTACCGCCTCGACGATCGACCAGCGCTCCGGGAGCTGCCACTTGGCGATGTGGGCCTCGCCGGCGAGGAAGGCGCGCAGGGACTCGAAGTCGGCGGTGGAGCCCTCCTTGAGGACGACCGTGGCCAGCGGACGCTCGCCCCACTTGTCGTCGGGGACCGCGACGACGGCCGCCTCGGCGACATCCGGGTGGGACATCAGCGCGTTCTCCAGCTCCACCGAGGAGATCCACTCGCCGCCGGACTTGATGACGTCCTTGGCGCGGTCGGTGAGGGTGAGGAAGCCGTCCGGGCTGATGGTGCCGACATCGCCGGTCTTGAGCCAGCCGTCCTCGCTGAACTTGTCGGCGGGGCGCAGCGGTTCCGCGTCGGGGCCGTTGTAGTAGGCGCCGGCGATCCAGGCGCCGCGCACCTCCAGCTCGCCGGCCGACTCACCGTCCCAGGGGAGGCGTTCGCCGCCGGGTCCGGTGAGGCGGGCCTCGACTCCGGCCGGGAAACGGCCCTGGGTCAGGCGGTACGCGAACTCCGCGTCCGTGCCGACGACGCGGGCGGGCGGGCGGGCGACCGTGCCGAGCGGCGACGTCTCCGTCATGCCCCAGGCGTGGCAGACCCGCATGCCGAGCTTGTCGAACGCCTCCATCAGCGAGGGCGGGCAGGCCGAGCCGCCGATGGTGACCTGGGTGAGGGAGGAGACATCCCTCGGATTGGCGGTCAGCTCGCCGAGCAGGCCCTGCCAGATGGTGGGCACGGCAGCCGCGTGCGTCGGCTTCTCGGTCTCGATCATCTCGGCGAGCGGGGCCGGCTGGAGGAAGCGGTCCGGCATCAGCAGGTTCACGCCGGTCATGAAGGTCGCGTGCGGCAGCCCCCACGCGTTCACGTGGAACTGCGGGACCACGACGAGCGAGGTGTCCTGGTCCGTCAGGCCCATCGACTGCGCCATGTTGACCTGCATGGAGTGCAGGTAGATCGAACGGTGGCTGTACACCACACCCTTGGGGTCGCCCGTGGTGCCGGAGGTGTAACACATCGCGGCGGCCTGACGTTCGTCCAGTTCTGGCCAGTCGTACGTGGTCGGCTTCCCGGCGATGAGCTCCTCGTACTCGTGCACCTGGACCGCGTCGGCGGCCGCCAGCAGTGAACGGTCGCCCGGACCCGTCACCACCACGTGCTCCACCGTCTTGAGGTGCGGCAGCAGCGGGGCGAGCAGCGGCAGCAGCGAACCGTTGGCGATCACGACCCGGTCGGCCGCGTGGTTCACGATCCATGCCAGTTGCTCGGGTGGGAGGCGGAGGTTGAGGGTGTGCAGCACCGCGCCCATGGAGGGGATGGCGAAGTATGCCTCGACATGCTCGGCGTTGTTCCACGCGAGCGTCGCCACACGGTCGTCGCCCGTGACTCCGAGATCCTCCCGCAGCGCGTGTGCCAGCTGGGCCGCACGGTCGCCGATCTCGGCGAAGGAGCGCCGGTGCGGCTCGTCCTCACCGGTCCACGTGATCACCTGTGATGTGCCGTGGATCGTCGACCCGTGGGTCAGGATCCTCGAGATCAGCAGCGGTACGTCCTGCATCGTGCTCAGCACGGCGTCCTCCCGGGGCGACATTGCCTACGCGGTAGTAAGGGCTGCGCAAAGTCTGCGCGCATACCGATCGGTATGTCACTAGGAGAGTGTGATCGATCAGGTCACGTTGCGGTCCGAGCCGGGAGCCTGTACTGGTCGGTACGGTCGGTGCGCTCGCCGGTATGGGTTGGTACCGGTCGTCGGTACGGGTGGTACTGGTCGTCCGTACTGGTCCGGCGCTATCGGACCAGCCCCAGCTCGGGGTCCTCGCGCAGCTTGCCCAGTGCCCGGGACACCGCCGACTTCACCGTGCCCACCGACACCCCGAGCACCTCGGCCGTCTGCACCTCGCTCAGGTCCTCGTAGTACCTGAGGACGACCATCGCCCGCTGCCGGGCGGGCAACTTCGTGATCGCCCGCCACATCGCGTCATGCAGCGCCTGCTGCTCGGCCGGGTCGTCGGCGGCGGCAGCCACTGACTCCGGCTCGGGCATCTCGTCGCACGCGAACTCGTCGACCTTGCGCTTGCGCCACTGTGAGGTCCGCGTGTTCAGCAGCGCCCGACGCACATAGCCGTCCAGCGCGCGGTGGTCCTCGATGCGCTCCCAGGCGACGTATGTCTTGGCCAGCGCGGTCTGCAAAAGGTCCTCCGCGTCGCTCGGGTTCGCGGTCAGCGACCGGGCGGTACGCAGCAGCACCGGCTGGCGGGCCTTCACGTACGACGAGAACGACGGGTACGGAAGGGTCTGCGTCGCCGGCGTGGCGGCCTTCGAAGCGCTGGTGCAGACGGGTGTGGTCATGACTCCACGCTATGAGCGAGGGCACCTCCGGCTCATCGGCCGCAGGTCCCGAAGACGAGTCCGCCTCAGGTTGTAGGGGTGGTGCTGCCTGCACCTCCTGAAGGTGGACGAGCGGCCCGGGGGTACTGCGGGATGACCCCTGGGGGACGCTTCTGTGGGTGGCAGCTGATGCCCCCTGGGGGACGCTTCTGTGGGTGGCAACTGATGCCGCCTGGGGGACGCTTCCCTTGGTGGTACGGATGACCCTGAGGGACATTTCCCTGGGTGACGTTTCCCTCGGTGGTTCATCCGTCGGTGGTCAACACCAGGCCCGACGTCGGCACCCCCGTGCCCGCCGTCACCAGGATTCGCTCCGCACCCGATATCTGGTTCGCCGCCGTGCCCCGCAGCTGCCGTACTCCTTCCGCTATGCCGTTCATGCCGTGCAGATAGGCCTCCCCGAGCTGCCCGCCGTGGGTGTTGATCGGCAGCTCCGCCCGGCGAACGAAGTCCGCCGCCTCTCCCTTTCCGCAGAACCCGAACTCCTCCAGCTGCATCAACACGAACGGTGTGAAGTGGTCGTACAGGATCCCCACGTCGATGTCGGCGGGGCTGCATCCCGAGGTCCGCCAGAGCTGGGAGGCCACCGCCCCCATCTCCGGCAGGCCGGTCAGGTCGTCGCGGTAGAAGCTGGTCATCTGCTCCTGTGCCCGTCCCGCGCCCTGGGCGGCCGCCGCGACGACGGCGGGCGGGTGGAACAGGTCGCGGGCCCGCTCCACCGAGGTGACGACGAGTGCCTGGCCGCCGTCGGTCTCCTGGCAGCAGTCGAGCAGCCGCAGCGGCTCGACGATCCAGCGGGAGGCCGCGTGCTCGGCGAGGGTGATGGGCCGGCCGTGGAAGTACGCCGCCGGGTTGGTCGCCGCGTACCGGCGATCCACCACGGCCACGTGCCCGAACGCCTCCGGGGTCAGGCCGTAGGTGTGCAGGTACCGCTGGGCCGCCATCGCCACCCACGACGCCGGGGTGAGCAGCCCGAAGGGGAGGGACCAGCCGAGGGCCACCCCTTCTGCCGACGGCTCCCGGTGCTGTACCCCCGAGCCGAATCTCCGCCCCGACCGTTCGTTGAAGGCGCGGTAGCAGACCACCACCTCGGCCACGCCCGCGGCGATGGCGAGTGCCGCCTGCTGGATGGTCGCGCAGGCCGCGCCGCCGCCGTAGTGAACGCGGGAGAAGAAGGACAGTTCGCCCATCCCGCATGCCTGGGCCACGGTGATCTCCGGGCTGGTGTCCATCGTGAAGGTGACCATCCCGTCCACGTCGCCCGGCCGCAGCCCGGCATCGTCGAGTGCCGCCCGCACCGCCTCCGCCGCAAGTCGCAGCTCGCTGCGGCCCGAGTCCTTGGAGAACTCCGTCGCCCCGATGCCGACGATCGCCGTCCGTCCGCCGAGGGTGTCGCGGGTGCGTCCGCTCATCCCGCCTCCCCCGCCGGGAGGGTGACTGTCACCGTGCCCGTCACGTGTCTGCCGATGGCGTTGGTTCCGACCACGCGGACGGTCGCGGTTTCCTCGGCCACGTCCTCGATCGTGCCCGTCAATACCATCGTGTCCCCCGGGTAGTTCGGGGCACCGAGTCTGATGGCCACCTTGCGGAGTACGGCCCGCGGGCCGAAGTGGTCTGTGATGTACCTCCCTACCAGGCCGTTCGTCGTCAGGATGTTCATGAAGATGTCGGGGGAGCCCTTCTGCCGGGCCAGTTCGGCGTCGTGGTGGACGTCCTGGTAATCGCGCGAGGCGATGGCTCCGGCGACGACGAGGGTGCGGGTGATCGGGATCTCCAGGGGCGGGAGTTCGTTACCGGGTTTCATGCGGCCTCCCCTCCGACGCGAAAGACCGGCAGTACCAAGTCGTCGTTGTACGACTGGAATTCGAGCCGCACCGACTGGCCGATCCGCACCTTGTCGTACGCCAACCCCAGCACGTTGCTGATCATCCGGACGCCTTCCGCCAGCTCGATCAGGGCGACCGCGTAGGGAGGGGTGAAGGCGGGGAAGGGCGGGTGGTGCAGGACGACGTACGAATAGACCGTGCCTTCGCCGCTCGCCTCGACCGTGTCCCAGTCGGGGCAGCCGCATGTGTTGCAGCCGGGTAGCCAGGGATGGCGCAGGGTGCCGCAGCCGGTGCAGCGCTGGATCAGCAACCGGTGCTGCCGGACGCCCTCCCAGAAGCCGGCGTTGTCCCGATTGACGACAGGACGGGGGCGCGGGGGCTTCTCCTGTCTCCTCGCGGGGGCGTACTTGAGGATGCGGAAGCGGTGGGTGCCCGCGAGGTCCTCGCCCACCCAAACGTCCATGCGGGTCGTCACGAAGTACCCCGTGCCGAGCTTGGTCGTCTTGCGCTCGGACACCGACTCGATCACGGCGTCGAACGTGATCTCGTCGCCGGGCCGCAGCGCTCTGAGGTACTCCTGCTCGCAGTCGGTGGCGACCACCGAGGTACAGCCCGCCTCGTCGAGAAGGGCGAGGAGTTCGTCGTAGGCCTTCGTTCGCCCGTTGTCGCCGCTGTGGCCGGAGAGGCCGGAGAGGCCGCCCATGGTCCACACCTGGAGCATGGTGGGCGGGGCGATGGCGTCCGGGCCCGCATACGCCGGGTTGTTGTCGCCCATCGCCTCGCACCAGTGCCGGATCATGGGCGCGTTGACGGGGTCCTTGCCGACGCCGACGACGGCGGACGGCCGGCCCTCGTATGCCTTCAGCCGCTTCTCCAGGTCGGGCAGGCTGCCTGCGCTGGCCAAGCTCCCCAGGCTGCCTGGGTTGCTCGCGTCGCCTGAATCACCCGCGTCGCCTGGATTACTCCCGTCTCCTGGGTTCCTCAGGCTGGTCAGGTCATCGCTCACCTCCTGCTCGCTGTTCGCCATCGCCCATCGCCCCCTCGTCATCCCGTGCCGCATTGCGTAGACACTTCTGGTACACCGCAGCCGCCGGTCCGGTTCCCACGGATATCGCGAAGATTTCTGACTGTCCGTCAGATACGAGAAGGTGTCAAGGGCAGCTGCCCGCATGCGAAAAGCGCTTGCGCGGCGATGCCGTAGCACCGCGGCGCAGGTGCACATTTCCAGCCATTCCATTCCACACGGCGCGTCACCCCCTCCTCCTCTTCCTTTTTTCGAACAGGCGTACGAACATGGAGGCATGGCCACCACCGACCGGCAGGCCACGACGCTGGCCCTCGCACACGCCCTGTCAGCCGCCGAACGCGGCCTGGCCGTCATCCCCCTGTCCCGGACGAAGCTCCCGGCCCTGCGCTCCCCCCACCGCGACGACCCTTCCGCCCCGCCCTGCCACGGCGAGTGCGGACGCCTCGGCCACGGGGTCTACGACGCCGCCACCGACGCCGCGCGCATCCGCGAACTGTTCGCCGCCGCGCCCTGGGCGACCGGCTACGGCATCGCCTGCGGCCTCCCGCCCCACCACCTCATCGGCATCGACCTCGACACCAAGTCCGACACCGACTCCTCGGCCGCCCTGCGCGAACTCGCCCTGCGTCACCTGTTCACGATCCCCGACACGGTCGTCGTCCTGACCCCCAGCGGTGGCCGCCACCTCTGGCTGAGCGGTCCGCCCGCCGTCGTCGTCCCCAACTCGGCCGGCCGACTCGCCCCCGGCATCGACATCCGGGGCGCCGGCGGTTACCTCGTCGGCCCCGGCTCCCGCACCGACCACGGCACGTACACCACTGCCCCCGGCACCGCCCACCTCGCCCCCGCGACCTGCCCGCCCGCGCTGCTCCGCCTCCTGCTCCCACCGCCCCGCAGCCACCACCCCACGCCCTCGTCGACCGGCGGACACGGCCAGGGCCTCGTCCAGTTCGTCCTCGCCGCCCACGAGGGCCAGCGCAACACCCGTCTGTTCTGGGCGGCCTGCCGCGCCTACGAGGACGGCATCGGCCCCGCCCTCGTCGACCCGCTGGTCGACGCGGCCCTCAACACCGGACTCAGCGAACGCGAGGCCCGCGCGACGATCGCGTCGGCAGCGCGAATGACTGGGCACAGGCCGTAGCGGACGGGGAGCCCGAGGACTGGCCCACAGGCCCCACAGGCGGGCGGGGAGGCCCAGGGATCTTCCCGCGGTGGCGCTGTTTGGCCATCAGAAAACGTCGGGCGTCGTCGTGGCCGATCTGCCGGTACCAGGAGGCCAGTTGCTCGTACGGCTGGGCGGCGTAGCCCGGATGTCGGCGTAGCCAGGCCACGCGTACGTCCAGTAGGGCAGTCGTCCGGCTGCTGTCCGCCTCAGCCCCGTTCCGGACCATCGACATTGAAGATCGATTCCCCGGCGCCGGCTCTCACGACGATGAGATCGGCAACCTCCGCCGAAGGGTTGCTCTCTCGGTGAACGGCACCCTTGGGAACGTAAACGAAGTCGCCGGGGCCAGCTTGGACTGTTTTCGCGCCATCCGGGCCGAACTCCATTTTCAGCGCGCCGCTGAGGACGTAGATCACTGATTCCCACTCGCCGTGGTGATGCCAACCGGAGACCATCCCGGCCACTGTGCGTACGGTTCCCGACCATGTTCCGTCGGTGGCGAAAGCCTGCTGCCGGTCCATCCCCGGAGTGCGTGGCCCCGGCCTTCTCTCACGGGGAGTAACGACCGTGACCTGATCCGGCTGAAGGTCCATGACGACTCCTTCCGCTCGCGCCGTCGAGCCTTCGTTCGGACTCGACGCCGTCATAGGCGGGCGTTCGCCTCTCACTCGTAGCCTAGTGCCGGAGCCGTGTTGCGGGGTCGATCACCTCGGCGTCGACGGTGGCATAGTTCAGGGACGGTCCACACCTTGGATCAGACAGGGTGGCTGACCAGCAGGTTCCTGGATCTGTCCGCCGGTTCTTGGTCCACGCCTGGTCCACACGCACTGATCCACAACGCGACAGGGCCGGATCAAGGTGAGACACCTTCCATGCAGAAGGGGTGCCCCTCGCTGAGGGACACCCCTTCTGACCAGCACGTCTCTGACCTGCGGAGGCGGTGGGATTTGAACCCACGGTCACATCGCTGCGACGACGGTTTTCAAGAGCGTCGCGGTTACAGGTCGTCTCCGCAGGCCAAGGGCGCTTTAACGCCTCCGAGTAGCCCTCATGGCCCACGCATGGCCCACAGGGGGAGAGATACCCATCGGGGTCCACTTGCCTCGCCCTACCGCAGGGCGCCAATGCGCTTAGGTTTAGACCACCGGTCGCCCGCTGGCCGACTCCGTGCCGGGTGGAGGCGTCGGCGAGTTGGCGATCGTCGGAGGACGAAGTTCGTTCTGCTGTCCCTGACCGAACCAGTAGCCGATGATGGCCCCTGCAATCCCGGTGACTGGGGTGACGTAGAGACTGAAGTCCTTGGCAGCCACGCCAGCAAGCATGGCGACCCAAGGTGAGGCAATGATGGAAAAGACCACTGCAACCAGCGCCCAACCGCGAACACTCTCTGCGCGCCGAATGAGCCCAGACTGCTCGAAGGAAAGGTCTGCCCGGTGCTTCCGATCGGCCAGTTCCACCTCCCAGTGCCGATCAATCTCCCGGAATCGAATTTCCGCGTCAAACTCCTCTGGAGTCTCTGGACGCTTACCTAGATGGAAAGACGGCTGATTTTTTTCAACTATTAGCCGCTGCTTCTCTTCCAGCAGGGAAGTCACCTGTCGAGTCAGGTCATCAATCTTGTCACTTTTATCGCTATACAGCCCAAGATAGCTGTCTATCTTTTTGACTGCGAGGCGATACTCTGTGATCCAATCCTGCTCAGTTTCAGGCATTCTCCCCATTAGCCACTCGTAATTTGATCCATCTGCACTGAATCCCTCTGGACTCACTTCAGGCATGCGCCCCCCTTATTCAACATGCACTACAACCACTACAAAACACACTTCCGGCCATAACCTCAGATAGGACCCACCTCACGGAGTCCACCTACTCCCCGAATTCCATCACTTCTTCTGCGGAATCATTTGCGCGGGGGTAGCGACGCAGCGGAATCCTGTGTCGTCGTCATGCATCGTGTCGTTGGCATCATTGGGAACGGCTGGAGCTCCCCGGAACAGAGGGCTCGTAAAGGCGCTGCCACGGAGTCCGTACCGCCCTGGCGCGGTCGGTGTCGCAAGCCACTCCCATACGTTGCCCACCATGTCGTAGACCCCGTAGGGCGAAACGCCACTGTGGTATCGAGAGACAGACGTCGTGCGCTCCACTCCGGTCTCTCGGACGTTGCACTTTGCGGCAGTCTTCTGGTCGCCCCACGGGAAGGTGCGACCAGAAGTTCCGCGCGCCGCCTTCTCCCACTGCTCGGCTGTAGGCAGCGACTTCCCTGCCCATGTCGCGTAGGCGTTTGCGTCGCGCCACGTCACGTGCACCACGGGGTGGTCGTACAGCTCGCGCGGACATCGGCCGTTCTCCCAGTGCTCAGGCGCTGGGTGTCGAGTAGCCGCACAGAATCGCGCGTAGTCAGCGTTGGTCGTCGGGAAGGTGTCGATGTGGAACTCATCCACCCACACCGGTTCGTCATCCTCGCCTGACAGGAAGATCCCTTCCGGGACGTGGGCCATGAGTTTGCCGTCACCGGGATGCTTCACGTACTCGCCGCTGCTCGTCTGGTCTTCGTCAGGTTCGATGACCGCTTGAGTGGGGATGTCGTCCGCCGCGAGGATGCCGACAAAGCGGCCCTGAGCGTCTTGGTCGGCTTTGGCGAGCAGGGTGTCCAAGGCCGCTTGGTTCACCATGCGCAGAGTGGCTTGCTCGCCGTCTCCCTCCCACCGGGAAACGATGCGATCGGACACCCCAAGTTTCTCGGAGAACTCCATGAGGCTCATGCGTACGGCTTCACGGAGTGCCTTAACTTCACGTCCGGTCCATTTCGTAACAAGTGGCATGGGCTACCTCTGTCGTGAATCGCCGCCCCGGAGAGGGGCGGCGGCAAGCGTCTACAGGCGGTCGCCGGGAATTCCGGCGAAGCCGACACGCAGTGCGCCGAGCACGGGGTGGTCCTGCGGGAACTGCACGTCGTCGAGCGCGCTCACGGAGCGCACACCGATCGATGTGTTCGTGGCGAATGCGGCGGCCATGTTCGGGACGTCGGCAAGCCTCACCGGGGCAGTGACCTGCTTGGGTGCGTCAAGGCTCTGGAGCAGGAGCATCGTCGTGCCAGGGAGCACGGGAGCGTCCGGCCAGATAACCGTTCCGTCCTTGTCAACAAAGCCGAGATTCCACGTGCCGCCCTCGGAGATGCGGCCGTCCGGTTCGACAAACGCCGCATCATCGAATCCGGCGAGTTGTGCGGCACGCCGAATCCGGAGCTGTGAGTGGAGACCGATGTGCTTCACCTCCGCACTGTCGCGAGTGAAGGTGAAGGACTTGGCGGTGAGTGGCGACGGGGACAAGGCACCCGCCGGCCGCAAGTTCACCAGAACGTGAGGGTCCTTGGCGTCACTGGGTCGCCCCATGTCGATCGCGGGATCAAAGATGGTGACGCGGAGACCTGCGACGCCGGTGACGCCGTCGGCTGCTTTGCGGATGTAGCTCAGGGTCCGCTCGCGGTCCAGGTCGACACCGAAGACGATGCGGCAGTCCCGCACCAAGCGGTCCAGGTGAAGCGAGAGGCCTCGGATGGTGCCGTCCTCCATGCGCATGGAGGTGAAGTGGCCGTAGTTCGTGAGGGCAAGGCTCTGGAGTTCGTCGAGGGTGACGGGTTTTCCGTTCAGTTCAGCCATGCGGCCAGTCTTGCAGCCGCTGACGGACTGCCAACACCCTGCTAAGCAGCCAAAGTTCGAATTAGTTCGGTGCGGGGGCGGCGGGAGTACGTACTCACGGAGCGCTCGCCAGGACACGCTAAGAGCATGACGACGAACGCACCGCGAGAGACGCTAGGCGCCGGGCTTCCCCTCGGTGGGGCCCACGGCGGCCTCAAGCTGCTTGATGCGCTCAACGAGGCCAGCCAGTTCGGCCGAGACGCGCGCAACTTCGGCTTGCAGGTCGGTCAGACGTTGGGCCGACTCGCGGGGCGTCTGCTCGCCGGGGGCAGTGTCACGCACGTAGGTGCCGCTCCCCGAGACGCCCTCTACGAGCCCCTCTTCCCGGAGCTGCGCGTAGGCGCCCTGCACGGTCATCAGCGATACGCCGAGCTTCTTGGCGTAGGCACGGCCGCCGGGGAGACGGTCCCCAGGGCCGAACGTCCCCGCGGCAATCTCGTCACGAATCCTGGCAGCGATTTCGCGGGCGTTGGGCTTCCTCTTCGTCTGTGAGTCCACCCCGAAAGCGTACTTGACCTAGGTCGCTCGAAATCAGGGCACGCGAGCACTTGACGACCCACGAGCGACCTAGGTAGCTTTCTCATCAACGGCAAGCGACCTAGGTCGCTCCGCTGGAAGATCTTTTGACCTGCACGAATAGCGCCCGGATGCACGGCCCGGAGCGAGCGCTACAGAGAACTCAACAGAGTGCCGACCCAGCCGCCTGAACACGGGTGGTCGATGGGTGCGGGTCACCACCCCGACCGCCCATGTCGGGCCGGGTGACCTGCCCGGATCCGCCCTTCGGGGCGGTGACTGGCATCGCTTGATTTGACTGCACGGAACCTTTCGTGGGCCGTCCGAGCCCGCGCTGAGCACCAGTGCTCACGGTCCCCGACACCAGCGCCGTACGCAGCGCTTCGTGCCGGGTGGCCGTGGCCGCTCGTGCACTACGAGAGGCCCTCACCACAACGGCGCGGCCCCGGTGCTGGAACACCGGAGCCGCTTTCGAGTCGTTCCCCTGCGAAAGGAACCACGACCCAATGGACCACATCGTCACTGTTCAGGACGCTGTTACCGCGTTCGCCGACTTCATGGAGCCAACGGACGCGGAGCTGGACGCGATCGAGCGGGAGATGCCCGCGATCCTGGCGGACGTTGATCTGCTGGACGCGCACATCATCACCCTGGACCGCACGCCGACGGAGTTGGACGCCCGCCGTATCCGCCGCGCCCGCCGCCGGGCGCTCGCCGCCCGGGTCGCGCTGCTCAACAGCGCGGCCGGCGCGAGCCTTCCCGGGGGTGCGGCATGAGCCCCGTCCGTCGGGAGGGGTGGCGCCTGGTCGCCACCGTGCTGTGCGTGCTCGCTGCGGCCGCCGCCTGCGTGACCGCGTTCGTCTACTCCTTCCCGCTGCCCGCTCTGGCGGTCGCAGTGGGCTGCTTCCTGGTCGCCCGGTACCTGCGTACCGAATCGTCCGGCCCGCTCACGATGGGGCCGGACAACGGCGACTCCGAGGAGTGGATGGGCGAGCGGTTCGTCTGGGAGCCGGGCGACCTCGATGACGAGGGGACCGGCCGATGAACCGCAAGGGCAAAACGCTGCTCGTTCTCGCGCTGGTCGCGGTCGTCGGCATGGCGTTTCGGGTCTCGTGGAACGCGCTGCGGGACATCGCGGGCGCGGTCGGCGCGGACAGTACCGCCGCCACGCTGTACCCGTTCGTGGTCGACGGCCTGATGGCCCTGGCCTTGGTTGCCACCCTCGTGCTCGCCGGGCGGGATCGGACGTTCGCGCTGCGGGTGCTGGGCACCTACACCGGCGCCTCACTGGTCCTCAACTACGTGCACGGGCTGGTTCCGGAGCTGCACGGCAGCACGGTCGATTGGGGGCGGCTCGCG
The DNA here is from genome assembly GCF_042870385.1 of Streptomyces sp. NPDC006602. NCBI lineage: Bacteria > Bacillati > Actinomycetota > Actinomycetes > Kitasatosporales > Streptomycetaceae > Streptomyces > Streptomyces sp. NPDC006602. Next base: position 400,383 of record NZ_JBIAHG010000005.1, on the reverse strand, counting down.
GACTGGGATCCGGCGAACTGGGCCCTGGTCCTGCTGGCCACGTCGCTTCCGGTCGGGTCGATCTACTTCGGTTCCGATCTGGTCGCCAAGGTCTTGCACCACCGACCCGCCCCGATTCCAGCCGCGAGCGCGAATGCGGAGGAATCCACCGAGACCAAGATGAATCGGTCTACGGCTGACCTGCTCGGATCGACCCCCGCGCCGATCACGGCAACGGTGGTCCGGGTGCCCGATCCGGTGCCGGTCGACTTCATGAAGTCGGCCGTGCCGGACAAGCCGGTCCCCTCGATCGCCCCGGTAGTCGAGTCGGCGCCGGTCACCTCGATCGAGCGGCGCACGACGGCCGCTGAGTCGACTCGATCGCGTCGGGCGACGGGACGCGTTCCCGACGTGGCCCGTACGCCCCGCCCCAAGCGCACGCCGGATCAGCTGCTCGCCGAAGCGCGGGCGGTGACGGCCCAATGGCCGGACGCGAAGGTGACCGCTGAGGGCATCCGCCGGGAAGTGCACACGTCGCCGGTGAACGCGCGGACGCTGCGGGACACGATCCTCGCCGAACGCGCCGCATCGGCTGAGGCCGCGTGATGGGGACGCTGCCCGTCTACCGGTGGCATCTGGCCCCGGACGGCTACGCCACCCGCCGCCAACTGAGGGCGCGCGACCTGCGGCCCGGCGGTCAGGACGTGGCCGCCCAGCTGGAACGGCCACGCCGCCGCCGGGGACCGCTGGTGGCCTACCTCTACCGCATCGAAGTCGCCAAGCCGGTCCGGCCGATGACGCCGGCCCGGTGGGCGGCTCTGGCCAAGGCCAACGCCGCCCGCCGCGTCTGCCCCAAGTGCCGGCGGGACGCCGGATACGTCATCCCCACCTCGCTCGGCACCTGCGTGCCCTGCGCCTCCCCCGACCCCTGCGACTCCCTGAGGAGTACCTGATGGGCAACGCCGACATCCGCCGCCTGGACCGCGAGATCCAGGCGACCACGAAGAAGCTGGAAGCCGTACGGCGGGGTGAGTGGTGGCCGCTGAACGGCAGCGAGCGCCGCGCCATGGCACGCGCCCTGGCCGGCGGCTCCTACCGGATCGCCCGGGGCCGCAGCGCGGGCCGTGCCGAGGAGGGGATGGAGTCCACCGGCTCTGCTGCCGAGATGCGGTTGAACGCGGAGCTGACCGCCCTGCACGCCGAACGTCAGCGCCTCATCACCGAGGCCGCCACCGCCAAGGCCGCCAAGAAGTCGTCGGGGTGGTGGTGACCATGGCCGCCAAGGAGACGCCTCCCGGCGAGTGCCCGGAGTGCTGGCAGCACGCCCACGACCGGCGCATTCACCGCAAGCTCAAGCCGCGCGAGGACTGCCCGCAGTGCGTTGACCACATGGTCAACGGCCACCCCAACATCGTGCCCAAGAAGAAGACGAGCTGGTGGTGAGCATGGACCGCCGCTGCCCCGCCGCCCACCCGGAAGACCCCACGCCCTGCGCCGGTCCGGTCGTCGTGACCGTGCTGGACGCCCACAACGCCGGGGCCGACGGGTGCGAGCACCACGCCGCCCGCCTGCTGGCCTCCCTCGACGGCGGGCGCGTCTACGCCCTGCCCGACGCCCCGCCCGGCGCCGCCATCCGCGTCTTCAAGGCCGCCGACGGCACCCGCCCGTTCTGCTGGCTCGACGGCCCGCGCACCCAGCCGTCCCAGCTCAGCCACGCGGAGAACCGCGCCCGGCACCGCCACTGACCCGCGCCGCCGCCCGCCGGGGTGGCCGTCCCTGCCACGGACCCGGCCACCCCGGCTATCTCCCCAACTCCCGCCCCGACCAGGGCAGTCAGGAGACACCCCAGCATGACCGAGAACGTCGTTCACCTCCACAAGACCCCCGAACCCCCTGCCCAGGACGCGCCTGTCACCACCTTGACCGTCGTCCCCAACCCGGCACCGGCCGCGCCCGTGCCGCTGTGGGTCCGCTCCGGCCGCGCCATCACGACCGGCGTGACACACGAGCGGACGAAGACGGTCGTCCGCGCAACGGCCCGACACAGCCTCTACACCCTCAACGGCGGCCGGATCGTGGCCCGCCGGGCGTGGGACGGCCGCACCGGCTCGCGGTACGAGCGGATGATCCGGGCGGCGGAAGCCGCGGGGAACCTGGAAGCGGCTGAGGAGTGGGAGGAGCGGCTGCAGCGCTTCCGCGCCGCCCGCCACCACCGCCGCATGGACCTGCTCCACTCCCCGGTCGACGCGGCCAAGGGTGTTGCCGTCGGCACCGGCATGAGCATCGGCGTCCTGGTCGCCCTCGGAGTGGTGATGGCCCTCAACACCAAGGAGATCGGGGACGTCATCACCCCGCTCCAGGCCACCATCGAGTTCATCGGCGCACTCATCCGGATCGTGCAGGTGGTGTGGGGCACGCTGATCATCGTCGGCCCGCTGCTGGCCCTGCTCGCCCTGTGGTCGGTCGGCAGCAAGCAGCAAGCCGCACCCCAGTGGGCGCTCCCGGACAACGTCCGCAACGGCGAGGGCGAACCCATCACTCCGTCCATCGTGGTCAAGGCCCTGCGTGACCTCGGCATCGCTCCGCTGAAGACGGCTATCAAGGAGATGGGTGACGCCGGCGCCTCCATGCTCGGACCGATCCGGATCGCCGGATGCGGTGTCGAGGTCGACGTCACCCTCCCGTCCGGGGTGGCGACGAACGAGGTACAGAACCGGCGCCGCAAGCTCGCGGAGAACCTGACCCGGCACGAGCACGAGGTGTTCATCACGATCCCGGAAGCGGCCCGCACGGTCCGGCTGTGGATCGCCGACTCGGGGGCGCTGGATGAACCGATCGGCCCCTCTCCGCTGGTCACCGACGAGACGATGACCGCGAACTACAAGACCGGCAAGGCCCCGTGGGGGCAGGACCTGCGCGGGGATGCCGCCGCGATCAGCCTGTATCAGCGCCACCTGCTGGTCACGGGCCTGTCCAACCAGGGCAAGACCGCCGCCCTGCGGGCGCTGGCCCTGTGGCTGGCGCTGGATCGCTCCGTGCAGTTCTGGATCGCCGACCTGAAGGGCATCGGCGACTGGGCCATGTTCGAGGGCATCGCGCAGGTGCTGATCGAGGGCCCCTCCGACGACCACGTCATCCAGGCGACCGAGATGGTCGAGGACGCGGTGGAGGAGATGAACCGGCGGATCGAGGAGCGTCGCCGCGACCCGAGCATCGTCTTTCGGCCGCTGATCGTGCTGGTGGATGAGGCGCAGTTGGCGTTCATGTGCCCCGTCGTCGGTGATGACCGGCGGCCGTATGGCGGCTCCAAGGCCACCTCGCGGTACTTCATGGCGGTCCGCAAGATTCACAACCAGGGCCGTGCGGTCGACGTGCTGATGTGGCAGGGCACGCAGGACCCCACCGATCAGAACCTTCCCAAGCTGGTCCGCGAGGGAGCCCACACGCGCGCCTCGCTCGTGCTGGGCACGGAGTCGCAGGCCCGCATGGCGCTGGGTGACAAGGCCGTGGATGGCGGCGCCGCCCCGCACCTGCTGCGCCAGGGCCTGGACAAGGGAACCCTCGTGGTCGCCTCGGACGGCATCACGATCCCCGCCGGGCAGGCATCCATCACGGTGCGGACCCACTTCATCGACGAGGAGCCGGCCGCCGAGGTTGCCGACCGGGCCAAGGCCCTGCGCGACGGCGTGACCACCCTGCGCGTGGTCGACCAGGGCGAGGAGCGGGACGCGCTCGCCGACGTCGCCCAGGTGATCGGCGATGCGCCGCGGCTGCGGACCAACGAGGTCCTCAAGCGGCTGCACGCGCTGGACGCGAAGGTCTACGGCGACCAGTGGACCAACGACCGGCTCAAGAGCCTGTTGGAGGAGCACGGCGAGGAGCCGAAGAAGTCGCACGGGGTCATGGTCATCCACCGCGATCACGTCCTGCGGGCGCTCGCCAACCGCGACGAGAACGGTTCCGCTTCCGCCGCCCAGTAGCGGGGAGGAACGGCCGTCCGGCCCGGGGAGGCGGGGAGAACTCCCCAACCCCCTCCCCAGACCGCCTCCCCCACGCTGATCAGCGAAAACACCGTTTCGGGGAGGCGGGGAGGCCCGCAGGTCAGACCCCCGAAACACCCCTCCACACGGCACCCCGAAGGGGGTGCCCCTGCCTCCCCAACCCAGCACCGGAAGGGATTCCGCATGTACCCCGACAACGCCCCTGCCAGCGTCCGCCCGGACGCCGGACTGACCGAGGACGAGGCCGCCGCCGAGGCCCGCCGGATCATCGCCGACGCCTACCGGCCCACCGCCTACCGCGACGACACCCCCACGCCCGCTCACGGCACCACCCCGCCTGTCATCCAGCCCGGACGGCCCCCGATGAGCCAGGGCGCCACCGACGCCAGCGTGCTCATGCTCGCCGGCGGCACCACCACCGCCATGGTCGGCGGCACCGCGGCGGTGCTCATGTACCTCTCCCAGTTCGCCGACCCGCTCGTGTGCGGTCTCGTGTTCGGCGCCCCCACCGCCCTCGTGCTCGCCCTCGCCCGACTCGCCGCGAGGGCCAAGCCCGCCCCGGACGTCCACCACCACTACGAGGGCCCCGTCTACCAAGACCGGCGCAACGTCCACACCCGCACGACCGGCGTGTGGGCCAAGACCAACAACCACCAGTAGCTACGCCAAGGGCGGCCCCCTCGTCTCGCCAAAGTCGCGGGGCCGCCCTTGTCCACCTGCCACTGACTGACCTGTGGAGGTCTCCAAGCATGACGCAACCCACCGACATCCGGCGAGTACGCGGCGCCCGGCCGCGCCTGCTGGACCTGTACTGCAAGCAGGGCGGCGCCGCCAAGGGCTACGCCGACGCCGGGTTCGACGTGACCGGCGTCGACAAGGACCCGCAGCCCCGCTACCCGTACCGGTTCGTGCAGGCCGACGCCATCGACTTCGTCCTCGAACACGGCGCCGCGTTCGACTTCATCCACGCATCCCCGCCCTGCCAGCACGACACCGAATGCCAGCGCCTCCAGGGCAACGCCCACCCCGACCTGATCGCCCCCACCCGCGCCGCCCTGAACTCCACCGGGCGGCCGTGGGTGATGGAGAACGTCGGCGGCGCCGCGCCCAAACTGCACGCTCCGGTGATGCTGTGCGGGCCCATGTTCGCCCTGGACACCTACCGGCACCGCTACTTCGAGACCGGCGGCGGCTTCACCCTCGGACAGCCGGTCCACCCGCCGCACCTGGTGCCGCAGGCCAAGATGGGCCGCCCCATCCCGCCCGGCCACTACGGCCAGTTCGTCGGCAACTTCTCCGGCGTCGACCTCGCCCGCCGCGTGATGGGCGTGCCATGGATGAACCGCGACGGCATCCGCGAGTGCATCCCGCCCGCCTACGCCCACCACATCGGCACGGCCGCGCTCGCCGTACTCGTCACGGACGGTCTGGGGGTGGCCGCGTGAGCGCCCGCGTCCTGCCGTTGCGGCGGCCGAACGGGCGGCGGGTGCTGGATGTGTGCTGCGGTGGTGGTGGGCTGTCTATGGGCTACTACCTCGCCGGGTTCGACGTCGTCGGCGTCGACATCCGCCCGCAGCCCAACTACCCCTTCCCCTTCGTCCAGGCCGACGGGATCGACTACACCGCCGAACGCGGGCACACCTTCGACCTGGTCCACGGGTCCTGGCCGTGCGAGCGCTACGCCACCGTGACCAAGTGGCGCGGCAACCCCGACACCCATCCCGACCTGATCGGCCCCGGACGGGAGGTCATGCAGGCCACCGGGCGGCCGTGGGTCATGGAGAACGTGCCCGAGACGGCAGCCGCGGGCGTGCTGCGCCCGGACTACATCCTGTGCGGCTCGCAGTTCGGCCTCAGGGTCCGCCGTCACCGGGTGTTCGAGACGTCCTGGCACGGCGGCGGGGAACTCCTCCCGCCCTGCTGGCACCCCAGCGGCCGCCACAAGCTCATGCCGTTCGAGCACAAGAACGAACGCGCCTACGCCGACGCCATGGGCTGCACCTGGATGACCAACCTCGAAGCCCGCAAAGCCGTACCCCCCGCCTACACCCACTGGATCGCCGCACAGTTCCTCGCCCTCGAAGGGAGGACCGCCGCATGACCGCCGCCCCGGCCCTGATGGACACCGCGCTCATGCTGGCCGCCCACGGCATCCCGCCCCTGCCCCTGCGGGCGGGCAAGGTGCCGTTCGGCAACTGCCCGGACTGCACCGGCAACGCGTGCGGCGGGCGGCCGAACATGAAGACGCCCGGCCCCTGCCAGTGCCCTGGCGTCTGCCACGCCTGGGCCGCCGCCACCACCGACCCGCGAACCCTCACCTCCCCGGCATGGGAGACGGCGTGGCGCCGGGCCGCCGCCGTCGCCTACCACCCCGGCGGCGCTGGCATGACCGTCGTCGACCTGGACAACGCGGCGGCCGTCGCCTGGGCCCGCGCCACCCTGCCCGCCACACGGACCGTGGAGACGACGCGCGGTGAGCACTGGATTTACCGGAGTGCCATGACGTCACACAACGGCGTGCGTCCCGGCGTCGACCTCAAGTCGACCATGGCATACGCCCGTTGGCTTGGCCCCGGCACCGGCACCATGACCGACCTCCCCGACGTCGTCCGCGCGCTGGCCGTGAAGGAACCTCCCACCGTCCGGCCGACGCCCCGTTCCGTCTCCGTGCCCGCCCGGTCCCGCGGCGGGCAGTGCCCCCACCGCACGCCCGCGTTCCTGGAACGCGGTATCGCCATGGCCGAGCAGCGCATCACGGAAGCCCGCAGCGCGGTCCACGCGGCCGTGTACCGGACGTTCCTGGCGGTGCTGTCGACGCACGGTCGATGCGGCTGCCTCACCGACACCCACATCACGCGCCTGTTCACCGCCGCGCAGGCCAAGGGCGAATCCTCCCGACACTGCACCGACGCGTGGACCAACGCCCTCACCCGGTTGGGACTGTGACCATGTCCGACGACGACAAGAACCCGGCCCGCGAGGTCATCACCGACTACGCACAGAGCCACTTCCGGTACTTCCGCACCGCAGACGGCACCGTGTACGCGCAGAAGAACGGCCACCCCGTGGCCCGCCCGATCCGCTCGCAGGGCACGACGGGCAGCCACCGGCAGGAACTCATGGTCGGCCTCTTCCGCGACGGAGTGGGCGTGTTCAACGGCACCGCACTCAAGGAGGCATTGGACTTGATCGAAGCACTCGCGCTCACCGAGGACGTGCAGCCCGTACATATCCGCGTCGCCCCCGGATTCGACGGGGCGACGTGGCTGGACCTGGGCCGCAACGACGGGCAGTCCGTCCGTATCCACCCCACCGGCTGGGACATCGCCATCCCCGACCCGCGCGAGGTGTGCTGGCGGCGTACGCAGCTCACGGGCGAACTGCCCCTGCCGGTGAAGGACACCGACGGTAAGGGCATCGATCTGCTGCTGAGGCTGTGCAACTTCGCCAACGCCGAGACCGAGTGCCTGGCCATCGCCTGGCTCATCGGCTGCCTCGGACCGTCCGTGCCCGTCCCCGCCCCGTTCCTCACCGGACCGCAGGGCGCCGGCAAGTCCACCGGCGGGCGCATGCTCATCAGGATCATCGAAGGCATGAGCGGCGACCTGCGCCGCGCCCCGAAGGACGAGGAAAACCTGATCGCGGCCGTGGCCGCTGGATGGGTCACCGCCCTGGACAACCTTTCCCACATGACCCCGGACCTGTCCGACGCGATGTGCTGCATCGTCACCGGAGCCGAGAACGTCAAACGCGCTCTGTTCACCGACGGTGACGTGTTCCGCGCCCGCTACCGCCGCCCCCTGCTCCTGACCGGTATCGACGTGGGAGTCATCCGCCCCGACCTCGCCGAACGACTCCTGCCGCTGCGTCTGGAACGCCCCCGCGTCCGGCGAACGGAGGCGGAGCTGTGGGCGGAGTACGCGGAGGTTCTGCCCGTCGTCCTCGGGTCTCTCCTGGATCTCACGGTGAAGGTCCGCGCGGTCGAGGCGGAGACGCCCACCGATCTGCGGATGGCGGACTTCGCGCACCTGTGCGCGCAGCTCGACGCCGCGACCGGTTTCGGGGCGCTCACGGCTTACCGGGCCAGTCTGGACGACCTGAACGACGACGTGATCGAGGGTGACCTGTTGGCACAGACCGTCCTCAGGCACGCCGCAGACATCGAACCCGGTACAGAGCAGCGGATGACCTCCACGGAGTGGCTGCACTGCCTCACCCGCCTCTACACCGGCGAGGACTTCCGTCCCCTGCCCAAGGGGTGGCCGACCACCGGCAAAGTCCTCTCCGACCGTCTCAAGCGTCTCCAGCCGACGCTTGCCGCTCGTGGAGTCCTCATCGACTCGGGCCGCACCAGGGAGGGCCGCTACATCGAGATGACCCGCTCTCCGGCCACGTCCCCGCACGAGCAGCAGGCGTTCTGACCGGCACCGCCCCCGACCGCACGAGCAAGAGGAGCACCACCGGCGAGGCGTGCTCCTCTTGCTGTTCGGCGGCGGCGCCGCCCTGCGATGGACGTGCCGCGAAGCGGCTCCTTCTTCACGACCTGAGCCGCACCGCACCACCACAGACGCCCCTCTCTTTTTCCTAAGTGGGGAACGCTGCGTCACCTGCGTCACGGGGGCCCGGAAAACACCGGGTGACCTGCGTAGACACCCGTGACGCAGACGGCCGTTCTCTGCGTCACGCCGCGTCACCTGCGTCACCCGTGACGGACAGCCTGCGTCACCGATGACGCACCCACGAACCTCTGCGTCACCAGAAACCAGCAGGTCAGACGCGTGCATGACGCAGGTGACGCGGTGACGCAGAAATCCAGACCTCGGACACACGCACCCCGACCCAAGACCAGACCAAGCGAGGAGTAGCAACGATGGCCCGCCCGCAGATGCTCAAGCTCCCCGAAGTCCTCACCGAGATCGGCATGAGCCGCGCCGCCTTCTACCGCATGCGCGCCCGCGGCCAAGCCCCCCGTCTCCGCAAGCTCCCTAACGGACAAGTTCGCGTCAGTCGCGCCGACTTGGACACGTGGTGGGAGCGGTGCGAGCAGCACGCCGCGTAAACCTGCCCGCTTCACCGGGGCCCGCGCTGTGCGCGGGCCCCTCGTTCTGCTTGGAGAGACATGCTCACGTACGACGTCGATATCTGGTCCATCCGCAAGCGCGCCGGCCGCCCCAAGCCGTGGGAGCTGCGTTGGCGAGTGGGCGAGCGACCGCACTCGCGCAGTTTCAAGCTCAAGCCGCAGGCTGACGGTCGCCGGGCGGAGTTGATGGCCGCGCTGCGCGACCGCCAGCAATTCGACGAGGAAACGGGGCTCCCCGCGCGCGAATTGGCGTCGCGCACCTCGCCTTCCTGGTACGAGCACGTCACCGGATACGTCCTTATGAAGTGGCCGCAGGCCGCCGCCAAGCACCGCGCGAGCATCGCGGAGTCGCTCGCCGTTGTCACCGCCACGCTCGTCACCGGCAAGAGGGGAGCGCCGCGCCCGATGGTTCTGCGCGCTGCCCTGTACCAGTGGGCCTTCCGGGCGGTCCGCTCTCCCGAGGGGGCTTGGGTGCCGCGCCACGCGGTGGAAGAGCCCCCGGAAGACGTCCGCGCCGCCCTGGAGTGGATCGCCGCGCGCTCCATCAAGGTCAAGGACCTGGAGGACCCTGCGCTACTGCGACCGGCTTTGGAGGCTCTCTCGCTCCGTCTGGACGGAGGCAAAGCCGCTGAGAACACGGCCCGCCGCAAGCGCATGGTGCTGAGCAACGTGCTGCGCTACACGGTCGAAGAGAAGGGGCTACTCACCGCCAATCCACTGCCGCGCGTGGACTGGACACCTCCCGAGAGCGATGACGAGATTGATTTCCGGTACGTTCCGGACCCGGCTCTGGCTCGGTCGTTGCTCGGAGCCGTCCGTGACTCCGGGGCACGGGGTGAGCACCTGTACGCGTTCTTCGGGTGCCTCTACTACGCAGCCATGCGCCCTGGCGAGATCGTCGCGCTCAAGGAAGCGGACTGCACCTTGCCTCCCAACTCGCCTGAGAGCGTGAAGGAGTGGGGCGAGCTGTTGCTGGCGGAGAGTCGCCCGGAGGTGGGCGGCGGGTGGACGGACGACGGAACGTCGTACGAGACACGCGGACTCAAGCGGCGAAAGCGTGGTGCGACGCGAACAGTGCCCATCCCGCCTGTTCTCGTGCACCTGCTCCGTGAGCACATCGCACGCTACGGCACGGCTAACGACGGTCGGCTTTTCCGGGCTGCTCGGGGTGGACGGGTCCCGTCCACCGAATACTGCGACATCTGGGATAGAGCACGAAAGGCGGTGCTCTCCCCGCGCGAAGTCGAGTCCGACCTTGCGGCTGTTCCGTACTCCCTGCGCCACGCTGGCGTTTCCCTCTGGATCAAATCGGGGGTGGACCCGGCGGAGGTTGCCGCTCGCGCCGGCCACAGCATCGCCGTGTTGTACCGCTTCTACGCAAAGATCCTAAAGGGCGGTCAGCAGCACTCCAACAACCTGATCTCTCGTGCGCTGGACGAAGACGAGTAGCCCTGATCCTGGCCCACAGATGGCCCATACGTACTGGTCAGAACTGGGATACAGGCGAGAAGGGGTGAGACAGTGGGGTGCTCCGGCGACCGGGGCACCCCTTCTGACCAGCACCTAAGCTGACCTGCGCGGAGGCGGTGGGATTTGAACCCACGGTGACATCGCTGCCACGACGGTTTTCAAGACCGTTCCCTTAGGCCGCTCGGGCACGCCTCCCCGCGCCGCCGACGGGCAGCGCGGGGACAAGAGTAACTGTTGGCGGCGGGCGGTGTGGGATCAGCTGTCGCCTGTGCGGGAGCCCAGGGTGAGTTCGACCGTGTGGGTCTTGCCGTCGCGTTCGTAGGTGATGGTGACCTTGTCGCCGGGCTTGTGGGTCCAGATCTCGCCGATGAGGGTGGGCCCGGAGTCGATCACCCGGTCGTCGAGCTTGGTGATGACGTCGCCGGGCTTGAGGCCGGCCTTGTCGGCCGGGCCGCCCGCCTCGACGGGGTCGGAGCCGCTGGCGCCCTGTTGGGTGATCTGGGCGCCGTCCGTGGAGTCGTCCAGGGAGACGGACGCGCCGATCTTGGCGTAGACGGGCTTGCCGTTCTTGATCAGTTGCTGGGCGACGTATTTGGCCTGGTTGATCGGGATGGCAAAGCCGAGGCCGATCGAGCCGGACTGGCTGGTGCCGCCCAGGCCGCCGCCGCTGGTGGACTGGATCGCGGAGTTGATGCCGATGACGTTGCCCTGCGCGTCCAGGAGCGGTCCGCCGGAGTTGCCGGGGTTGATGGAGGCGTCGGTCTGCAGGGCGCTCATGTAGGACGCGTTGCTGCCGGTACCGTCGCTGGAGGCCACCGGGCGGTTCTTCGCGCTGATGATGCCTGTGGTGACCGTGTTGGAGAGCCCGAAGGGGGCGCCGATCGCGATCGTCGAGTCGCCGACCGCCACCTTGTCCGAGTCGCCGAGGGTCAGGGGCTTCAGGTCCGTCGGGGCGTTCTTGAGCTTGATGACCGCCACGTCGTAGCCCTGTGCGTGGCCGACGACCTCGGCGTCGTACTTCTTGCCGTTCGGGAAGGTCGCCGTGACCTTGCCGCCGTCGACCGCGTCGGCCACCACGTGGTTGTTGGTGACGATGTGGCCCTCGGTGTCGAAGACGAATCCGGTGCCGGTGCCGCCCTCGCCGCTGGTGGACTCGGACTCGATGGTGACGGTGCTGGGCAGCGCCTTTGCGGCGACGCCGGCGACCGTGCCGGGATCGCGCTTGATGGAGCCGCCGCTGTCCGAGGCGGAGACGGTCGTGGAGGAGCTGTTGTCGTCGTTCTTGGCCAGGGTGTAGCCGAGGCCGCCGCCGACGCCGCCCGCGACCAGCGCCGCCACCAGGATCGCGGCGACGAGGCCACCGCGTCCGCTGCGGGGCTTCGGCGTGGGCTGCTGGTAGGCGGCGCCCCAGACGGATCCAGAGCCGCCGGAGCCGCCGTCGCCGTACGGCGTGCCGCCAGAGCCGCCGCCGTACGGCGTGCCACCGGAACCGCCGGCATCGGCGTACGACGGGGTGGCCGGGGGCGGCGGGGGCGGCCAGGCTCCGTGCGGAGCCTGGCCTTCGTGTCCCTGCTGTCCCTGCTGGTTCTGCTGTCCCTGCGGGGCGCCGCCGGACTCCGCCGCGGCGTAGGTGGGGGCCTGGCCTGCGTGCACCAGCTGCTGCTCCTGTGCGCCGGTGGCGCCCGGCGGCGTCGGCGCCGGCGGAAGCGGAGGCGTCGGGGCGCCTGCGCCGGGAGCGATGGACTCCTGGGGCGCCGAAGCAGCGGGAGCATCCACCGGCACGGGGGGTGCGGACGGGGCCGGGGGTACCGCGGTGCCCTCGTTCTCGGTGCTCACAGCTTCTCTCCTCGATCCACGGCTGTAGTTTGTCGGTCGCACTCGGTCACGCGCTTCATGCTTCGCGTTGGTCGACGGTCCGGCGCGATGCAGCTGTGCATGTGTTTTGTATGCCGTTAGCTTTTCCCACAGGCCGTCAGAGCACCATAAGCGGTGCCTGTGGGTCCATGGCCATTCTTTATATAGGCCATGTTGGACAAATGAGGCGCAATCCCAAGGCCTCCGTTCGCGCGGGTACCCCTGCGCGGTGGCACCATTACGCGGTGACCCACGTACGACAGCACCGGATTCAGGTCGTCGCCCACCGCGGAGCCTCGGAAGAGGCCCCCGAGCACACGCTGGCCGCGTACAGGAAGGCGATCGAGGACGGCGCCGACGCCCTCGAGTGCGATGTCCGGCTGACCGCGGACGGCCATCTCGTCTGCGTCCACGACCGTCGCGTCAACCGTACGTCCAACGGCCGCGGAGCGGTCTCAGCGCTGGAACTCGCCGACCTCGCCGCCCTGGACTTCGGCTCCCGCAAGACCCGGGAGTTCTGGCGCACGCGCGACGAGGAGCCCGACTGGGAGTTCCGCCCCGAGGATCGCGAGGAGACCTCCGTCCTCACCCTGGAGCGGCTGCTCGAACTCGTCGCCGACGCGGGGCGCCGGGTGGAGCTGGCGATCGAGACCAAGCACCCCACACGGTGGGCGGGGCAGGTCGAGGAGCGGTTGCTGGTACTGCTCAAGCACTTCGGGCTGGACGCCCCGACGTCCGCGGAGGAGTCGCGGGTGCGGGTCATGAGCTTCTCGGCGCGCTCGCTGCACCGGGTGCGGTCCGCCTCGCCGACGCTACCGACGGTCTATCTGATGCAGTTCGTCTCGCCCCGGCTGCGTGACGGACGGCTGCCGGCGGGCGTCCGGATCGCGGGTCCCTCGATCCGGATCGTGCGCAATCACCCCGCGTACATCGAACGTCTGAAACGAGCCGGGCACCAGGTGCACGTGTGGACCGTGAACGAACCCGAGGACGTCGATCTCTGTGTCGACCTGGGTGTCGACGCCATCATCACCAACCGCCCGCGCGCGGTGCTGGGCAGGCTCGGCCGCTGACGCACGCGCGCGTGCCGCACGACTCTTGACCCGGCAGCCCCACTGGCCCCATCCTCCAGTCTCGGCCACACCGTCGAAATCAAGCCAGGCGACTACAGGGAGTGCCCCGGCGCGTTCGGTCCGTATTCGATCATTGCGAATGCGTCACCGGACATGGATTGGCCGGTTTCCGGTACAGGCCAATGGGGCATCCACACCGTGGCGTGGGGCAAAGGAGGTCTCGGGGGTGGCGTTGGTGGTGGCACAGGAGGTGCCCACGTCGTCGAGCATGGCCGTACCCCATGGCCCTGCGGGCGTGGGCAAGGCAAGACACCGTATGCGCGCTCAGCTGCGCAGGGGCGGTGTGTCGGAAGCGGTCATCGACGACGCCGTACTGATTCTTTCCGAACTCTTGAGCAATGCGTGCAAGCACGGCAGACCGCTGGGCGACGCCCTGGCCGGGGACGGCGACGTCCGGGCCGCATGGCGGGTGGACAGCGGCGGCAGGCTCACGGTCGAGGTGACGGACGGCGGTGGGCCCACCCGCCCGGCTCCGTCCACGCCCTCGGTCACCGCACACGGCGGCCGTGGGCTGAACATCATCACCGCGCTGGCCGACGACTGGGGCGTACGGGACGAAGCCCGCGGCGAGGTCACGGTGTGGGTCGTCGTCCACGACGTCGTCCATGACGTGGTCCACGATCCCGATGCCGGTCACCGACGCGACGACTTCGCCACGCGCTCCGCCACTCTCGGCTTCGCCCGAGCGGGAGGGACGCCCGGACCCCCCATGGCACCGTCGGTCTCGGGCATACCCGATATGGCCGAGCTGAACTTCGCCGACGCCTTCGACGAGCTGGACTGAGACCACCGGGCGGAGACCACCGGACGGAGACCACCGCGCGGAGACCACCGGACCGCGACGAGCCGGGCGCGGACCAGCGGACCGATACGACCGGGGCCGAGACCACCCAGACGGAACCAGCCGGTTCGCGGAGGATCCCGCACATTTGTCCACAGGTCTGCACGTAGGCCGCGTTGTCCACAGGCTTCGGTCGTTGATGGCGCAAACGGCTAGGCTCGCGCCCGTACGAGACGAGCCGTAACCGGGAGACACCCACGATGGCCAAGAAGCGACCTCAGACGAAGGCCAAGCGGCCGCAGCTCAGCGATGCGGAGATCCCGGTCGTCGGTGCCCGCGAGCCCTGCCCCTGCGGCAGCGGCCGCCGTTACAAGGCCTGTCACGGCCGGGCCGCCCAGCATGCCGTGACCGAGCTGGTGCAGCGCCCCTTCGACGGGCTGCCCGGCGAGTGCGACTGGGTGGCGCTGCGCGAGCTGGTGCCGGCCGCCACAGTGGAGCTGACGCTGAAGGGCGGCCTCCCCGAGGGCGTCCCGTCGGTCACACTGGCCACGGTACTGCCGATGGCCTGGCCGGCGCTGCGCCGCGACGACGGCTCGGTGCTGCTCGGCCTGCAGAACGACACGGCGTCGGGAGACATCAGCCGCGACCTCGCCGACACTCTCCGACGCGCGCTCACCGCCGACCCGGGCACTCCGGTCCAGTCCCGCCGTGCCCCGGCGGACGGTCCGCGACTGCAGGAACTGCTCGAGCCCGAAGGCGCCTTCGAGCCAGTTGTGCACCCGGGCTTCGAGTTCTGGGTCCCGGACGCGGAGAACGCCACGCCGGAGGTGACCGCGTCCCTGGAGCGGGCCAACGCCGCGGCCATCCCGACCGTGCGGCTGACCGGCGTGGACGCCGCGTACTGGTGCGAGACCCCGGACAAGAATCACCTGCGCTGGGTGATGCCGCACCCGGAGGAGCAGCTTCTGGACGCCCTGGCGCGGCTGCACGCGGCGGGCAGGTCGAACCTCGGCGAGGGCACCCGTCTCGTGGGCTCCTTCCGTGCTCATGGGCTCACCGTGCCGGTCTGGGACCTGCCGAGCGGAGTCACCGCGGAGGACATCGAGAAGCCGGCCGCGGAGTTCGCCGAGCGCCTCGCCGGCGCGCTGGCCACGGACGCACCGCTGACGACGGACGAGCGCCGCGCGCGCGGCGGGCTGACCAACCGGCAGGTCACGCTGAGTTGACACGAGCCGTGCGGCTGACCGGCCGGTCAGCCGCACGGGGTCCTCCGGAATCGGTGACTCCGCTCAACAACTCCCGTTCGCCGCAAGCCAGTCGGTGTCCGAATAGCCGAGCAAGAGCGGAGATCGAATTTGCGAACGGCCGATCTCTTGTTACCGTTTCAGTAGCCCGGTTGCTGGTGCATCCCCCGTCGCCAGCAACCGGGCCTTTTTCATGTCCGCGTGCCCTTTACGCAACGGGTTCACGCGTCAACTGCGCGTATCAGCCCCGGAGTTGCTCCCGGCCCGCAGCAGCAGCGGCCCGTCCTGGGCCCGCGCCGCGAACTCCGCGACCGCCGTGTACACGTCCAGGTCTCCTCTGGTGCGCTCCCGGGGTGTCTCACAGGTCCCCGGCTCGTCCTCGGCGCCCACCGCACAGTGCATCTGCACGGTGCGTCCGCCAGGTCCCATGAGGCTGAGTACGGAGTCCAGCGCGCCGCCGGTCGCATTGCGGTAGTAGGTCCGAGCCCACGTCTCCTCACCCTGCGTCAGCACACACGTCTGCGCCTCGACGCCGTCGGGGGAGGTGAGTTCGGGACCGCAGCGGGCGGCGGTGGCACGGCCGAGGCCGAGCAGCACCGGGGATCCGGCCGGCGCCTTGACATCGGCGGGTGGCGCGGAGGGACGTACCACGTCTCGGGCCGAAGAACCACGTACGGGCGGGCGCCCTTCGTCCATCTGTCCCGCGGACGCCATGGCCAGCGGCAGCGCGACCGCGCATGCCACGACGCCCGCGAGGGCGAGCAGACGAAGGTTCATGTACCGGAAGATACGAGAGGCGGCAGGCGTCCGGTTCCGCCCGCGGCCCGACACCCCTACAACTCGGGTGCGCTCACACCCGTACGAGTGAGGGCCTCGACCACCGCGTCCACCACGGCCTCCACGTCGGGCACCCACGGGGAGGCCGAGCCGGGCAGCGGTGCGCGCTCCCAGCGGATCTCGCCGTGGCCGGTCTCGGAGGGGGGCAAGGCCAGATAGCCGCCCTCGCCGTGGAAGCGGAGGGAGCCGGGGACGAAGTCCTGGGCGTACAGCAGTTCGCCCAGCTGCTCCATGGAGTACGGCTTCACGAGCAGCGCCCACCGGGTGGGCGAGGCGACGACCGGGCCCAGACGCATGCCCTTGCGGTCGAGCACGGCGAGGGCGCGGGCGGCCGCGAGGGCCGGCAAGCTGACCGCGCAGGGCGCGTTGCCGCCGGTGGCCAGGACGATCGGCGCGGCGGGGCGGTTGCTCCACCACCAGCGCACCATGCGCTCGTCGGTGGTGGCCGCGAGCAGGCCGGGGTCGAAGGGGTGGGCACCGGGCACCGTGCACTCGGGGTCTGGGCAGCCGCAGCGGGCACGCCCCCGCGGGTCCGCCGCCACGCCCGGGAGTACGGGCCACTGCCATTCCGTCGCGAAGGTCAGGGCCGCGCTGATCAACTCAGGCCTTCCGTCGCTGCGCTGGGACAGGAGCCTGCGTCGCTTTCCGAGGATCTCGCGCATGAGCGCTCGTTCCTTTCCGTTGCACCGCTGGCAACACCGAGGACCACATCACACCATGTGTCGATCACTTCACTGTGCGTACCTGTTGGCGCATCACACCCCTGTCCGAGACAAGGGGAACCCCTATGGGCCGAACGTCGAGCTGCGTCCGCGGGCCTCGCCCACACTGCCGTCCATCAAAAGCATGGGCCTGGCGTGGGGGTGGCGAAGTATGGCGTTTGCCGTCCCGCGTAATTCTCTTCGCCTCCGCCACGGGAGGATGGGGCTCGGTCGTCGGTGGCTAAGACGCCCGGGTCCGTCGCCAGGTTCCGGGTGATTCCCAACCACCCCTGGCCTTCTCCGAGTACGTACCCATCACGACCGCTGTGACGCTCTGTGGAACAAGGCCAGTCGACCGCAATAAGCCGTTACCCGAGTCAGTTTTAGGCCAACTTTGCCTTTTGGCAAGTGGTGCACTGATGGCCCATGGACACCAGGAATCCCGGCAGGACAATGCTGGACATCCCCTCACGAGTGCGTGTACATGTGGAGACACTGCTAGCGGCGCAGAATGACATGGGGGTTTGCGATGCTTTTGAGCAATACGCACCGGTCGGAAAGCCGGACGCCATGAACGCCCCTCATCCTCCGAAAGTGGCTGGAATCGATTCAACGGTTCCCTCGCCCGCACACACTGTCGCGCCCGCGCCTGCAGCCTCGGGTACCTCTGCGGTTCTCTCACCAAACGCGCCGGGCGCGCTGCTCCAGGACCGTCTCGCCGGCTGGGTCTCGGACCTCACGACCCTCCACGAACTCACCGAACGCCTGGCCCGCACGGACGCACTCGCCGACGCCCTGCAGGAACTGCTGCGCGCCGGAGCCGCCCTGGTGGGCGCCCGCCGCGGACTCGTCGTACTGGAACCCGGCGACGGACTCGGCCCCGACTCCACCATCGGCCTCGGTCTCGCCCGCGCCGACCTCGGCCACATCGAGACCGTGCCGCGCAGCTCCCTGTCGTACGGCCGCATCCTCGACGGACTCCCCGGCGGCGACGGCGAGATCACCCAGCCCGACCTCTTCGCCGAGGACGGGCTCGACCCCCGGCACCGCGAGGTAGCCGCCCGCCTCGGCTACGCCGCGAGCTACGCGCTGCCCCTGACCGCGGACGCGGCCACCGAGGGCGCCGCCCGCCTCGGCGCCGCCGTGTGGCTCTACGACGAAGCCGCCGAACCCTCCGAGCGGCAGCGCCACCTGATCGGCCTGTACGCCCGGTACGCCGGCGAGCACCTGGCCCGACTCCTCGAACTCGAGCGCACGCGCGCGTGCATGGCGACGATCGCCGAGGAGCTGCTGCCGGCCCGGCTGCCCCGCGTCGCCGGAGTACGGCTCGCCGCCCGGCACCGCACCGGCCCGCGCGGCGGCGGCGACTGGTACGACGCGCTGCCGCTGCCGGACGCCGCGCTCGGCCTCGCAGTGGGCTCGGTGACGGGTGCCGGGCCCAGCGCGATCGCCGCGATGGGCCGCCTCAGGGCCTCCCTGCGGGCCTACGCCGTGATGGAGGGCGAGGACCCGGTCGCCGTCCTGTCCGACCTGGAGCTGCTGCTCAGACTCACCGAGCCGGCCCGCTCGGCCACCGCGCTGTTCGCCTACTGCGAGCCCGCGCTGCGCAAGATCACGCTGGCCGGTGCCGGGCACTGCCCGCCGCTGCTGGTCGGCGAGCGGCGCACCGAGTTCGTGGAGACCTCCGTGTCCGCGCCGCTCGGGATGCTCGCCTGCTGGGAGGCGCCGAGCGTGGAGCTCCAGGCAGAGGCGGGCGAGACGGTTCTGCTCTACACCGACGGGCTGCTGCACCGCACCGGCGACCCCACGGACCGCTCCTTCGCCCGGCTGCACGCGGCGGCGGCCGGCGTGCCCAGGGCGCTGCGGCGCGACCCGGAGGCGATCGCCGATCACGTCCTGCGGACCGTGCTGCCGGACGGGCTGGACGAGGCGGACTCCGAGGAGGACGTCGTACTGCTCGCCGCTCACTTCGAGTAGCCACCGGAGAGGCTGTCGGTAACAGGTCTTCCGGCCCTGGGCCCCCTTCCGTACGACCGTACGATGGTGGGGTCCAGTGCCGTGTCTAGGAGGATGACCGTGGCCGACGAGCTCACCACCCCGGCAGCGTCCGATTCTGCTGCTGACGCAGCGGGCCCGGAAGAGCCGGAAGAGCCCATCAAGCAGCGCAAGAACGGCCTGTACCCGGGCGTGTCCGACGAGCTTGCCGAGAACATGAAGTCCGGCTGGGCCGACACCGAGCTGCGCGACCTGGAGCCGATCGCGCAGGCCGCCGAGACCGCCGCCCGCCGCGCCGCCCTCTCGGCGCGCTTCCCCGGCGACCGTCTGGTCATCCCCGCGGGCAACCTCAAGACCCGCTCGAACGACACCGAGTACGCCTTCCGGGCATCCGTCGAGTACGCGTACCTCACCGGAAACCAGACCGAGGACGGCGTGCTCGTCCTGGAGCCCAGCGCCGACGGCCACAAGGCGACGATCTACCTCCTGCCGCGCTCCGACCGCGAGAACGGCGAGTTCTGGCTCTCCGGCCAGGGCGAGCTGTGGGTCGGCCGTCGGCACTCCCTCACCGAGGCCGAGAAGCTGTACGGCATCCCCGCCTCCGACGTGCGCGAGCTGGCGGACAAGCTGCGCGAGGCGACCGGTCCGGTGCGGGTCGTGCGCGGGTACGACGCCGGCATCGAGGCCGCGCTGACCGACAAGGTCACCGCCGAGCGCGACGACGAGCTGCGTGTCTTCCTCTCCGAGGCACGGCTGGTCAAGGACGAGTTCGAGATCGGCGAGCTGCAGAAGGCGGTCGACTCGACGGTCCGCGGCTTCGAGGACGTGGTGAAGGTCCTCGACAAGGCCGAGGCCACCTCCGAGCGGTACATCGAGGGCACGTTCTTCCTCCGCGCGCGCGTGGAGGGCAACGACGTCGGCTACGGCACCATCGCCGCGGCCGGTCCGCACGCCTGCACGCTGCACTGGGTGCGCAACGACGGGCCCGTGCGCTCCGGTGACCTGCTGCTGCTCGACGCGGGCGTCGAGACGCACACGTACTACACCGCCGACGTCACGCGCACACTCCCGGTCAACGGCCGGTTCAGCGAGATCCAGAAGAAGATCTACGACGCCGTGTACGACGCCCAGGAGGCCGGTATCGCGGCCGTGCGGCCGGGCGGGAAGTACCGGGACTTCCACGACGCGGCGCAGCGGGTGCTGACCGAGCGGCTGGTGGAGTGGGGGCTCGTCGAGGGGCCGGTCGAGCGGGTGCTGGAGCTGGGACTGCAGCGCCGGTGGACGCTGCACGGCACGGGGCACATGCTCGGCATGGACGTCCATGACTGCGCCGCCGCGCGCGTGGAGTCGTATGTCGACGGCACGCTGGAGCCTGGGATGGTGCTCACCGTCGAGCCGGGGCTGTACTTCCAGGCCGATGACCTGACGGTGCCCAAGGAGTACCGGGGGATCGGTGTGCGGATCGAGGACGACATCCTGGTGACGGAGGACGGCAACCGGAACCTTTCGGAGGGGCTGCCACGGCAGTCCGACGAGGTGGAGTCCTGGATGGCCAAGGGCTGAGATTCGTCCGCGGGTAGTTCGTGGCCGGTCGCGCAGTTCCCCGCACCCCTGGCGGCATCGGTGTGGACCTGCATCTGGAAGCCGACGTAGCTGAAGGGCGTCGCGCCGGGCTGGAGCGTGCCCTGCGCGATGCCGTGCGGGACGGGCGGCTGGCGCCCGGGGCGCGGTTGCCGGCCACCCGGCGGCTCGCGGGTGAGCTGGGGGTGTCCCGGGGCACCGTGAAGGCGGCGTACGACCAGCTCGTCGCCGAGGGGTACCTGACCGCTCGGCAGGGGTCGGGTACCCGGGTGGCCCCGCTGCCCCCCGTCGACGCCGAACCGCCTCAGGCCGCCGTACGCGCGCGTGTGCCGCGTTTCGATCTGCGGCCCGGGAGTCCGGACGTGGGGACGTTTCCGGCGGCGACCTGGCTGCGGGCGCTGCGGCGCGCCATCGCGACGGCGCCCTCGCGGGCGTACGACTACGGCGACCCACGCGGGCGGATCGAGCTGCGGACGGCGCTGTCGGGCTACCTGGGGCGGGCGCGCGGGGTGATCGCGCCCCCGGAGCGGATCGTGGTCACCTCCGGTTATGTGCAGGGGCTTTCGCTGCTCACACGGGTGCTGGAGGGCGACACGGTCGCCATGGAGGATCCCGGGCTGCCCTTCCACCGGGAGGTGGTGCGGCGGGGCGGCGGGCGGGTGGTGCCGGTACGGGTGGACGAACGGGGCGTCCTCGTAGAGGACTTGGGAGACGCCTCGGCCGTCGTCGTCACGCCCGCGCATCAGTATCCGACCGGCGTGACCCTGCATCCGGAGCGGCGGCGGGCGCTGACCGACTGGGCACGCGCGCGTGGAGGACTGATCGTCGAGGACGACTACGACGGGGAGTTCCGCTACGACCGACAGCCCGTCGGCGCGCTCCAGGGCATGGCGCCGGGGCACGTGGCATACCTGGGCACCGCCTCCAAGACGCTCGGGCCGGCGTTGCGGCTCGGGTGGATGGTGCTGCCGCCGGACCTGGTCGACGCGGTCGCCGACGCCAAGCTGCACAGCGACCATCACACCGAGTCCATCGGGCAGTTGGCGCTGGCGGAGCTGATCGAGAGCCACGCGTACGACCGTCATGTGCGCGCGTGCCGGTTGCGGTACCGGCGGCGCCGGGACCAGCTCCTGGACCGCCTGGGGACGCGTCGGCGGGTACGCGGGATCGCGGCCGGGCTGCACGCGCTGGTGGAGGTCGACGACGAGGCCCGGGCGCTGGCGCGCGCGCAGGCGGAAGGGCTCCTGGTGGGGCACCTCGGGGAGCACTGGCACACGCCGGGCGTCGAAGGACGGCCGCAGGGGCTGGTCGTGGGATACGGGACGCCTCGGGAGCGGGTGTACCCGGAGGCGCTGGACGTGTTGAGGAAGGTGCTGAAGGGAGGCTGAAGCAGTCGCGCGCCGTTTGAATTGGGCCAAGGAGAAGCCTGTCCATTGGTCCTGTCCAGGGGTCCACCGCGCTTCTAGCGTCGTTCCCATGAGGAACTCACTCGTCCCGCCCGCGGGTCCCCAACGCGTCCTGGCCCTGGCCCAGTTGACCAACTCCGTCGGTGACGGCGCCTACTACGTGACGTCGGCGCTCTACTTCACCCACGTCGTCGGGCTCGCCCCCGCGCGCGTGGGGCTCGGGCTGACCGTGGCCTGGGCGGTCGGCTCCCTTGTGGGGGTGCCGCTCGGGCGGCTCGCGGACCGGCGTGGGGCGCGCGGTACGGCGGTGCTGCTGGCACTGGCGACCGGGCTGGCGGTGGCGTCCTTCCTGGTCGTCCGGGACTTCGTGCCCTTCCTCCTGGCGGCCTGCGGCTACGCCTCCGCCCAGTCGGGGCTCGCCGCGGCCCGGCAGGCGCTGCTGGCGGGGCTGGTGTCGGCCGGGGAGCGGACCGGGCTGCTCGCGCATCTCCAGTCGACGCTCAACGCCGGTCTGGCGGTGGGCGCGGGGCTGGGCGGGCTCGCGCTGCACGTCGGGACGCGGGCGGCATATCTCGGGGTGTTCGCGCTGGACGCGGTGAGTTTCGTGGCGTGCGCGGGGCTGTTGGTGCGCTTGCCCGCGGTGGCGCCCGCGGTGCGCGAGGGCCGTCGTGATCTCGGCGTACTGCGCGACCGCCCCTACACCCTGCTCACGCTCCTCAACACCGTGCTCCTGCTGCGCATGCCTTTGCTCAGCCTCGGGCTGCCGCTGTGGATCGCGGAGCGCACCCAGGCGCCCACCTGGCTGGTCTCCGCGCTGTTCGTGCTCAACACCGGGGCGGTGATGGTGTTCCAGGTGCGGATGGCGCGCGGAGTCACGGGGATCGCGTCGGCCACGCGCGCGGTGCGGCGCTCGGGGTGGGTGATGCTGGCGGCGTGCGTGGTGTTCGCGCTGTCGGCGGGCGCGTCGCCGTGGGTGGCCGTCGGTGCGCTGGTCGTCGGCGCGGTGCTGCAGGTCGTCGCCGAGATGGGGCAGTCGGCCGGTTCCTGGCAGGTGTCCTTCGACCTGGCCCCGGCCGACCGTGTCGGCGAGTACCAGGGCTTCTTCGGCACCGGCGTGACCGTGGCCCGCACCCTGGGCCCGCTGGTGCTGACCTCGCTGCTGCTCGGGTGGGGGACGGATGGGTGGCTGCTGCTGGGAGGGGCGACGCTCGTGGCGTCGTACGCGATGGGCCCGGCGATCCGCCGGGCCCCTGCCTCGCGGCCGGACGTCAGGCTGCCCGTGCCGGTGAACTGACCCGCACCGGAAGCGAGTCCAGGAACAGCGCCCCCGCCAGCAGTCCCGCACTCCCCCTCGGGCTCCACGCGCGCGCGTGCAGGTCGGCGTCGAGGGCGTGCAGGGCTTCGCGGCCCGCGTCCGTCGCCGTACCGCCCGCTTCCAGGACCCTGCGGGCGCCCGCCTGGACGTGCCGCAGGCCGACCGGGCCCGCGGTGTGCAGGAGTTCGGTGTCCTGCAGGGTGGACATCACGGTGAGCAGGGCGTCGAGGCGGGCCTCGCTCTCGCCGACGCCGGCCGAGCGGGCGGCGGCGAGGGCGTCCAACGCCCGCCGTACGTGCGGGAATCCGGCCCGGGCCTCGCCGCGCGCCCCGGCGGCGCCGTACTTCGCCGAGATCGACGAACCGCGCGAGGGCCGTCGCGGGGTCCGCCGGTCGGGGTGCGCGGCGATCCGCTTGGCAGTCGCCGCCACGTCCTTCGCCCCGGCACGGGGTTCGAGGGCGGCAGCGGCGACCAGCAGGCCGAGCGCCCACAGGGCGCCGCGGTGGCCGCCGCCGGCGAGGCCCACCGAGTGCTCGGTGCAGCGGCCTATCGCGCCCAGTTCGGTACGGAGTTGGGCCGTGGGCTCGCCGGTGCGGCGGGCCGCGGCGGCCATCGCCGCGAGGCCGGGCGCGAGCGCCTTGGCGGACCAGCGCAGGGCGCGGTGGTCCACCCGGGTCGTACGGGCGCCCAGGTCACGCGGATCGGGCAGGCCGGGCTTGGGGGCGAGCGCCAGTTGCCCGGTCAGCGCGTCCACTGCGGCCTGGGCCAGCGCGTCGTCCTCGCGGCTGCTCATGCGCTACGAGGACGCCGTGGCCGACGGGGAGGCACTGCCGCTCGGCGGGGTGCCCGTCGGGGCGTCGCTCGGTGCGTCGCTCGGGGGCGTACCGCCACCACCGCTGCCCGCGCCGGTGTTCTCGGCGTCGGGGTCCACGCCGAGGGTCAGGGAGCCCTTGTAGCCCTTGGACGGGTCGCTCTTGTGCACGGCCTTGAGGGTGAGCAGGCCGCTGGAGGCGCCGCCACCGTCGTAGACCATGTCGTCGGCGAGCTCGGTGTAGGTGCCGGAGTGCTTCGAGTACGGCTCCAGGGTGAAGATCTCCTCGGCGATCTCGTCGGCGAAGAACAGCTGGCCGGTGTAGTTGACCTTGCCACCCTCGTAGGTGCCGTCCTCCTTCTCGCCGCCCGTGTGCACCTTGAGGTGGATGTGGCAGGTGCGTGGGGTGTACCAGCCCGGGAAGATCGTCTCGAACTTGACGACCCCGTTGGCGTTGGCGATCTGGTAGCCGCGCAGATAGGTGTTGTCGTCGGCGGTCGAGCCGTCCTCGCTCTCGGCGGGCGCGGAGCCGCCGGGGTTGGCGGTGGTGTAGCCGGAGTAGTAGCCCCAGGCGTCGCAGTGCCAGATCTCGACGGCCGCGCCGGGCACCGGGGTGCAGCCGTCGGTGGCGTCCACGACAGTGAGGCGCAGGGTCAGCGGAACGCCACTCTTGCCCTCGGTGATGTCCTTGCGCACCAGGGCGCCGTCGAGGTAATACGGCCCCTCGGTGACGCTGGACATCAGGGTCATGCACTCGCCGCCGGCGGAAGTCGCCGAGGCGGTGGTGGTGGCCTCCGCGGTGGTCGTCGCGTCGTTGGCGAAGGCCGACTGGTACCCGGCCACGGCGAGGCCGCCGGCCGCGACCGTGCCGCCGGTCACCGCGAGGGCACGGCGCCTGGTGATCGAGGTGTCTCTGTGGTTTCCCGTCATGCCCATGAAGGTAGGAACGGCAACCGTCAAGAAACTGAGCCGACGCTGTGCGCAAGTTAAGAGTGCGTACTGCGCATCTCAGGTATGTCCGGTCGGCCGGCGCTACACCGCCATCAGCGGCGCGTCCTTCTTCCACTTGAGGATCTTGTCGAAGCTCACCACCGCGCCCCGCCGGCCGGGCTTGTTGCCGATGTGGACGTGGTCGGCGAGTTCCTCGATGAGCCAGAGTCCGCGGCCGTTCTCGTCCTCCACGGACACCGGACGGGCCGGCGGCCGGTGCCGTACGGCCGAGAAGCCGGGACCCGAGTCGGCGACCTCGATACGACACTTCTCGCCGTCGAGGTACGCGGTGACGCGGAACGCCTGCGAGGACCCCTCGTGCCCGCCGTCCTCGCCGTGCTCCACGGCGTTCGCGCAGGCCTCGCTGAGGGCCAGGGAGAGGTCGTAGGAGATGTCGGGATCGACACCCGCCGTCTCCATGGTGCCGAGCAGCAGCCGCCGGGCGAGCGGAACGCTCGCAGCCTCGCGGCGCAGATGGAGTGACCACCAGATGCTCATGCTCCAGCCTCCAGGCCGCGGCTCGACATACCGTTACGTATTGCCGCGAGTGCACCCGTGTAAGCACACAGTTGACGTGATGCCGCCCATATGGGGGCTGCGCCGGGAGCGGTCACGGGTGTATGTAGGGCCTCTTGTGGCAGAAGGTGACCTTCCGGTCGTACACCGCGTACGTCATCTTGT
Organism: Streptomyces sp. NPDC006602; assembly: GCF_042870385.1. Classification (NCBI taxonomy): domain Bacteria; kingdom Bacillati; phylum Actinomycetota; class Actinomycetes; order Kitasatosporales; family Streptomycetaceae; genus Streptomyces; species Streptomyces sp. NPDC006602. The sequence goes on along the minus strand of NZ_JBIAHG010000005.1, from coordinate 374,524 downwards.
GGACCTGCCGTATGGCGGTCATCAGGCCAGTGCGATGATGAGCCCGCCATGACTGCCCCCCACTGGTGTACGGCGCGCTCCGGAGGCGACCTCCGGGTGCTGCGGGCCGCGGTGTTCGCCGCGGTCTGCGTCGTGCTGGCCGCGGCTGGTCACTCCCTCGCCTCCTGCGCCACGGTTCCGCTGTGGACGCTCGGCGCGGGCTTCCTGGGGGCCGTCCTGGTCGTGGCACCGCTCGCCGGACGCACGCGCTCGCTGCCGGGCACAGCCGCGCTGCTCGCGCTCGGACAGACCGTGCTGCACGTGATGTTCGGGCTGGGGCAGCACGGCAGGACGGCCTCTATGGCATCGTCCGCTGTCCCCTCCGTCTCCGACGCCTCGTTGGTCGCGCAGGCCGCACGGATCGTCTGCGGGACCACCGCGGCGGCGATCAGCCCCGCGCAGGCCCGGCGGATCCTCGTGGACGCGCGGATCTATCAGGGCACGGGTGCGGACATGAGCTCCACGCACCACCCGGCGGACGCCCTGTCCACCACCGCGGGTTCCTCCATGTCGCTGCTGCCGTCCCTGCCGATGCTGCTCGGCCACGTCCTCGTGGGCCTCGCCGCGGGATGGCTGCTGCGCCGGGGGGACCTGGCGCTGCTGCGGCTCATCGAGCTGTCCACGCTGTCGGCTCACTCGGTCGCCGAAGGGGCGCTCGTCCGTTCCTTGCGCGGGGCGCTCGCGCTGGTGCGTGCCCTGCGCGCCGGGCTGCCGGGCGCGCCCGAGGCTGGTCCGCGCATCCCGCGCACCGCCGCACTGTTCGCGCCGCCCGCGCCCCGTACCGCCGCACTCCAGCACACGGTGATCAGACGGGGACCGCCCGCCGCGCTCTCCCTCGCCGCCTGACGCGACGCGACCAGTGCTCCACCTCCCCTTGAGGACCTGTGGAGAGGGCCGCCGTCGCGCGGCACGCGCGTGTGCCCGTGCTTCCACGTGACCGCCCATGGACGGGTGATTGCTGGCGCACGCGCACGCGGACCCTCTTCATCACCGGAACCCCGGACAACCTCTCGGAGTGGAGTGCTTCCCATGAAGGCCTCTCGTCTCGCCGCCGCCGGTGCCGTCGCCGCCTCGGCCGTCGTCGTCCTGTCCTCTCCCGCCTTCGCGCATGTCGGCGTGCAACCCGAGGGCACCGCCGCCAAGGGCGGTTACGCGGTCGTCGACTTCAAGGTCCCCAACGAACGCGACGACGCATCGACCACCAAGCTCGAGGTCAACTTCCCCACCGACCACCCGATCGCCTCCGTGATGCCGGAGCCGATGGCCGGCTGGGACATCAAGGTCACCACGTCCGATCTCGACAAGCCCGTCGAACTGCACGGCAAGCAGATCAGCGAGGCCGTCACCAAAGTCACGTGGACCGCCACCGGGGACGGCATCAAGGCCGGCTTCTTCCAGAAGTTCCCCGTCTCTGTCGGCGCGCTGCCCGAGGACGCCGACGAACTGGTCTTCAAGGCGATCCAGACATACTCCGACAAGGAGGTCGTCCGCTGGATCGAGGAGCAGCAGGAGGGCGCTGAGGAGCCCGAGAACCCGGCGCCCGTGCTGACGCTGTCCGCCGCCGCCGAGGACGGGCACGCGCACGACACCGCGGCCACCGCCGGAGCCACCGAAGAAGCCTCCGACGCCGAGGCCGCTGCCGCCGAGACCGCCGCCCCCGCCGACAGCAGCGACACCACCGCCCGCGTCCTGGGCGTGGTCGGCATCGTCGTCGGCGTGCTGGGCGTGGCGTACGGCGTGCTCGCCGGGCGTCGGCGTACCGACGCCTGAGGTCCACCGTCCGGCCCGGTACCGGGGTCGCACGGAGCTGTGCGACCCCGGTGCCGACCGACACCATCACATCTGGGACATTTTTCTATGCGCAAGAAGACGTTCGCCGCGGCCGCGCTGCTCGCCGCCGCCACCCTGACCCTCTCCGCGTGCGGCAGCAGTGACGACAACGGGGCGCCGGTCACCGTGGTCTCCGAGGAGGCCGGCTCGGACAAGGCCGCCACCGTCCTCGACCAGCCGTTCGAGAAGCCGGACCTGGTCCTCACCGACACCCGGGGCAAGTCGTACGACCTCCGCAAGGAGACCGCGGGCAAGCCGACGCTCATCTACTTCGGCTACACCCACTGCCCCGACATCTGCCCGCTGACGATGAACAACATCGCCGTCGCCAAGAAGTCGCTGCCCAAGTCCGAACAGGACGAGCTGCGCGTGGTGTTCGTCACCACCGACCCGGACCGGGACACCCCGGCCGAACTCGGCAAGTGGCTCAAGGGCATCGACACCCAGTTCGTCGGCCTCACCGGCGACTTCCCCACCATCCAGGCCGGCGCCCGCACCCTCGGCATCTCCATCGAGCCGACGCACAAGGACAAGAACGGCAAGGTCGTCTCCGTGCACGGCACCCAGGTCGTCGCGTTCTCCCCGAAGACCGACGCCGGATACGTCCTCTACGGGGAGGACGCCACGGTCGACGACTACACCAAGGACCTCCCCAAGCTCGTGAAGGGCGCGAAGCCGTGAGGGCTCTTGCCACAGCCCTCGCCGTGCCCGCCGCGGTGCTGACCGGAGCGCTGGTCCTGGCCGGCTGCAGCTCTGACTCCGGCTCGGACGGCGGGGGCGGGATCTCCGTCTCCGGCGCCTACATGCCGCAGCCGGTGTCCGACGACATGGCGGCCGGCTTCCTGACGATCGTCAACGACGGCGGTACGAAGGCCGAGCTGACCTCGGTCACCAGCGACGTCGGTGAGGTCACCATGCACGAGACGGCCGACGGCACGATGGAGGAGGTCCAGAACCTCGCCGTCCCCGCTCATGGTCAACTCGTGTTCAAAAGCGGTGGCACCCACCTGATGTTCGACAAGCTGACGCACAAGCCCGAACAGGGCCAGACGGTCTCCGTCGAACTGCACTTCGCCAAGGCGGACCCGGTCGTCGTCAAGATGCCGGTGAAGTCGGCGACGTACATCCCTGAGACCGGACACTGACGGAGGGATCACCTTGACGCCGACCATCGCCCCCCGCGTCCGGACCCTGGTGCTGCTGCTCCTGGCCGCGGCCGGCCTGCTCCTCGCCGGGGCCGCGCCGGCCTCCGCGCACGCCGCGCTGACCGGCAGCGACCCCCAGCAAGGGGTGGTGGTCGACAAGGCACCCGCCCAGGTCTCGCTGACCTTCTCCGAGCAGGTCTCGATGTCCGCCGACTCGCTGCGCGTGCTCGACCCCAAGGGCACCCCCGTCCAGAGCGGCAAGCCCTCCAACGTGAGCGGCACGACGTACGCCGTCCAGCTGCACAGCGGCCTGCCCGACGGCACCTACACCGTCACTTACCAGGTCGTGTCCGCGGACAGCCATCCCGTCGCCGGCGCCTTCACCTTCTCCGTCGGCGCGCCCTCGCCCACCTCCGTCTCGGTGTCCGACGACACCGCGGGCGGCGGGGTCGTCGGCTGGCTGTACGGGTTCGGGCGGTACATGTCGTACGCCGGGTTCGTCGTCCTGATCGGCGGGGCCGCCTTCGTCCTCACCTGCTGGCAGCGCGGGGCGGGCGTCCGCGTCATGCAGCGCCTCGTCGTCGGCGGCTGGCTCACACTCACCTCCGCCACCCTCCTGCTGCTGCTCCTGCGCGGCTCCTACACGGGCTCCGGCAAGGTCGGCGACATCTTCGACCTCGACCTGCTCGGCCAGGTGCTCCAGACCAAGACGGGCGCGGCGCTGGTGTCGCGGTTGCTGCTGCTCGCCGCGGCCGCGCTGTTCATCGCCGTGCTGTTCGGGGCGTACGCCCGCCCGTCTCCCACCACCACCCCGGACGACGGCGCTTCGCGCCGACCGGCTGACTCGAGCGAGGACCAGGAGAAGCGGGATCTGACCTTCGGGCTCGCCATCGGCGGAACCGTGGTCGCCGCCGGGCTCGCCGCGAGCTGGGCGATGTCCGAGCACGCCTCGGTCGGGCTCCAGACGGGCATCGCGATGCCGGTCGACGTCGTCCACCTGCTGGCCGTCGCGGCCTGGCTCGGCGGCCTCACCGCCCTGCTCGTGGCCCTGTACCGGGCGCCCGCGGACACGCCCGTCGGCACGGCCGCCGTACGCCGCTTCTCGACCGTCGCCTTCGGCAGCGTCGTCGCGCTGGTGCTGACCGGCACCTACCAGTCGTGGCGCCAGCTCGGCTCCTGGTCGGCGTTCGCCGACACGCGGTACGGGCAGCTGCTGCTCGTCAAGATCGGGCTCGTGGCGCTGCTCGTCGGCATCGCGTACATCTCGCGGCGGTGGACCGCGCAGCTGGCGGACACAGTGGTGAAGCGGAGCAAGCAAGCGACTCGGAAGGAGCGGGTCACCGCCGGCGCCGGGGACGCCAAGGGTGGTGCCGGGGAGTCCAAGGGCGCCGGCAATTCCAAGCGGGCCGCGCAACTCGCCCGGCAGCGGGCCGCGATGGACGCGGCGCGGGAGAAAAGGGAGCGGGACGCCGACCCGAACCGGTTCGGGCTACGCCGCTCGGTGCTCGCCGAGGCCTCGGTCGCCGTCGTACTGCTCGCCGTCACCACCGTGCTGACGCAGACCGAACCTGGTCGCACGGAGCAGGACGCCAAGGCGGCCACCTCGTCCTCTTCGTCCTCTTCATCCTCTTCGTCCTCCTCGACCGCGTCCTCTGGGGCGGTCACCCTGGACATGTCGTTCGACACCGGCGGCAAGGACGGCAACGGCGTCGTACGCATCGATCTCGACCCCGCGCGCGTGGGCGCCAACGAAATGCACGTCTATGTGGAGCGTCCCAACGGGCGTGCCTTCGACATCCCCGAGGTGAAGCTCGCCTTCACCCTGGAGTCCAAGGACATCGGGCCACTGCCCGTCGTCCCCGACCACATCACCACCGGGCACTGGGCGGCGAGCGGAGTGCAGATCCCGATGGCGGGCGACTGGAAGATCGCGGTGACCGTGCGGACCTCCGACATCGACCAGACGACCGTCTCCAAGAACGCGCAGATCGGCTGAACCACACCATGCCTGACCAGTCCATCCCCGAGGCCCGAACTCCCGCTCCTGAAGAGAGTGCTTCCGAACCGGCCCCCTCCTTGGAGGGCCTTTCGCGGCGGAAGCTGCTGAGCACCGCCGGAGCCACCGGGCTCGTCCTCGGTGCGGCCGGCGGGGGCGTGGGGTACGCCGCCCGCCCGGCCGAGGCCACCCCGCTCACCTCCGTGGGCGCCGACCGGGTGATGTTTCACGGGAAACATCAGCCCGGCATCACCCAGGGCCTCCAGGCCCGCGGCCATCTCGTCGCCTTCGACCTGGCGGCGGGGGCGGGCCGCAAGGAGGCTGCCGCGCTGCTGCGCCGCTGGTCTCAGACGGCACGGCGGCTGATGGCGGGCGAGGCGGCGACACAGGACGACACGGATGTCGCGCGGGATGCCGGGCCGTCCTCGCTGACGGTCACCTTCGGCTTCGGCCACGGCTTCTTCGCCCGCACCGGGCTGGAGAAGCAGCGCCCGGCCGCGCTGGACCCGCTGCCCGACTTCTCCTCCGACCACCTCGACAAGAAGCGCAGCGACGGCGACCTGTGGGTGCAGATCGGCGCCAACGACGCGCTGGTCGCCTTCCACGCCCTGCGCGCGATTCAGAAGGACGCGGGCAGCGCGGCCCGCATCCGCTGGCAGATGAACGGTTTCAACCGCTCGCCGGGCACCACCGCCCAGCCCATGACGGCCCGCAACCTGATGGGCCAGATCGACGGCACCCGCAATCCGAAGCCGAGCGAGTCGGACTTCGACCAGCGGATCTTCGTGCCGTCCACCGGGCAGCCCTCCTGGATGGCCGACGGCTCCTATGCCGTCGTACGCCGTATTCGCATGCTCCTCGACGACTGGGAGAAGCTCTCGGTCGCGGCCCAGGAGGACGTCATCGGACGCCGCAAGTCCGACGGAGCGGCGCTGTCCGGGGGCACCGAGACGACCGACATGGATCTGGAGAAGACCGACGCCAAAGGCAATCTCGTCGTCCCGATCAACGCCCACGCCCGCATCACCCGGCCCGACCAGAACGGGGGCGCGGCGATGCTGCGGCGCCCGTTCTCGTACCACGACGGCTTCGACGGCGACGGGATCCCCGACGCCGGCCTCCTCTTCGTCTGCTGGCAGGCCGACCCCCTGCGCGGCTTCGTCCCCGTCCAGCGCAAGCTCGACCGGGGTGACGCCCTGTCCCAGTTCATCCGCCACGAGGCGAGCGGCCTGTTCGCGGTGCCGGGCGGAGCGGCGGAGGGGGAGTACGTGGGGCAGCGGTTGCTGGAGGGCTGACCCCGTCGCTCTGTGGGGTGGCTGTCCTCAGACGCACGCGCTGTGTTTCGCGAGGGCCATTAGGGTGAGGTCATGCCAGCCAGCTATGCGTATCTCGGCCCTGAGGGCACCTTCACCGAAGTCGCCCTGCGCACGCTTCCCGAGGCGGCCACCCGGGAGCTGATCCCGTACGTGTCCGTACAGTCCGCGCTCGACGCGGTGCGCGGCGGAGAGGCCGAGGCCGCGTTCGTCCCGATCGAGAACTCCGTCGAGGGCGGGATCACGACGACGCTCGACGAGCTGGTCGCGGGCGCGCCGCTGATGATCTACCGCGAGGTGCTGCTGTCGATCACCTTCGCACTGCTGGTCCGGCCGGGCACCAAGCTGTCGGACATCAAGACGGTCTCCGCACATCCGGCAGCCCAGCCGCAGGTGCGCAACTGGCTCAGGAAGAACCTCCCGGACGCCCACTGGGAGTCGGCCGCGTCGAACGCGGACGCCGCCCGCCTGGTCCAGGAGGGCCAGTACGACGCCGCCTTCGCGGGCGAGTTCGCGGCCGCCCGGTACGGCCTGGAGGCCCTGGAGACGGAGATCCACGACGCGGAGAACGCCCAGACGCGGTTCGTGCTGGTCGGCCGGCCCGCCCGGCCCGCCGCGCCGACCGGCGCGGACAAGACATCCGTCGTGCTGTGGCAGCGCGACGATCATCCGGGTGGGCTGCGCGACCTCCTGGGTGAGTTCGCCACCCGGGGCATCAACCTGATGCTGCTGCAGTCCCGGCCCACCGGTGAGGGCATCGGCAACTACTGCTTCTGCATCGACGCCGAGGGCCACATCTCCGACCGCCGGGTCGCCGAGGCGCTGACGGGGCTCAAGCGGATCTGCCTCCAGGTGCGCTTCCTCGGCTCGTATCCGCGCGCGGACGCGGACGTCGCGGACGTACGCCCCCTGTTCCCGGGGACCTCGGACGACGAGTTCGTGTCGGCGGCGGAGTGGGTGGCGCGATGCCAGGACGGACGTTTCTAGGACGTTTCCAACCGCTCCTACCTGCATACTTTTGTTATCCACAGGAGTTATCCACAGGCGGGCTTCTCGACCTGGGGACAAGTCGACAACGAAGCGCCACTCAGTCGACAAATCGCCCTACAGCCCTCAAGTTCGTCCACAGTCCCGTAGGTCACTCTTCGTCCACCCGTTTCCCTCCCGCCATCCTTCGGGACGCCCCATTTCCACCCGAAAGTGGGTGTGACGCTGGTTCGGGGCGGAAATTCTTCGCCTCGCGCACCGGGCGCGGATTGATCACCTCCGGTGTCCACAGATCTTTCGCACAGCCTGTGGATAACTTTTCGGCGCTGTGGATTTCTGTGGACGAAGGGCACCCCAAGTCCCGCTCCCCACAGGGGGATCGAGTCAACCAGGCGCCCGTCGCCTGCCCCGTCCCAGGGAGTGAGACGCTTTTCATTGACACGATCGACAATTGCGGCGCAACGGAACGTAAGCCATGATTCGGTGCAGCCCGGAATAGTGAGTCGTGTGCCGTCACCCCGCACCGGTAGCCTTGGTCGCGTGATTGACCTTCGCCTGCTCCGTGAGGACCCCGACCGTGTGCGTGCGTCGCAGCGCGCCCGTGGAGAGGACGTCGCGCTCGTCGACGCTCTCCTGTCTGCCGACGAGCGGCGCAGGTCGTCCGGCGTCCGCTTCGACGAGCTGCGTGCCGAGCAGAAGGCACTCGGCAAGCTCATCCCCAAGGCCTCCGGAGACGAGAAGGCCGAGCTGCTGAAGAAGGCCGGCCAGCTCGCCGCCGACGTCAAGGCCGCCGACGCCGAGCGCGACGCGGCCGACACCGAGACCCAGGAGCTCGTCCTCCAGCTCAGCAACCTCGTGCACCCCGAGGTGCCCGTGGGCGGCGAGGAGGACTTCGTCACGCTGGAGACGCACGGCACCATCCGCGACTTCGGCGCCGAGGGCTTCGAACCCAAGGACCACCTGGAGCTCGGCACGACCCTCGGCGCGATCGACGTCGAGCGCGGCGCCAAGGTCTCCGGCTCGCGCTTCTACTTCCTGACCGGTGTGGGCGCCCTGCTGGAGCTCGCCCTGGTGAACGCGGCGATCGCGCAGGCCACGGCGGCCGGCTTCACCCCCATGCTGACGCCCGCGCTGGTCCGCCCGCAGTCGATGGCCGGCACCGGCTTCCTCGGCCAGGCGGCCCAGGATGTCTACCACCTCGACAAGGACGACCTCTACCTCGTCGGCACCTCCGAGGTCGCGCTCGCGGCGTACCACATGGATGAGATCATCGACGCCGACCGCCTCCCGCTGCGCTACGCGGGCTTCTCGCCCTGCTTCCGCCGCGAGGCCGGCTCGCACGGCAAGGACACCCGCGGCATCTTCCGCGTCCACCAGTTCGACAAGGTCGAGATGTTCTCGTACGTCGACCCGGCGGACTCGCAGGCCGAGCACCAGCGCCTGCTGGAATGGGAGAAGCAGTGGCTGACGTCGCTGGAACTGCCGTTCCGGGTCATCGACGTCGCGTCGGCCGACCTCGGCTCCTCGGCCGCCCGCAAGTTCGACTGCGAGGCATGGATCCCGACGCAGGGCAAGTACCGCGAGCTGACCTCGACCTCGGACTGCACCGAGTACCAGTCCCGCCGACTGTCGATCCGCTTCCGTGACGGCAAGCAGGTCAAGCCGCTGGCGACGCTGAACGGCACGCTGTGCGCCGTACCGCGCACGATCGTGGCGATCCTGGAGAACCACCAGCAGGCCGACGGCTCCGTCCGGGTCCCCGAGGTGCTCCGCCCCTACCTGGGCGGCCGGGAGATCCTGGAGCCGGTCGCCAAGTGAGCACATCCGCCGCACCGGGCTTCCCCTACCGCCTGATCGCGACCGACCTCGACGGGACGCTCCTGCGCTCCGACGAGTCGGTCTCGCGGCGCACCCGTGACGCGCTCGCCGCGGCCACCGCGGCGGGCGCCGCCCACATCGTCGTAACCGGCCGCGCGGCCCCGTGGACCCGCCACATCCTCGACGACCTCGGCTACAACGGCCTTGCCGTCTGCGCCCAGGGCGCCCAGGTGTACGACGCCGGTGAGCACCGCCTGCTGACCTCGGTGACGCTGGACCGGCAGCTGGCCGGGGTGGCACTCGCCAAGATCGAGGCGGAGGTCGGCCCCCTGTACCTCGCGGCGAGCCGGGACGGCCTGGAGGGCGAGGTGCTGGTCGGCCCTGGTTACGCGGTCACCGGCAAGCTCCCCGCGACGCCCTTCACGGACGCGTCCGACCTGTGGACCGCCCCACTGAACAAGATCTACATACAGCACCCGACACTCACGGACGACGAGTTGGCCGAGGCCTCCCGCCAGGCAGCGGGCGGCTTCGTCACCGTCGCGATGGCCGGCGAGGGCATCGTCGAGCTTCTCCCCCTCGGCCTCTCCAAGGCGACGGGACTGTCACTGGCGGCCCGCCGCCTGGGCATGAAGGCCGCCGACACGATCGCCTTCGGCGACATGCCCAACGACATCCCGATGTTCGCCTGGTCCTCGTACGGCGTGGCGATGGCCAACGCCCACGAGGAGCTGAAGACGGTGGCGGACGAGGTGACGTCCTCGAACGAGGAGGACGGGATCGCGGTGGTGCTGGAGCGGTTGCTGGGTTGAGCGTTGGTGTTCTCGCAGGCAGAACACCTCGGTCTTGCGGAGGATGCACGGATCGAACGTGCGCGGGGTTGCCCCCGACCACGGCTTAGCAAGCCGGTGCCTTACCACTCGGCCAATCCTCCGGGTGGGCGGCCTCACGCGAGCGCAGTGCGCCACGTGCTCGAAGCGGCCGCCCCGGGCAGCTCCCCGTGCGGGGCGGACTCGACGGAGGCGTAACTACTCCGGAGGCCGCCGCGGGCTGCCCTGTGGGGAGCTCGACGGACTGTCGTGCATGGACATCGTCGAACTCCTCCCCAGTGCGTGGCGCCGGTTCGGCCCGGCGTCCTTGACACAACCAATGTGCCGGTACGCCGAGTTCGGCGCCACTGATTAAAAGCGGCCGTATGTTCTCCTAGCGCCGCCGCCACCTGCGCCGACGCTTGCTGAAGAACCATCCCGCGGGCGGCTCGTCGGAACGCCATGGCTGCGGCTCGGGCTTCTCGGCGCGCCAGCGCGCGGCCAGCATCCTGGCTCGCGCCGACGGCTCGGAGGTGTCGGCGGACCGTATGAAGTCCTCGTCCAGGACGAGGTCGTCCCACACCTCGTCCCCGGACCGTCCGCGACCCTCGTACTGTGACGCCTCGTCCGCCATCCCCGCCCTCCCAGCCGTACGCCCGCTTTTGCCCAGTGTGCCCGGACCGAGGTGAAGCCCCCGTCAATAAGCGGGGCGTCTACTCCTCGCCGGCGAGCGTCAACGACCGCAGTTTCTGCCCCGCGTACCAGGTGGCGAGGACGGTGACCGCGACCAGCAACACGGTTGCCGTCGTCAGCCCGACGTCGGAGGTCACCAGGTCCCCGCCGGCGACCTTCTGGGCCACGGCCAGCGACCACTGCTGGACGCTGAGCGTGCGTGCCCCGGCCACCAGGGAGCCGAACAGGGCCTCCCAGACGAGCGCGTAGACGAGCCCGAACACCACCGCGTGCCGGGACACCGTGCCGAGCAGCAGGAAGAGGGCCGCGTACGCGATGGAGGCGACCAGGGCGGCCACCGTGTAGGCGACGGCGATCTGCTGGCCGTTGCCGTTGAGGATGTAGCCCGCGATCAGGGTGGGTACCGCGGAGAACACCATGGTCACGGCGATCGCGACGATCAGCTTGGTGAAGATGATCGTCGGCCGTTTGATCGGCTTGGACAGCAGGTAGACGACGGAGCCGTCGTCGATCTCCGGGCCGATCGCGCCCGTGCCCGCGATGACGCCGATGATCGGCACCATGGTGGCGAGCGCGAGCCCGCCCAGCAGGTCGGACGCTGTCTGGTCGTCGGCGCCGGCGAGGCCGCGCACCACGACGGAGATCGCGATCAGCAGCAGGGGCAGCGCGCCCAGGATGAGTGCGCGGCGCCGGCCGAGCAGGGCGCGGTAGGTGAGTCGGGCGACTGTGGGGTCGTACATCTTTCGGCCTCCTACGCCGCGACGAGATACGAGAAGACGGATTCGAGCGACTCGTCGGACGGCGAGACCGTGAGCAGCCGGATGCCGTGGTCCCTGGCCACCCTCGGCAACAGGGCCGTGAAGCGGCCGAAGTCGACGGCCTGGATGCGCAGCGCGCCCTCCGCCAGGTCGACCTCGATGCCGGACGTGGACGGGTCGGCGATCAGCGCGGCCGCGAGAGCGCGGTCGTCGCTGGAGCGCACCAGGTAGCGGTGCGGTCGGTCGGTCATCAGGCGGCGGATCTTGCGGAAGTCACCGCTGGCCGCGTGCCGGCCGGCGACGACCACCTCGATGTGCCGGGCGAGTTGTTCGACCTCTTCGAGGATGTGGGACGAGAACAGCACGGTGCGGCCCTCGTCGCCCATGCGCCGGAGCAGCTCCATGAGCTGCATGCGCTGGCGTGGGTCCATGCCGTTGAAGGGCTCGTCCAGCAGGAGCAGCGAGGGGTTGTGGACGAGCGCGCTGGCCATCTTCACGCGCTGCCGCATGCCCTTGGAGTAGGTCGAGATCTTGCGGTCCTGCGCGTACTCCATCTCGACCGTGGCGAGGGCCTTCTGGGCCGCTTTGGCGCCCAGACCGTGCAACTCGGCGTTGGCGACGACGAATTCGCGCCCGGTGAGGAAGTCGTACATCGCCTCGCGCTCGGGGACGATGCCGATGTGCTTGTAGATGTTCTCGTTGCGCCACACCTGCACGCCGTCGAGGGTGACGGTGCCGGTGGAGGGGGCGAGGAAGCCGCCCATCATGTTGATCAGGGTGGACTTTCCGGCGCCGTTGGGGCCGAGGAGGCCGGTGACGCCGGGGCCGATGGTCATGGTGATGTCGTTGACGGCGACCACGTTGCCGAACCAGCGCGAGACGTGGTCGATGTTGAGCGTGGTCACAGTCCGACCTTTCGGTAGCGGCGCATCATGAGGCCGTAGCAGGCGGCGATCAGGCCGAGGGTGACGAGGACGTAGACCACACCCTCCCCGTTCGTCGGGCCGGCCCCTCCGGGGAACGCCGAGCTCGCGCCGAGGAACGCGGACTGCACTCCGTCGATGAGCGTGATGGGGGAGAACAGGCCGATCCAGGCGATGGATCCGGTGCTGGTCTGCGCGTCGGCGATGGCCTGGAGCGTGGACACGGCGCCGTAGGAGATGGTCAGAACGGCGATCACGGCGGCGATGCCGAAGCCGCGGCGCGGGGTGACCGACGCGATGACCAGGCCGAGGCCGGCGAAGAGCAGCGAGAGCATTGCCACGGAGACGAGCCCCTGTGCGAATCCCTTGGTCTGGTCGGTGAAGTCGAGCTTGGCCAGCAGGGCGCCCACGTAGAGCACCAGCAGCGGGGCGGCGGTGAGGACGAACAGCGCCGAGGCCAGGGCCGCGAACTTCGCGCGTACGTAGTCGGCGGTCTCGATGGGCCGCGAGAAGTACAGCGGTACGGTCTTGAAGCGCAGGTCGCGGGAGACGGACTGGGGTGCCTGCGAGGCGACGTACAGGCTGATGACCGCCTGCATGACGATCGCGTAGCGCGTGTAGTCGAGCGGCAGGTCCTTCGCCTTGGTGGCGACCGCGACGGCGACCATGATGGCCGCGGGCACGCACATCACCACGAACAGCAGCATCGGCAGCACCTTGGACTTGACCGAGCGGCCGAGGCCGTAGGCGCCGCGCAGGGACTGCGAGTAGAGGGATCGGGTCGCGTACGAGCGGCCCAGGCGCGGGCCGTCGTAGGCGCGGTAGCCGATGTTGTGAATGCGGGTCTGGTCACCCGAGGGTGCCGCCGGTGTCCGCATGGGCTGCTCAACCGCCATGGCCGACCGCCTCCTTCCGCTGCTCGTCCTCGTTGGTGAAGACCTCGGAGATGTGGTGCCGGCGCTGTTCCATGCGCACCAGTCCGAGGCCGAGGTCGGCGACCACGTCGCGGACCAGGTCGTATGTCTCCTCACCCTGCGCGGTGAGCAGCAGCACGTGGCCGGCGCCCGGCAGGCCCGCGCCGCTGTCGAGGATGTCCATCCCGCGCGCGTGGAGCGCGTCGCGCACCGCTCGGGTGCCGTCCGGGTGCTCGTCGGTGTCGGTGACCTCGATCGCGAGGGTGGTCGTGATCTGGGTGAAGTCGGTGGTGGAGCTGGAGCGCAGGAGCTTGCCGCCGTCGACGACGACCACGTGGTCGCAGGTGCGCTCCAGCTCGCCCAGCAGATGGGAGGTGACCAGGACGGAGATGCCGAAGTCGGTGTGGATCCGGCGGATCAGGCCGAGCATCTCGTCGCGGCCGACCGGGTCGAGGCCGTTGGTCGGCTCGTCCAGGAGGACCAGCTGCGGGTCGTGGACGAGGGCTTGCGCGAGCTTCACGCGCTGCTTCATGCCGGTGGAGTAGCCGCCGATGGGGCGGTAGCGCTCCTCGTACAGGCCGACATGCCGCAGGGTGTCCGCGGTGCGCTCGCGTGCGGCGGTGGGCGGCAGGCCGGACATGCGCGCCATGTGCACGACGAACTCGGTGGCCGAGACGTCGGGCGGCAGGCAGTCGTGCTCCGGCATGTAGCCGACCCGCTCGCGGATGGTGGCGCCCTTGGTGGCGACATCGAGTCCGAGCACTTCGGCGCGGCCCTCGGTGGCGGGGGACAGACCCAGAAGGATCTTGATCAGTGTGGACTTGCCGGCTCCATTGGCTCCGACGAGTCCGGTCACACCGGGCCCGACGTCCACGGAGAGCCGGTCAAGCGCGGTTACCCGGGGGAACCGCTTGCTCAGGCTTTCGGTCGCGATCACAGTCACGTCTACGAAGGTAGTGACCTGGACCACGCCGGTCGTCAGTCCGCAGGGTCGTCTTGGCATCAGACTCCAGGCGTACGGGTCCCTAAGGGTCCCCCTCAGGTCGAACAACGCGCCCTCGGTCATCCACATCCGCGAGGTTGTCCACAGCTTGACGGTCTCCTATTGACGCAGCTTCTAACGACTGCCACATTCGCCACTGTCAAGTTACGGGCACGTACCGCAGTCGACCGGGACGGCAGGGCGTTGGCATGACGACGGCAGCAGGTGAACTCGCCGCGGAACTGCGCGGGTTCAGGAAGGTGCGGCGCCTCGCCTACGAGTGCGCGGAGGCGGCGCGGCGCGGCTGAAACCCGGCGTCACCGAGCGCGAGGCGGCCCGGATGCAGCGCGTGTGGCTGCGCGAGCGGGGCGTGCGCGACTGGTTCCGCCTGCCCTTCGCCTGGTTCGGCGACCGCACCGCGTTCGTGGACTTCCGCATGCCGCTGCAGGCCGACGCGCTGCACGGCCACCGGAAGGGCTGGTCCCCGCTGTGGTCGCCGTACCGCTTCTCCGACCATCCGCCGCAGCCGGGCCTGTGGGCGGTCGAACCGCACCTCGGCTTCCGGGGTACGGGAGCGAAGTTCGAGGAGATCCTGGTCGTCACCGATTCCCGGGACCCCGAGGAGAGCGCATTCTGGCTGGACGACGATCTGCCGCAGGTGCGGCGCTGGGCGGAGGACAAGTGACGTTGCCGGAAGGTGTGCGGGAGCGCTGGGTGCGAACCGGCGGGGTGGAGCTGTGCGTCGCCGAACTGGGGGACCCCTCGGAGCCGACGGTCGTCCTGGTGCACGGCTATCCGGACAGCAAGGAGGTGTGGTCGGCGGTCGCGTCCCGGTTGGCCGAGCGCTTCCATGTGGTGTTGTACGACGTACGCGGCCATGGCCGCTCCACGGCACCGCGGCCGCTGCGCGGCGGGTTCACGCTGGAGAAGCTGACGGACGACTTCCTGGCCGTCGCGGACGCGGTCAGCCCGGACCGGCCGGTGCACCTGGTGGGGCACGACTGGGGCTCGGTGCAGGCCTGGGAGTTCACCACCGTCAAGCGCACCGAGGGCCGGATCGCCTCCTTCACGTCCATGTCCGGGCCGTCCCTCGACCACTTCGGCCACTGGATCGACAAGCGCGTCAAGCGCCCCACACCGCGCCGGGTCGGCCAGCTGCTCGGCCAGGGCGCCAAGTCCTGGTACGTGTACCTGCTGCAGACGCCCGTGCTGCCCGAGCTGGCCTGGCGCGGCCCCCTCGGCAAGCACTGGCCAAGGATCCTGGAGCGCCTCGAGAGGGTCCCCGGAGGCGGCTATCCGACCTCGTCGCTGCCGACGGACGCGGCGCACGGGGCGTGGCTGTACCGGGACAACGTACGGGCCCGACTGCGCCGCCCGCGCACGGACGCGTACGCGCACGCGCCCGTGCAGCTCATCACGCCCCTGGGGGACACGTTCCTCTCGGAGAAGCTCTACGACGAGCTGGAGCTGTGGGTTCCGCAGCTGACCCGGCGCACGATCCCCGCCAGACACTGGATCCCCCGCTCCCGGCCGGACCAACTGGCGGCATGGATCTCGCAGTTCGTGACGTCGGTGGAGGGCGGAAGCCCTGATGCGGTGAAGGCCACGGGGAAGTACGCCGACCGTTTCGGCGGACAGCTCGTGCTGGTCACCGGTGCGGGCAGCGGCATCGGGCGGGCCACGGCGTTCGCGTTCGCCGAGGCCGGTGCGCGCGTGGTGGCCGTCGACCGGGACGCCGAGGCAACCGTCCGCACCGCCGAGCTGTCCCGGCTGGTCGGCGCGCCCAAGGCCTGGGCGGAGACGGTCGACGTCTCCGACGAGCAGGCGATGGAGAAGCTCGCCGAGAAGGTCGCCGCCGAGTACGGCGTGGTCGACGTCCTGGTGAACAACGCCGGCATCGGCCTGTCCGGGTCCTTCTTCGACACCACCCCGGAGGACTGGAGGAAGGTCCTCGACATCAACCTGTGGGGCGTGATCCACGGCTGTCGGCTCTTCGGCAGGCAGATGGCCGACCGCGGGCAGGGCGGCCACATCGTCAACACCGCGTCGGCGGCGGCGTACCAGCCCTCCAAGGCGCTGCCCGCCTACAGCACCTCCAAGGCGGCCGTGCTGATGCTGAGCCAGTGCCTGCGCGCGGAGCTGGCCGGCCGTGGCATCGGCGTGACCGCGGTCTGCCCCGGCTTCGTGAACACCAACATCACCTCGACCGCGCACTTTGCCGGGGTCGACGCCGCCGAGGAGAAACGGCGCCAAAGGCGGACCGCCCGCCTGTACGGGCTGCGGAACTACCCGCCGGAGAAGGTCGCCGACGCGATCCTGCGGGCCGTGGCGCAGAACGAGGCGGTGGTCCCGGTGACGCCCGAGGCGCGCGGCCTCCACCTCGTGTCCCGTTTCACGCCCAGGCTGCTGCGGGCGATCGCGCGTCTGGAGCCACGCCTGTGAGCGCGCGGATCCCTCCTCCCCCGCAAGGTCGCCTTCGACTGGTCGCGCACGCCCCTGCACTGGATCCCCGGCGAGCCGACCGCGACCCATGTGATCAATGTGCTGCACCTGTTGCCCCGGGCGGGGGAGCGCTGGTTCGTCCGGGGCTTCAAGGAAGGTCTGCCGCTGGTCAGGGATCCCGAACTGCTCTTGCCGGCCGCCGACGGCCTCGACCGCGCGCATGCCGACGAGGTCATGCTCGACCTGCTGCGCCGGTACGGCGCCGAGGAGGTCGAACACCGCGCGGCGGCCTTCGACTTGTACCAGCACTGCGGCGGCACCGGCACGCCCCGGTACGCCCGCGGCATCGCGCGCATGGCCGTCACGGCACCGGTGATGCTGTACCTGTGGGTGTGGGGCACGGCATACCTGACGCGCCACGATCCGCAGCTCGCCGGCCGCCTGCGCTACTCCCTCGCCGAGCACGAGAAGGCCGTGCGCAAGGGACTGCTGCCCGCGTGGCGGGAGCTGAGCGCGGTGATACCCCGCTACTTCCGGCGGTCGTACCACCCGTCGCAGGAAGGGTCGTTGAGCCGGGCGGTCGAGTACCTGAGCAAGTCTCCGACGGCGAGGGCGGCCTCGTGAAAGGACGTGCCGAGGGTTCCGGCCGCCGGGCCGAGCGGTACGGACACCGACCGGCCGAGGGGCCTGCCCGCCGACCGGATCGCGATGTCGAGGGCCGCCCCGTGACGGCCCAGGAGCCCGCCTACGGATCGAGGACTGGCGCACCTCAGCGGCGCCACGGTCCGCACCATCCGCGCCTACCAGGACCGTGGGCTGCTCCCCCGCCCGGAGCGCCGCGGCCGCGCCAACGTCTACGCCGACGCCCATCTCGTCCGCCTGCGCCAGATCGCCGACCTCCTGGACCGCGGCTACACCCTGGCCTCCGTCAAGGAGCCCCTGGAGGCGTGGGACGCGGGCCGGGGCCTGGGTGGGGTGCTCGGTCTGGTCGCCGAGGTGGACGGTCCGTGGACCGATGAGGAGGCGTACGGATCTCGCGCGCCGAGCTGGACGAGCGGTTCGGCGGTGTCCCCGACGACGCGGCGGTCGCCGAGGCCGTGCAGCTGGGCGTGCTGGAGCCGGTCCCCGGCGACGACGACTCCTTTCTCGTGCCGAGTCCCCAAGGGCTCGCGGTGGCCGCAGAGTTGCATGCGGCGGGGGTGCCGCTGTTCGTGATCTCCGGTCATCTGCGGGAGTTGAGGGGACGGGTGGAGCACATCGCCACCCGTTTCCCGGAGTTCACGACCGAGCATGTCTTCGCCCGCCACCTGGACGGATCGCACCGCCCGACGCACGCGGACGCGGCAGAAGCGGCCTCGCTGGTACGACGGCTGCGGCCGCTCGCACAGCAGACGATGGACGCGGAACTCGCTCGGGCGATGCGGTTGTTGGCGGTCCGGCATCTGCGGGAGCACCTCGGTACGGGTGACGCCCCGGCACAGGCTGAGCGGACGCGTGATGTCGCGATCCCCTCGGAGACAATGCAGGCCGTCGAGAGGCTGGTTGGTCCCCAGCAGCAAACCGAGTTCATTGCCCTGGCCGCCGAACGGGAGGTGCGGGCCCGGTCCTTGGACCGACTCGCCGCAAGTTACGTGCCGTCAGGCGACCTTGGCGAAATGCCCTGAATCAAAGGGCGGTTGTCCACAGAATAGCCAATTCCCCTGTGGATAACCGCACTTGGCTGTGGATCAAACATGGAGGGCAAAATCATTCGCGTGATTCACCTCTCGCCCGGCAGGCTGGCGGGGTGGATGAACGACGCACCGTGAAGGTGTCCAAGTATCTGTCGAAGCACCTGCGTCATCAGCCGGAGCGGATCGGGCTGATTCTCGACGACGCCGGCTGGGTCGAGATCGACACGCTGATCGCGGCGGCCGCCGCGCACGGCTTCCGGTTCACCCGCGAGGAACTCGACCACGTGGTCACCGCGAACGACAAGCGGCGCTTCGCGATCGACGGCACCCGGATCCGCGCCAGCCAGGGCCACAGCATCGACGTGGACCTCGGCCTGCCCCCGGCGACCCCGCCGACGTACCTGTACCACGGGAGCGTGGCCCGCTCCCTGGACGCGATCCGCGCCGAGGGCCTACGCCCCATGAACCGGCACGACGTCCATCTCTCGTCGGACCGGGAGACCGCGACCCGCGTCGGCGCCCGCCGGGGCCGCCCCGTCGTGCTGTCGGTGAACGCGGCGGCCATGCAGCGGGACGGCCATGTTTTTCATGTCAGCGCGAACGGGGTGTGGCTGACGAAGGTGGTCCCGCCGCAGTATCTGCGGTTCCCGGCTCCCCACGGACAATTGTGATCGTGTCGATGCCGTGACCATCGGTGACCGTTTCACGTGAAACATGTTGGGCCGCATACGCTCGGACCCATGAGTCTGCGTCTGAGCACCGTGATCCTCCCGTACCGCCGCTGGCACGAAGGCAGCCGTTCGGCATGGATGCGCGCCGAACAGCTCGGCTTCCACGCCGGGTACACGTACGACCACCTGTCCTGGCGCAGCTTCCGGGACGGGCCCTGGTTCGGTGCCGTGCCGACACTGACCGCCGCCGCGGCCGTCACCGAAGATCTCCGCCTGGGCACGCTGGTGACCTCGCCGAACTTCCGGCATCCGGTGACCCTCGCCAAGGAGCTGATCTCCCTCGACGACATCTCCGGCGGGCGGATCACGCTCGGTATCGGCGCGGGCGGCACCGGTTTCGACGCCACCACGCTCGGGCAGGAGCCGTGGACGCCGCGTGAGCGCGCCGACCGCTTCGCCGAGTTCGTGCAGCTGCTGGACCGGCTGCTGAATGAGGACGGACCCAGCGGAGTGTCGTACCAGGGCGACTACTACTCGGCGCACGAGTCGCGCAACATCCCGGGCTGTGTGCAGCGCCCCCGGCTGCCCTTCGCGGTGGCCGCGACCGGGCCGCGCGGACTCAGGCTCGCAGCGCGCCACGGGCAGGCGTGGGTAACCACCGGCGACCCCAAGCTGTACGAGAACGGCACTTCTGAACAGTCGATTCAGGCCATTCGCGGGCAGGTCGAGAAGGTGGCCGACGCGTGCGCCGCGATCGGCCGTGACGTGGGCTCGCTCGACAAGATCCTGCTCACCGGCTTCACCCCGGACCGCGGCCGTCCGCTCCAGTCCCTGGACGCCTTCGTGGACTTCGCGGGGCGGCACCAGGAGCTGGGTTTCACGGAGATCGTGATCCACTGGCCCGTCCCCGACTCCGACTTCGCGGCGGACGAGAAAGTATTCGAGCAGATCGCCATGGAGGCGCCGGGACAGCTGCGCTGACCTGGACGACCTGCCGTCTGTAGCTCGTCTGCGCGTCGTCCCTGCACCTTCTGTGCCTCATCTGTGCGGACTCCCGCACGGGCGTGCGGGCATATACGGGAGAATGGCCGGGTGACCTCAGCGACTCGAGAGCCCGAGACCGCAGCCGCCGCCCTCCCGCCGCAGCTGATCGCCACCGACCTCGACGGCACCCTGCTGCGCGACGACAAGTCGGTGTCCCCGCGCACGGTCGCGGCCCTCGCGGCCGCCGAGGAGGCGGGCATCGAGGTCTTCTTCGTCACCGGCCGCCCGGCCCGCTGGATGGACGTGGTCAGCGAGCACGTCCACGGTCACGGCCTGGCGATCTGCGGAAACGGCGCCGCGGTGGTGGACCTGCACGGCGGTCCCGGCGCCCACCGGTTCGTGAAGGTCCGCGAGCTGGCACGGGAGAACGCGCTGGACGCCGTACGGCTGCTGCGTGAGGCGGCGCCGGGCACGGTGTACGCGGTCGAGCAGACGTACGGCTTCTACCAGGAGCCGGACTATCCCAAGCTCCACATGGAGGTCCCGGACTCGCTCGCGCCGGCCGAGGACCTGCTGGCGCCGGACACGCCCGGTGCCGACGAGCCGGTGCTCAAGATCCTCGCCTATCACCCCGACATCGACCCGGACGCCTTCCTCACCCTGGCCCGCCTCGCGATCGGCGACCGGGCCAATGTCACCCGCTCCAGCCCCAGCGCTCTGCTGGAGATCAGCGGTCCCGGCGTCTCGAAGGCCAGCACGCTCGCCCTGTGCTGCGCCGAGCGCGGTATTTCGAACGAGCAGGTCGTCGCCTTCGGGGACATGCCGAACGACGTCGAGATGCTCACGTGGGCGGGACAGTCGTACGCGATGGGCAACGCACACCCGGACGTGCTCGCGGCGGCGTCGGGGCGGACGGTCGCCAACAACGAGGACGGGGTGGCGGTCGTGATCGAGCGGTTGCTGGTGGAGCGGGCCGGCTGAGGGGCCAGGCGGAAGTTCAACGGTTGGTTCATCGGCTGGTTCAACAGCTAACCGATGCTCACTCCGCGCGCCGACAGCCACGGCGCCGGGTCCACCGCTGAGCCCATCTCCGGGGTGACCCGCACCTCGAAGTGCAGATGCGGGCCGGTGGAGTTGCCCGTCGTGCCGGACTGCCCGACCCACTGCCCGGGGCTCACCCGCTCGCCCTGGTCTACGGTGACGGCCGCGAGGTGGGCGTACTGCGTGAAATAGCCGCCCGCGTGCTGGAGCACGACCTCGATGCCGAAGGGCCCCCCGCAGGACACCTTCACCACGCGGCCCTCACCCACCGCCCGCACCGGCGTCCCGATCGGCACCGCGAAGTCCTGCCCGGTGTGCCGGTTCGCCCAGCGCGCGCCGCCGCTGCCGAACCCCGCGGACAGCTCGTACGTCTCCACCGGGGCGACCCAGGTGCTCGTGGAGCCGGTCTGCGGCTGGTCGAGCCGGACGGCACCACGGCACGCCCCGGCCGCGACGGAGGCGTCGGCCTGGCCCTGCAGCTGCCACCGTGCCTGTTCGAGCTTCGTCTCGATGTCCTTCTTCAGATCGGCGAGTTCGGTGTTGTGCCGGTCCAACCGCTGCCAGGCCACCGTTGCCTTCGCCTCGTCCGCGGCAAGCCGCTCCTCGGCCCGGCGGCTCTTGTCGATCGCGTTGTTGACGGCGAGATCCGCCTGCCAGACGGCCCGCTGACCGCGCATCAGCTCGTCAGGGCTGTCCGCCAGGATCATCTGTGCGGTGATCGGGAGCCCGCCACCGCTGCGGTACTGGGCGCGCGCGATCCGGCCCAGGTCCTCATGCAGGACGGCGATCCCCCGCCGCTCCCTGTCCAGCAGCGCCTCGAAACGCTCGGCCTGCGCCCGCTGCATCTCGGCCTCCTGCCGGCCGGCCTCGTATCGCTGCGTCGCCATGACCGCGTCCTCGTACAGCCGGATCACCTGTGCGTTGATCCCGGCGTCGGCGGCGCTGTGCGTGTCCTCGCCCTCATCTACGGCCTCGGAGGTGCCCGCGGGGAGGACAGCCAGCGCGGCGAACGCGCACAGCAGCGCCGGAACGAGCAGCGGATGACGACGAAGTGAGCGCATGTCAGTGATCCTGGCCCGCGCTGCGGCCCAAGGCCCTGTTCAAGTCGTACGCCTGGGGGACGGGTTGCCGCGGATGGGCTAGTACGGCGTCGTTGGGAGAAGCGTCGGACTCCCGTGCGTGAAGCCGTCAGTGAGGCGCTTGCCACACGACCGCCGTACCGGCGCCGTCTGTTGCGATGCCGGTCCGTGCCTGCTCTCGTCGCCCAGGGATTCCGCCCGTCGTTCGACGCAGGCTGCCTACCGCGCCCCCACCAACACGTCCGCTGCTTCTTCCCGCTCCACCATCTCCCGCAACGGCCCCTCCACAACGACCAGCTCCGCATACGAACCCCGTTGCACCACACGCCCTGCGGCCAGGACGACCACCTCGTCCACCGCCTCCACGCCGGCCAGCCGGTGCGTGATGAGCAGCGTCGTACGGCCCTCGGTGGCGGCCAGCAGGTCAGCGGTGAGCGCATCCGCAGTCGGCAGGTCAAGATGCTCGGCCGGC
This sequence comes from Streptomyces sp. NPDC006602, assembly GCF_042870385.1. Classification (NCBI taxonomy): domain Bacteria; kingdom Bacillati; phylum Actinomycetota; class Actinomycetes; order Kitasatosporales; family Streptomycetaceae; genus Streptomyces; species Streptomyces sp. NPDC006602. Next base: position 351,955 of record NZ_JBIAHG010000005.1, on the reverse strand, counting down.
TCGTCGAGCACGAGGACTGGGAAGTCGGCCAGCAGTGCCCGGGCCAGCGCGAGCCGCTGCCGCTGCCCGCCGGACAGCCGCGCCCCGTGCTCGCCGACCAGCGTGTCGAGCCCGTCGGGCAGACCGTCGGCCCAGTCGAGCAGCCGGGCGCGGCGCAGCGCGTCGCGCAGTTCGTCCTCGGTGGCGTCCTTCCTGGCGAGCAGTAGGTTCTCGCGCACCGAGCTGTCGAAGAGGTGCGCGTCCTGCGCGCACAGCCCGACGAGCCGCCGTACGTCGTCGCCGTCCAGCGCGCACGCGTCCACGCCGCCCAGCGTGTACGAGCCCGCGTCCGCGTCCAGGAAGCGCAGCAGTACCTGCGCGAGCGTCGACTTGCCCGACCCGGACGGCCCGACCACGGCGATCCGGCGGCCCTCCTCCAGGGTCAGGTCAAGCCCGGCGAGCGCGTCCCGGCCCTGCCCGGCATGACGGGCGGCAAGCCCCTTGAGCGCGACCGGGAACGGCGAAACGGGCGCCTGCCGGGGCCACTCCGGTTCCCGTCCCGGCTCGGGCGCGTCCAGCACCTCGTACACGCGCTCCGCGCTCCTGCGCACCCGCTGCCGGTACTGCGCGGCAAGGGGCAGGCCGAGTACGGCCTCGAAGGCGGCCAGCGGGGTGAGGACGACCACGGCCATCGCCACGCCGCTCAGCCTGCCGTCGGCGACCGCCTGGGCGCCCACGAGGGCGGTGGCGGCGACGGTCAGGCCGGAGAGGAGCGCGGTGAGTCCGTCGCCGAGTGCCGTGGCGGTGGCGGCCCGTGAGGCGATCCGGGTGAGCGCCCCGTCGGCCCGCCGCGCCTCGGCGGTACGTCCGGGCAAGGCTCCGGCGACGGTCAATTCGGAGGTGCCGGTGAGCAGATCGGTCACGCGCGTGGCCAGTACGCCTCGGGCCGGGGCCAGCCTGCGCTCGGCACGCCGGGCCACCGCGCCCGTGATGAGCGGGACACACGCCCCGGCCGCCAGCAGTCCGGCGGCGAGCACCGCGCCTGCCTCGGGCAGCAGCCAGGCCGTGAAGCCGACGGACGCGGCGGACACGGCCACGGCGGCACCGGCGGGCAGCAGCCAGCGCAGCCAGTAGTCCTGAAGCGCGTCCACATCGGCGACGAGCCGCGACAGCAGATCACCCCGGCGGGTCTGCCGAAGCCCGGCGGGCGCGAGCCGCTCCAGGCGCCGGTACACGGCGACCCGGGTGTCGGCCAGCATCCGCAGCACGGCGTCGTGCGAGACGAGCCGCTCCGCGTACCGGAAGACGGCCCGCCCGATCCCGAAGGCCCGCGTCGCTGTCACGGCCACCATCAGATAGAGCACGGGCGGCTGCTGCGATGCCCGCGAGATGAGCCACCCGGAGGTGGCCATGAGCCCGACGGCGCTGCCGAGTGCGAGGCTGCCGAGCAGCAGGGCGAGCACGAGCCGCCCGCGCTGCGCGCCGGACATGGCCCGGACTCGGCCGAGGACACCACGAGTGTCCGCCGCCGGCACACCCGTCCCTTGCGTGTCGGCAGCGAAAGCCTGTTCGGCCTCGATCCCGCGGACCTCAGTCGCCTTGGGCACAACCTTCACGCGGGCGGGGGACACCGGTTCCGCCAGCCGCACCACCCGGTCCGCCACCGACAGCAGCGCCGGCCGGTGCACCACTAGCAGGACCGTCCGGTCCACCGCCAGCCGCCGCACCGCCTCCACGACCTCCGCCTCGGTGGCCCCGTCGAGCGCCGCCGTCGGCTCGTCGAGCAACAGCAGGGGCCGGTCGGCGAGGAACGCCCGGGCCAGCGCGAGCCGCTGCCGCTGACCGGCGGACAGTCCGGCCCCGTCCTCACCGAGCACGGTGTCGGCACCCCGCGGCAGCGCGTCCACGAACTCCAGCGCGCCCGCGTCCCCCAACGCCCGCCGCACGGCAGTGTCGTCGGCGTCGGGCCGTGCAAGGCGTACATTCTCGGCGATCGTGCCTGCGAACAGGTGCGGCCGCTGCGGTACCCACGCGATCCGCCCGCGCCACTGCTCCAGGTCTGCCTCGGCGAGATCGACTCCCCCGGCCAGGACCCGCCCCTCGTCGGGCCGTACAAAGCCCAGCAGCACGTTCAGCAGGGTCGACTTGCCCGCACCGCTCGGCCCGACGAGCGCGACCGTCTCCCCGGGCTCGACGGCGAAGGACACGTCCGCCACGGCGTCCCCGGACCGCCCGGGGTATCTGACCGTGACCCCCTCGAAGGACAGGCCCCCCGTCGGCACGGCAGCGGAACCCGACTCCGGCACCGGTGTCTCCAGTACCGAGAAGATCTCTTCGGCGGCCGCGAGCCCCTCCGCCGCCGCGTGGTACTGCGCGCCCACCTGGCGCAGCGGCAGATACGCCTCCGGCGCCAGTACGAGAATGACCAGACCGATGTACAGGTCCATGTCGCCGTGGACGAGCCGCATGCCGATCGTCACGGCCACGAGTGCCACCGACAGCGTGGCGAGCAGTTCCAGCGCGAAGGAGGAGATAAAGGCGATCCGCAGCGTCCGCATGGTCGCCTGCCGGTACTCGCCGGTGATGCGCCGGATCGACTCGGCCTGCGCCTTGGCCCGCCCGAACACCTTCAGCGTCGGCAGGCCGGCGACCACGTCGAGGAAGTGTCCGGAGAGCCGGGACAGCAACCGCCACTGACGGTCCATCCGCGACTGTGTGGCCCAGCCGATCAGCACCATGAAGATCGGGATGAGCGGCAGGGTGCCGACGATGATGACCGCGGAGACCCAGTCCTCGGTGACGATCCGCGCCAGCACGGCCACCGGCACGACCACCGCGAGCCCCAACTGCGGGAGATAGCGCGAGAAGTAGTCGTCGAGAGCGTCGACGCCCCGCGTGGCGAGCGCGACCAGCGATCCGGTCCGCTGCCCACTCAGCCACCCGGGACCCAGCGCGACCGCACGCTCCAGCAACCGCCTACGCAGCTCCGATTTCACCGCGGCGCTCGCGCGGTGCGCGGCCAGTTCGGTGAGCCAGGAGACGAGGGCACGGCCGAGGGCGACGGCCACCAACCGCATTAGGGGAGTGGTGAGTTCGCCCACCGGCATCCCGTGCTGGAAGGCGCCCACCACCACCTCGGCGATGAGCATCGCCTGCGCGATGAGGAGCCCCGCACCGACGACACCCAGTCCGACGACCGCCGCCAGGAAGAGCCGGGTCGCGCGGGCGTAGCGGAGGAGACGCGGATCGATCGGTTTCACGTGAAACATGCCCTTCGGCCCACGGGGCGTGTTTCACGTGAAACATCACGAAACACGGCGATGGATGACACGGTGAGACACGCCCCTCTCGGACTCAGTGAGCGGCCTCGGCAGCGATGTGCTGCGTACCGATCCGCTTGCGGAACACCCAGTAGGTCCAGCCCTGGTAGAGCATCACGATCGGCGTAGCGATCGCCGCACACCAGGTCATGATCTTCAGGGTGTAGGGGCTGGATGAGGCGTTGGTGACCGTGAGGCTCCAGTCCTCGTTGAGCGAGGACGGCATGACATTCGGGAAGAGCGTCAGGAAGAGCATCGCCACGGCGGCCACGATGGTGACCCCGGACAGTGCGAACGACCAGCCCTCGCGCCCGGCCTGGTTGGCCACGAGCGCCGCGACCAGTGCGGCGACCGCCACGACGAGCGCGACCAGGCTCATGCCGTCACCGCCCTGGACCTGAGTCCACAGCAGGAAGACCAGTGCCAGCACAGCCGTGGTGAGACCGACTCCCGTCGCCAGCTTCCGCGCCCGCGTCCGGATGTCGCCGACGGTCTTCAGCGCCGTGAACACCGCGCCGTGGAAGGTGAACAGCGTCAGCGTCACCAGGCCGCCGAGCAGCGCGTAAGGGTTGAGGAGATCCCAGAAGGTACCGACGTAGTCGAAGTTCCGGTCGATCTTCACGCCGTGCACGATGTTGCCGAAGGCCACGCCCCACAGGAACGCCGGGATCAGCGAGGTCCAGAAGATCGCGTGCTCCCAGTTGCGCTGCCAGTTCTCCTCGGGCCGCTTCACTCGGTACTCGAACGCGACGCCCCGGACGATCAGACAGACCAGGATGATCAGCAGAGGCAGGTAGAAGCCCGAGAAGAGCGTGGCGTACCACTCGGGGAAGGCGGCGAAGGTCGCGCCGCCGGCCGTGAGCAGCCACACCTCGTTGCCGTCCCAGACGGGACCGATGGTGTTGATCAGTACCCGCCGCTCGGGCCGGTCACGCGCCAGCAGCTTGGTAAGGATGCCGACCCCGAAGTCGAAGCCCTCCAGGAAGAAGTAACCGGTCCACAGGACGGCGATGAGCACGAACCAGACGTCGTGAAGTTCCATGACTGTGCAGCTCCCTCGGCCTAGTACGAGAAGGCCATCGGCTTGTCGGCGTCACGGGAGTCGCCGCCGATCTTCGTGGGCGGGTTGAGGTCGGCCTCGGTGAGCTCGGGCGGTCCGGCCTTGATGTACTTCGCGAGCAGCCTCACCTCGATCACGGCGAGGATGGCGTACAGGGTGGTGAAGACGATCATCGAGGTGATGACTTCTCCCTGGGAGACCGTGGGGGAGACCGCGTCCCGGGTCTGCAGCACGCCGTAGACGACCCACGGCTGACGGCCCATCTCGGTGAAGATCCAGCCCCAGGAGTTGGCGATCAGCGGGAAGGCCAAGGTCCAGATCGCGATGCGCCAGTACCACGTGGTGAGGGTCGGGCCGAGCGGCTTCTTCCTGAAGAGGACCAGGTGCGGCACTTCGTCGTCGCCGACCCTGAGGTGCTGCGGCAGCAGGAACTTCTTGCGGGTGAGCCAGAGCCCGGCCAGCCCGATGGTGAAGGACGCCATGCCGAAGCCGATCATCCAGCGGAAGCCCCAGTAGGCGACCGGGATGTTGGGCCGGTAGTCGCCGGGACCGAACTTCTTCTGCTCGGCCTTGTTGACGTCGTTGATGCCCGGAACGTGCGAGGTGAAGTCGTCATTGGCCAGGAAGGACAGCAGCCCCGGAATCTCAATGGCGACCTTGTTGTGGCCGGCGTCGACGTCGCCGTAGGCGAAGACGGAGAACGGCGCGGGCGCCTCGCCGTCCCACAGTGCCTCGGCGGCGGCCATCTTCATCGGCTGCTGCTCAAACATGATCTTGCCGAGCGTGTCCCCGCTGACGGCGGTGAGCAGGCCACCGACGACAACGGTGACCAGACCGAGCCGCAGTGATGTCTTCATCTCGCGGATGTGCTTCTTGCGCAGCAGGTGGAAGGCGGAGATGCCGACCATGAAGGCGCCACCGGTGAGGAAGGCCGCGGTGAGCGTGTGGAACGCCTGGGCCAGGGCGGTGTTCTGGGTCAGCACCAGCCAGAAGTCGGTGAGCTCGGCCCGCCCCTTCGCCTCGTTGATCTTGTAGCCGACCGGGTGCTGCATCCACGAGTTGGCCGCGAGGATGAAGTACGCCGACAGGATCGTGCCGATCGAGACCATCCAGATGCAGGCCAGATGGATCTTCTTGGGCAGCTTGTCCCAGCCGAAGATCCACAGGCCGATGAAGGTCGACTCGAAGAAGAAGGCGATCAGTGCCTCGAAGGCGAGCGGGGCGCCGAAGATGTCACCGACGAAGCGCGAGTAGTCGGACCAGTTCATGCCGAACTGGAACTCCTGCACGATGCCGGTGACGACGCCCATCGCGATGTTGATCAGGAAGAGCTTGCCCCAGAACTTGGTGGCCTTGAGGTACTTCTCCTTCTCCGTGCGCACCCACGCGGTCTGCAGGCCGGCCGTGAGAGCGGCCAGCGAGATCGTCAGAGGGACGAACAGGAAGTGGTAGACGGTGGTGATGCCGAACTGCCATCGCGCCAGTGTCTCCGGCGCCAGAGCCAGGTCCACGTCGTCTTTCTCCTTACGTCGCCATGCTGCAGCGGCTGTTTGCCCCTTTTGTCACACACATCATTGGAGCAACCGGGACGCTTGTGAACGCGTTCACATTCACAAGCAATTATGCAGCATGGCCGTTCGATACTGGAGAGGCGGGGGTCCCTAGGTCGGACCGAGGGGCCCATCAGGGAGGGACCAATGAGCCCTGGCATGAGAAGGGCACCTCGGTTCCACGTGAAACCGAGGCGCCCAGCAGACGCCGCCCCTGGGACAGGGCAGTCCTACAGCTCCTTGCGGAATCCCTCCGCCACCTTCAGGAAGATGTCGTTCGCCTCGTTCTCCCCGACCGTGACCCGCACGCCCTCGCCCGGGAACGGCCTGATCACCACACCCGCCTGCTCACACGCCGCCGCGAACGCGACCGTGTGCTCCCCCAGCCGCAGCCACACGAAGTTGGCCTGCGTCTCGGGCACCGTCCAGCCCTGGGCTCGCAGCGCCTCGACCACGCGCGTGCGCTCGCACACCAGCGAGCCGACCCGGCCGAGCAGTTCGTCCTCGGCCTGCAGCGAGGCGATCGCCGCGTCCTGCGCGAGCTGGCTCACACCGAAGGGCACAGCCGTCTTGCGCAGCGCCGCCGCCACAGGCTCATGGGCGATCGCGAACCCGACGCGCAGGCCGGCGAGGCCGTACGCCTTGGAGAACGTGCGCAGCACGCAGACGTTCGGTCGCTCGCGGTACAGCTGCACCCCGTCCGGCACCTCGGTGTCGCGGATGAACTCGCGGTAGGCCTCGTCGAGCACGACCAGGACATCACCCGGCACCCGGTCGAGGAAACGCTCCAGCCCGGCCTGCCGTACCACCGTGCCCGTCGGGTTGTTGGGGTTGCAGACGAAGATCAGCCGTGTCCGGTCGGTGATCGCGTCCACCATGGCGTCCAGGTCGTGCACATCACCCGGCGTCAGCGGCACCTGCACCGACGTCGCACCGCTGATCTGCGTGATGATCGGGTACGCCTCGAAGGACCTCCAGGCGTAGATCACCTCGTCGCCGGGGCCGGAGGTCGCCTGGACCAGCTGTTGCGCCACGCCGACCGAGCCGGTGCCGGTGGCCAGGTGGGACAGGGGGACGGCGAAGCGCTCGGACAGCTCGTTCATCAGGCCCGTGCACGCCATGTCCGGGTAGCGGTTGAACGACGAGACCGCGGCGGTCACCCTCTCCATCACGCCGGGCAGCGGCGGATAGGGGTTCTCGTTGGAGGACAGCTTGTAGGCCACCGGGCCGCCGGCCGCCGCCGGCCTGCCCGGCTTGTAGGCGGGGATCCCCTCCAGCTCGGCGCGCAGCTTGGGGCTCGTCTCGCTCACCGCAGTCCTCCTCGCGACCACTGGCGGCCCATCACCACCGCCGACTTCCAATGCTCCTCACCTTATGAGGATTCGGCGCGGCTGCGTACAGGTCGGCACCGACCTCATCCACCACACCGGCATCAGGGGCATCACCGCCCGAAGGCAGACGAATCCGGGGGCGCTGTCACATATATCTATGCGCCGGTGGCTCACGCCGTAGCGCGCATCCCTCGTAGAGGTGAGTTGAGACCTCTTCGAAACATGGGCCACTTGGCAGGCTTGCACGGGCCGACAAGTCACGTCCTAACATTTTATGGTCCAACTCCCTTGGTTTCCAAGGTATTTGATACCAGAAGACCTTGCAGAAACGTGCCTGTCAACGCGTGCATATGCGTCCGCCCTACCCCACCGCATGAGCCCTACTATCGGCTCGCCATGACAGCAGCAGGGAAGCACCAGGTGAGCCGCGCGGAAACCTCACGTCGAGGAAGCCGGCCGAGCCGGGCGGGCATCAGAGACGTCGCCGCCGCCGCCGGAGTCTCCATCACGACCGTCTCCGACGCCCTCAACGGGAAGGGCAGGCTCCCGGACGCCACCCGACGGCATGTCCGCGAGGTCGCCGACCGGCTGGGCTACCGCCCGTCGGCCGCCGCCCGCACACTCCGCACCGGCAAGTCGGGACTGATCGGCCTGACCGTGACGACGTACGGGGATGAACCTTTCACCTTCACCGAGTTCGCGTACTTCGCCGAGATGGCACGCGCCGCCACCTCGGCCGCGCTCGCCCGCGGCTACGCCCTCGTCATCCTCCCCGCGACCTCCCGTCACGACGTGTGGTCGAACGTCGCCCTGGACGGCACGGTCGTCATCGACCCGTCCGACCACGACCCGGTCGTCAGCGAACTGGTCCGGCAGGGTCTACCGGTCGTCTCCGACGGCCGCCCGGCCGGCACGCTTCCGGTGACCGCCTGGGTCGACAACGACCACGAGGCGGCCGTACTCGGCATCCTCGACCATCTGGCCGACGCCGGCGCCCGCCGCATCGGCCTGCTGACCGGCACCACGACGGACACGTACACCCATCTGTCGACCACCGCGTACCTGCGCTGGTGCGAGCGCGTCGGCCAGGATCCGGTGTACGAGGCCTACCCGGCGCACGATCCGTGCGCGGGCGCCGTCGCCGCCGACCGGCTGCTCGCCCGCCCCGACCGGCCCGACGCCGTGTACGGACTGTTCGACCCGAACGGCACCGACCTGCTGGCCGCCGCCCGGCGCTACGGACTGCGCGTACCCGACGATCTCCTTCTGGTCTGCTGCAGCGAGTCCACCGTGTACGCCAACACCGAACCGCCCATCACCACGCTCTCCCTGAAGCCGCGCCGTATCGGCACCGCGGTGGTCCAACTCCTCATCGACGCCATCGAGGGTGTCGACTCGGACCAGCCGGTCGAGCAGGTGATACCGACCGAGCTGATCGTGCGTACCTCGTCCCAGCGACGTCCTCCCCGGACGACCGTCAGTCCGCCGCGGTCGGCCGAGAAGAAGTAGCGCGCCAGGGCGGCCGGAGCGGGAAAGCGCAATCCCCGGGGCGGGGCAAGGGCGATCGCCAGGAGGTCGAAGCCCTGCCCAATCGGGGCGAAAGCCGCGGTGAGCTGGAGTCCTGTTCCGATTCACCACCCCTGGGTCATCACATGGCGCGATCCGCATTCCTATGATGGGCGCACGACACCGCGGGCCGCTGCGACCAGGCAGTCCGAAGAGGTGCAGATGCGGCGTGATGGTGGAGGGGTCTGATGACTCAGGGGGCCGGTCAGGGACCCGAGGTGGAGCGGGCGGCGACGTTGCGCGACTTCCGGGTGCCCGCGTACGTCCACGAGACCGGTCCGTACCCCCCTGACGTGCCCGCCGGCGAGGCCGTCCGGCCGGTCGACGAACCGGTGGACCACCCCGAGGGGTACACGCCGACCGAGCGCGACCTGCCGGTCATCAACCGGGGTGACACGCTCCAGGTGCACATCGACCCCGCGGCCGTACCCGGCTCGCAGCCGACGACCGGCCCCGGGCCGCTCTACGTCGTCGGAGACGTGCACGGCTATCTCGACGAACTGGTGGCCGCCCTCCAGGAGAAGGGCCTCGTCGACTCCGCGGGGAACTGGTGCGCGGGCACCGCCCGGCTGTGGTTCCTCGGCGACTTCACCGACCGCGGGCCCGACGGCATTGGCGTCATCGACCTCGTGATGCGGCTGTCCGCCGAGGCCGCCGCGGCCGGCGGATACTGCAAGGCCCTCATGGGCAACCACGAACTGCTGCTGCTCGGCGCCAAGCGGTTCGGCGACACCCCCGTCAACTCGGGCGCGGGAACCGCCACCTTCCAGGCCGCCTGGCTGCTCAACGGCGGCCAGAAGAGCGACATGGACCGCCTCCAGGACCACCACCTCCAGTGGATGGCGCGCCTCGACGCCATCGAGGAGGTCGACGGCCATCTGCTCGTCCACTCCGACACCACCGCATATCTCGACTACGGCCGCTCCATCGAAGAGGTCAACGACACCGTCCGCGAGACGATCACACGCAACGACGCGGACGAGGTGTGGGACCTGTTCCGCAAGTTCACCAAGCGCTTCTCCTTCCGCGACGAAGGCGGCGCCGACGCCGTACGCTCCCTGCTCGACACATACGGCGGCACCCGCATCGTTCACGGTCACAGCCCCATTCCGTACCTCCTCGGCGAGGTCGGCTCGGAAGAGGGCGAGGATCCGGCCACGCAGCTGGTCGAGGGGCCGCACGTCTACGCCGACGGGCTCGCCATCGCGATGGACGGCGGAGTGACCATGGCCGGAAAGCTGCTGGTCCAACAACTTCCTCTGGATATCTGAACGTTCACAGGGCAGGCGTTCTCCGTGACGGACTGATCGACGGTGGTGCCGACCAGAGGGCATTTTCGGTAAACCCCCTGTCACGGCGTGCCGTCATCGCTCTACCATCGGCTTATCCGTAGCAGGCTCCCCTCCGTTTCTGCCCGACGGCTCGTCAGCGTGCGAGCCCCAAGCCCTACGGAGCATCGGGGGATGCACATGAACAGCGTTCCGCAGCACCTGCTGAGCGAGGACCGCCAGGAATACGAGCGGATCCTCGACGAGGCGCTGCGCTCCGCCCCACACCGTCCCGAACTGGCCGCTGTCGGTCAGCGGCTCAACACTGAACAGCTGCGCACCATGGCGCTCAACGCCACCGCACTCATCACGGCGGCCGCGGCGACCGAGTACCAGCACTACGTGAAGGTCCGCGAGGAACTGCGCCAACCGGCGCCGTCCACCCCGTCGTCCACGCGTGAGACCGGCTCCGCGGAATCGGGCTCGAGCACGATGGGGCTCGCCACCACCATGGGAGAGGTCGCCGAGACCGGAGCGGGGGCTGTCGCCGTCGTCGCGGTCCTGGCACCCGTCCTCGCCGGAACGGCCGCGGCGATCTTCCTGCTCGTGGGCTACATCCTGAAGATGCTCGACCCCGAGCCGGCGTTCGCCCAGACCATGCTCACCACCGGCTGGGTGTTCGGCGCGATGACCGCGGCCGCGATCCTCGTCGCCGCCGTCGGACTGCTGCTCACCGCGCTGCGCAACCGGCCCTCGCTCGAAGCCGGGCCGTACGGCGTGATGAGCGAGGAGGTGGCCCGGGCCAAAGAAGCCTGGTGCGAAGCGATGCTGGAGCGCGGCATCCTGCCGTTCCTCCGGGAGGCGCTCGCCGACCCCGGCAGCGCCGCACTGCACCACCGTGCGACACCACCGGCGCCGACCAGCCGCATGCCACACCTCGGCTACGACCGCCCGGGCTTCAGCAGCCCGGACGACGGCGCCTCGGGCTCCCGCCCCAGCTTCACGAGCCCGGACTACTCGAGCCCGGACTTCGGGGGGCCGGAACACCAGCCGGATTAGCCGGAGCAGCCCCTCGGCTTGCGCCCCCACCCGGGGAGCGCAAGCCGAAGACCCGGCCCCCGGCCGAGGGCGGGCCGACGACGACGAACTCGTCGGCGGCGCCGAGCCATTGCCCCGGAGGATTCGGCGGCAGAAGACCGCCGTCAGTCCGCGATCGGCAGATACACGCGGTTGCCCGCCGCCGCGAACTCCTTGGACTTCTGCGCCATGCCCTCTTCGATCTCCTCCTGGTTCCCGCCGTGCCGGCGGCGGATGTCCTGGGAGATCTTCATCGAGGACGGCTTCAGACCAGAATCAGACCCACCGCCGACAAGCGTCGTCGCCCCCACACACCTGGAGGACGGCCAGCCTCTGCCGGGCGTCCTGATTGTCATAGGGGGATGGCAGGGTGCAGCCTCATGGACATCGATCAGTTCTGGAGCCTCATCGAAACCGCGCGCACCTCGGTCGGCGCATCCGCCGTGTCCTTCGACGAGGCTTTGGTGAACCTCCTGGCCGACCTCCCTCCGCTGGAGATCCTCCAGTACGCCGAGCGGTTCGATGAACTGCACGATGCTCTCTACCGTTGGGATGTCTGGGCGGCGGCATACCTCATCGGGGGCGGCTGCTCCGACGACAGCTTCATGGACTTCCGAGCGGGAGTGATCGCGCAGGGCCGAGACTGGTATGAGCGCGCGGCCTTCAATCCCGACAACCTTGCCGAACACCCCGCAGTCATCGAAGCCGCCGACGGCCACGAAGACGGGGCCCTGTTCTACGAGGACGTGAACTACGTCGCCAGCGGCGCCTTCGAGCGCCTGACAGGAAACCCAGATGCCTTCTACGAAGCCTGGGCTGAGTACCGGTCAGTTGAGGCGCACAAGACCGAGGCATCAGACATGGGCGAAGACTTCGACTTCGATGACGCGAGCGAGATGCATCGGCGACTCCCCCGTCTGGCTGGGCTCCATCTCCGAGCCCGCTGATAGGAGGGCTCGAAGTGTTGCATCCACCTGTGGGTCGCGAGCAATCGTGCTCCACGCGAAGCAGATCGGCCCGCCGCTCTACTCAGAGGGGCGGGCCGTCCTCCCAGGGCTACGACTACTCCGCCAGGGGCAGATACACCCGGTTCCCGCTCGCCGCGAACTCCTTCGACTTCTGCAGCATCCCCTCAGCGACCTCCTCCGCCGTCGCGCCGGCCGCCGCCGTGCCACCGAACTGCTTTGTGATGGATTGGCTAATCTTCATCGAGCAGAACTTCGGCCCGCACATGGAGCAGAAGTGCGCCGTCTTCGCAGGCTCGGCCGGCAGCGTCTCGTCGTGGAACTCCCGTGCCGTGTCCGGGTCGAGTGCGAGGTTGAACTGGTCCTCCCACCGGAACTCGAAGCGGGCGTCCGACAGCGCGTCGTCCCACTCCTGTGCACCTGGATGCCCCTTGGCGAGGTCGGCTGCGTGGGCGGCGATCTTGTAGGTGATGACGCCGGTCTTGACGTCGTCACGATTGGGCAGGCCCAAGTGCTCCTTGGGCGTGACATAGCAGAGCATGGCCGTGCCCCACCAGGCGATCATCGCGGCACCGATGCCGGAGGTGATGTGGTCGTACGCCGGCGCGACGTCCGTGGTCAGCGGGCCGAGCGTATAGAACGGAGCTTCATCGCAGATCTCCTGCTGAAGGTCGATGTTCTCCTTGATCTTGTGCATCGGGACATGTCCCGGGCCCTCGATCATGGTCTGAACATTGAAACGCTTCGCGATCCGGTTGAGTTCCCCGAGCGTGCGCAACTCCGCGAACTGTGCTTCGTCGTTGGCGTCCGCGATGGAGCCCGGCCGGAGGCCGTCGCCGAGCGAGTACGTGACGTCATAGGCGGCGAGGATCTCGCAGAGCTCCTCGAAGTTCTCGTACAGGAAGCTCTCCTTGTGGTGCGCGAGGCACCAGGCGGCCATGATCGAGCCGCCGCGGGAGACGATGCCGGTCTTGCGATTGGCGGTCAGCGGTACGTACGGCAGGCGCACGCCCGCGTGGACCGTCATGTAGTCCACGCCCTGCTCGGCCTGTTCGACGACCGTGTCCTTGTAGATCTCCCAGGTCAGTTCCTCCGCGCGCCCGTCGACCTTCTCCAGCGCCTGATAGAGCGGCACCGTGCCGATGGGGACGGGGGAGTTGCGCAGCACCCATTCGCGGGTGGTGTGGATGTTGCGGCCGGTGGACAGGTCCATGACCGTGTCGGCGCCCCAGCGGGTCGCCCAGGTCATCTTCTCGACCTCCTCCTCGATGGAGGACGTCACCGCGGAGTTGCCGATGTTGGCATTGACCTTCACCAGGAACCGCTTGCCGATGATCATCGGCTCGATCTCCGGGTGGTTGACGTTGGCCGGCAGCACGGCTCGGCCCGCCGCGATCTCCTCCCGCACGACCTCGGGCGAAACGTCCTCCCGAACGGCCACGAACTCCATCTCAGGAGTGATCTCGCCCCGGCGGGCGTACGCGAGCTGTGTGACCGCGTTGCCGTCCCTGCTGCGGCGCGGCAGGCGCGGCCGCCCGGGAAAGACCGCGTCGAGGTTGCGCAGACCACCTCGCGGCGAGGTGTGCTTGATCCCGTCGTCCTCGGGACGGGCGGGACGGCCCGCGTACTCCTCGGTGTCACCGCGGGCGATGATCCAGTTCTCCCGCAGCGGCGACAGGCCCCTGCGGACATCCGTCTCGGTCAGTGGATCGGTGTACGGGCCCGACGTGTCGTACAGCGTGACCGACTGCCCGTTGGTGAGGTGCACCTGACGGACCGGCACCCGCAGATCGGGGCGTGAGCCCTCGACGTACGCCTTGTGCCAGCCGATGGACTTCCCGCTCTCCTCGCTGAGCTCGTTCTGCTCGGAGGCAGGCGTGCGTGCGTCCTCGTTGGTCATGAGACCTACTCCCTACGCCGGCATTACCCGGTAACAGGTTCGGCGGTCGACGCAGCGGCTTCCGTCTGCCGACGTTTCGTGTGAAACATCACTCGCTTGAGGCGATGTTTCATGTGAAACATGACTGGGACGGAGGTCAGCGCCCTCTCAGCCCGGTGCTCCGAGCTCCCGCGTGTACAAAGGTGCCTCCACGCTAGCGTCAATTCGGGCGCGGTGAACAGGGGGCCCCTGTCGTTCTTGCGATGATCGGTCGGTGACCACGACACAGCAGTTCCCGTTTCCGCCATCCGAGCCTCCCCGCAGGCCGGGTGCCGGGCACGGCAACGGAGACGACCGCGGACGTGGCGACGGCCGTGGCGGCAGCCCTGGTGGCGGCAGCGGAGGCAGCCATGAAGGCGGCCATGAGTTTTTCGGTGCCAGGGGTGCCAGGCGTACCCATGGCGACGGAGTCGCCGACGGGCACCGTGGCGGTCATGGGCCCGGTCACGATGAAGGGCCGGGTTACGGCGAAGGGACTGGTCACGGCTCTGGTGCCGGTCACGGTCACGGTCACGGATCCGGGGGCCACGGTTCCGGAGGCGGGCAGGGGCCTGAGGGTCCAGGTTCCGGTGGTGGGCATGGGCCCGAGGGTCCAGGTGCCGGCGGGGGGCACGGCCACTCGCACAGCCACAGTCATGGGCCGGCCGCACCCGTCTCCAAGCACCTGCGCAAGGTCATCGCGGCGATCCTGATCCCGTTCGCCGCGGCCGTCCTGGTCGGGCTCGCGGTGCTGTGGCCCGGTGGCGCTCCGGGTCACGAGCGCACGGGCGTCGGCTTCGACCGGCAGACCCAGCAGGCCACGGTCACTGAGGTCGAGAGCGTGAGTTGCTCATCGGTGAACGCCTCGGGGGAGACTCCGACCGGCGACACATCCACCGCCGAGGGCTCGTCCGCGCAGCAGCAGGCGAACGGCACCTGCAAGAGGGCGACGATCCGGGTCGACACGGGCAAGGACAAGGGTCGTACGTTCACGGAGATCGTCCAGCCGGACCAGTCACGGCAGTTGCACGAGGGCGAGAAGGTCGTGGTCGCCTACGAGCCCTCTGCGCCGAGGGACCTGCAGTACTCGGTCACCGACGTCAACCGCCGCCTCCCGATGGCGCTGCTCGCCGGCATCTTCGCGCTCGCCGTCGTGATCGTGGGCCGGCTGCGGGGCGTCATGGCCCTGGTCGCGCTGGCCATCAGTTTCCTGCTGCTGAACTTCTTCGTCCTGCCCGCGATCCTGCAGGGCTCGAATCCGCTGGTCGTGGCCGTGGTCGGGGCGAGCGCCATCATGCTGATCGCCCTGTACCTGTGCCACGGCCTGTCGGCCCGTACGTCCGTGGCGGTGCTCGGCACTCTGATCTCGCTGCTGCTGATCGGCGTCCTCGGCTCGCTGTTCATCGGCTGGGCCGCGCTCACCGGCAACACGGACGACAACACCGGCCTGATCCACGGCCTGTATCCGTCGATCGACATGAGCGGTCTGCTGCTCGCCGGCGTCATCATCGGTTCGCTCGGTGTCCTCGACGATGTGACGGTCACCCAGACCTCGGCGGTCTGGGAACTGCACGAGGCCAATCCGTCGATGGGCTGGCGCGGGCTGTACCGCGCGGGCATCCGTATCGGCCGCGACCACATCGCATCCGTCGTCAACACGCTCGTCCTCGCCTACGCGGGTGCCGCGCTGCCGCTGCTGCTGCTGTTCTCGATCGCGCAGAGCAGCGTAGGAACGGTCGCCAACAGCGAACTGGTCGCGGAGGAGATCGTACGCACGCTGGTGGGCTCGATCGGCCTGGTCGCCTCGGTACCGGTCACCACGGCCCTCGCGGCCCTGGTCGTCTCGGCCGACCGGACGGGGGCGGGGAGCACGATGGCAACGGGGGCGCCCAAGTCGCCTGGCTCCCCTGGCTCTCCTGGGCCGACGGAAGCGGCGACGACCGGTGCCCGACCGGCTCCGGCACGCGGCGGGAAGGGACGGCGGCGCAGGCACTGAGGCAAGAGGCGCGGCCGGTATGACGGAGGTGCCGACCGGACCGACCCCGGCCACCCCGCCGACCTCAGCATGAACCCGCCGTCCGCCCGAACTGGAGACACCCACGCAGAAGCGTTACTGCACTCCTCCACGTCCGCGCTGAAGTGTTCCGCCGCCTCTCCGCCGAACCGCTCAGCCCGCGCTCTGCTCCTCCGCCAGGATGCGGTCCAACGCCTCGTCGAGGTGGGCGTCGAAGTCGCCGTGCGCCCCTTCCTGGCCCAGCGGCACCAACTTGTCGGTACGGTCGAGGAAGGCGATGAGCGGAGCCGTGGACGAGCGGAACAGCGCCTGGTCGCTGCCGACCTGAAGCCGGATCAGCACATCGCCCAGCGAATCGGGTTCGGCTGGCGAGACCCGCACGTCCCCGTCCCCGCACGGCCGCCCCACCCCGTCGATCAGCAGCTCGCGGCCGAAGGCCCAGGTCACCGGGGCATCGCCCGGCAGATGGAAGGTCAACCGGACGGCATAGGGATCGCAGGTCTCGTAGCGCAGCTCCACCGGAATTCGGAAGGAGAGCTCCTCGGAGACGAGAAAGCTCATCATGACCTCTGCATGCACGGACTCGCGCATCGCCTACCCCGTCACTTGACGTCGACTGGCTGGGAATCGTCCCTCTGACACTCATGGAATCTTGCTGAACGTGCACGGCAGATCACAAGGAGTGAGTTTTCAGATGCTGATAGAGATCGCGAGTGACCCTAGGAGCCGAGCCAGCGCACCCTGCAATTGCTGCGTTGCCGCAGGCAACCGGTCGGCTTGGTGGGCGGGCAGAGAAATCGCCATCGTCGCGGCAGAGTTACCCACGGTGATCGGAATCGCCGCGCACACCGTGCCCAGTGCGTACTCCTGCCGTTCCGTCACCGGTTCCGCCCGCCGCATGCGTTCGAGCCGCCGCAGCATCGAGTGGCTGTCCCGCACTGTGTAGGGGGTGATGGACTGCACGGGGTAGCGGTCGAGGTGGTCGCGGCGGGCGTCATCGTCCAACTGGGCCAGCAGACACTGCCCGATGGCATGGGCGTGCCCGGTCTCGCGGAAGTCGGCCCACTCCTCGACCGCCGGGTTGCCAGGGCTGTCCGAGACGCACACGACCTCGATCTCGCCGTCGCGGTACATCGCGTAGTACACGGGTACGCCGATCGCGTCGCGCCAGTGTGCGAGCGTCTCGGCGACCGTGCTGCGACGTTTCTGCCGGGCTCCACTGCTGCCCAACCGCTCGGCCGCCTCGCCGAGGAAGAACAGCCCTTTGTCGCGGCACAGATAGCCCTCGTGCACGAGGGTGCGAAGCAGGTGGTAGGCCGTGGGGAGGGCCAGACCCGCCTCACGGGCCAGTTGCTTGGCGGGCGCCCCGTGTTGGTGTTCGGCGACGCACTCCAGCAGACGCATCGCGCGCTGGACGGATCCGATGAGGGTGGAGGAGTGCGGCGGCGTGGGTGACGCGGTCGCCTGCCGCTGCGTCGGAGGGGTTGCCGGACGTGACCGCGCGGGCAGTACGGCCGGCTGCTCGAGGGGCCGGACGCGGGCTCCCGTAGGCGGGAGGTCCGCCGTGCCGGTCGCGGCGGATGCGTGCGGCTGAGCGGGTGCGGTGGGTACGTGGGATTGGACGGATGCGGTGTCAACCGTGGCCAAGGGGCACTCCCGGAGCGCGAGGGGGCAGCCCGTGCGGGGGAACACGGGAGGGGGTGTACGCCGCTCGCGGGGTCGTCCCCGCGACGAGTTCCGGACTCTAACCGTCCGCCACCGCTCGCAGACCGTCTGCCCGGGAAACTTCCCTCGCCCGAGGGAACCGGTGATTGCTGTTACCGATCGCCGGTTGCCCCGAGTTGACCGTTCACCAGTCGCTGCGTGACGAGGAGCTCGTCGTGAACTTCCGTACGACGTAGATCAGTCCGCCGACCAGTGCCACGAAGACCAGCACCTTGAAGAGCAGGCCGATGACGAAGCCGACGACGCTGGCTATCAGCCCGCCGAACACGACCAGGGCGATGACCGGCACCGCGACCCACTTCACCCACCACGGCAGTCCCGTGAAGATCTCTCCCATTGCCCTCGCCTCTCTGGTGTCCGGCAGTCTGATGCCGGATCTTCTGATGTCCTGCACTCGATGCTAGGGCCGGGAGGGGCCCCGGCGGGGGCCTCGCATCCCTTGTCCGCCCCTGACTGATCCCCTAGGGAACCCCGAGGTCGCAGGTCAGCTCTCGGGTGGAGAGAACACCACCATCACCCTCAGGTCCTCGCTGATGTGGTGGAACTTGTGCGCGACACCGGCCGGGACGTAGACCACGCTGCCGCGCGCCACCTGGGTGGTCTCCATGCCGACGGTGATCGCGGCGCGGCCGCTGACGACGAAGTAGACCTCGTCCTGGTTGTGCGGCTGCTGCGGGTCGCGCTCGCCCGCGTCGAGGGCGTACAGGCCGACCGACATGTTCCGCTCCCGTAGGAACTGCAGGTAGGCGCCGTCGTTGGCGGCGCGCTCCGCCTCCAGTTCGTCCAACCGGAATGCCTTCATCGACTTTGTCCGCCCTCGCCCGTACTCGTAACCGATCTCTTCTGTCACGATCAGACACATGAAGAATTTCGTAGTCAAGACGATCGCCAACGCGGGCGCCCTGGCGGTCGCCGTTTGGCTGCTCGACAAGATCACCCTGACCGGCGACAGCACCGGCAAGAAGGTCTGGACGCTCATCCTCGTCGCCCTGGTCTTCGGGCTGGTGAACTTCCTGGTCAAGCCCATCGTGAAGGTCCTCACCTTCCCCCTGTTCATCCTGACCCTCGGCCTGATCACCCTGGTGGTCAACGCCCTGATGCTGCTGCTGACCTCCTGGCTGGCCGACAAGCTCGACCTCAGCTTCCACGTCGAGGGCTTCTGGACCGCCGTCCTGGGCGGCCTGATCATCTCGATCGTGTCCTGGGCGCTCCACGTCGTCCTGCCCGATGAGGACTGACTACGCCATGACATACCGCGTCTGCTTCGTCTGCACCGGCAACATCTGCCGCTCCCCGATGGCCGAGTCCGTCTTCCGCGCCCACGTGCGGGAGGCCGGGCTCGGCGGCCTGGTAGAGGTCGACAGTGCCGGCACAGGTGGCTGGCACGAGGGCGACGACGCCGACCCGCGCACCGTCTCCGTCCTCGAGAACAGCGGCTACGACGGCACCCATACGGCCCGCCAGTTCCAGCCGTCGTGGTTCGCCCGCCTCGACCTCGTCATCGCCCTCGACGCCGGCCACCTCAAGGCCCTGAGGCGTCTCGCACCCACCTCGCAGGACGCGGAGAAGGTCCAGCTGCTGCGTTCCTACGACCCCGCCGCCGACGGCGACCTCGATGTGCCGGACCCGTACTACGGGGGCATGGACGGCTTCGAGGAATGCCTTGAGATGGTGGAGGCAGCGAGCGAGGGTCTGCTCGCCGCGGTACGCGAGGACGTGGAGGGGCGGGCGGCATGAGCGTTTCGAGTGGGCAGGGACTCCCTGCGAGCGGTGACGGCACGCGTGCGGTGCGGGCCGGGCTGCCCGAGCCGGTCAAGCACGAGCCGACCCTGCCCGGTCCGGTGTTCGCCGCCCACTTCCATCTGCCGGGCGAGGTGACGGGTCCGTACGGCTACGGCCGCGACGACAACCCCACCTGGACCCTGCTGGAGCGCGCCGTCGGCGAGCTGGAGGCGCCCGGCCAGGACGGCGTCGAGACGCTCGTGTTCGCCTCGGGCATGGCCGCCATCTCCTCGGTGCTCTTCTCGCAGCTGCGGGCCGGGGACGCGGTGGTCCTGCCCAGTGACGGTTATCAGGCGCTGCCCCTCGTGCGCGCGCAGCTGGAGGCGTACGGCATCGAGGTGCGCACGGCGCCCACCGCCGGCGACGCCCAGCTGGACGTCCTCGACGGGGCGAAACTGCTGTGGATCGAGACGCCGTCGAATCCCGGGCTCGACGTGTGCGACATACGGCGGCTCGCCGAGGCGGCACACGCGCGTGGCGCCCTGGTCTCGGTCGACAACACGCTCGCGACACCGCTCGGGCAGCGCCCGCTGGAGCTCGGCGCCGACTTCTCCGTGGCCAGCGGCACCAAGCAGCTCACGGGACATGGGGACATCCTGCTGGGATACGTCACCGGTCGCGACCCCGAGGCCATGGCCGGCGTACGGCGTTGGCGGAAGATCGTCGGGGCGATCACGGGGCCCATGGAGGCCTGGCTCGCCCACCGCTCCATCGCCACGCTCCAGTTGCGGGTAGACCGGCAGAACGCGAACGCCCTGGTGCTCGCGGAGGCGCTGCGGGAGCGCCCGGAGGTGGCCGGGCTGCGTTATCCAGGGCTGTCCGGCGACCCCTCGCACAAGGTCGCCTCGCAGCAGATGCGGCGCTTCGGCTGCGTGGTCTCGTTCACGCTCCCCACGCGCGCGCGTGCCGACCGTTTCCTCGACGCGCTGCGGCTCGTCGACGACGCAACCAGCTTCGGCGGGGTGCGCTCGACGGCCGAACGCCGTGGGCGCTGGGGCGGAGACGCTGTGCCGGACGGTTTCATTCGCTTCTCGGTGGGTGCCGAGGACCCGGATGACCTGGTGGCGGATGTGATGCGCGCGCTGGACGAATCGTCCCAGTGACCCGTGCGCGGCCGCTCCGGACGGTGCACGGCTCCATACAACGGACGGTCCGAGCCTCCCCCCTCGTGGCTCGGACCGTCCCGGTTCTGCGCGCGAAGAACCGCGCGACCAAGGCTAGTTGACTCTGTGTCAGTGTCCAATCACAGTAGCGACAGAGACCTATCGACATATTTATAGTTGGGCCCTGCCTCGAGGCCGGGAGAAGGGCAGGGAAGAGGAGGCGTCGCCATGGATCTGGCCTTGCTGCGCACCTTTGTGACGGTGCACCGGGCCGGTTCCTTCACCCGCGCGGCCGCGCTGCTCGGCCTGTCGCAGCCTGCCGTCACCTCGCAGATCCGCACCCTGGAGCGGCAGCTGGGACGCCCTCTGTTCCTGCGCCAGGCCCGTGGAGTGACTCCTACAACCATCGGCGACGAGCTGGCCCACAAGGCGGCACCGCATCTCGACGCCCTGGTGGAGATCACCGAGGCCGGGCTCGATGACGAGTCCTCCTTACGGACACTGCACCTGGCCGGCCCTCCCGAGTTCACCGCCGAGCGGGCGCTTCCGGCGCTCACCGAGCTGACCGGCGAGGACGGCCAGAGCTTCGCCCTGCGCGCCTCCTTCGGGAACGCCGAGGAAGTCCTGGAAGGGCTGGCCGCCGGGCATCACGATCTGGCCATCTGTACGGCCCGTCCGCGCGGCGCGCTGCTCACGGCGACTGCGCTCTGCGACGAAGAACACGTCATGGTCGCTGCCCCGCGCTGGGCAGAACAGCTCGGCTCCGGGAAACCGCGCCGCAAGGGGGCACGGGTCCTGGAGAACGTCACCTCGGTCAAGGCGCGGCAGGCGTCGGAGGGCGTCTCCGGGGTCAAGGGGAGGCGGTCGTCGGAAAACAAGTCCGGAGCCACGTCGGCACCCGCGCTGGAGAACGTCCCGGTGGTCGAGGTGCACGAGTCGCTGCCCTTCATCTCCCGCTACTGGGCTTCGGTCTTCGACTCGCTTCCGGCCGCCCCAGGCACCGTGATCGTCCCCGACCTGCGCGCGGTCCTCGCCTGCGCTGCGGCAGGCGCCGGACTCGCCGTGCTGCCCCGCTACCTGTGCGCATCCGCCCTGGAACGTGGCGAGGTCGTTTCGCTGCACGATCCGGTGGTGCCGCCCCTGCGGACGTACTTTCTGGTGGTCCGCACCGGCACGCTGGCGATGCCGCACATCGCACGGGCCCACGAGTGGCTGCTGCGGGCGTCGGGCGACTGGTGCTGAGCCTCGCATTTCCCCTGGTCACCGGCGCGCCTTGCCGCCGGTAGCCACCTCTCACGGGGCTGCTCACACGGTGAGCTCATTCGGTGACGTTTCGCGATGTTTCACGTGGAACCAGCCGGGCCACATTTCTCCCATGACCGTCCGACCCGTGGTCAAGCGCACCGCCCGAGCCATTCTGCTGGACGGCGACGACCTGATTCTGATCAAGCGCACCAAGCCCGGCATGGATCCCTACTGGCTCACCCCCGGCGGCGGGGTCGAGCCTGACGACACGACCGTCGTCGACGCCCTGCACCGCGAGGTGTACGAGGAGCTCGGCGCCAAGATCGCCGATGTGGTGCCCTGTTTCGTCGACACCGTAGAGCACATCGGGGAGGACGGCGGTGCGACCGGCGTGAAGGTGCAGCACTTCTTCGTCTGCCACCTGGAGTCCATGGACCCGTCGCTGCGGCACGGCCCCGAGGTGGACGAGCCCATCGGCGAGTACGAGATCGTGCGCGTGCCGTTCACTCGCGTCGGGATCGCCTCGGTCCACCTCGTACCGCTGTCGCTGCGGCACTACCTGGACGGCAACATCGAGGGCGTACGGGCCATGCACGCCCCCGATCTGGGCTGATATCCGACCAGCGGTCACTGAGCGGTGGCGACGAGCTCCTCCACGGAGTCGTGCCGTATGCGTTCCGACGGGATACCGATGTCCCTGAGCACGTGTACACCGCTGCGGATCATTCCAGGCGGGCCGGAGAGGTAGGCGTCGTACTCGTTCCACGGCCCGTACTGGCGTATGGCGTCCGGGAGCTGGAGGTGCGCCTGCTGGTCGATGATCGCGCGGACCGAGAGCCACGGGTGGGACTGCTGGAGTCTGAGCATGGTGTCGATGTCATAGAGGTCGAGGTCGGTGCGGGCGCCGTAGAACACCTCGACCGGGCGCCGTTCGCCGTGCTCGGCGACGTCCTCGACGAGTGCCTTGATGGGCGCTATGCCGGTCCCGCCGCCCAGACAGAGCAGCCCGCTGTCGGTGGTGTGGTCGACGGTCATCGAACCGGCGGGCGGGCCGAGCCGGATGATGTCACCGGGCCGGGCGCGGTGCACCAGGGCGTTGGAGACCCAGCCCGCGGGGACAGCCTTCACGTGGAACGACAGCAGGCCGTCGGAGCGGGGCACGGAAGCGAAGGAGTAGTGCCGCCAGATCCGCGGCCACCAGGGCGTCTCCACGCTCGTGTACTGGCCGGCGAGGAAGGGATAGGGCTGGTCGGGGCGGACGGTGACGACCGCGACGTCCGGTGTTCTGAGGTCGTGCGCCACGACTTCCGCGTACCACCAGGCGGGGGCGCGTAGTTCGTCCGTCGCCGCCGCGTCGATCATCACCTGCGAGATGGTCGTGTACGTCCGGACCCAGGCCGCCTCCAGCTCCGGGGTCCAGATACCGGAGGCGTACTTGCTCAGCGCCCCGATGAGGCACTCGCCGACGGCCGGGTAGTGCTCGGCCCGGGTGCCGTACTTGCGGTGGCCGCGACCGAGATTCTGCAGGTACTCGACGAGGACTTCGGTGTTGTCTATGTGCTCGGCCGCGGTGAGCAGTGCCTTGAGCAGACGGTCCCGCTGGGTGTCCATCGCGGCCGGGAACAGCGACCGGAGATCGGGATGACGTACGAAGAGCAGCGCGTAGAAATACGAGGTGACCTTGTCGGCCACGGGGCCGACCTCGGTCATGGTCCGTCGGATGAGGACGGCGTCCGGGGAGGCGTCCTGCTGCGGGACGGGGCGCTGGGCGGGTACGAGCTGCTCGGCGGGCCGGACTTCAGGGGTAGCGGCCTGGGTGAGGAGTGAGGTCCGGGCAAGCGATGCCTGCGTAACCGGGGATTGGACGGGCGGAGCCGGAGCGCGCGAAGTCGGGGCGGAGGCCGGTATGAGGGGCGCTGTCTCGGGGGTCTGTATTGCGGAGGGCTCGCCGGTCGCGGTGGCGGGCGGTACATCGGCCGGATCGGCGGGCGGTACATCGGCCGGGATGGTCAGCGGTGAGCCGACTGTCGCCGTCGTGGGCTGAGTGTCGTCCGTGGCCGCGGCGGGCGGCTGTTCGCCGTCGGTCGTCGTGGCGGGCGGTGCGGTGTCCGGCGTCGGCGGGTCCGTTTCGGCGTTGGTCGCGGTCCTGCCCACCGGGCGCATCGCCGCCAGGCGACGGCCGTCGGTGGGCTCATGTTCGCCGCCCGGAGTTGTCACCGGCTGCTTGCGCGGCGTGAACCAGCCGCTCCCGCCGGCGGACGCGCCGTTGTCGGCCGGCGTGGTGGTCGGAGCGTCCATGGTGTGCCTCGCCTCGAACATCTTTCGGTCGGTCTGCGCACTTCCTTGGTTCGGAAGGTGCCTGCTTTCCCCCGCAGACGGCTTGCTGTCTTGTCCGGCGCCACAGCCAATGCGGCCACATTCAACCCGCGTTCCGGCTCCGTACGGACAAGTAAGGCGAGAGTGTGACATTGGCCGCAGTACTCACCGCAGCGTCCCACCCGGTATGGACGCCCGGTCCCATTACCAGAAATGTGGGTCTTCGATCTCTCCGTCCCGTTAGGCTGCATTGCCCTGCTCTCGGCCCGGTCGGGGTGCACAGGAGGGGCTCCTCACCCGGACGCGAACCGGAGTCGACCATACCGGCCGCCGCTCCGCACACAAGTCCCCCCTCCTCCTCCACGAATGCTGCGAGGGGCAAACCATCGATTCCTTCAATTACCGGGCGTGCCGCACCAATTCATAGGCTTCCCACAGGTCCCGGCCCATGTAGGAGTGGGTCGAGATACCGGCCAGATGACTGTCCGCATTGACCGCGACGGAGACCGGCACCACCCCGAACAGGTCCTTGTCCGACAACGAGTCCCCATAGGCGATGCAGTCGGCCCGCGCCACGCCGAACTCCTCGCACAGCCGGTCGGCGATCCGGACCTTGGCCGCAGCGCTGAGCACACCGGCCGGGTCCACCGGCTCGGTGAACGGCAGCGCGGGGAAGCGGGACCCGTACGCCGCATGTGCGCCCCAGCCGATGAGCCTCTCCACGAAGAAGGAGGGCGAGAGGGACACGACGGCGCAGTAGTCGCCGCCGTTCCTGATCTCCGCCCAGACCTCGCGGATACGCGCCAGCCATGGGGCACCTTCGAATGCCGCCGCCACATGAGCCTCGGTGAGTTCCGCCCAGAGCGTGTACACCTCCGCCGCGTATTCGGGCGGCCCTATCAGCCCCGCCCCGATCGCCTGGTCGAGGGCAACCGCCTCGGCTTCCAGCCCGAGCTGCCGGGAAATCTCCACGGGAGCGGTGCTTCCGTGCAACAACGTGCCGTCGAGGTCGAAGAGATGAAGTCTGGCCATGCCGCCGAGGCTAGCGGTGCGCTTGTCCGGCTCCCGGGGCGGTCGCCGGACGGGCGCCGTTCGCCGATGTTTCACGTGAAACAGCCAGGGCTGTTCTGGATTGTGCAGTTGTTTACGACATGGCCAAAAGCTCGTAGGTCCCCCGGGAAACAGGTGGACGTCGAGGACGCCCATCAGACAGCCTGACCTGCGTGCCGACTCCTTCCCCCACCGCTCTGCCCATCCGCCGTCTGACGCGTCGCGACCTCACCGCCTGCGCCGACCTGTCCGAGGACCGGGGGTGGCCACGCGAGGAGCACAAGTGGGGCTTCCTCCTCACGGCCGGGAAGGGTTACGGCATCGACGACCCCGACGGTGGACTTGTCAGCGCCTGCGTGGTCACCGAGTACGGACCAAAGGACCAACCTGATCTCGGGGCCATCGGCATGGTGCTGGTCGCCGAAAGGCATGCCCGCCAAGGCATCGGACGCCGACTGATGCGCCACGTCGTCACGGCGATGGGCACTACGCCGCTGATCATGCACGCGACGCCGTACGGTCGCCCGCTCTATGAGGAACTCGGCTTCAAGGTCACCGGACGGGCCGAGATGCTGCGCGGACACTTCACACCGGGCGGATCGTCGGCCGAGGTCGCCACTCGTGCGGCCTCGGCCGACGACCTCACCGGCATCCTCCGGCTCGATGAGAAGGTGTTCGGCGCCGATCGCACGCACATCATCACCCGACTGCCCGCCTTTGCCGACCAGTTGCGCGTCGCTGAGGAGAACGGCCGGATCATCGGCTACGCGGCTGCCTGGCCCAACATGGACACCCATGTCGTCGGGCCCCTGATCGCCCGCGACACACGCACGGCGAAGGCACTGATCGGCTCTCTCGCCGCCCACACGGACCGCCCGCTGCGCACCGACATCGACGTACGGCACGAGGAACTGCTGGCCTGGGCGAAGGGGCACGGCCTTGCATCCGTCGCTTTCAACGCCGTCATGACGTACAGCGTGGCGGAACTCCCAGGGGACTGGAGCCGGCGCTTCGCGCCGCTGACGGTGGCGGCGAGCTGAGGTCCGGCAGGCCGAATTCTGATGCTCCGAGCACCGGTTCCCAGGGGATTCGGGAACCGGCGCTTGCCGTGAGAGCTCGTGGTCCGCTGCAGCCGCGCGCCTCAGCGGTGAGTGGCAGCCCGCTGATCCGTCGGCAGGGCTTCGGCAACCACCCTGCTGGGCCCGCTGTGGCGGCGTTCCAGAGCGGCCGAGAGGAAGGCGAGCAGCAGGGCGGCCGCAGCTAGGCCGGCACCGACCCAGTTGGGAGCGGTGTACCCGAGACCCGCCGAGATGACGAGGCCGCCGAGCCAGGCGGACAGCGCGTTGCCGAGGTTGAAGGCGCCGATGTTCACGGCCGAGGCCAGGGTCGGGGCGCCGCGTGCCTGGTCGAGGACACGCTTCTGCAGCGGCGGTACGGTGGCGAAGCCCAGGGCACCGATCAACGCGATCGTGACGGCCGCCAGGGCCTTGTCGTGGGCGGTGAGCGTGAAGAGGGCGAGCACGACGGCGAGGGCGCCCAGAGAGACGTAGAGCATGGGCATCAGCGCGCGGTCGGCGTACTTGCCGCCGACGAGGTTGCCGCCGACCATGCCGAGGCCGAAGAAGACCAGCAACCAGTTGACCGAGCCGTCCGCGAAGCCGGCGACCTGAGTCATCATCGGCGCGATGTAGGTGATGGCCGCGAAGACGCCGCCGAAGCCCAGAACTGTCATCGCCATCGCGAGCAGGACCTGCGCGTTCTTGAAGGCGGCCAGTTCCTGGCGCAGGCTCACACCTTCGACTCTGGGCATCTCGGGGACGAGCCTGGCGATACCGAGCAGACCGATCACACCCAGAAGGGCGACGATCCCGAAGGTGACACGCCAGCCGACGGACTGCCCGACGAGTGTGCCCAGCGGGACGCCGACCACGTTGGCGACGGTCAGTCCGGTGAACATCATCGCGATGGCTCCGGCCTTCCTGTCGGGAGCCACCAGATCGGCCGCGACGACCGAACCGATACCGAAGAAGGCCCCATGGGCGAGTGAGGCGATCACACGGCCGATCAGCATGACGCCAAAGGTGGGTGCGAGGGCGGACAGCAGATTACCGGCGATGAACAGACCCATCAGCAGCATCAGCGTCCGCTTACGGGAGATCTTGGTGCCGAGCACGGTCATCAGCGGGGCGCCGACCATGACACCGAGCGCGTAGCCGGTCACCAGGAAGCCGGCGGTGGGGATGGAGACCCCGAAGTCGCTCGCGACCTCGGGCAGCAGGCCCATGATCACGAACTCGGTCGTTCCGATTCCGAAGGCCCCGATCGCGAGGGCGAGAACCGCGAGCGGCATGGGGAGCACCTTCCCAGACGATGACAGAAGCACGTGGCGCCCACATTAATTGCAGACGCGTTATAGACGCAAACGCTGGCTATTTCGAGGCCGCTCTGTCCCGATGGCGGACCGCTCCTGGGTATGCCCGCACAGGGACGCCCCTGCATAGAGTGCGGCCATGGGAGATCTTGAGATACGACCCGTCACGGCGGATGACATTCCCGCGATCGTCGCCATGCTCGCCGACGACCCCCTGGGTGCCCAGCGCGAGTCACCCGACGAGCTGACCCCCTACCTTGCGGCGCTCGAACGCCTCACGACCGACCCGAACCAGCATCTGGTGGTCGCCGTCCGCGAGGGCCGCGTCGTCGGCACGCTCCAGCTCACGATCATTCCCGGGCTGTCCCGACTCGGTTCCACCAGGTCGATCATCGAAGGAGTACGCATTCACGCAGACGAACGAGGCAGTGGTCTGGGGACGCGGCTCATCGAGTGGGCGATCGAGGAATCCCGTCACCAGGACTGCCAGTTGGTCCAGCTGACCTCGGACAACACCCGCACGGATGCCCACCGCTTCTACGAGCGGCTCGGCTTCACGGCCTCTCACGTGGGCTTCAAGCTCCAACTGTGACGTACCGCTCCGAGGACGGCATCACGTCCATCCGTCACGCGGTGAAGCGGCTTGTTTCACGTGAAACAAGCCGCTTCACCGCGAGCGCGTCTAGCCGATGCCTCGCCAACCTTCGGGATCCACTCCGCCGGGCAATGAAGCCCCCTCGTCGTACGGCTGGCGGGTGAAGACGAACGACCCGAGGTCCAGATGGCTCACGGAACTGTCCGGGCGCCGTACGGCCGTCAGGAGCTCACCGGCGTAGTAGCCCTCCAGTCCCGTCCAGGTCCCGTCACCGTTCGCCTGGAACCGTGAACGGCGACCGTTGCCGGAGAGGGGCTCCAGTGAGACAAGCCCGTCGGCCGTCAGCCGCAGGGCGAACGCATGTGTCCCCCAATACCACTGGCCCGCCAACTCAAGTGCAGCGGCGTCGACTTCGGTCAGGGGCTGCCACGGATCAGGGAAGCGCGGCTCGGCCTCCGCGACGATCCGTACGAGTTCGGCGCCCACGGCCGACAGCAGCGGGCCGGAGGTGCAGTTGGCCAGCACCACCGCCGCGACGTCGTCCGCCACGCTGATGGTGAGGTTGGCCAGGAAGCCCGGCAGCGACCCCGAATGCCCCACCAGCAGCCGTCCGTCCCGATGCTGGATCTGCAGCCCAAGACCGTATGTGGCTCCGTCTACAACGTCCGCGACCTCGGCCGGTGCCGCGGGCGTCCGCATCTCCCGCACGGTGTCGGCGCTCAACACCCGGGCGTTCCCCTTCGCCAAGAAGGCGGCGAATCGCGCCAAGTCTCCTGTGGTCGACCAGAGTTGCCCCGCCGGAGCCATCAGACCGAGGTTCTCGGAGGGTTCGGGCAGCATCACGTCGGCCCATGGGTGCACCGCCCAGCCACCGGCGTGGGGCGCTTGTGGCCGCGTGCTCGTACGGTCCAGGCCCAGAGGTTCGAGCACTTCGCGCCGCAGTACGTCCTCCCATGGAGCCCCGCGCAGCTTCTCGACGAGCGCGCCCAGAAGGGTGTAGCCAGGGTTGGAGTAATGGAAGCGGCGGCCGGCCGGATGCCGGAAGGGCTGCTCCCCCAGCACGTCGGCGAGTTCGGGGCGCAGGGACCCCGGAGTGCGCTCCCACCACGGCGCGGGTGACTCGGCCGCCAATCCGCTCGTGTGGGCGAGCAGTTCGGCGATCGTGGCCTCCCCCGCACCGGTGCCCGGCACGTGCTTCTCGAGGGGGTCGCCCAGGTCGAGCGCACCCTCGTCACGCAGTCGCAGCACAAGAACGGCGGTGAAGGTCTTGGTGATCGACCCGATCCGGTACTGCACGTTCTCGTCCGGGCCGTGCCCTTCCACCGAGGTCCGCGAACCGTGCCACACGGCCTGTCCGTCCCTCACGACCGCGGCGACCAGCGACGGCGCACGCCCTTCCGCCTGGGCCACGGCAATCCGGTGCAACAGCGTCCGGCGCGTGCTGGGTAGCAACTCTTCCAGAGGTGTCGTCATGGCCCCAGTCCATCCCGCGGGGAGCTCGGGCGTCGAGCTCATTTGGCCCCGTAGGTGCCTGATCAGGTCTGCGCCATGTCCACGAACCGTGAGTAGTGGCCCTGGAAGGCGACCGTGATCGTGGCCGTCGGGCCGTTACGGTGCTTGGCCACGATCAGGTCGGCCTCGCCCGCGCGCGGGGACTCCTTCTCGTAGGCGTCCTCGCGGTGCAGCAGGATGACCATGTCGGCGTCCTGCTCGATGGAACCGGACTCACGCAGGTCGGAGACCATGGGCTTCTTGTCCGTGCGCTGCTCGGGACCACGGTTCAGCTGGGAGAGCGCGATGACCGGCACCTCCAGCTCCTTGGCCAGCAGCTTGAGGTTTCTGGACATGTCCGAAACCTCCTGCTGACGGTTCTCAGCGCGCTTTGAGCCGCCGGACTGCATCAGCTGGAGGTAGTCGATGACGACCAGCCGAATGTCATTGCGCTGCTTCAGCCGGCGGCACTTGGCACGGATCTCCATCATCGACAGGTTCGGGGAGTCGTCGATGAAGAGCGGGGCGGCCGAGACGTCCGGCATCCGCCGGGCCAGGCGCGTCCAGTCCTCGTCGGTCATCGTGCCGGATCTCATGTGGTGCAGGGCGACGCGTGCCTCGGCCGACAGCAGACGCATCGCGATCTCGTTGCGGCCCATTTCGAGGGAGAAGATGACGCTCGGCAAGTTGTTCTTGATCGACGCGGCCCGCGCGAAGTCCAGTGCGAGCGTGGACTTACCCATGGCGGGACGGGCGGCGATGACGATCATCTGGCCCGGGTGCAGTCCGTTGGTGAGCGAGTCGAAGTCGGTGAACCCCGTGGGCACACCGGTCATCTCGCCGCTGCGCGAGCCGATCGCCTCGATCTCGTCGAGGGCGCCCTCCATGATGTCGCCGAGCGGCAGGTAGTCCTCGCTTGTCCGCTGCTCTGTGACCGCGTAGATCTCCGCCTGGGCACGGTTGACGATCTCGTCGACGTCGTCGTCGGCCGCGTACCCCATCTGCGTGATGCGGGTACCGGCCTCGACCAGGCGGCGCAGAACGGCTCGCTCGTGAACGATCTCCGCGTAGTACTCGGCGTTGGCCGCAGTCGGCACGGTCTGGACGAGCGTGTGCAGATACGACGCCCCGCCGACCTTGTTGATCTCGCCGCGCTTGGTGAGCTCGGCGGCGATCGTGATGGGGTCGGCCGGCTCGCCCTTGGCATAGATGTCGAGGATCGCCTGGTAGATCGTCTCGTGCGCGGGCTTGTAGAAGTCGTGGCCTTTGAGGACCTCCACGACATCGGCAATGGCGTCCTTGGACAGGAGCATGCCGCCGAGCACGGACTGCTCGGCATCCAGATCCTGCGGAGGAACGCGCTCGAAGGACGAACCGCCGCCCTCCCAGGCGCCGTTCTCCCTGCCTCGGTCGTGCTGCTCGTCGCGACCCCGGGCTCCGTCGCCGCGTCGGCGGGAGGCGGGTAGACGATCACTGGGACCGCTGTCGGCCCAGGGGTCGTCCAAGGGCTCGGAAATGCTCACCGAGCCACCTCCTCCCGTCCGCAGAGCGGACCTAGCCGTGCCCCTCTGTTCTACGGCACGGCACTGACAAATGAGACGCCCAACTCCGGTTCTGGCGCGTCGGTTTTGTGATGCTTTCCAGGCCGACGGACGGAGTGGGCGCCGGTCCACGGTAGGCCCGCGGGCACCGTCAGCCAATCTGGTTATCCACAGGCCATGTGGACGACGGCCCGGATGCTGTGGAGAACTCCGCGAAACCTGTGCACGACCCGGTGGACAGCCCTGTGAACAAGCCTCGCCTTCTCTCGCCAGACCTACTCTGACCTGCTCTTTTCCCGTCCACCGGTTGTGCAGAAGAAAAACTTTTCCAGTCGGGCCAAGATCACATCGATTGGTGCGTTCAAGCACGCGCCACGAGACAGTGAGTAAGGGACAGTAGCGCATTGCATCTCTTACCTGTGGACGATTAGATTAGTGCTCATGACACAGGCTCCCGCGACCCCCAAGGCCGCCCGCAGTCGGCACGACCGAGAGATCGTCGCGCTGGCCGTCCCGGCCTTCGGCGCACTCGTCGCCGAGCCTCTCTTCGTCATGGCCGACAGCGCGATCGTGGGCCATCTGGGCACGGCCCAACTCGCCGGCCTCGGCGTCGCCTCGGCGCTCCTCATGACCGCCGTCAGCATCTTCGTCTTCCTCGCCTACGCCACCACCGCCGCCGTAGCCAGGCGCGTCGGCGCGGACGACCTCCAAGCCGCCATCCGGCAGGGCATGGACGGCATCTGGCTGGCACTGCTGCTCGGCGCCGCCGTCATCGCCGTTGTCCTGCCCACAGCGCCTGCTGTCGTGGATCTCTTCGGCGCATCCAACACCGCAGCCCCGTATGCGACCACTTATCTACGGATCTCGGCCCTGGGCATCCCGGCCATGCTCGTCGTACTCGCCGCCACCGGGGTCCTGCGCGGTCTGCAGGACACGAAGACGCCGCTGTACGTCGCCATCGCCGGCTTCGTCGCCAACGCCGCCCTCAACGTAGGCCTCGTCTACGGTGCCGACCTCGGTATCGCGGGCTCCGCCTGGGGCACCGTCATCGCTCAGTGCGGGATGGCCGCCGCCTATCTCGTCGTGGTGATCCGCGGTGCCCGTCGGCACGGTGCCTCACTGCGCCCCGACGCCGCCGGGATTCGTGCCTCCGCACAGGCCGGTGTCCCCCTGCTGGTTCGCACGCTCTCCCTGCGGGCGATCCTGATGATCGCCACCGCTGTGGCGGCCCGCCTCGGCGACGCCGACATCGCGGCGCATCAGATCATCCTGTCGCTCTGGAGCCTGCTCGCCTTCGCGCTCGACGCCATCGCCATCGCCGGACAGGCCATCATCGGCCGCTATCTCGGCGCCGACGACCCGGAAGGCGCCCGCAACGTCTGCCGTCGCATGGTGCAGTGGGGCATCGCGGTCGGCATCGTGCTCGGCCTCCTGGTCTTGATCAGCCGCCCGGTATTCCTGCCGCTGTTCACCAGCGACGCCGTAGTGAAGGAGGCAGCCCTGCCCGCTCTGGTGATCGTCGCCCTTTCGCAGCCGATCTGCGGCATCGTCTTCGTCCTGGACGGAGTCCTAATGGGCGCGGGCGACGGCCCGTACCTGGCGAGGGCGATGCTGGGCACCCTGGCGGTGTTCACCCCGGCCGCCTTCCTGGTTCCGGCACTCGGCGGTGGGCTCACGACACTCTGGGCGGCCATGACGCTGATGATGACCATGCGGTTGCTTACGTTGTGGCTGCGAGCCCGCTCCGGGCGCTGGCTGGTGACGGGGGCGACGCGCTGACCGTTTGGACACGGTGACCGTTTCACGTGAAACCAGCGTTTCACGTGAAACATGGGCTCCCGTCCCGGTCTCTGGCACGGAGGAAGGGGCCGCACCCGACTGGGTGCGGCCCCTTCCTCTCAGCAGTCCGAGCCGAGTGCAGCGATCAGGCCGCGACGACCTCGATGTTGACCTTGGCGGCAACCTCGGGGTGCAGGCGAACGGACGTCTCGTGGGCGCCCAGCGTCTTGATCGGCGCGCCCAGCTCAATGCGGCGCTTGTCGACCTCGGGGCCACCGGAAGCCTTGATCGCGGAAGCGATGTCGGCCGGGGTGACGGATCCGAAGAGACGACCGGCGTCGCCGGAGCGGACGGCCAGGCGGACCTTGACGCCCTCGAGCTGAGCCTTCACGGAGTTGGCCTGCTCAATGGTCTGGATCTCGTGGATCTTGCGAGCGCGACGGATCTGCTCGACGTCCTTCTCGCCACCCTTGGTCCAGCGGATCGCAAAGTTCCGCGGGATCAGGTAGTTGCGAGCGTAACCGTCCTTGACGTCGACGACGTCGCCCGCGGCACCGAGGCCGGAGACCTCGTGGGTGAGGATGATCTTCATGTCTCGGTCACCCTTCCCTTATCGCGCGGTGGAGGTGTAGGGCAGCAGCGCCATCTCACGGCTGTTCTTTACAGCCGTGGCGACGTCACGCTGGTGCTGCGTGCAGTTGCCGGTCACGCGGCGGGCACGGATCTTGCCGCGGTCGGAAATGAACTTCCGCAGCATGTTCGTGTCCTTGTAGTCCACGTACGTGACCTTGTCCTTGCAGAAAGCGCAGACCTTCTTCTTAGGCTTGCGCACAGGCGGCTTCGCCATGGTGTATCTCCTGTGTGATCAAGAAGTGTGGGTACGACCCACCCTGGGCCCGAAGGCCTAGAAGGGGGGCTCGTCCGAGTAGCCGCCGCCAGCGCCGCCGCCGGAGTTTCCACCCCAGCCGCCGCCACCACCGCCGCCGCCCTGGGCGCCACCGGCAGGAGTGCTGGTCGCCCACGGGTCGTCGGCGGGAGCCCCGCCGCCGCCCTGCTGACCGCCGCCGGGGCTTCCACCCCAGCCGCCGCCACCTTGAGCGCCACCGCCACCGCCGCCGTAACCACCCTGGCCACCACGGCCGGCGGTCTTGGTGACCTTGGCCGTGGCACTACGCAGGCTGGCGCCGACTTCCTCGACGTCCAGCTCGTAGACCGTGCGCTTGACGCCCTCACGGTCCTCGTAGGACCGCTGCTTCAGCCGGCCCTGCACGATGACGCGCATGCCTCGCTGGAGCGACTCGGCGACGTTCTCAGCCGCCTGACGCCAGACCGAGCAGGTCAGGAACAGGCTCTCGCCGTCCTTCCACTCGTTCGTCTGACGGTCGAAGGTGCGGGGGGTGGACGCGACACGGAACTTCGCGACCGCCGCACCGGAAGGGGTGAAGCGCAGCTCGGGGTCGTCGACAAGATTGCCGACGACCGTGATGACGGTCTCGCCTGCCATTGGGGGAACCTCTCGGCGGGTTTGCTGCTGGCTGCTTGTGCTGCTACTCGAATCCCGAGATCAGCTGAGCGGAAAGCTCAGTGGGTCTCGGGACGGAGGACCTTGGTCCGGAGGACCGACTCGTTCAGGTTCATCTGGCGGTCGAGCTCCTTGACGACCGCAGGCTCGGCCTGCAGGTCGATGACCGAGTAGATGCCCTCAGGCTTCTTCTTGATCTCGTACGAGAGACGACGACGGCCCCAGGTGTCGACCTTCTCGACCTTTCCGTTGCCCTCACGGACGACGGAAAGGAAGTTCTCGATCAGGGGGGCGACAGCGCGCTCCTCCAGATCGGGGTCGAGGATGACCATCACCTCGTAGTGACGCATGTGGAACCCACCTCCTTTGGACTCAACGGCCACGGCGGTTCCGTGGCAGGAGGGTTGTTGATGCGTACGCAACGGTATCGGCCGCCACTGACAATCGGGGGTCCCGAGGGGAGTCCCTTGGCCATGACATGGGCAGACACCGGTGCAGACGGTACAGAGTACCCGCACAGCGGCTTCCGGTTGAAATCCGGCCGCCAGGACCGTCAATCTGTACACATCGGGTGTGTATGGCGCTACGATGCGCCGTCTTCCGCAGGAGGTGCCCTATGGCACAGGCATTGCGACCCAATACCGTCGGCGGCCTTTTCGCCACGGACGGCAAGCCCCACCCTCTCCAGGACACGCTGGTAGCGGTGACCCTGGTGCTGGGCCTCACGTCGTTCGTCACGGCGATGTTCCACAGCCTGCATCTGCTCAGCTCCTGGACCGGCCTGGTGGGGATCCTCACCGGCGCGTACGGGCAGTGGATCTCGGAGACGACGCGTGAGCGCTTCGGGCTGATCCTCGGCCTGGGTGCGGCGGGGGTCGGCTTCTTCCTCGGCATGGCGCACGGCGGTCTCTTCGGCTGACGCCACGGACATCGCCCGCTGAACCCCTCATAAAGAACGGCGGAACGCCTCGGTGGCCCACAGGCCGGGGCGAAGGTGCCGTATGCCCAGTCGGGGTGCTCGCGAGGCGCAGTAGGCTTCGGCGCGAGAGCCGGAGCCCCTGTACCCATGGGGACACACCAGCCCGAGGAGCGCCCCGAATGAGCCTGACCCTGAGGACGATCAGCCGCGAGCAGCATCTGGCGTACATCCAGAGCCTGCCGTCGGCTAGCCACATGCAGGTTCCGGCCTGGGCAGACGTCAAGGCGGAGTGGCGCTCCGAGAGCCTCGGGTGGTTCGACGACCGCACCGGCGAGATGGTCGGCGCGGGCCTCGTCCTCTACCGGCAGTTGCCCAAGATCAAGCGCTACCTCGCCTATCTCCCCGAGGGCCCGGTCATCAACTGGTTCGCGCCGAATCTCACCGACTGGCTGGAACCGATGCTCGCGCACCTCAAGCAGCAGGGCGCCTTCTCCGTGAAGATGGGCCCGCCGGTGATCATCCGGCGCTGGGAAGCGGCCTCCATCAAGCAGGGCATCCAGAACCCGGACGTGAAGCGGCTGCGCGACATCGAGGCCGACTTCATCGAACCGCGCGCCTTCGAGGTCGCCGACAAGCTGCGCCGCATGGGCTGGCAACAGGGCGAGGACGGGGGCGCCGGCTTCGGTGACGTACAGCCCCGCTATGTCTTCCAGGTGCCGCTGGCGAACCGCTCCCTGGAAGAGGTCCACAAGAACTTCAACCAGCTGTGGCGCCGCAACATCAAGAAGGCCGAGAAGGCCGGCGTCGAAGTAGTCCAGGGCGGCTACCACGACCTCGAGGAATGGCAGCGCCTGTACGAGATCACGGCTGTGCGCGATCACTTCCGGCCCCGCCCGCTGTCGTACTTCCAGCGCATGTGGACGGCCCTCAATACCGAGGACCCCAACCGCATGCGACTGTACTTCGCCCGGCACAACGGCGTGAACCTGTCGGCGGCGACGATGCTGATCGTCGGCGGGCACGTCTGGTACTCCTACGGCGCCTCCGACAACATCGGCCGCGAGGTCCGGCCCTCGAACGCGATGCAGTGGCGGATGCTGCGCGACGCCTACGCGCTCGGCGGCACGGTCTACGACCTGCGTGGCATCTCCGACTCGCTGGACGAGACCGACCACCTCTTCGGCCTGATCCAGTTCAAGGTGGGCACGGGCGGTCAGGCCGCCGAGTACCTGGGTGAGTGGGACTTCCCGCTGAACAAGCTGCTCCACAAGGCGCTCGACATCTACATGTCGCGCCGCTGAGGTCGCGTTCTTCGCTTCAATAGCTCCCATACCTCTGATACACAGCAGCCACGAGAAAGGTTCCAGGTCCGGCCATGGCGCTCACCCTCTACGTCGACACCGCGCGCTGGCGGGCGCATCACAAGCACGTGCAGGAGCAGTTCCCGGGGCTCGTCCCGGTCTGCAAGGGCAACGGCTACGGCTTCGGACACGAGCGGCTGGCGGAGGAGGCCACGCGACTCGGCTCGGACGTCCTCGCCGTCGGTACGACGTACGAGGCCGCGCGGATCAAGGACTGGTTCGGCGGTGACCTGCTGGTGCTGACGCCGTACAGGCGCGGCGAGGAGCCCGTCCCACTGCCTGACCGGGTCGTTCGCTCGGTGTCGTCGATCGACGGCGTGTACGGCCTCGTGGGCGCCCGTGTGGTCATCGAGGTGATGTCCTCTATGAAGCGGCACGGCATCAGCGAGCAGGACCTGCCGCAGCTGCACGCCGCCATAGAGAACGTCCGCCTTGAGGGCTTCGCGATCCACCTGCCGCTGGACCGTACCGACGGCTCGGACGCCGTCGAGGAGGTCATCGGCTGGATGGACCGGCTACGGGCGGCCCGTCTGCCGCTGCACACGATGTTCGTCAGCCACCTCAAGGCCGAGGACCTGGCCCGGCTGCAGCAGCAGTTCCCGCAGACCCGCTTCCGGGCCCGTATCGGCACGCGGCTGTGGCTGGGGGACCACGAGGCCACCGAGTACCGCGGGGCGGTCCTGGACGTCTCGCGCGTCGTCAAAGGCGACCGCTTCGGCTACCGACAGCAGAAGGCGGCCTCGGACGGCTTCCTGGTGGTCGTGGCGGGCGGTACGTCGCATGGAGTGGGCCTGGAGGCCCCCAAGGCGCTGCACGGCGTCATGCCGCGCGCCAAGGGCGTGGCCCGCGCCGGCCTCGCCACGGTCAACCGGAACCTTTCTCCGTTCGTCTGGGGCGGCAAGCAGCGCTGGTTCGCCGAGCCCCCGCACATGCAGGTCTCCATCCTGTTCGTGCCGTCCGACGCTCCGGAGCCGAAGGTGGGCGAGGAGCTGGTGGCCCATCTGCGCCACACCACCACACAGTTCGACCGGATCGTCGACCGCTGAGCAGAGGCTCGTCCCCCCGGCTGAGCGAGTCGTAACAGCCGAAAGGCCGTACACGGAAGCCCGTGTACGGCCTTTCGCGTGGGTCGTCCCCGCTGCGTTCGCTCAGAGCGAACCGTCGGCAGAGGGCTCGGAGGGGGTTACCGCGCCCCGGTTGCCCCACTCCACCTGGGGCCCGTCGAAGTGGGCAGCGTGTCGCGGCGGATGGGCGGCGGGGCCGAGGACGAAGACGTCCTCCGCACGGTCGAGCACGCCGCCCGAGGGGTCGTCGTCGCCGGCCCGGCGCACGACGTCCCGCTCCGGCATGAAGATGTCGCGCACGACCACGGCACACAGGTACAGCGTGCCCAGCAGGTGCAGGGCGATGGCCCAGTGGTAGCCGTCGGTCGGCAGGCCCTTGTGGGCGTCTCCGCTCGTCGTGTACGCGAGATACATCCAGATGCCCAGGAAGTACGCCACCTCGCAGACCTGCCAGATCAGGAAGTCCCGCCACTTGGGCCGGGCCAGCACGGCCAGCGGGACCAGCCAGAGGACGTACTGCGGCGAGTACACCTTGTTGGTGAGGATGAATGCCGCCACGATCAGGAAGGCGAGCTGGGCGAAGCGGGGACGGCGAGGGGCGGTCAGCGTGAGCGCCGCAATGCCTCCGGAGCACAGCAGCATCAGCAGCGTGGCCATTGTGTTGACGGTCTCGGTGCTGGGCGGGTTGCTCGAGTTCTGGGACCAGATCAGCCAGAAGGAACCGAAGTCGACACCCCGCTCCTGGCTGAACGTGTAGAACTTCGACCAGCCGTCGAAGGCGAAGACCATCACAGGCACGTTCACGATCAGCCAGGCGACGATCGCACCCACCACGGCCATCCCGTACTCCCGCCATCTGCCGGCGCGCCAGCACAGCACGAGCAACGGGCCGAGCAGCAGGAAGGGATAGAGCTTGGCGGCCGTGGCGAGCCCCAGCAGCACGCCGAAGGCGAGGGAGCGGCCCCGCGACCACATCAACATCGCGGCGGCCGTCAGAGCGACCGCCAGCAGGTCCCAGTTGATGGTCGCGGTCAATGCGGCGGCGGGCGCCAGGGCGACCAGCAGCCCGTCCCAGGGGCGCCGGGCGTGTGTACGGGTCACGCAGACGGCGATGACGGCGGCGCACGCCATCAGCATCCCGGCGTTGACCATCCAGTACCACTGTTCCTGGTCCTGGATACTGCCGCTGCCCGGCGTGAGCCAACTGGCGACCTCCATGAACACACCGGTCAGCACCGGGTATTCGAGGTACTGCATGTCACCGGGAAGTTTGTCGAAGTACGGCACGAGTCCGTCGGCGAAGCCTCGCCCCTGGTAGAGGTGCGGGATGTCCGAGTAGCACGCATGCGTGTACTGCGAGCTGGCGCCGAAGAACCAGGCTCCGTTGTAGCAGGGCGCCTTCTGGACCAGGCCGAGGGCGAACATTCCGATCGCCACGACAGCGATGATCCGGACAGGAGTCCACCAGGACGTCCCGAGCAGCGCACGCCGCCCGACGGGGCCACCGATCAGCTCACTGCCGCTCTTGGCGATCTCGTCGTTCTCGGTCGGCCGCACCAGGTCCGGCTCATGCACGCTCGCGGGCGTCGATTCTGCACTGGGCATGCCGCACATCCTGCCGTACGTGCCTGGGTGTACGCCGAGGGCCGCCGCACCTGGTGGGTGCGGCGGCCCATGTTTCACGTGAAACACCCATGGCGGGCGATATGACAGCTAACCGGCCGGGCCTCCGAATAGGCCTCCGTTGTTGTTTCCGTTATTGCCGTTCGTGTCCGTCGACGTGGCTGTGGGTGTGGAGGACACACCTCCGTCGGTTCCTCCGGTGTCCGTCCCACCGGTGTTGTCACCGCACTGCCAGTCGAACTGGCAGCTCTCGGTCGGCGTGGGCGACGGAGACCTCCCCGTCCGGCTGGGCTTCGGACTCGGCGTCGGAGTGGCAGACGGCGTCTCGATGACCGTGGGAGTGGGCGACGGACTCGGGACATCGTTGACGATCACGCCGATGGGCTCCGGCGTCGGGAACGGCTCCGCATCCACGCCCTGCAACGCCTGTTCCATGTAGTCATGCCAGATCTCGGACGGGAACGAAGCACCGTGGATCTTCTCCTGGCCACCCGTTCCGAACATCTTCAGGAACTCGCGGTTTTTCTTGGTCTCGTCGTCGTCCATCCGGAACATCGTGATCGACGTCGACAGCTGCGGGGTGTAGCCCACGAACCAGGCCGACTTGTTGCCGTCGGTGGTACCGGTCTTGCCCGCCACCTCACGGCCGGTCAGCTTGGCATTGGTACCCGTGCCCTTGTCGACCACGGTCTTGAGGACGTCCGTGACGTTGTCCGCGACCTTCGGGTCGAACGCGTCCTTGGGCTGGTCCTTGTGGTTGTAGATCGGGCCGTCCTTGCTCGTGACCTTCTGTACAGAGAAGGGCTCGCGCTGCTTGCCACTGGCCGCGAACGTGGCGTAGGCGCCCGCCATGCGGATCGCACTGGGGTCGGAGATACCGATCGAGAAGGACGGGAAGCTCGTGCCCGCGAGACTGTCCTCCTTGAGGCCGGCGTCCATCGCTGCCGCCTTCACCTTGTCCAGTCCGACGTCCATGCCGAGCTGTACGAAGGCGGAGTTCACCGATTCCCGCATGGCCTCACGCAGATCGATCTGGTACTTCGGCGGACTGCCGTACGACTCCTGGCCATCGTTCTCCTGGAGCCACTCCTTGTCCTTCTCGTTCTTCCAGATCGTCCCGTCGTAGTTCTTGATCTTGAGATCGTTCTTGCCGCTGTACAGGCTCTTCGGGGAGACGACCGTGCGCTCGTCCTGTGCCTGGCTCTCGCCGAGGTCCGGATCGCGCACACCCCACTTCATCGCCGCCGCGAGCACGAACGGCTTGAACGTCGATCCGACCTGGGCGCCGGTCGCGTCGGCGTTGTTGGTGAAGTGCTTGGTCGCGTCCTCACCGCCGTAGATGGCCTTGATGGCGCCGGTCGTCGGATCCACGGAAGCCCCGCCGAACTGGACGTAGGTGTCCGTCTTCGGGCGTTCCTTCGGCTTGATGTTCGCCTTCTGGACCTTCTGGACCGACTTCTCGAGCTCGTCGACCTTCTTCTTGTCGAAGGTCGTGTAGATCGAGTAGCCGCCCTGCTGCAGCTTGTCGGCGCTGACGATGTTGTTGTTGATCAGGTACGCCTTGGCAAGGTCGACGAGATAACCCACCTGGCCGCTCAGCTCGTTGTTCGAGC
Source organism: Streptomyces sp. NPDC006602 (assembly GCF_042870385.1). Classification (NCBI taxonomy): domain Bacteria; kingdom Bacillati; phylum Actinomycetota; class Actinomycetes; order Kitasatosporales; family Streptomycetaceae; genus Streptomyces; species Streptomyces sp. NPDC006602. Next base: position 310,807 of record NZ_JBIAHG010000005.1, on the reverse strand, counting down.
GCGGGTTCTTCACGTCGGGAAGCTTCCGGTACTCGGCCCGGACTGTGGGGCTCAGATGGCCGTACTCGACCATCTTGTCGAGGGTGTCCTGCATCTGCGCCAGAGCCCGCTTGCTGTTGGCCGCGGGAGTGGCGCCGGTCGGGTCGATGGACTGCGCGCCCGCCGGGTCGTAGTACGTGGCGCCCTTGAGCATCGCCGCGAGGAAGGCACACTCGCCCTCGTTCAGGTCGACGGCGTCCTTGTTGAAGTACGCGCGGGCGGCCGCCTGAATGCCGTAGGCCGACCGGCCGTAGTACGCGGAGTTCAGGTAGCCCTCCATGATGTCGTCCTTCGACACCGTGGCGCCCACCTTGATCGAGACGAAGATCTCCTTGAACTTTCGCGAGACAGTCTGGGACTGGTCGTTCAGCATCGCGTTCTTCACGTACTGCTGGGTGATGGTCGAGCCACCCTGCGTCTCACCGCCACGGGCCATGTTGAACACGGCTCGGGCGATGCCCTTGGGGTCGATGCCACTGTCTGTCTCGAAGGTCTTGTTCTCCTGCGAGATGACGGCGTACTGCATCGCCTTGGGAATCTGCGCGAGGTTGACGTTCTGGCGGTTCGTCTCACCGCCCGTGGCGACCATCTCGGAATTGTTGGACCAGTAGTAGACGTTGTTCTGCGCCGTCGCGGTCTCGTCGATGTTCGGGACGCTCACCAGGGCATAGCCGACACCCGCGACCGCGACCATGCCTCCGAAGAAGCCGATGAACAGCCCCGTCACCAGCTTCCACGAAGGCACCCAGCGCGCCACGCCGTACTTGCCGGCACGCGGATAGTCGATGAGTCGCTTCTTACCGGAAGCCGCCGCACGCCCCCGGCCCCGCCCAGGGCCGTTCGGGCCGCCGGGACCATCCCGCCGGCCACCGCGGCCGGCGGGTTCGGCGGCTCTGCGTCGGCTGCCACTACTTCTCTGTGCCGCCCGGCGGGCCTCGGCGCGGCCGCCGAACGGACGCTCCTCGCCTCCCGGACCGTAGGAATCCGACTCATGGGAACTCGCCCCATAGGAATCGGAAGAAGACCCGGTGGCGCCTCGCGGAGCCGCGCGGCGGCCGGAGGACGAACCGGACTGGCCGCGTCGGGCCGCGGCACGTCCGCCTCCCTGCGGCTGCGGCGGTTTGCGACGGTGCTCGCTCATCGAACGACTACTCCTCGGGCAGGCGCACCTTTGCGCGCCTGGAAACGGCGGCTGGTTTCCGGTCCCCCCGAAGTACGGATGTGGTCGGTTCCGCATTCACCCGTACTGCACCGAGGACGATGACGCCCCCCAGGTGTCACTCGGTTCCCGGTGGTGTGCATGGCGCACAGACTACGCACCGTCAAAACCCGCCTAGCCCCGAAGTTCACCCCAAAACAGGCAACTCGCTTCCCATGAATCACTGATGTGATCCCGTTCACCGTCCACCCTCTTGCCGCATCCGGAAGGCCGTTCTATCGTCTGGATGTATCGAGTCGATACATCAGCTCGGCATAAACACCGTCACGGCACCCGTCTCGACGGGTCGCGGCAGAGAGGAGGCGACGATGAGCCGACGTTCCGGCATCCTCGAGTTCGCCGTACTCGGCCTGCTCCGCGAATCCCCGATGCACGGCTATGAGCTGCGCAAACGACTCAACACCTCACTGGGTGTGTTCCGTGCGTTCAGCTACGGGACTCTGTACCCCTGCCTCAAGACGCTGGTCGCGAACGGCTGGTTGATCGAAGAACCGGGCAACACCTCCGAGGACGCCCTCGCCGCACCTCTCGCAGGGCGTCGCGCCAAGATCGTCTATCGGTTGACGGCGGAAGGTAAGGAGCACTTCGAGGAGCTCCTCTCACAGACGGGACCCGACGCGTACGAGGACGAGACCTTCGCCGCTCGCTTCGCCTTCTTCGGGCAGACCTCTCGCGATGTGCGCATGCGCGTCCTTGAGGGCCGTCGCAGCCGTCTGGAAGAGCGCCTGGAGAAGATGCGCGCCTCGCTGGCGCGCACCCGGGAGCGCCTCGACGACTACACGCTTGAGCTCCAGCGCCACGGAATGGAGTCCGTGGAGCGCGAAGTGCGCTGGCTGAACGAGCTCATCGAGAGCGAGCGGGCCGGACGGGACCTCAAGGGTTCCGCCTCCGGGGGACCCGCTCAGCAGGACACCACATCTGGAGCGACGGGCGATCTGCCCCGGCCGGGGAACACCCCCCGGCCGGATTCGCCCGACGACACCGCCACGTGAGAGCCCACGCAGGGCCTCACTCGTACACACAGGGAGCAACCGGAATGGGTTCGGTTCGCGTAGCCATCGTCGGCGTGGGCAACTGCGCCGCGTCGCTGGTGCAGGGCGTCGAGTACTACAAGGACGCCGATCCGGCGGCCAAGGTCCCAGGTCTGATGCACGTCCAGTTCGGCGACTACCACGTCGGTGACGTCGAGTTCGTCGCTGCCTTCGACGTCGACGCGAAGAAGGTCGGCCTCGACCTCTCGGACGCCATCGGTGCCAGCGAGAACAACACCATCAAGATCTGCGACGTCCCGAACAAGGGCGTCACAGTGCAGCGCGGACACACCCTCGACGGGCTCGGCAAGTACTACCGCGAGACCATCGAGGAGTCCGCCGAGACGCCGGTCGACGTGGTCCAGATCCTCAAGAACCAGCAGGTCGACGTCCTCGTCTGCTACCTGCCCGTCGGTTCCGAGGACGCGGCGAAGTTCTACGCCCAGGCTGCCATCGATGCCAAGGTCGCCTTCGTCAACGCCCTCCCGGTCTTCATCGCCGGCACCAAGGAATGGGCGGACAAGTTCACCGAGGCGGGCGTCCCGATCGTCGGCGACGACATCAAGTCGCAGGTCGGCGCCACCATCACGCACCGTGTGATGGCGAAGCTCTTCGAGGACCGCGGTGTCCGTCTCGAGCGCACCATGCAGCTCAACGTCGGCGGCAACATGGACTTCAAGAACATGCTGGAGCGCGACCGCCTCGAGTCCAAGAAGATCTCGAAGACGCAGGCCGTCACCTCCCAGATCCCCGACCGGGACATGGGCGCGAAGAACGTCCACATCGGTCCGTCGGACTACGTGGCCTGGCTGGACGACCGCAAGTGGGCGTACGTCCGCCTCGAGGGCCGCGCCTTCGGTGACGTCCCGCTGAACCTGGAGTACAAGCTCGAGGTCTGGGACTCCCCGAACTCCGCGGGTGTCATCATCGACGCCCTGCGCGCCGCGAAGATCGCCAAGGACCGCGGAATCGGCGGCCCGATCCTGTCGGCGTCCTCGTACTTCATGAAGTCCCCGCCGGTCCAGTACTTCGACGACGAGGCCTACGACAACGTCGAGAAGTTCATCAAGGGCGAGGTCGAGCGCTAGCAAGACAGCACGCTGCGCGTGAAGACTCCGGTCTTGCTCGCTTGTTGAGGGTCCCCGGCACTGCGCCCGGGGACCCTCCTCGTATGTGAGGCTGTGCCCCATGGCCGTCGTCCGTGACCTGCGCGTCCTGCTCCGCTTCCGGAACTTCCGACGCCTCCTCGCCGTACGTCTGCTCTCGCAGGGCGCCGACGGCGTCTACCAGGTCGCGCTCGCCGCCTACGTCGTCTTCTCGCCGGAGAAACAGACCTCGGCAACCGCGATCGCCTCCGCGATGGCCATCCTGCTGCTCCCGTACTCCTTGGTCGGCCCCTTCGCCGGTGTCCTGCTGGACCGCTGGCGACGCCGCCAGGTCTTCCTCTACGGCAACCTGGTGCGCGCCCTGATGGCATCGGCGACGGCCGTCCTGATCGTCGGCCAGGTCCCTGACTGGCTCTTCTACGTCTCCGCCCTGTGTGTCACGGCCGTCAACCGCTTCGTGCTGTCCGGACTGTCCGCCGCCCTGCCCCGCGTCGTGGACGCTGAGCGCCTCGTGATCGCCAACTCCCTTTCCCCGACCGCCGGAACGCTCGCCGCGACCGCGGGCGGCGGTCTCGCCTTCGTCGTACGGCTGGTGGTCGCGGACTCGGATGCGGCCGTCGTGCTGCTGGCAGCCGCGCTGTACCTGTGCGGGGCACTCGCGTCGCTCCGCATGGCACCGGAACTCCTCGGCCCCGACCGCGAGTTGGTCAAACCACGGATCGCGGAGGCACTCGCCGGCACCGCCCGCGACCTGGTGGCGGGCGTACGACACCTCGGCGCACCTTCGCGCCGGGAGGCGGCCCAGGCGCTCGGCGCGATGGCACTGATGCGGTTCTGCTACGGCGCCCTGCTGGTCATGCTGCTGATGCTCTGCCGGTACAAGTTCTCCTCGAACGCCGATGACGGACTTGCCCTGCTCGGGCTGGCGTTGGGGATTTCAGGGGCTGGCTTCTTCGCTGCGGCCGTAGTGACGCCCTGGGCTGCCGGACGATTCGGCCCCGGCGCGTGGATCGTCGCGTGCGCTGCGGCCGCCTCGATCCTGGAGCTCACTCTCGGTCTACCGTTCGCCGCCGCCCCTATGCTCGCCGCCGCCTTCGTGCTGGGCCTCACCACCCAGGGCGCGAAGATTGCCACGGACACGATCGTCCAGTCCTCGGTCGAGGACGGCTTCCGCGGCCGGATCTTCTCCGTCTACGACGTGCTCTTCAACGTAGCCTTCGTGGGTGCCGCTGCCGTGGCCGCCCTGATACTGCCGCCGGACGGTCGCTCGGTGCCGTTGGTGGTGACGATCGCCGTCACATACGGGACGGTTGCCGTCGCACTGGCCCGCTGTGAACGCTCGTGAGTGCCACCAACCGATGTTTCACGTGAAACACCGCCTGCTTCCGAGCACATCCGCCGACGGCCCTCGTACGCATCCGGGTCGTCATGTTTCACGTGAAACATGACTCCGTTCCGCGGCTTCAGTTCTGTTCGGCCCACCACTCCTTGAGTGCGGCCACCGCCTCGTCATGACCCATCGGTCCGATCTCCAGACGAAGCTCCAGCATGTGCTTGTAGGCGCCGCCGACAGCGGGGCCAGGTCCGACGCCGAGGATCTCCATGATCTGGTTGCCGTCCAGGTCGGGGCGGATCGCGTCCAGTTCCTCCTGCTCCTGGAGCTGGGCGATCCGTTCCTCCAGGCCGTCATACGCCCGCGACAGTGCGGCCGCCTTGCGCTTGTTCCGGGTCGTGCAGTCCGACCGGGTCAGCTTGTGGAGCCTGTCGAGGAGCGGTCCCGCGTCTCGGACGTAGCGACGGACCGCCGAGTCGGTCCACTCCCCGGTGCCGTACCCGTGGAAGCGCAGGTGGAGTTCGACCAGGTGCGAGACGTCCTTCACCAGATCATTGGAGTACTTCAGCGCGATCATGCGCTTCTTGGTCATCTTCGCCCCGACCACCTCGTGGTGGTGGAACGAGACCCTGCCGTCCTTCTCGAAGCGGCGCGTTCGCGGCTTGCCGATGTCGTGCAGCAGTGCAGCGAGACGGAGGACGAGGTCCGCACCGTTCTCCTCCAGCGCGATCGCCTGCTCCAGAACGATCAGCGTGTGCTCGTAGACGTCCTTGTGCCGGTGGTGCTCGTCACTCTCCAGCCGCAGGGCCGGCAGCTCGGGCAGAACATGGTCGGCGATCCCCGTGTCGACCAGCAGCGTCAGGCCCTTGCGTGGGTGGGCGGACAGGATCAGCTTGTTCAGCTCGTCCCGGACCCGCTCGGCGGAGACGATCTCGATGCGCTCGGACATCTCCCTCATGGCCGTCACGACCTCGGGAGCCACCTCGAAGTCGAGCTGCGCCGCGAAACGTGCGGCCCGCATCATCCGCAGCGGGTCGTCCGAGAAGGACTCCTCGGGCGTCCCCGGAGTGCGCAGGACACGCGCCGCCAGATCCTCGAGGCCCCCGTGGGGGTCGATGAATTCCTTCTCCGGCAGTGCGACCGCCATCGCGTTCACGGTGAAGTCGCGCCGGACGAGGTCTTCCTCGATGGAGTCGCCGTACGACACCTCGGGCTTGCGTGAGGTCCGGTCGTACGCCTCCGACCGGTAGGTGGTCACCTCGATCTGGTAGCCGTTCTTCTGAGCCCCGACCGTGCCGAAGGCGATCCCGACCTCCCAGACGGAGTCCGCCCACGGCCGTACGATCTTCAGTACGTCCTGGGGATGGGCGTCGGTCGTGAAGTCCAGGTCGTTGCCGAGCCGGCCAAGCAACGCATCCCGGACCGAGCCGCCGACCAGGGCGAGCGAGAACCCGGCCTCCTGGAAGCGACGGGCGAGGTCGTCGGCGACAGGGGCAACCCGCAGCAGTTCGTTCACCGCGCGGTGCTGCACCTGACTCAGGGCACTGGGGTTGTCTTCGTTGGCGTTCGGCACAACAGAAGAGGGTACGTGGCCCGGGCGACCACGAGCTCCTCCATTAAACGCGCACAGACTCTCCACCTCACCGTGCACAAGGCCTGCCCGTGAGACCCACGCAGGCGACCCCCTTTATACGTGCACATTCGGGACAGGACGGCTGCGGCCCTGATCTTGTGGAGCAGTCCGCGGCACTTCCCCTCAGCGCACATCGTTACCATGCGTGGACGCACATTCCGACGACCACTGACGACGACGAGGGACGGGCGAGCGCGTGGCCGAGGCGGCAGACTTCCAGGGGACGAGTCCCTCACCTGCCCGCCGCTGGCTGCGGCGCACCGGAGCGCTGCTCGCCGGGGCGCCTCTGCTGGCCGGACTGTGCCAGTTGCCCGGCGTCACCTCCGCCTACGCCGCCGGACAGGCGTCCGCACAGGCCTCCGCGGATTCGGGCACAGTGTCGGTGGCCCTCGACACCCTCAGCCCCAGCGCCCCCACGAACGGCGACACGCTGACCGTGTCCGGCACAGTGACCAACAACGGCAAGCAGGCCGTCACCGACGCACACGTGGGCCTGCGGGTGGGGGCCGAGCTGACCACGCGCTCGGCCATCGACAACGCCGCAAGGACCGGCCGCGACCTCCAGGCCGTCACCGGCCCGGAGGTCGGCGGCAAGTACGCAGAGGAGTTCTCCAAACTGACGCCGGGCGTCGCCGAGCATTTCTCCATCTCGGTGCCGGTCGACGAGCTCGACCTCGGCGGCAGCGGGGTCTACCCGTTCGCCGTCTCGCTCTCCGGCGAGACGGCCGCGCAGCCCTGGGAGCAGGTGCTCGGCACGCAGAGCACCTTCCTGCCGTGGCAGTCCGGCGAGGCAGACACGAAGACGAAGACGACGTACCTCTGGCCGCTCATCTCCACCGTCCACATGACGGCGGAGACGGGATCGAACGAGCAGCAGACGCCGGTCTTCCGCAACGACGACCTCGCCAAGGAAATCGCCCCAGGCGGCCGCCTGGACCAGCTGGTGTCACTGGGCAAGGACCTCGACGTCACCTGGGTCGTCGACCCGGACCTGCTGGCCTCGGTCGACGCGATGACGCACACCTACCGCGTGAAGTCGGGCGACACCACCAGGGCGGGTTCCCAGCAGAATCAGACGCTCGCGGGGCAGTGGCTCGCCAAATTGCAGGACGCTGTGGCGGACAAGGAGGTCGTCGCCCTCCCCTTCGCCGACCCGGACCTCGCCTCCCTCGCACACAACGGCACGAGGGTCACCGGCTCGCTGAGCCATCTGAACGAGGCCACGGACGTCGTCCCGAACACGGTGGAGCCGATCCTCCACGTGAAACCGGTCACCGCCTTCGCCTGGCCCGTGGAGGGGGCTGTCGACCCGTCGATCGTCAAGGTCGCCACCTCGGCCGGCGCCGACAAGGTCATCGCGCGCAGTGACAGCCTCCAAGAGACCGCCGGCCTGCCGTACACGCCCTCCGCGGCCCGGCCCATCGGTGGCGGCACCACCGCGGTCGTCGCGGACGCCCGGCTGTCGACGGCCTTCCAGGGCGATCTGATGAAGGCCTCCGCCGCCACGCTCTCCGTGCAGCAGTTCCTCGCCCAGAGCCTCGCCCTCAATCTTCAGACGGACAAGCAGCGCAGCATCGTCGTCGCCCCGCAGCGGATGCCGTCGGCACGTCAGGCCCAGGCCATGGCCGAGGCGTTGACGGCCCTGCAGGGCGGAAACTGGTCCGAGTCCCAGAAGCTCACGGCGGCCGCCACCGCCAAGCCGGACCCCGACGCCACCACGAAGGTGCCGTCGACATCCAAGTACCCCCCCTCGCTGCGCAAGCAGGAGCTGCCGAGGTCCGCGTTCGAGAAGATCGCCGGCACGCAGGAGAAACTCGACAACTTCAAGGTGATCCTCGCCAACCAGTCCCGGGTGGTGACCCCCTTCGGGCGGGCCATGAACCGTGAGATGTCCACGTCCTGGCGGGGCCGCGCCTCGGAGGCGACCGGCTTCCGCAGTGACGTGGCGGCGTACCTCGGCCGGCTGACCGGCCAGGTCCAGCTGATCGACAAGTCGGAGACGAAGCTGTCCGGCCGCAGCGCCACGATCCCGGTGACCGTGCAGAACAACCTGGTGCAGGGCGTGGACCACCTGGTACTGCGCCTCACCTCGCTCAGCCCGAAGCGCCTCGAAATCGGTGGCGAGTCCTACTCCGAGCAGCGGGTCGAGGTCTCCGGCGGGCACAGCCAGACGGTGAAGTTCACCACTACAGCCAAGGCGAACGGTAAGGCCACGGTGATCGCCCAGCTGTACACCGAGGACGGCCAGGAGTACGGCGACGCCGTCACGTTCGACGTGAAGGTCACCGAGTTCACGGCAACGGTGATGCTTGTCATCGGCGGCGGCTTCCTCCTGCTCGTCCTCGCCGGCTTCCGGATGTACACGCAGCGCAAGCGCGCGGCCGCCCGTGAGGCCGAGCAGGACGGCCCCGAAGGGCCGGATGAGGCCGAAGGCGGACCGGTGAACCCCGGGGAGCCCGGCGACCGTCTCAAGGGGGAGTCCGGCACCCAGGCCCGGGCAGACGACCCGGAGCAGCCGAGTGACCCGACACCGGACACCCCAGCGGAAAGCGCAGACCCGTCCGGCACGGGTGAGAGAGTGGACCGTTGAGGAAGTCGTGGCCGGTGGGCCCGGGACGATGAGGTGGGGTAACCATGAACGCGCCGTACGACGGTGACCGCGGCCAGGCCGCGGGCAGCTCGGGCTACCCCGAGGGTCCGCCGCCCGAGCACGGCCAGGTACCGGCGCAGCCCCCCGCCGACATGTACCTCCAGGACGCCTACGACCAGGACCCCTACCAGGGACAGGACCCTCCCGCCCAGGACCCCGTCGCCGAGGCGCTCTACGACCGCGCAGCCCACCCCCCGCCGCCCCCGGGCGCGTACCAGCCGCAGCAGCCGCAGCAGCCGCTGTACGCCCAACCACCCCAGTCGCCGTACGCCCCCGACCCGCACGTGTGGGCGCAGACCCCGGCGCCCGAGCCGGAGGGCCCGACCCAGTACCTGCCGTACGGTGACGATCCCCGCACCACCCAGTTCGTGGGCGTCGACGACCTGGTGGGCCAGGCCGGCGAGGAACGCCACGAGCCGGACGCCTTCGCCCACCTCTTCCGGGACCAGCAGCAGGGCAGCGGCCACCCGCAGTACGACCCGCCGTCGGTGCCGGGTCCGGCAGCGGCCCCGGGCGAGCAGGCATCGGCGCCGCAGTACCGGGCTCCGGCGGCCCCCTCGCCCGCGGACGACCAGACCATGAACCTCGCCGCCACGCCCACCGCGACTTCGGCGCCCTCCGCAAAGAAGGGCGGGCGGGCCGGGGGGCTGCTGAAGTCGAGCGCCGTGATGGCGGCCGGCACGATGGTCTCCCGTCTCACCGGCTTCATCCGCTCGGCGATGATCGTCTCGGCACTGGGTCTCGCGCTCCTGGGCGACTCCTTCCAGGTGGCGTACCAGTTGCCGACAATGATCTACATCCTGACCGTCGGCGGCGGCCTCAACTCCGTCTTCGTGCCGCAACTCGTGCGTGCCATGAAAGACGACGAGGACGGCGGCGAAGCCTACGCCAACCGACTGCTGACCCTCGTCATGGTGGCGCTCGCCGCGCTCACGGCACTCGCGATGTTCGCTGCCCCACTGCTGGTACGCATTCTGGCGAACCCAGTCGCCAGCAACCCTCAGGCCAACGAGGTCGCCGTCACCTTCACCCGTTACTTCCTGCCCTCGATCTTCTTCATGGGCATCCACGTGGTGATGGGGCAGATCCTCAACGCCCGTGGCAAGTTCGGCGCGATGATGTGGACCCCGGTCCTCAACAACATCGTCATCATTGTGACGCTCGCCTCGTTCCTCTGGGTGTACGGCACCGCCGAGCACTCGGGGATGGAGGTCACCAACATCCCGCAGGAGGGTCAACGACTCCTGGGCATCGGCATCCTGCTGGGCATGGTCGTCCAAGCCCTCGCGATGATCCCGTATCTACGCGAGACCGGCTTCCGGGTACGCCCACGCTTCGACTGGAAGGGCCACGGCCTCGGCAAGGCCGCCATGCTCGCCAAGTGGACCATCCTGTTCGTCCTGGCCAACCAGGCGGGGGCGCTTGTGGTCACCCAGCTGTCCACCGCCGCCGGCATCGACTCCGGCGTCAAGGGCACCGGTTTTGCCGCCTACGCCAACGCGCAGCTGATCTGGGGCCTTCCGCAAGCCATCATCACGGTCTCCCTGATGGCCGCCCTGCTTCCGCGTATCTCCCGCTCGGCTGCGGAGGACGACGGCGGCGCTGTCCGTGACGACATCTCCCAGGGCCTGCGGACGACGGCCGTCGCCATCGTGCCGATCGCTTTCGGGTTCGTCTCCCTCGGCATCCCGATGTGCACGCTGATCTTCGGTTCCTCAGGCGCCGACCAGGCCACGAACATGGGCTTCATGCTGATGGCCTTCGGCCTCGGCCTGATCCCGTACTCGGTGCAATACGTCGTCCTGCGCGCCTTCTACGCGTACGAGGACACCCGGACCCCCTTCTACAACACGGTCATCGTTGCGGCCGTCAACGCCGCCGCCTCTGCCGTCTGCTTCGCCGTGCTGCCCGCCCGCTGGGCCGTGGTCGGCATGGCCGCCGCGTACGGCCTGGCGTACGCGACCGGTGTCGGCGTCGCGTGGCGCCGGCTGCGCAAACGGCTGGGCGGTGACCTGGACGGCGGGCGCGTCCTGCGGACGTATGCCCGCCTCTGCATCGCCTCAGTACCGGCGGCCCTGCTCAGCGGCGCTGCCTGCTACGGCATCGGCCACACCCTCGGCCAGGGCGTCCTCGGTTCCTTCGCCGCGCTGATCGCCGGCGGGGCGGTACTGCTCGGAATCTTCTTCGTCGCCGCCCGCAAGATGCGCATCGAGGAGCTGAACTCACTGGTCGGCATGGTCCGCGGGCGCCTGGGGCGCTGAGGCGGGGGTACGCGCACAACCATCGTCCGCCACCGTGTGTCGTGCATAGCGGCGGACTGTGGGCACAATTGGTTTCGGCGTCACACGACGCGCAATGGATGGGGAGGCAGGAACGACGGTGGCGGAACGGAGCACAGCTGCCGTCGACGTGGCAGACAACAGCGGTGACAAGCCGCTGACCGCCGAGGCGGACCAGTCCACGGCCGACGGGGTGGCCAAGAACCGGGAGCGGGACACGGAAGACGTCGAGGCACAGGGGAGTGGCGGGACCGAGAGTCCCGGGAAGGTCTCACCACCGGAGCTGCACAGCGGACACAAGCTCGCCAGACGCTACCGGCTCGAGGAATGCGTCACCCGTCTGGACGGATTCAGCAGTTGGCGTGCCGTGGACGAGAAGCTGCGTCGCGCCGTCGGCGTCCACCTGTTGCCCGCGGACCACTCACGGGCCCGTTCGGTGCTGGCTGCGGCCCGCTCCTCAGCACTGCTGGGCGACCCGCGCTTCGTCCAAGTACTCGACGCCGTCGAGGAGAACGACCTCGTCTACGTCGTCCACGAGTGGCTGCCCGACGCCACCGAGCTGACCGCCCTTCTCGCCTCCGGTCCCTTGGAGGTGTACGACGCCTATCAGTTGGTCAGCCAGACCACCGCCGCCATGGCCGCCGCCCACCGCGAAGGCCTGGCCCATCTGCGTCTGAACCCCAATGCCGTACTGCGCACCTCGACCGGCCAGTGGCGCATCCGTGGTCTCGCCGTGAACGCCGCCCTGCGCGGCATCAGCTCCGAGACCCCGCAGCGCACCGACACGGAGGCGATCGGCGCCCTGCTGTACGCGGCACTCACCCAGCGCTGGCCGTACGAGAACGACGCCTACGGACTGTCCGGCCTGCCCAAGGACATCGGCCTCATCGCCCCCGACCAGGTGCGTGCCGGCGTCCACCGCGGCCTGTCCGAGCTGGCCATGCGCGCACTCGCCAACGACGGTGCGACCGCCTCTCGCCACGAGTCCCCGTGCACCACACCCGAGGAGTTGGTGAAGGCGATCGGCGAGATGCCTCGCATCCGCCCGCCGGAGCCGGCGTTCACCGCCCCGCCGGACTACCAGCGCACGACGTACCAGCAGGGCACGTACGGCCGCCAGGCGCCACGTCCTGGCGTCACCCAGCCCGTGCCGACCCCGCCGCCCCCGCTGCAGAGCCGTACCGGCAGGGCGCTGAAGTGGGCGGTCTCGGCCCTCCTCATCGCCGCCCTCGGCCTGGGCAGCTGGCAGTTGGCGGACGCGATCATGGACCGGGGCGGCAAGTCCGAGGAAACGAACCAGACTCAGACAACGGACGGGGACGACAAGACCCCGACGAAGCCGGCCAGCACTCCGATCTCCATCAGCGGTGCTCATGACTTCGACCCGTTCGGCGCCGACGGCTCGGAGAAGCCGCGCGACATAGACAAGGTCTACGACAACTCCCCCAGCACGTACTGGCAGACGGACTACTACCTGAGTTCCGACTTCGGCCGACTGAAGCCCGGCGTCGGTGTCATCCTCGATCTCGGCAAGGTCCAGGAGGTCGGGAAGGTGACTGTTTCCTTCGTGGGGGACACGTCCGTCGAACTCCGCGCCGCTTCCAGTGACGCGAGTTCACAGCCCACGTCCTTCGACGCCTACACGAAGGTCGCCGGCGGCTCCGGCACGAGCGTGACCCTCAAACCCGACGAGTCCCTCAAGTCCCGCTACCTTCTGGTCTGGCTGACCAAACTGCCGCAGATTGACGGTGAATGGCGCGGCCGGGTGGCGGACATCAAGGTGACCAGCTAAGGACGAGGGGGAGGGGACCCGATGGCAGATGACACCGCATACGGCGACACGAGCGATCGGGACCTCTTGGCCCGCCATGTCGAGGGCGATGCCGACGCCTTCGGTGAGCTCGTACGCCGACACCGGGACCGGCTCTGGGCGGTGGCCCTGCGGACGCTGGGAGACCGGGAGGAGGCCGCTGACGCCGTCCAGGACGCCCTCGTCTCCGCCTACCGGGCCGCCCACACCTTCCGGGGCCAGTCGGCGGTCACGACATGGCTGCACCGGATCACGGTGAACGCCTGTCTGGACCGCGCCCGTAAGGCCGCCTCCCGCAAGACGTCCCCCGTCGACGACACCGAGCGCCTGGAGCAGCTCCTCGAGCCGCACGAGTCGGCCTCGGCGCCAGCGGAGCGCAACGACCTTCACCGTCAGCTCCTGGAGGCACTCGCCACCCTTCCGCCCGACCAGCGGGCCGCGCTCGTCCTGGTGGACATGCAGGGTTACCCGGTCGCCGAGGCCGCCCACATGCTCGACGTGCCGACCGGGACGGTGAAGAGCCGCTGTGCCCGCGGCCGCGCCAGACTCTTGCCCCTGCTCAAGCATCTGCGGCCGGAAAACACCGGCGCCGACAGAGAAGCGGGCGAGGGGCGGAACCGGACGCAGGGGACATCCGTCCCACCCGCAGCGGGACCGCGTCAGGCGGGGCCGCCGGATACGGGACCAAGCGATTCAGCTGCAGTGAAGGGCGGAGGTGGGCGAGCGTGACATCAACGACAGACACAGCCGGGCACCCGGACGTCGCGGAGATCTCCGACCTCACCGAAGGCCTGCTCCCGCCGTCCCGAACCGCGGAGGTACGTCAGCATCTGGACCAGTGTGAACTCTGCGCGGACGTCCACGCTTCCCTTGAAGAGATCCGGGGACTGCTCGGAACCCTGCCGGGTCCCCCGCGCATGCCCGCCGATGTCGCCGGCCGGATCGACGCCGCCCTCGCCGCGGAGGCACTGCTGCACGCCACGGCGCCCGACGCCGTGGACGCGTCGGCACCAGTCAGCGCCCAGTCCCTGTCCGACGCGGCGCCCGCCTCCGTGTCCGGATCGGACGACAGCATGCTTGTTTCACGTGAAACGTCGGCCGACCGCCCCGCAGGTCACGCGCGCGCCTCGACGACCGGCCCGGGTCGCAAGGAGCCCAGGCGTGGCGGTCGACGCCGCGCTGTTGTCCTCGGCGCTGTGTTCACCGCCGCCGCCCTGGGATTCGGTTCCGTGCTGCTGTCCTCGCTGAACGATGGCAAGCCGTCCAGCCCCGAGGCGGGGTCCACCTCCGCGGACACCTTCTCCGAGGCGAGGCTGGAGAAGCAGGTCTCCGATCTCGTCGCCCAGCACCAAAGCTCCGGCAGTGGATCTCCCGCGCCCCACAGCTTCGGCGCGGAGTCCGTCCCCGGTAGCAACTCGCCCAGGGTCTACAGGGACCCGGTGATCCCCGGCTGCATTCAGAAAGGCATCGGCCGCAGCGACGCAGCGCTCGCAACCGAGAAGGGGATCTACAAGGGGAGGGACGCGCTCCTCGTTGTCCTGCCCGACACCCCGGACGGCACCCGGATCACCGCCTACCTCATGGAGGCGACCTGTGTGGGTCAACCGTCGTCCCCCAAGGCCAAGGTCTTGCTGAAGCAGTCCTACACCGGCCCCTGAGCGCGCACGCATCGTCTTCGTCCCGCGTGGTATCCCCTACGGTGGCGCATCCCCGTGTGCCCGGACACAGCGGGAATGCGCGCCCCTTAGGATCCGTTGGGTGGGGTGAGAGTTCTGAAAGGAGCTCCCCCGGTCCAACGACGCAGTCCAGAGACGAGGAATCAAGCCGTGAGCGACGTCCGAAACGTGATCATCATCGGCTCCGGGCCCGCCGGCTACACGGCGGCGCTCTACACCGCGCGCGCGTCGCTGAAGCCGCTGGTGTTCGAGGGCGCAGTCACGGCGGGTGGTGCGCTGATGACCACGACCGAGGTGGAGAACTTTCCAGGCTTCCAGGACGGCATCATGGGCCCCGAGCTCATGGACAACATGCGCGCTCAGGCCGAGCGCTTCGGCGCCGAGCTCGTCCCGGACGACATCGTCAACGTCGACCTGGCCGGTGAGATCAAGACCGTCACCGACACCGCGGGCACGGTCCACAAGGCCAAGGCCATCATCGTCGCCACCGGCTCCCAGCACCGCAAGCTCGGCCTGCCCAACGAGGACGCCCTCTCGGGCCGCGGTGTCTCCTGGTGCGCCACCTGTGACGGCTTTTTCTTCAAGGAACAGGACATCGCCGTGATCGGCGGTGGTGACACCGCGATGGAGGAGGCCACCTTCCTCGCCCGCTTCGCCAAGTCCGTGACGATCGTCCACCGCCGTGACACCCTGCGGGCCTCCAAGGCGATGCAGGAGCGCGCCTTTGCCGACCCGAAGATCAAGTTCGTGTGGGACAGCGAGGTCGCCGAGATCCAGGGCGACCAGAAGCTCTCGGGCCTGAAGCTGCGCAACCTCAAGACCGGCGAGCTCTCGGACCTTCCGGTCACCGGCCTGTTCATCGCAATCGGCCACGACCCGCGCACCGAGCTCTTCAAGGGCCAGCTGGAGTTGGACGAGGAGGGCTACCTGAAGGTCGAGGCACCCTCCACGCGGACGAACCTGACCGGTGTCTTCGGCGCCGGTGACGTGGTCGACCACACCTACCGCCAGGCGATCACCGCGGCCGGCACCGGCTGCTCCGCCGCCCTCGACGCGGAGCGCTTCCTCGCCGCCCTCGCGGACGAGGAGAAGGCCGAGCCCGAGAAGACCTCCGTCTGACCCCCATCCGCCCCACCGCACCAACAAGTTAAGGAGCCCGCCGTGGCCGGCACCCTCAAGCATGTGACCGACGATTCCTTCGAGCAGGACGTCCTCAAGAGCGACAAACCCGTCCTGGTGGACTTCTGGGCTGCTTGGTGCGGCCCGTGCCGCCAGATCGCGCCGTCCCTCGAGGCGATCGCCGCCGAGTACGGCGACAAGATCGAGGTCGTCAAGCTGAACATCGACGAGAACCCGGGTACGGCCGCCAAGTACGGCGTCATGTCCATCCCGACCCTGAACGTGTACCAGGGTGGCGAGGTCGCCAAGACCATCGTCGGTGCGAAGCCGAAGGCCGCGATCGTCCGCGACCTCGAGGACTTCATCGCCGAGTGACGTTTCACGTGAAACACGAATGGGCCGACCCTGAGGGTCGGCCCATTCGCTTCAGAGCGGCCGGAGCACCGGCTCCTTCTGTACAGCTCCCAGAAGCCGGTCCAGCGCCATCTCCACGTCCTCCTTCCAGGAGAGCGTGGTCCGCAGCTCCAGCCTCAGCCGCGGGTACGTGGGGTGAGGCCGAACCGTCTTGAAGCCCACCGCGAGGAGATGGTCGGCGGGCAGCAGGCACGCGGGCTCCTTCCAGCGCACGTCTCCGAAGGCCTCGATCGCCTTGAAGCCCCGCCGCAGCAGATCCTTGGCCACCGTCTGGACCATAACCCGTCCCAGCCCCTGCCCCTGGTAACCCGGCATGATGAACGCGGTCATCAACTGAACCGCGTCGGGCGAAACAGGACTCGTGGGAAATGCCGTCGAGCGAGGCACGTAGGCCGGAGGAGCGTAGAGCACGAAGCCGACCGGTACGTCGTCCACGTACACGACCCTGCCGCAGGATCCCCAGTCCAGCAGGACTGCCGAGATCCAGGCCTCCTTCTCGAGGGCGGGTGTTCCGGCTTTTACCGCGGCTTCACCACTGACTGGGTCCAACTCCCAGAAGACACACGCACGACAGCGCTTGGGAAGGTCCTGAAGGTTGTCCAGCGTGAGCGGTACGAGCCGACGCCCCATGAAGGCTGTTCCTCGCTTCCTTCGCCCGCCGCGTCGCGGGCGGCCGTCAGAGCGCTCCGTTCCCTGAGCAGGCTGCCGACGAACCCGCCGACCGCGCCCAGCCCCAGGCCCGCGCTCACAAATCCGGTGCGGCTCACCATTCGCATGGCCCCTGCCTCTCCCCTCAGAGGTGCTGCCGGGTGGATGCGCCATACCCAAACGCATCGTATCCACGATGCGATTCCACCGATACCGCCTGAAAGCAAAGAGCGGGGGGGGGGGGGGGGGGGGCGCCGCCCCCCCCCCCCCCCCCCCCGCGCCCGCCGCGCCCCCCCCCCCCCCCCCCCGCCCCCGACCCCCCGGGGCCGGCCCCCCCCCCCCCCCCCCCCCCCCCCCCCCCGCTCATACGGCCGAGCGAGATCGCTCCACCCGCCCGGACAATCAGTCGTCCGTCTCCTCGGAGTCACCGTCCAGCAGACTCTTCTGCAGCACCGGTCCCTCTCCGGGAGCGAGGCTGCTGAGAATCCGTTCAAGGTCCTCCATCGAGGCGAACTCGACGGTGATCTTCCCCTTCTTCTGGCCGAGGTCAACCTTCACCCGCGTCTCGAAGCGGTCCGAGAGGCGGGTCGCGAGGTCGCTCAGGGCCGGCGAGAGCCGAGTACCGGCCCGTGGCCCCTTGGAGCGCTGAGCCGTCTGGGGCCGAGACCCCATCAGCGTCACGATCTCCTCTACGGCCCGCACCGAGAGTCCCTCGGCCACGATCCGGTGGGCCAACCGGTCCTGCTCCTCCGAATCGTCGACGGAGAGCAGTGCCCTCGCGTGTCCGGCCGAGAGGACTCCGGCAGCCACCCGCCGCTGAACCGCCGGCGAGAGCTTCAGCAGACGCAGGGTGTTGGAGACCTGTGGACGGGAGCGCCCGATGCGGTCCGCCAGCTGGTCGTGCGTGCAGTTGAAGTCCTTCAGCAGCTGGTCGTAGGCGGCCGCTTCTTCCAGAGGGTTCAGCTGGGCACGGTGCAGGTTCTCCAGGAGGGCGTCCAGGAGGAGCTTGTCGTCGTCCGTGGCCCGGACGATCGCCGGGATCGCCTCCAGCCCCGCCTCTCGGCAAGCCCTCCAGCGCCGCTCGCCCATGATGAGCTCGTAGCGCCCGGGACCGAGCTGTCGTACGACGACGGGCTGGAGGAGACCGACCTCCTTGATGGAGGTGACGAGTTCCTGTAGAGCGTCCTCGTCGAAGACCTCACGGGGCTGCCGGGGGTTCGGCTTGATGGAGTCGAGGGGGAGCTCCGCGAAGTGGGCGCCCATGGGAGGCTCGGGCGTCTCCACGGCACCGTTGGTCGACGGTTCCTCTGTTTCATGTGAAACGGCGGGCAGCATGGCCACCTTCGCCGCCGCCACCCCACGATCGGTGGTCAGTACCGGCACAGCCGCCGGGGACGTCGAAGCGGCGCCCCCCACCGCGGCCGAAGCCACCGACTTCTCCGTCGGGGCAGCAGGGATCAGTGCGCCGAGACCACGACCCAAACCCCTCCGTCGCTCGCTCACTGGATCCCCTCCACCATGCTCCGGTCGCTCTGTGCGCCGATATGTGCGTGTGTCGCGTCGTAGGAGACGCCTACACCCTTCAGCGCGATTTCTCGTGCCGCCTCAAGATAGGACAGGGCACCACTCGATCCTGGATCGTAGGTCAGCACCGTCTGTCCGTAGCTCGGCGCCTCCGAGATGCGGACCGAGCGGGGAATGCTCGTCCGCAGCACCTCGTCGCCGAAGTGACTGCGCACCTCGTCCGCGACCTGGGACGCGAGGCGCGTCCGGCCGTCGTACATGGTGAGCAGGATCGTCGATACATGCAGGGTGGGGTTGAGGTGCCCCCGCACCAGATCGACGTTGCGCAGCAGTTGGCCAAGGCCTTCCAGCGCGTAGTACTCGCACTGGATCGGGATGAGGACCTCCTCGCCGGCGACCAACGCGTTGACCGTCAGCAGGCCGAGCGAGGGCGGGCAGTCGATGAGGATGTAGTCCAGCGGCTGCTCGTAGGCCTGGATCGCCCGCTGCAGTCGGCTCTCGCGTGCCACAAGGGACACCAACTCGATCTCCGCACCGGCGAGATCGATCGTGGCAGGAGCACAGAAGAGACCTTCTACGTCGGGGACCGGCTGGACGACCTCGGCGAGGGGCCTGCTGTCGACCAGCACGTCGTAGATGGAAGGGACCTCGGCGTGATGGTCGATCCCCAACGCCGTGGATGCGTTGCCCTGCGGGTCGAGGTCGATGACCAGGACACGGGCGCCGTGCAGGGCGAGTGAAGCGGCAAGGTTGACGGTCGTCGTCGTCTTGCCCACACCGCCCTTCTGGTTGGCGACCACCATGACGCGGGTCTGCTCGGGACGCGGCAGACCTTCGCCTGCGCGGCCCAGAGCTTCCACCGCCAGTTGGGCAGCACGACCGATCGGAGTGTCGTCCATAGGGGGCGGTGTTTCACGTGAAACATCCTCCCCCATCGACTCGGTACGGGGACCGGGGACCGGATCGGTCATCGGTCCCGCGATGTTGGCGTCGGACCGCAAGGATTCACTCTCCTCGACTTCAGGCTCGCAATGAACAGAGCCTCCCATGCCTTCGGGGTCGTGAACCAGTGAGGCCTGTTGTTCTGTGGAGAAATCCACCTCTGTGGACAACTCAGGTCCCTCATCGAGTGAACCAAGAGGCCTGCGGTCGCGGGGTTCGGCCGCGGCGCGGCCCCGGCTGATGATGCCGTGCAGCAATGAGCGACGTTTCACGTGAAACACGATGCACAGCAGCGGGGCCCGAACTGTCGCGACACTCCGGCATGCGTACGTTGACAGCTTGTGTGGAGTACGTCTCGTCGTCAGGGCGGATCAGCGCCGCCGACGTGCACGTCCGGTTCTGGCCGCCTTCGCCCGCTTCGCCGCGAAGCGCACCCCACCCGGACTCTCGCCGACCTCCACCCGCACGACGGTGGACAACGGATCCACCACGCCTTCACCCACGTGCAGGATGGACGTCTCCACGGCACCGAGCTTGCTCAGTGCCGTCGCCGCGCTCTTGAGCTCCTCCTCCGCGGTGTCGCCCTTGAGTGCGAGCATCTCCCCGTACGGACGCAGCAGGGGAATGCCCCAGGTCGCCAGCCGGTCCAGCGGCGCGACAGCCCGTGCCGTCACCACATGGACGGGCGTGAGCTTGCCCATGACCTCTTCGGCCCGCCCACGCACGACCGTCACATGGTCCAGACCCAGCAGCTCCACGACCTCGGTCAGGAAGTTGGTGCGCCGCAGCAGGGGCTCCAGCAGCGTGATCTTCAGGTCCTCACGGACGAGCGCCAGGGGAATGCCGGGCAGACCCGCGCCCGAGCCGACATCGCACACCGTCACGCCCTCGGGAACGACCTCCGACAGCACCGCACAGTTCAGCAGGTGTCGTTCCCAGAGTCGCGGCACCTCACGCGGACCGATCAGACCGCGCTGCACGCCCGCCTCGGCGAGCAGCTCCGCGTATCGCACCGCGTCCGCGAAGCGATCACCGAAAACCTCGCGGGCATGTTCGGGCGCGGGGGGAAGCTCCGCTGCCTCCGTCACGGGGGACCGTCCTTCCGTACCGCGTAGACGCACCGGGCGCCGACGCAAGAACCACCAGAACTATCAGGCTGACAAAGTTCGGCCCCGCCTGCGCAACAGACGGGGCCGGAGGAACGTACGGACCGATCAGGCGGGAAGCACGACGACGAAGCGCTGCGGCTCCTCGCCCTCGGACTCGCTGCGCAGGCCGGCGGCCTTGACCGCATCGTGCACGACCTTGCGCTCGAACGGCGTCATCGGGTCCAGCTTCACGGACTCGCCGGTGCTCTTGACCTCGGCCGCGGCCTTGGCACCGAGCTCGGACAGCTCGGCGCGCTTCTTGGCGCGGTAACCCGCGATGTCCAGCATCAGCCGACTGCGGTCCCCGGTCTCCCGGTGCACGGCAAGGCGCGTGAGCTCCTGCAGGGCTTCCAGCACCTCGCCGTCGCGGCCGACCAGCTTCTGCAGATCGCGGCCGCCCGCGTCGCTGATGATCGACACAGCGGCGCGATCGGCCTCGACGTCCATGTCGATGTCACCGTCGAGATCGGCGATGTCGAGCAGACCCTCGAGGTAGTCCGCCGCGATCTCGCCCTCCTGCTCCAGGCGGGTCAGGGTGTCTGCGCCCTCGGCAGCGGCGGAGGTGGTGCCTTCCGTCACGGGATGGACTCCTTCTTACTTCTTGGACGGGGACTTGGGCCGCTGCGGACCCTTGCGCTGTCCGGACTGGGCCTTGCTGCGGGTACCGCCGGGCTTCTTGGCGGCGGCGGGGGGCTTGGTGTCCTCGGGCTCGTCGGACTTGGTCAGTGACGGGCCCTCGCTCTTGGTCAGTGACGGGCCCTCGTCGGCTGCCTTGGGACTACCGGACTGCCGCTGGGACTTGCTCTGCCGCTTGGGCTGCTGCCGCTTGGGAGTGGCGGCGCTCGTCGCCGTACCGTCCTCGGTCTCCGCTGCGACCTGGGCCTCGCCCTTCACCACGGTGCCGTCGGCCTGGGCCGTGAGGCCCGCCTTGTTCAGGCCATTGATGAACTTGCGCTCGAACTCATTGCGGTCGCGGCCCTTGGTCACGATGGCCTTGACGATGGCCTTCTCCCCGCGGCCGCGCGTCTTGCCGTGGTGCGTGACGTGCTTGTACAGACGCTCCAGGTACGCCGCCTGAGCCTTGGAACCCGGAGTCGGGTTGTTGCGGATCACGTACATCTGCTGGCCCATGGTCCACACGTTGGTGGTCAGCCAGTAGACGAGGACACCGACCGGGAAGTTGATGCCGAAGACGGCGAACATGACAGGGAAGACGTACATCAGCATCTTCTGCTGCTGCATGAACGGTGTCTTCACCGTGGTGTCGACGTTCTTGGTCATCAGCTGGCGCTGCGTGTAGAACTGCGACGCCGACATCATGATGATCATGACCGCGGTCACGATGCGGACGGTGGTCAGAGAGGCGTCGAGCGCGGTGACGTCCGCCGAGCTGTCGGTGAACTTCGCGGCCAGCGGAGCACCGAAGATGTGCGCCTTCTGGGCGCTCTGCAGCAGGCTGTCGTTGATGACACCGATGGTGTCGTTGTTCGCGATGCCGTTGAGCACGTGGTACAGAGCGAAGAAGAACGGTGACTGCGCCAGGATGGGAAGGCACGAGGAGAGCGGGTTGGTGCCCGTCTCCTTGTACAGCTTCATCATCTCTTCGGACTGGCGCTGCTTGTCGTTCTTGTATCGCTCCTGGATCTTCTTCATCTCGGGCTGCAGCGTCTGCATGGCCCGGGTCGCCTTGATCTGCTTCACGAAGAGCGGGATCAGGCAGATACGGATCAGAATCACCAGGGACACGATGGACAGGCCCCAGGCCCACCCGGAGTCGTCGCCGAAGAGGGCGCCGTACACCGTGTGGAACTGGACGATGACCCAGGAGACAGGTGTCGTGATGAAGCTGAAGAAGCTGGCAATCGTGTCCACTAATCATGCTCCTTGGGCATGGGACGGGGTCTCTGCGGCCGGGCTCGTAAGAGCCTGCCCCTCGGTGGCCGGGTCGGCGGAGGAGGGCCCGCCCTTGCGTGTACGCCAGGCGTCACGCAGCATTTCGTGCCACCGCGGACGCTTGCGCGGTGGGACATGGTCCACACCGCCGAGCGACCACGGATTGCACCGCAGGATGCGCCAGGCCGTGAGTCCCGTGCCCTTGATCGCACCATGCCGGTCGATGGCCTGGTACCCGTAGTGGGAGCACGACGGGTAGTACTTGCACACCGGCCCGAGCAACGGGCTGATGGTCCACTGGTACAGCTTGATCAGCGCCAGCAGCGGGTACTTCATCGCGCGCCCCCTCCCAGCAACCGCTCCAGGGCGGCATCCAGGTCTTGGGCCAGTTGTGCATGATCGGCGTCCCCCGCACCGGGCAACGCTCGTACGACTACCAGGCTACCGGGGGGCAAGAGGGCGACTCGATCGCGCATCAGATGGCGAAGCCTGCGCTTCACCTTGTTGCGCACCACGGCTCCGCCCACGGCCTTGCTCACGACGAAACCCGCACGCGTCGGGGGAGCGCTCTCCCCAGGCGCGTGCGGGTCCGTGGCACCGCTACGAAGATGGACGACGAGAGACGGGCGTCCGGCCCGACGACCTCGTCGTACCGCGGTCGCGAAGTCCTCGCGCCGCCTCAGCCGGTTCTCGGTGGGCAGCACGATGTCATGACCTGACCGGAATCAGGCGGACAGGCTGGCGCGACCCTTGCCACGACGGTTCGCGAGAATCGCGCGGCCGGCGCGGGTGCGCATCCGCAGGCGGAAGCCGTGGGTCTTGGCACGACGACGGTTGTTCGGCTGGAAGGTGCGCTTGCTCACTCGGGGGCTCCAGAATAAATCGGGGTTTTCGGGGTGCCGTCCTGGCTGTCACCGTGCGCCCACGAGTAGCTCGCGTTACGCCCGAGTGCACCGCTGACCGATCACCCAAATGATCTGTGCCCATCGGAGGCAGGCGGCAGCAGCCATCGACAACTCGACCTGGTTACGGTACGCGCGGCTGAGCCATCCGGTCAAACCAGCGGCCACCGGGAGACACTATCCACAGCCTGGGGACAACAACTTGAACCGCACCCGTCGCCCTGACTACCGTGGCTGGACTCCGATTCGTTCCCCTGCATCTGCCCCACCCCATTTGAATCCCGACCGTTCCCGAACCACACGTTCGTGGGACCCGTGAGAGAGCGTGCCCTGTGGCTGACGTACCTGCCGATCTTGCCGCAGTGTGGCCACGAGTACTCGAGCAGCTTCTCGGTGAAGGGCGTGGGCAGGGTGTCGAGGTCAAGGACGAGCACTGGATCCGACGCTGCCAGCCGCTCGCACTCGTAGCGGACACCGCACTGCTTGCCGTACCGAACGAATTTGCGAAGGGTGTGCTCGAAGGCCGCCTCGCCCCCGTCGTCAGCGAGACACTGAGCCGCGAGTGCGGCCGTCCTATCCGCATCGCGATCACCGTCGACGACTCCGCCGGCGAACCCTCGCCCCCGCCGAGTCGGCCCCAGCAGCGCTACGAGGAGCCCGAGCTTCCCTCCGGCCAGTACGAGGGCTACGGCCGCCACCGCGCCGACGACCAGAGGCCGGGCCGCTCCGACCAGCAC
Organism: Streptomyces sp. NPDC006602; assembly: GCF_042870385.1. NCBI lineage: Bacteria > Bacillati > Actinomycetota > Actinomycetes > Kitasatosporales > Streptomycetaceae > Streptomyces > Streptomyces sp. NPDC006602. The sequence continues at coordinate 286,704 of NZ_JBIAHG010000005.1, read as the reverse complement.
CCCGGCCCCCAGGGCGACCACACGCCCCGCCCGGACGGGCTCCCGACCGCCCGCCCGGCCTACCCCTCGGAATATCAGCGCCCCGAACCCGGCACCTGGCCACGCCCGCAGCAGGACGAGTACGGCTGGCAGCAACAGCGCCTCGGCTTCCCCGAGCGCGACCCCTACGCCTCGCCATCACAGGACTCCTACGGCCCCCCCTCGCGGGACTCCTACGGCGCGCCCTCCCAGGACTCGTACGGATCCCAGTCCAACGACTCGTACTCACAGGACTACCGTCCGCAGTCGATGGAGCGCCCGTCGTACGACAACCAGCGCCCCGACTACGACCAGCGACCGGACTACGGCCGCCACCGCGCCGACGAGGACCATCGCGACGCCCGCCGCGAGCGGCCCGAGCCGTCGGGCTCTGGGCATGTGAACCGCGGCGGTCCCGTCGGTTCCCATCTGCCCACCACCGGTGCCCCGGGCCCGCTGGCGGCGCAGCCCGCGCCGGCGACCGGCCCGGGCGAGCCGACCGCGCGCCTGAACCCGAAGTACCTCTTCGACACGTTCGTCATCGGCGCCTCCAACCGTTTCGCGCACGCGGCCGCGGTGGCCGTCGCGGAGGCGCCCGCGAAGGCGTACAACCCGCTCTTCATCTACGGGGAGTCGGGACTTGGCAAAACGCATCTTCTGCACGCGATCGGGCACTACGCGCGCAGCCTCTACCCGGGCACGCGTGTCCGCTACGTGAGCTCCGAGGAATTCACCAACGAGTTCATCAACTCCATCCGCGACGGCAAGGGCGACAGCTTCCGCAAGCGCTACCGCGAGATGGACATCCTGCTCGTCGACGACATCCAGTTCCTCGCGGACAAGGAGTCGACGCAGGAGGAGTTCTTCCACACCTTCAACACGCTCCACAACGCCAACAAGCAGATCGTGCTGTCCAGCGACCGGCCGCCCAAGCAGCTGGTGACCCTGGAGGACCGGCTGCGGAACCGTTTCGAGTGGGGCCTGATCACCGACGTCCAGCCACCGGAGCTGGAGACCCGCATCGCCATCCTTCGTAAGAAGGCGGTCCAGGAGCAGCTCAACGCCCCGCCGGAGGTACTGGAGTTCATCGCCTCGCGGATCTCGCGCAACATCCGCGAGCTGGAGGGGGCGCTGATCCGGGTGACGGCGTTCGCATCGCTCAACCGGCAGCCCGTGGACCTGGGCCTCACGGAGATCGTCCTCAAGGACCTCATCCCCGGCGGAGAGGACTCGGCGCCCGAGATCACCTCCACGGCCATCATGGGCGCTACCGCCGACTACTTCGGCCTCACGGTCGAGGACCTGTGCGGCACCTCGCGCGGCCGTGCGCTGGTGACCGCCCGCCAGATCGCCATGTACCTGTGCCGCGAACTGACGGACCTCTCCCTGCCGAAGATCGGCGCACTGTTCGGCGGCCGCGACCACACGACGGTCATGCACGCGGATCGCAAGATCCGCAATCTGATGGCCGAGCGGCGCTCCATCTACAACCAGGTCACCGAGCTGACCAACCGCATCAAGAACGGCTGACAGAGCCGCTCGTACGCCTCTGAGGGCGCTCCCGGGACGAGTTCCCGGGGGCGCCCTTCGTCGTTCCGGAGAGCGGCACCGGGCCCTGACACGACATCCGCTGTTCGAATACCTGCCGCGTTACGGCCTCTCTCCACAGATCCGGGGACTTTCTTCCGTCCACATGCTGGGGACTGGGAAGTTGTCCAGATCGTGTCCACAGGGACTCCTGGCGAGAGACCATCAGACCAGGTCAGGTGGCTGTGGATTGGTGGACGAACGATCTCCACAGGCTGTGGACGGCGAGATGATCCACAGCCTGTGCATCGAGTTGTCCACCGGCCGCCCACAGGCTGAGGTCGGTTGTCCCCAGCGATCCCCAGCTTCTCCACACCGCTGTCCACTGTTCGGCAACGCGACGCGCCTGCTCACCGTCCCGAGTGAAAGGCGTCACACGAAGGTGCCAGGTTGGGCTGTGGGAAACGTGGGTAAAGCTGGGGACGGCGCTGGGGAGAAGTGGCCCGAGGCTGTGCATGGAGTGTGCAGAACTTTCTGTTCTCCACAGAGAAGCCCGGTTGTCCACCGTCGTCGCCCACAGGGTCGGTGGACAAAATTTCTGCTCTGAGCTGGGAAAACGGGGTTATCCACGGTATCCACAGGCCCTACTACTACTCCCAACTAGAGAGAGCTGGGAATCCGTTTCGAAGTGGGTCCTGTGCACAACTCACTGTCCGGCCCCCGACTGCCCCTCGTCACGACTTGACCCCGAGAGGCACCTACTGTCAGTGCCGTGCGTCAGACTGTTCCCGCAGTCCTTCCCCTCACAGGGACCGACGACACCGAGACAGACGACGAAGCCAGGCAGGGCGAGAAGCGCCGGCAACAGCAGGAGGCGGCAACAGTGAAGATCCGGGTGGAACGCGACGTACTCGCGGAGGCAGTGGCCTGGGCGGCGCGCAGCCTCCCGGCCCGTCCGCCGGCGCCGGTCCTCGCCGGCCTTCTCCTGAAGGCCGAGAACGGCCAGCTGAGCCTCTCCAGCTTCGACTACGAGGTCTCCGCACGGGTGTCCGTGGAGGCGGAGGTCGAGGAGGAGGGCACGGTGCTGGTCTCCGGCCGCCTGCTTGCCGACATCTCGCGCGCCCTTCCCAACCGCCCGGTGGAGATTTCCACAGACGGTGTACGGGCCACGGTGGTCTGCGGCTCCTCACGGTTCACACTCCACACCCTGCCTGTGGAGGAGTACCCGGCCCTGCCGCAGATGCCGAACGCGACGGGCACGGTCCCCGGCGAGGTCTTCGCCGCGGCCGCCGCCCAGGTCGCCATCGCCGCCGGCCGTGACGACACGCTGCCCGTCCTCACCGGTGTGCGCATCGAGATCGAGGGCGACACGGTCACGCTGGCGTCCACCGACCGCTACCGTTTCGCGGTCCGTGAGTTCCTGTGGAAGCCGGAGAACCCGGAGGCGTCCGCGGTCGCGCTGGTGCCCGCCAAGACGCTCCTGGACACCGCCAAGGCCCTCACGAGCGGCGACAGCGTCATCCTGGCGCTGTCCGGCGGGGGGTCGGGCGAGGGCCTGATCGGCTTCGAGGGCGCCGGCCGTCGTACGACGACGCGTCTGCTGGAGGGCGACCTCCCGAAGTACCGCTCGTTGTTCCCGACGGAGTTCAACTCCGTTGCCGTCATCGAGACCGCCCCCTTCGTGGAGGCCGTCAAGCGCGTGGCCCTGGTCGCCGAGCGCAACACCCCGGTGCGGCTCAGCTTCGAGCAGGGTGTGCTGATCCTCGAAGCCGGTTCCAGCGACGACGCACAGGCTGTGGAGCGGGTCGACGCCCAGTTGGAGGGCGACGACGTCTCGATCGCCTTCAACCCGACGTTCCTGCTGGACGGCCTGAGCGCCATCGACTCGCCGGTGGCCCAGCTGTCCTTCACGACGTCCACGAAGCCCGCGCTGCTCAGCGGCAGGCCGGCCCTGGACGCCGAGGCGGACGAGGCCTACAAGTACCTGATCATGCCGGTGCGGCTGAGCGGCTGACCGATCCTTCAGAAACCCGCAGGTCGGGGCGTACGTATGAGCGCGTATGCCCACAGATGTGCGCGGGCGTCCGGGTTTAGGCTCGGACGCAGGTACGAAAGTGCCGCGGTACGTATGTGCCGTCACGCCACGTCGCAAAACCTAAGGAACAACTGATGGAGCTCGGTCTCGTCGGCCTCGGCAAGATGGGCGGCAACATGCGCGAGCGGATCCGCCGCGCAGGCCACACCGTCATCGGATACGACCGTAACCCGGACCTCGCCGATGTCCACAGCCTTCGAGAGCTTGTGGGCAAGCTCAAGGGGCCGCGCGTGATCTGGGTGATGGTGCCGGCCGGTGCCCCCACCCAGTCGACCGTCGACGACCTCGCCGAACTGCTGGAGCCCGGTGATGTCCTCGTGGACGGCGGGAATTCCCGCTGGACGGACGACGAGAAGCACGCTCAGGAGCTGGCAGCCAAGGGCATCGGCTTCGTCGACTGCGGAGTCTCCGGCGGCGTCTGGGGCCTGGAGAACGGCTACGCACTGATGTACGGCGGTGATGCGGAGAACGTCGCCAAGGTGCAGCCGATCTTCGACGCACTCAAACCGGAGGGCGACGCCGGTGCGGTGCACGCCGGCAAGGTCGGTGCGGGCCACTTCGCGAAGATGGTCCACAACGGCATCGAGTACGCCATGATGCAGGCCTATGCCGAGGGCTGGGAGCTTCTGGAGAAGGTCGACTCCGTGACCGACGTCCGGGAGGTCTTCCGCTCCTGGCAGGAGGGCACGGTCATCCGCTCCTGGCTGCTCGACCTCGCGGTGAACGCCCTCGACGAGGACGAGCACCTGGACAGGCTGAAGGGTTTTGCACAGGACTCCGGCGAGGGACGCTGGACTGTGGAAGCCGCCATCGACAACGCCGTGCCGCTGCCCGCGATCACGGCCTCCCTCTTCGCGCGGTTCGCCTCGCGCCAGGAGGACTCGCCGCAGATGAAGATGGTCGCCGCGCTGCGGAACCAGTTCGGCGGCCACGCGGTCGAGAAGAAGTAATCCACAGGGCCGCACAGCGGTCCACGAGCTGCAGTCCACGAGCTGGGGGAGGTCGCGCACGACCATGCACGTCACGCATCTGTCGCTGGCCGACTTCCGCTCGTACGCCCGGGTCGAAGTTCCGCTCGACCCGGGCGTCACCGCCTTCGTCGGCCCGAACGGGCAGGGCAAGACGAATCTGGTCGAGGCGATCGGCTACCTCGCCACCCTCGGCAGTCACCGTGTCTCCTCGGACGCCCCGCTGGTCCGCATGGGCGCCGACCGAGCGGTCATCCGGGCCCAGGTCAGACAGGGCGAGCGGCAGCAGCTGGTCGAGCTGGAGCTGAACCCCGGTCGGGCCAACCGGGCCCGCGTCAACAGATCCTCGCAGGTCAGACCACGTGACGTGCTGGGGATCGTACGGACTGTGCTGTTCGCGCCCGAGGACCTCGCGCTGGTCAAGGGCGATCCCGGCGAGCGGCGCCGCTTCCTCGACGAGCTGATCACGGCACGCTCTCCGCGTATGGCCGGTGTTCGTTCCGACTACGAGCGGGTCCTCAGGCAGCGCAACACGCTGCTGAAGTCGGCCGCGCTCGCCCGTCGGCACGGCGGCCGTTCCATGGACCTGTCCACCCTCGACGTCTGGGACCAGCATCTCGCGCGCGTGGGTGCCGAAGTGCTCGCCCAGCGACTCGACCTGATCGCGGCGCTCCAGCCGCTGGCCGACAAGGCATACGAGCAACTGGCGCCCGGCGGCGGCCCGGTCGCCCTGGAGTACAAGCCGTCCGCGCCGGGTGAGGCGCACACGCGCGAGGCCCTCTACGAGCAGCTCATGGCGGCGCTGGCCGAAACCCGCAAGCAGGAGATCGAGCGGGGCGTCACGCTCGTCGGACCGCACCGGGACGAACTGCTGCTCAAGCTCGGACAGATGCCCGCCAAGGGCTATGCGTCGCACGGCGAGTCGTGGTCGTACGCGCTGGCCCTGCGTCTGGCGTCGTACGACCTCCTGAGAGCGGAGGGCAACGAGCCCGTGCTCGTCCTGGACGACGTCTTCGCCGAGTTGGACACCCGTCGCCGCGAGCGGCTGGCCGAGTTGGTCGCGCCCGGCGAGCAGGTCCTGGTGACGGCCGCGGTCGACGACGACGTACCGCATGTACTGGCGGGGACGCGGTACACCGTGTCGGACGGGACGGTGGAACGCGCATGAGTACCGAAGACGGACCGGCCCTCGAGAAGAAGCCCGAGCCCTCCGGCGTCGACCTCGCGCGCGTGGCGCTCAGGGCCGCGAAGGAGCAGGCACGCGCGCGTGGGGACGCGGTGCAGCAGAAGAAGCAGGCGCGTCGCGGCGGTCTGCGCTCCGGCGCGCGCGCCGACGGACGCGACCCCATGGCGCTGGGCGCCGCGATCAACCGGCTGATCACAGAGCGCGGTTGGGAGGCGCCGGCCGCGGTGGGCGGGGTGATGGGCCGCTGGCCGCAGATCGTCGGCGAGGACCTGGCCAAGCACTGTGAGCCGGAGAAGTACGACGAGGACGAGCGAGTCCTGGTCGTGCGCTGCGACTCCACGGCCTGGGCGACGAACCTTCGGCTGCTCGCCCCGCAGCTGATCGCACGCCTGAACGAGGACCTGGGCCACGGCACGGTGATACTGATCAAGGTGCAGGGTCCCGGTGGTCCTCCCCGCCGCTACGGGCCGCTGCGCGCCCCCGGCAGCACGGGCCCCGGCGACACCTACGGGTGACGGACGCGCCCGGGAGTGACCGGCTGCGCCCACGCATGAGCAGCCGTCGCGGGGAGTGACTGAGATCACAACCGCAGGTCTCGGGTGATCCCGTCGTGGCACTGCGCGCGGTTGCGAATCCTGACCTGACTCCCAAGTAGCCAAGGGTTGACAGCTCGAAGCGCTGAGTGCCTCCGTGAGCCTCTTTGAGCCCCGTTCCGTATATGGGGACCCGGAAGACGCCGGTTGAGGGCGGCACATGCGGACTCAGGTACCGGCAAACCCCCATCACTGTCGGCGCTACCGGTAGACTGGAAGCTAATCCCGCCCCAATCGTGGGGACCGTCCGGGAAAAGCTGAGCAACGCTGATCAAGGCTTACCAACGCAACATGCCGCAGCCGCTCCGGCAACCCGCCGACGAGCCCGGCTCGTGCTGTGCCAGAAAGGGCGCTTCGTGGCCGATTCCGGCAACCCCAACGAGAACATTCTGTCCAGCGAGGCCCCGGCCACAGGTGCCGAGGCCTCAACAGTGGCCACGGCGTACGACGCCAGCGCCATCACCGTCCTCGAGGGCCTGGACGCGGTCCGCAAGCGACCCGGTATGTACATCGGCTCGACCGGCGAGCGCGGACTTCACCACCTCGTGTACGAGGTCGTCGACAACTCGGTCGACGAGGCGCTGGCCGGCCACGCGGACACCATCGATGTGACGATCCTCGCCGACGGCGGCGTCCGGGTCGTCGACAACGGCCGCGGCATCCCGGTGGGCATCGTCGCCTCCGAGGGCAAGCCGGCCCTCGAGGTCGTGCTGACCGTGCTGCACGCGGGCGGCAAGTTCGGCGGCGGCGGCTACGCGGTCTCCGGCGGTCTGCACGGCGTGGGCGTCTCCGTGGTGAACGCCCTGTCGTCGAAGGTCGCCGTCGAGGTCAAGACCGACGGGTACCGCCACACGCAGGACTACAAGATGGGCGTCCCCACGGCGCCGTTGGTCAAGCACGAGGCCACGGAGGAGACCGGGACGTCGGTCACCTTCTGGGCCGACAGCGACATCTTCGAGACCACGGAGTACTCCTTCGAGACGCTCTCGCGGCGTTTCCAGGAGATGGCGTTCCTCAACAAGGGCTTGACGATCAAGCTCACCGATGAGCGCGAGTCGGCCAAGGCCACCTCCGGGGCGGACGAGGCCGGCGCGGACGAGACCGCCGAGGTCAAGACCGTCACGTACCACTACGAGGGCGGCATCGTCGACTTCGTGAAGTACCTCAACTCCCGCAAGGGAGATGCGGTCCACCCGACGGTGATCGACCTCGAGGCCGAGGACAAGGACAAGAGCCTCTCCCTCGAAGTCGCCATGCAGTGGAACAGTGGTTACAGCGAGGGCGTGTACTCCTTCGCGAACATCATCCACACGCATGAGGGCGGTACGCACGAAGAGGGCTTCCGCTCGGCGCTCACCAACCTGATCAACAAGTACGCGCGCGACAAGAAGCTGCTGCGCGAGAAGGACGACAACCTCACGGGTGACGACATCCGCGAGGGTCTGACGGCGATCATCTCTGTGAAGCTCAGCGAGCCGCAGTTCGAGGGCCAGACCAAGACCAAGCTGGGCAACACGGAGGCCAAGACCTTCGTCCAGAAGGCGGTCTACGAGCACCTGAACGACTGGCTGGACCGCAACCCGGTCGAGGCGGCGGACATCGTCCGCAAGGGCATCCAGGCGGCCACCGCGCGCGTGGCGGCCCGCAAGGCGCGCGACCTGACCCGCCGCAAGGGCCTCCTGGAGACCGCATCCCTGCCGGGCAAGCTCTCCGACTGCCAGTCGAACGACCCCATCAAGTGCGAGATCTTCATCGTCGAGGGTGACTCCGCCGGCGGCTCGGCCAAGTCCGGCCGTAATCCGGAGTACCAGGCGATCCTCCCGATCCGCGGCAAGATCCTCAACGTGGAGAAGGCCAGGATCGACAAGATCCTGCAGAACCAGGAGATCCAGGCGCTGATCTCGGCCTTCGGTACCGGAGTCCACGAGGACTTCGACATCGAGAAGCTGCGCTATCACAAGATCATCCTGATGGCGGACGCCGACGTCGACGGTCAGCACATCAGCACCCTGCTGCTCACCTTCCTGTTCCGCTTCATGCGGCCGCTGGTCGAGGCCGGGCATGTGTACCTCTCCCGTCCTCCGCTGTACAAGATCAAGTGGGGCCGGGACGACATCGAGTACGCGTATTCGGACCGCGAGCGCGACGCACTGATCGAGATGGGTCGCCAGCGCGGCAAGCGCATCCGCGAGGACTCGATCCAGCGCTTCAAGGGTCTCGGCGAGATGAACGCCGAGGAACTGCGCATCACGACCATGGACCAGGAGCACCGGGTCCTCGGCCAGGTCACCCTCGACGACGCAGCCCAGGCCGACGACCTGTTCTCGGTCCTCATGGGCGAGGACGTCGAGGCGCGCCGCCAGTTCATCCAGCGCAACGCCAAGGACGTCCGTTTCCTCGACATCTGAGTCGGTCTCAGCTGACCGCATCAGAAAGGATCTTCACCAGCAATGGCCGACGACATCACCCCCCTCACGCCCGAAGCGGGCGGCGAGATCGCCCAGCGTGTCGAGCCCGTCGGGCTCGAGACGGAGATGCAGCGCTCGTACCTCGACTACGCGATGTCCGTCATCGTCTCGCGTGCGCTGCCCGACGTCCGGGACGGTCTCAAGCCCGTCCACCGCCGCGTTCTGTACGCCATGTACGACGGCGGCTACCGCCCCGAGCGAGGCTTCTACAAGTGCGCGCGTGTCGTCGGCGACGTCATGGGCAACTACCACCCGCACGGTGACTCCTCGATCTACGATGCGTTGGTCCGCCTCGCGCAGTCGTGGTCGATGCGGATGCCGCTTGTGGACTCCAACGGCAACTTCGGCTCTCCGGGCAACGACCCCGCGGCGGCCATGCGCTACACCGAGTGCAAGATGGCGCCGCTGTCGATGGAGATGGTCCGTGACATCGACGAGGAGACCGTCGACTTCACGGACAACTACGACGGCCGCTCCCAGGAGCCGACCGTCCTGCCGGCCCGCTTCCCGAACCTGCTGATCAACGGGTCGGCCGGTATCGCGGTCGGCATGGCGACCAACATCCCGCCGCACAACCTGCGTGAGGTCGCGGCCGGCGCCCAGTGGTACCTGGAGAACTCGGAAGCCTCGCACGAGGAGCTCCTTGATGCGCTCATGGAGCGCATCAAGGGCCCCGACTTCCCGACCGGCGCCCTCGTGGTGGGCCGCAAGGGCATCGAGGAGGCGTACCGCACGGGCCGCGGCTCGATCACCATGCGCGCGGTCGTCGAGGTCGAGGAGATCCAGAACCGCCAGTGCCTGGTGGTCACGGAGCTGCCGTACCAGGTGAACCCGGACAACCTCGCGCAGAAGATCGCCGACCTGGTGAAGGACGGCAAGATCGGCGGCATCGCGGACGTCCGGGACGAGACGTCGTCGCGTACCGGTCAGCGCCTGGTCGTCGTCCTGAAGAGGGACGCGGTCGCCAAGGTCGTACTGAACAACCTGTACAAGCACACCGACCTGCAGACGAACTTCGGCGCCAACATGCTGGCGCTGGTGGACGGGGTCCCGCGCACGCTGTCCCTCGACGCGTTCATCCGCCACTGGGTGACGCACCAGATCGAGGTCATCGTCCGGCGTACGAAGTTCCGGCTGCGCAAGGCCGAGGAGCGGGCACACATCCTGCGCGGCCTGCTGAAGGCCCTGGACGCCATCGACGAGGTCATCGCGCTGATCCGGCGCAGCGACACCGTCGACATCGCGCGCACGGGCCTGATGCAGCTCCTGGAGATCGACGAGATCCAGGCGAACGCGATCCTGGAGATGCAGCTGCGGCGACTGGCCGCCCTGGAGCGCCAGAAGATCGTCCAGGAGCACGACGAACTCCAGGCGAAGATCAGGCTCTACAACGAGATCCTCGCCTCCCCGGTCCGCCAGCGCGGCATCGTCAGCGAGGAACTCGCCGCGATCGTCGAGAAGTACGGCGACGACCGCAAGACCATGCTGGTGCCCTACGACGGCGACATGTCCATGGAGGACCTGATCGCCGAGGAGGACATCGTCGTCACGGTCACGCGCGGCGGCTACGTCAAGCGCACCAAGACCGACGACTACCGCGCCCAGAAGCGCGGCGGCAAGGGCGTGCGCGGCGCGAAGCTCAAGGAAGACGACATCGTCGACCACTTCTTCGTGTCCACCACGCACCACTGGCTGCTGTTCTTCACCAACAAGGGCCGTGTCTACCGGGCGAAGGCGTACGAGCTTCCCGACGCCGGACGTGACGCGCGTGGACAGCACGTGGCCAACCTGCTGGCCTTCCAGCCGGACGAGGCCATCGCCGAGATCCTCGCGATCCGCACCTACGAGGTGGCGCCGTACCTGGTGCTGGCCACCAAGGGCGGTCTGGTCAAGAAGACACCTCTGAAGGATTACGATTCGCCGCGTGCTGGTGGTGTCATCGCGATCAACCTCCGTGAGACGGACGACGGTTCGGACGACGAACTGATCGGAGCCGAACTCGTTTCGGCCGAGGATGATCTGCTTCTGATCAGCAAGAAGGCCCAGTCGATCAGGTTCACCGCCACGGACGAAGCTCTGCGTCCCATGGGCCGTGCCACCTCGGGCGTCAAGGGCATGAGCTTCCGCGAGGGCGACCAGCTCCTCTCGATGAATGTTGTTCGACCCGGTACGTTCGTGTTCACTGCTACAGACGGTGGGTACGCGAAGCGGACCGCTGTCGACGAGTACCGCGTTCAGGGTCGCGGCGGCCTCGGCATCAAGGCCGCCAAGATCGTCGAGGATCGTGGGTCGCTCGTCGGCGCGCTGGTGGTCGAGGAGACCGACGAGATCCTCGCCATCACGCTGTCGGGCGGTGTGATTCGTACGCGGGTCAGCGGAGTCAGGGAGACGGGCCGTGACACCATGGGCGTCCAACTGATCAACCTGGGCAAGCGCGATGCCGTGGTCGGCATCGCACGTAACGCCGAGGCGGGACGCGAGGCGGAGGAGGTCGACGGCGACGTGGCCGTCGACGAGACCGCCGAAGGCGCCGCGACCACCGGCACGGACGAGGGCGAGGCGCCCTCGGCCGAGTAGCACGAGGAGTGAGTCATCGTGAGCGGAGCCACGGGCGCCGGTTCGGTCGGTACCTCGACCGGTACCTCTTCCGGTAAGGAAACGGACGGCGGCGGCCGTGGCTCCGCCGCGAAGGCGACAGACTCGAACACGCCGGGCGCGGGCACGACAGACCCGCATACGACCAACCTGCAGGCGATCAAGTCCCCCGAGACCGAGTCGTCCTCGCCCGACACGCATGGATCCCAGGGGGGAACTGTGACGGACACCCGAGGTCCGCAGGCCCAGCGGCCCGCCACCGGCGCGGGCCGGGCCACGGCCGCACCGGGCGCGCAGCCTCAGCCGCCGGTCCAGCCGGAGGCGACCTCCCCGCTGCCCGGGGAGCGGCAGCCCCAGCAGCCGGCCGGGCCCTACCACCCGCCGCAGGCCTACCCCTCGCAGGCCGCCGCGCCGGCGGGGGCCGTACGCCGCCCACGCACCGGCGCGCGCACCACGCCCCGCACCCGCAAGGCCCGTCTGCGGGTGGCCAAGGCCGACCCGTGGTCCGTGATGAAGGTCAGCTTTCTGCTCTCCATCGCGCTGGGCATCTGCACGATCGTCGCCGCCGCCATGCTGTGGATGGTCATGGACGCGATGGGTGTTTTCTCGACGGTCGGCGGCACGATCTCGGAGGCAACCGGCTCGAACGAGTCGAACGGCTTCGACCTCCAGTCGTTCCTGTCCCTCCCGAACGTCCTGACGTTCACGACGATCATCGCTGTCATCGACGTCGTCCTCGCGACCGCCCTCGCGACCCTCGGAGCGTTCATCTACAACCTCTCCGCGGGCTTCGTCGGCGGCGTCGAGCTGACGCTGGCCGAGGACGAGTGACCATGCCGTTCCGCGCCTGCTGACGGTCACCGGTTACCGATTTTGGGACTGCCCACGTCGTGCGCTAATCTTCAGGAGTCAGCGCGCGGGACACCGCAGAGCGCGGCGGGGCTATAGCTCAGTTGGTTAGAGCGCATCCCTGATAAGGATGAGGCCACAGGTTCAAATCCTGTTAGCCCCACCAGCCAAAAGACCCCCAGGTGATCATGCCTGGGGGTCTTTGACATCTACGGCTGACATCAGCCGATGATTTGATCTTCCAGTAGCTCGGCAAGCATCTCGGTTGCCTCGCGCTGGTCGGAGCCGACGACGTGCGTGTAGACGTCCATGGTCATGCTGATCTGGCTGTGCCGGAGGATCGTCTGAGCGACCTAATCGGTCTTGAGGTCTTTGAGGATCAGCCCCACGCCCTTCTCCCGCTGCACCTGCTTGGTCGGGGTGAACTGCCGGTTCTCGAAGTCGATGTCTTGCCAGCGCGTGTGGGCGCCCGGCCCGTGCCGCGCGCTCGCCGCGTCGGCTGTGAAAATCGCTGTCTGATTGTCGGAACGCGGTGATAGGGAGTCCATGTGACAACGACACTGGCGTTCCCCGTTCTGTTGCGACTGATCGACGAACGGTCGACCGCCTTCCGCGCCGCGGTAGCCTCCGCGCCCAGCCTCGACGTGCAGGTGCCGACCTGCCCGGAGTGGACGCTGTTCGATCTGGTGCAGCACCTGGGCGAGGGGCGCCGCTCCTGGGCCGCCACCGTAGCCGCAGGGCCTGCCGCTCCGGCCAAGTCCGTCCCAGAGGGCGCCCCGGCTGCGCCTCGGGAGCGCGAGGCCGTGCCGGCCTGGTTGGCCGCGTCGACGCAGGAGCTGCTGGACGCACTGCGGGAGGCCGGCCCGGATCGCGGTTGCTGGACGTGGTGGGGTGCGTCGCAGTCGCCGCAGACCTGTGGCGCCGTCGCCCGGCACCAGCTCCAGCAGATCGCGGTGCACACCTACGACGTCCAGGTCACTGTGGGTGCCCCGCAGCCGCTGCCGGATGAGGTGGCACTCGACGGTGTCGAGGAGTTCCTGTTCACCTGCGTCGCAACGACGAGTGCCTGGCCGCACAAGCCCACTGCCTTAGAATTCCACGCCACCGAGGGCCACTCCTGGCGCCTGACGGTCGACGGCGACGGCGCACGCTCCATCCGTATCCCCGCGCCCGGCACGACGCCTGTCGCTGCTGCCGACGAAGGCCCGAACCAGGCTGGCGTCTCCGTCCGCGGCACGGCCAGTGAACTGGTCCTCTTCGTGTACGACCGTATCCCGGCGGACTCACTGCAGATCGACGGAGACGCAGGGTTGCTTGACCTGCTCCGCGCGTGGGAACCGGAGGAGTAGGACGGGTGTTGTAGAGCGGCGAAGTAACCCTTGTCAAGACCGCATGCGACGGCTGACACCACCGGCTGACACCAACAAGCACGAACAGCAGCGGTCAGCGCCGGACCTCGGTGGACGATCGACCGCGGCGCAGGGGCCGTTGGCCGATGTTGGCAGACCCCCGTGATCGCCTGATAAGGATGAGGCCACAGGTTCAAATCCTGTTGGCCCCACCATCGAGAAGACCCCCAACCGGTCATGGTTGGGGGTCTTCTCGATGGTGGAGTGGGCTCTTTCGCGGAGCGTGCCGTGTGGTGTCACGCAGTCGAGCCCCGACCGGGTGTGGTCGGGGCTCGATGTGCTGTCCGGGCGTACGCAAGTTCGCCGTTGCGTCAGTGTGCCGTGCTGCCGTGCTGCCGTGAGGTCAGCGCCGGAGGGGTGCCCAGGGGGCGCAGTCTGCGTCCGCGTCCGCGTCTGTGCTTGCCTCGGTGCTCGACTCCGCACTCGCGTCTGCGTCCGTGTCCGCGGGCGGGCGGTGGCGGCAGCTGGGGGTCTTGCCGTGGGCCTCGGCGCGGATGCGCTGCTTCATCGTGGGTGGCAGGGCCCTGGTGTAGGACCAGGACCAGAGGGGCGTCGCCGGGGCCGTCGAGCGTGCGGTGCTGTTGCGGGGCGCCTCGGTCTGCGGTACGGCCGCGGCGGCGGTCGTCGTGATCAGGCCGAGCGTCGTGCACAGCGCCAGGAAGGCGGCGACGATGGTGGTCCACAGCTTCATGACCTTGTTCTGGGCCATTGCCCCTCACTTTCGGGTTGGGCGATTTGCGTACTTTCCTCATCATGTGTATGAGGGCCGCGAAGTGGTGGACCAACGCCCGTGGCGCGTCGATGTTCCGATGAACACCACTCGGATGGGCGCAAGAGGGGAGAAAATGAGGTGATGCCGGAGAAATTGGGTCGAAGTTATCGTTCGTCGGAGTGTGATCACACTTTGATCGGAGCGTCTCCGTCCGCTTCTAATGCTGTGTTCCGGACGGGAGTTGAGGGCCCGACGTAGGTCACCGATCGGTCTCGGCCGGTGTGTATAGTCGGGCGCCAGAAGTCCCCTACGTCAAGGAAAGACGAGGTCGCGCGGTGAAGAAGCTTCTCCTGGTCGCACTGGCCGCCATCGGCGGGCTCCTCGTGTACCGCCAGATCCAGGCGGATCGCGCCGAGCAGGATCTGTGGACGGAGGCGACTGACTCCGTGCCCACGGGTTCCTGAGTACCGAGATCGATTCCGAGCAGACCCCGGCCGCCTCGCGGTCGGGGTTTTGTGTTGCTAGTCGGGTGTTTCGGACGCTCGTGGGGATTGCGCGGATGGCGTCCGGCGCCGCGGGGCAGGATGGGCCACGGTCCCGGTCCGGTGTACGACGAGGGGTGGCGCGTGATGGGGCGGCGTACGGCGTGGTGGCGGGCGGCGGCACGGCGTGGTCGTGGGCCCGTCGTACGGGTGGCCGTCGTAAGCGTGGTGCTGGGGGTGGTGGCGGTACTGGGCGGCTCGCCCGCGTGGGCGGCCGGAGCATCGGGCTCGTACGCCTTCGACGAGGACGCCCGCACGGTCCCGGGCGCGACGAGCACCGCGGACGCCGAACGCCTGACACCCGGCACCACGTACCGCAGTTCCCTCCCTGCCACCGGCGCGCTCTACTACCGCCTCGAACTCGACGCCACGTCGAACGCGTACGTCTCCGTCACGGCCGTCCCTCCCCCGGGTGCGGCGGTCTCCGCCGGTGACGGAGTCAAGGTGTCGCTCCAGGACGCCGACAGCCACACCTGCTCCGTCGACACGGCAAGCATCGGGGCCGCCCGGAGCGCCCACCCCATCACGGCGATGGGGGAGCGCGACGCCTCGCGCAGCGGATCCCTGTGCAAGGGGGCCGGCACGTTTTACGTGCGCGTCGAGCGCGTCCAGAGGGGGACGGGTGCCTCCCCCTCGTTGCTGGACCACTGGGATCTGGAGCTCGGCCCCGTGTCGGAGCCGGGGCTCGCGCAGGCCGGTGCGACGAGCGCGCCCGAGGTCTGGGACTCCGCCTCGGCCGCGCCCCCCAGTGGCGAACCGGAGCGCCGCGAGGGCGGTGCCGGCTTCGGCGCGGCGACCTCCGTGGAGCAGGGAGTCTGGCTCGACGAGGTCCGGCCCGGGCAGACCCTCTTCTACGAGGTGCCCGTGGACTGGGGCCAGCAGCTCTACGCAACCGCCGAACTGGGCAGCGTGAGCAGCGACGCCGGGTTCGTGCCCAGTGCCCTGACCCTGTCCCTCTACAACCCCGTGCGCGGCCTCGTCGACAGCGACGGGGTCGGCTACGACGGCAGCCAGCGCTCGGCGACGCTCCGACCGCTGCCACCAGTCGCGTACGCCAACCGTTACGCCGTCCTCGACCACGTCAGCGGCATGCGATTCGCCGGTATCTACTACCTCGTCGTGCATCTCGCGACGCAGACGGCCGATGACTTCGGCGACGGGCCCTTCGATCTGACCCTGCGCGTGCGGGTCGCGCACGCCGTCGAGGCCGGTCCCGCGTACGCGGGGCAGTCCGAGCCGCGGGACGTCTTTCAGGTCACGGCACAGGGGCGGCGGGAGACGGCGGCGTCGGAGGGCTCAAAGGGCGGGGAGACGGCTGCTGCGGGCGAGAATGCCCTGATGAAGGCCCTTGCCGTGGGGGGTATCGGCGGCGGGACCGTGGTGCTGGTGGTGCTTGGGGTGTGGATGGGGCTAGGACGTCGACGGGGGACGGGGCGGGGGAGGGCCGGGGCCTGGTAGGGCGCGGCTCGGAGGTGGGGGTTGTGGCGGAACGTGCCGGGGTGGGGCGAGTGCTGCCGGGCGAGGGCACGCAGTGCCGACATGTGAGGGCTGAGGGCTGAGGGCTCGGTGCGGTGCCGAGGTGCTCAGATGTGGCTCAAGGCCCAGAAACCCACGGCGTAGCAGGCCAGCGCGAGCAGTAGGAGCGGGATCGCCACCTTGGCGGGTGGGCCGGCGCGGCGTGCGGAACGGGGTGCTCGGTGGCGCGGCTGCGAAATCGACTGCGCGGGAGGCGGAACCTGCGGGGCCTGAGCGGTGTACGAAGCAGTAGAGGGTTCAGCGCGCTGGCGCAGGGCGGCTGTTGTGGGGGTGCGAGGGGAGTAGTGGGGGGTGGCGGTGTGAGGTTGGGGGGAGGAGAGGACGTGCGTGGGGTCGTGGGGGGAGACGTTGAGAGGCTGGGCCGGGGAAGCCGGGTGGGGCTGAGCTTGGGTCTGTGCCTGCGGCTGTGGTTGTCCCTGGTGCGGCTGTGGGGTGAGTGTCTGAGGGGAGGACGGGCTGGCGGTGGTCTGCGGGGGCGGCAGGTGGAAGCTGCCGGTGTCCGACATGGTGGGAGGCTGCGGGGGGGCGGGCGGCCGCGGGTACGTGGTGGGCCGGGCAGGAGCGAAAGCGGGCCGCGAAGGCGTCCCGCCGACCGGGGGCGATGTCGGTCCTGCCCCTTGTCGGTGATCGGGGGATACGGCCTCTGCACCCAGGCCGACCGGATTGGCGGTGCTCGGCTCGGGTGGGAGCACGGTGCCCGTCCCAGGGGTGGGGGGTACGTGGCCCGAGTCGGCGTGGGCGTCCGTGGAGCCCATGCCGGGGGCGGGCCCGAGAGATTCCGTGCCGGGGCGGGCCGCCCTGGGGGCGTTGCTTTGCCGCGCGACCGGTGCGGTGCCGCGCGATCCGGACCCGGAGGGCCCGTTTTCCGGCCGGGAAGCCGCGTGCCCCTCCTCTGGTCCGAGACGGAAGGGGATGCCTGGGGCTTCCGGGCGGGAGGGCGGGCCTTCTCCGGGGCGGGAAGGCGCACTTTCCCCCGCTATGGACGAGACCCCACCGCCTGGCGACCCGGCGGCCGCTCCCTCTGCCGACGCGGGTGCTTCCTCCTCCGACCGGTGGCCCTCCTCCGATCGGGCAGCTTCATCCGCCGGCCGGGGTATTTCCAGCGGCCTGGCGGACGCGGACCGGGGCCCCTCTGCCGGCCAGGGGCCCTCTGCCGACCCGGCAGCCCCCACGACCGACCGAGGGCCCTCCGCCGACTGGGCCACCTCTGCCTCTGCGGGCCGGAAGGCTCCCACTGCCGATCGGGAAGCCCTCGACCGGGAAGCGCCCTCTGCCGGCCACCGCGAAGTCGCTCCCGTCTCCACTCCGGGTGCCCGCTTGAGTGGGCCGGTCGGGGCGAAACCTGGGGGAAGCGGGCCGAGTTGGTCGAAGATTTCGATGGTTTCGTCGTCGGGGCCGGGTTCCGGAAGGAGTTCGGCGGCCGAGGCGAGTGCCTTGCGCGCGCCCGTGGCCGTGCGGAACCGGGCGTGCGGATCGGGTTGGAGAAGAGAGGCCACGACCTGCCACAGCGGGTCGGGAATGCCCTGGGGGGCGCTCGGGGTGCCGTGTGCGGTGAAGTACTGGATGAGGGCCTTGGAGTCCGGCTTGGCGCCCTCCAGGAGGTACAGGGCGGTCAGCCCCACGCCGAACAGGTCCGCGGGGAAGTCCGGTTCCGCGCCCATCATCTGTTCGGGCGCGAGATAACCGGGCGTCCCCACCACGAGGTTGGTCTCCGTCAGGCGCGGTTCGCCCAGCCGCATGGCGATGCCGAAGTCGGACAGGCGAAGACGGGGCCGACCTGTGCCGGTGGCTTCAAGGAGAACGTTGGCGGGCTTGATGTCGCGGTGGACGACACCTTCCGCGTGCACCGCGGCGAGGCCGGCCAGGAGCTGGTCGAGCAGGGTACAGACGAAGGCGGGTGGCAGAGGGCCGTAGTCGCCGATCAGGTGAACCAGCGAACCGCCGGCGACCAGGTCCATGGTGAACAGGACCTTGTCGTCGTCGGCGGCCCAGCTGGCGGGTGCAAGCACATGGGGGTGGTCGATCCGCAGCGCCTGCTCACGGACGAAGCGCAACAGCGCATGCGCGTCGCTCTGCTGCAGAACCTTGGCGGCGACGTACCGGCGGCGGCGGTGGTCCCAGGCGCGCCAGACGGCGCCCACTCCTCCGCGGCCGATCGGGTCGGCCAGTTCGTACCGGCCGGCGAAGACCTCACCCATGGCTGTGCGTCGCCCCTCCCCCTTCGGTTACACCTCCCGCTTCTCCCTGCTTCCCCCGTGATGAGCGATACGACCCCTCTCGCGTCTCGCGATCTCGTCGGTTCGGGACACAGCCCCGCGTGTCCTTCCTGGCGAGAGACGCGACCCCTCGCGATCGTCCCCGGCCGTCGGCCCGGCTGCCGAACCCCCTTCGGTGGCCGGGCCGCGGGTTCAGCTCTGGTGGGACTGGTAGTGCGTGACCGCGTCGGAGGTGCGGCCGGCGCCGTACACCCGGAGGAACTCTGCCAGTTCCGGGTGGGTCGGGGCGAGGGTGTCGGCCGCTTCGATGATGTCTCCCGCGGCTGCCACCGAGCGCAGCAGCGACTGGATCTCGCGGACCACTCGCTTGACCGTGGGCGCTCCCGAACTGCTGGTCGTCTGTGTGGTGTTGCTGAGCACCGAGCCCCCCTGCGATTTCTTGATCTCGTCCATGCGGTCGGTCGCCTCGGCCGCGCTGACGCTGCCGTCCGCGACCTGTTTCGCCAGATCCTGGAGCAGTTGCACCCGCTGGACCACGGCAGGATTGCCGATCTTCGCCCGCTGGCCGCTCATCAGCTGCGACAGCATCGGTGCGGACAGTCCCAGTACCCCCGCGAGACGAGCCTGGTTGAGACCAAGATCATCTATAAGCTTACGGAAGAGCGCCCCCAGCGGCTCCCCGTACCAGTTCCGCTGCAGTTCCCGCGCTCTTGCGGTGGCTTCCTGCTGTGCGGCGTCCATTGCGTCTCCCCATCGCTTCCCCAAAAACGGTGGTTCGCTGTAGCGAACCACGCGGAGCATCTTACGGAGAGTGGTCGTCCACGGGGACCCCCAATCTTTTTGCGAGATCCCGGGGATGACCCGGTACTCTGGTCTGCGGCGCCACCCGGTACGCGGTTCTTCCGGGCGGTCGACCACTTTCCGGGGCCTTAGCTCAGTTGGTAGAGCGCTGTCTTTGCATGGCAGATGTCAGGGGTTCGACTCCCCTAGGCTCCACGCGACAAGCGCCCCCTGACCTGCGGAAACGCAGCTTCAGGGGGCGTTTTTGCGAGCGTACGAAATCCGGGGCGCCAGGTAACTCCCCCAGCGCCCAGGGGAGTTGGACGCGCCCGGAGCTGTGCACAAGCGGGCTGCGTTTCACGTGAAACCGCGACCCGGGGTGCGCTCAAACGGCTGTGGGGCGGAGGACCCATCGGTCCTCCGCCCCACAGCCAGAGCCTTGCTCACCCGCGTTCGTCGCGGTGCGCAGCCTCCTCCTCGGCCTGCTTGGCCTGTACCTCCGGGTCGAGTACGGCCTGGCCGGTGCCGTCGACCGAGCTCAGGCGGCTCGACTCCGGTACCTCGGTCGCGGCGGGCGGCTCGACCAGCCAGTCGGGGTTGGCCTGCTTGTCCCACCACTTCCAGGCGGCGAAGGCACCGCCCGCGACCAGGCCCGCCACCGCCAGCGCCTTGGCGAGCCGGCCGGCCCTCGCCCGCCGCTCGTGCTTGCGAACCAGTTTCTGGATGTCCTTGGGTGAGACCTGACCGCGCAGCGCGGCCACCGCGGCCGCGGTGCGGGCGGCGGCCTCGTCGCGGACGGGACCGGTCACGGCCACTGCCTGCTCGATCCGCGGTCGGGAATAGTCGGCGGCCTGCTTGGCTGCCTTACGGGTACGGGTTGCGGCCTCGTGTGCGGCCTTGTCGACCTTCGGCGGGACATGTGCGAGAGCCTGCGAACGGGCCGACTCCAGGCGCGGCGCGAGATGGGCGTCGTACTGGACACGAGCCTGTTCGGCGGCCTGCGACACCTTCGGCGCGAGCCGTACGCGTGCCTCGGTTGCGTAGTGTGCGGCCCTGTCCTTGGCCGTGTCGGCGTAGGGCGCCACCACTTCCGCGGCGTGCAGCACGCTGTCCTTCGCCGAGCCGGTCGCGGCGCGCACGCTGTCGATGCGGGTCACGGGATCCTCCTCCTCGGTGGCGTACGGTATTTCGACTTTCCACCCTTTTACGGATCATGCCTGTTCGGGAGCGACGGGGCATGTGAGGGCGGGCATCCGGGTCACAGACACAGACTCCGGACGATCTCCGATCAAGAACTGCTCAAGATCCGATCACGTGTAATAGCGGATGAATACAGGGCAACAGGAGCTTGTCGTCGACAATGCCACGGATCGCCGCCGGGCGCCCCCGTCCCGGGGCGACTCGACCGGATTTCTGCATGCGAAAACGTCGAACGCCGTCACCCTGGCGGGTGCCGGGCGACGCATGGCAGGAACCGTGCAAGGATCGGAAGGGCACAGAAGACAACGGAAGGCAGATCGTGGCCGAGCAGCTTTACGCCACCCTGAAGACGAACCACGGCGACATCGAAGTCCGGCTCCTGCCGAACCACGCCCCCAAGACGGTCCGCAACTTCGTCGAACTCGCCCAGGGCGAGCGCGAGTGGACCCACCCCGCCACCGGCGAGAAGTCCACCAAGAGGCTCTACGACGGTACGGTCTTCCACCGTGTGATCAGCGGCTTCATGATCCAGGGCGGCGACCCGCTCGGCACCGGCATCGGTGGCCCGGGCTACGAGTTCGAGGACGAGTTCCACCCGGACCTCTCCTTCAACAAGCCCTACCTGCTGGCCATGGCCAACGCCGGCCCGGGCACCAACGGCTCGCAGTTCTTCGTCACCGTCTCCCCGACGGCATGGCTGAACCGCAAGCACACCATCTTCGGCGAGATCACTGACCCGGCCAGCCAGAAGGTCGTGGACGCCATCGCCACCGTCCCGACGACCCGCCCGAACGACCGCCCGGTCAACGACGTCGTCATCGAGTCGGTCGTCGTCGAGACCCGCGAGGGCTGACGCCACCGAAGGCCCCCGGAAGGCCCCGCGACCGGTTGACCTCTCGGGCCTGCGCGAAGGGAACCAAACGCCCCGTTCATCCGTAAGGATGGACGGGGCGGTGCATGTGCGTACGACGACTTAGGGGATGTCATGGACCAGGCGGCAAGCAGTTCTCAGGACGCCAGGAGCGCGCCCGGCTGCTACCGGCATCCGGACCGCGAGACCGGCGTCCGCTGCACCCGCTGCGAGAAGCCGATCTGCCCCGAGTGCATGATCAGCGCCTCCGTCGGCTTCCAGTGCCCCGACTGCGTCCGCAGCGGCTCCGGCACCGGCCACGCCCCCACCGCGGCCCAGCCCCGCACCATCGCCGGGGGCACCATCGCGGCCGACCCCCGACTGGTCACCAAGATCCTGGTCGGCATCAACCTCGCGGTGTTCATCGCCGTCCGGGCGTCGGACTCACTGGTGAACGAACTGGCCCTCATCGGCGCCTGGCCTCCGGCCCCGTTCACGCCCACCATGGGCGTCGCGGACGGCCAGTGGTACCGCCTGGTCACCTCGATGTTCACGCACCAGGAGATCTGGCACATCGGCTTCAACATGCTCAGCCTGTGGTGGCTCGGCGGCCCTCTCGAAGCCGCCCTCGGCCGCGCCCGCTACCTCGCCGTCTACTTCGCCTCGGGCCTCGCAGGCAGCGCCCTCGCCTACCTGCTCGCCTCCCCGACCACGGCCACCGTCGGTGCCTCCGGCGCCATCTTCGGGCTCTTCGGCGCCACCGCCGTCCTCATGCGCCGCCTCAACTACGACCTGCGGCCGATCATCGCCCTGCTGGTGATCAACCTCATCTTCACCTTCAACCCGGGCTTCAACATCTCCTGGCAGGCCCACATCGGCGGCCTCGTCGCCGGCATCATCACCGGCTACGCCATGGTCCACGCCCCGCGCGAGCGCCGCGCGCTGGTCCAGTACGGCACCTGTGCGCTGGTCCTGGCCGTGGTCGTGATCATGACCCTGTTGAGGACCGCACAGCTCGCCTGAGCTGGGGTTGTCCACAGTGTGTGGCGAATCTTGTGCATACCGTGCGGGAACAGGTGTGCCCCCTGTCGCTGACCCGCGTTTCCGCAGGTCGGACAGGGGGCGAACGTGCTTGCGGTTGCCGGTGTGTCAGTCACACCGGCGTCAACACCCGATGGGTTATCCACAGATCGTCTTTCTTTTCCCCATGTGGAAAACCGCTGTGGATAACTCAGGGGATAGCCCTGGGCAGAGCCCGGTCGCCGCTACTTCCACTGCGTGGAGACACCGAATCCCGCCGCGATGAAGCCGAAGCCCACCACGATGTTCCAGTTGTTCAGGGAGTCGATCGGCAGTGAACCGTCAGTCACGTAGAAGACGACGATCCAGGCGAGTCCGATGAGGAACATGGCCAGCATCACGGGTGCGACCCAGGAGCGGCTGTTCAGCTTGATGGCGGTCGCCTGCTTCGCCGGGGGCGGCGTGTAGTCGGCCTTCTTGCGGATACGTGACTTCGGCACGAGGGTCTCTCCTGTCGATGCGCTGCGTGGCCGCGCAGGGAACTGGGGCGGGCTCCGGGGCAGCGTACAAGGGGACACTGAGTGCTCCCCCGGGCGTCCGTTAGCGTAGTGCTTCCGCGGCGCCGAAGGAGATAAGGGTACGTTGAGCAATTCTGCCGACTCCCCCGGGACGGGATCCAGCCCTGCCGGCCCGCGACGTTTCCGGCCCGTGCGGGTGCTCACGGCGGGCGTCTTCGCTCTCGCGGGGCTCATTTTCTTCACGAGTTTCAACACGGCCAAGGGCACCAACATCCGGACGGACACGTCCTTGCTGAAGCTGTCGGACCTCATCCACGAGCGCAGCCGGAAGAACGGCGAGCTGGACGAGTCCAACGGTGCCCTGCGGCGTGACATCGAGTCGCTCGCCGAACGCGACGACGGCAGCACCAGGGCCGAGGACGACAAACTCGCGGCCCTGGAGGAGAACGCGGGCACGCAGAAGCTCAAGGGCAAGGCGATCTCTGTCACGCTCAACGACGCTCCGCCGGACGCGACCGCCAAGCTTCCCGGCTATCCCGAGCCGCAGCCCGACTACCTGGTCATCCACCAGCAGGATCTCCAGGCCGTGGTGAACGCCTTGTGGAAGGGTGGCGCCAAGGGCATCAAGGTCATGGACCAGCGGCTGATCTCGACCAGTGCCGTGCGCTGCGTGGGCAACACGCTGATCCTGCAGGGCCGCGTCTACTCACCGCCGTACAAGATCACGGCGGTCGGTGACCCGGACGCGTTGCAGAAGGCGCTGGCGGAGAGTCCGGCGATCCAGAACTACATGGTGTACGTCAACGTCTACGGCCTCGGCTGGAAAGTCGAGGAGGACGGGGCGGTGACTCTGCCGGGCTACTCGGGCACAGTGGATCTGCAGTACGCGAAGCCCGTGGAGTGAGTCCCGGAGTAGGTCCCTCAGGAGCTGCCGGTGCGCGTCGTCGTCAGGACCGTCAGTGAGATGTGCATCACCGTCGGCGCCCTGATCGTGCTGTTCGTCGTCTATGTGCTGTTCTGGACCGGAGTGAAGGCCGATCATGTGATGGACGACCAGATCGACCGGTTACAGGAGCAGTGGTCGCAGGAGCCCGTGCGGCCCACGTCGACGGCCGGTGCCGCCGAGAGTCCGGCCGAGCCGGTGCCGTACCGGGCGGGGAAGCCCTTCGCGATCATGTACATCCCGCGCCTTGGTTTCACGTGGAACAAGCCGGTCCTGGAGAACACCGCCACCGACACCCTGAAGAAAGGCCTCGGCCACTACGCGCGCACCGCGCAGCTCGGGCAGAAGGGCAACTTCGCGGTCGCCGGCCATCGGCGCACGTACGGGGATCCCTTCAAGGACTTTCCGAAGCTGCGGCGGGGCGATGCGGTGGTGCTGACGGACGGGACGACGTGGTTCACGTATCGGATCGACAAAGGCCCCTACAAAACCGTGCCCTCGGACATCGAGGTGATCGACCCTGTGCCACGTAAGTCGGGGTATACGCGCCCGGGCCGCTACCTCACGCTGACCACCTGCGATCCGGAGTGGGGTCACAGCCACCGGCTGATCGTCTGGGCGCATCTGGACTCCACACAGCCCGTGGAGGAAGGGAAACCAGCGGCCCTGCGCCGTTAGTCTGGTGCGGTACGGCGTGAGTCCGGTGCCGTGGTGCGATGGAAGGGACGGCATGTACAGCTTTATCTGGCGGCATCTGCCGGGGAACGCCTGGGTGAAGGCGCTCATCTCACTCGTGCTGGTCGTTGCTGTGGTGTACGTCCTGTTCCAGTACGTCTTCCCGTGGGCCGAACCACTGCTGCCCTTCAACGATGTGACGGTGGACAACCAGTGAGTGCGCGGATTCTCGTCGTCGACAACTACGACAGCTTCGTCTTCAACCTGGTCCAGTACCTCTACCAGCTGGGTGCCGAATGCGAGGTGCTGCGCAACGACGAGGTGTCGACGGCGCACGCCCAGGACGGCTTCGACGGCGTGCTGCTGTCGCCGGGCCCGGGGACGCCCGAGGAGGCGGGGGTCTGCATCGAGATGGTGCGCCACTGCGCCGCGACCGGTGTGCCCGTCTTCGGCGTGTGCCTGGGCATGCAGTCGATGCAGGTGGCGTACGGCGGTGTCGTGGACCGCGCGCCCGAGCTGCTGCACGGCAAGACCTCGCTGGTCGAGCACCAGGGCGCGGGAGTCTTCGCCGGGCTGCCGACGCCCTTCACGGCGACCCGGTACCACTCGCTGGCCGCCGAGCCGGCGACGGTGCCGGCCGAGCTGGAGGTCACGGCCCGTACCCACGACGGCATCATCATGGGCCTGCGGCACCGGGAACTGCCCGTCGAGGGCGTCCAGTTCCATCCGGAGTCGGTGCTGACGGAGCACGGGCACCGGATGCTGGCCAACTGGCTCGTGGCGTGCGGGGACCAGGGCGCGGTGGCGAGGTCGGCGGGGCTCGCCCCGGTGGTGGGCAGGGCCACGGCGTGACCGCGCTGCGCCCCGAGCGCGAGGACTCGTACGGCGGGGCGCCGTACGAGTCGTACGACTCGGTGCCGTACGAACCGCCTGCCCGGCGCGAGATCCCCTACGAAACGCCGATCGGTCTTGAGGCGCCGTACGAAGCGCAGGTCGCCCCCGAGGTCTCGTACGAGCCTCCCATCGACGACGAGACGGTGGCGCTACGGATACCCGAGCCGCCGACTCGCCCGGGCGGCGGCGAGTCCATATCCGCCTCTGACGCCTCCTCTGCCTCGTCAGCCACAGGAACCCCCATGGGCGGTCGTGCGGCCCGCAGAAAGGCCGCCAAGCGCCGTGGCGGGCGTCATGGGGCCGGCGCGGAGCCTGCACCGGAGTCTTCATCCGGTACCGATGACGGCAGGCCGCTCTCCAGGGTGGAGGCGCGGCGGCAGGAGCGGGCGCGCAAGCCCGGCGCCGCGGTCGTCGCGAGCCGGGCGATCGGTGAGGTGTTCATCACCACCGGCGTGCTGATGCTGCTGTTCGTCACCTACCAGTTGTGGTGGACGAACGTCCGGGCGCATGCGCAGGCGGACAAGGAGGCGAGCAGCCTCCAGAACGACTGGGCGAGCGGCAAGCGGAATCCGGGCACGTTCTCGCCCGGGCAGGGCTTCGCCCTCCTGCACATCCCCAAGCTGGACGTGGTGGTGCCGATCGCGGAGGGCGTCAGCAACAAGAAGGTGCTGGATCGGGGCATGGTCGGCCACTACGGCGATGATCCGCTGAAGACGGCGATGCCCGATGCGAAGACCGGCAACTTCGGGCTCGCGGGCCATCGCAACACGCACGGCGAGCCGTTCCGGTACATCAACAGGCTGCAACCGGGTGACGCGATCGTCGTCGAGACGCAGGACGAGTACTTCGTCTACAAGATGGCGTCGATGCTGCCGGTGACTTCGCCGAGCAACACGAGCGTGCTGAATCCCGTGCCGCCGGGGTCGGGATTCACCAAGACGGGTCGCTACATCACCCTCACCACGTGCACTCCGGAGTTCACCAGCAAGTACCGGTTGATCGTCTGGGGCAAGATGGTCGAGGAACGGCCGCGCAGCAAGGGCAAGCCGGATGCGCTCGTCGAGTAGGGGCAGATGACAAGTGGCAGCGACCACCGACGGCACCGCAGAGCAGACCGACGTGTCCGGGCCCGCGCCCGCACCGCGCCGCCGCGGCATGGGCCGGATCGCCATGGCGGTCAGTGTCTTCGGCGAACTCCTGATCACGGGGGGCCTGATCCTCGGCCTCTTCGTCGTCTACTCGCTCTGGTGGACGAACGTTCTAGCCGACCGCAAGGCGGACCAGCAGGGCGACAGGGTCCGTGACAACTGGACCGCCAAGGACACCCGTCCCGGCGCGCTGGACACCGGGGACGGCATCGGCTTCCTGCACGTGCCCGCGATGAGCGGCGGCGAGGTCCTGGTCGAGAAGGGCACGTCGTCGGAGATCCTCAACGACGGTGTCGCCGGCTACTACACCGATCCGGCCAAGGCGACACTCCCCACCTCCGGCAAGGAGGGCAACTTCACCCTGGCAGCCCACCGCGACGGCCACGGCGCGAAGTTCCACAACATCGACAAGATCAAAAAGGGCGACCCCATCGTCTTCGAGACGAAGGACAAGTGGTACGTCTACAAGGTCTACGCCATCCTCCCCGAGACCTCGAAGTACAACGTCAAGGTCCTCTCCCAGATCCCCAAGGAGTCCGGCAAGAAGAAGGCCGGCCACTACATCACCCTGACGACCTGCACGCCGGTGTACACGTCCCGGTACCGGTACGTCGTCTGGGGGGAGCTGGTGCGGGTGGACGCGGTGGACAGTGCGCGGACGCCGCCCAAGGAACTGAGCTGACTGAGCTCCTGTAAGGACCTCAGTCCTCTAGCATGGCGGAGGCCCGAAGCCGCAACTTTCTCTTGCGGCTTCGGGCCTCTTGCGTTTACGCCGTTACTGCCCCAGGACCTTTAGTGGTTCCCCGGCGTTCCACTCTTCCAGCAGGCCGCGGTGTACGGCGGTGATGCCGCTCTCGGCAGCGATGCTCAGGGCGTCGGAGGTGAAGGGGCAGGTCGCCACGGAGAGGGCCACTTCCGCGCCGTACAGAACCGTGGCTGACCCGATGAACTTCTGGACCTCCGGGCTGGTAATGGAGAGGTAGGGCGCGAACCTCTTGCACTGGGCGACGAGACGCCGTCCGTCGGCGGTGAGGGCAATGATGTCGACGCCGCGGTCTCCGCGTCCGCCCTGTACGACGACGTGGGTGCAACCGTCGCGCCGGAGCAGTTGGGCGATGTGTTCCTCAAACACGCGGCCGTTCATAGCATCCATGGCGGCCATGACTCCGGCAAAGGGCCCTCCGTTCTCGCGTGACTCGATCCTTTGCAGCCGGGCGTGGTGCTGCCGGAGCCGTTGCTCGATGCGCTGGACTTCGGTTCGCAGGGTGATCAGCTCCCTGCGGTGGTCGCTCGACGTCTCGATCAGGGCGTTGAACATGGGGACGACCGTCTTGCCGAGGATGTGGGTGATGCGCTGGTCGATGCGGTCGTCGAGAGGGAGCTCGTTTGTCAGATCCGGGTTTTCCACAGGTTGTGTGCGCGCCACGTGCTCCATGTCCAGGAGGTACACACGCACCTGACGTGCGACTTCACTGTCGCGGAGGAGCATGGCGATGTTGAGGACGGCTCGGCGCGGATACAGAGCGAGCGATCGGGAGCGCGACTGAATCCCACTGACCTCCTTGAAGGAGGTCAGTTCTGAACCTGTCAAAACGCGATAGCCGCTGGCGACAAGTTCCTCTCGGTGGTCGAGCACCAGGGACTCGATTGCCTTGAGGCCTACTTCGAAGAACGCCGCCACCATCGCCGTAGTCACATGCATTCCGTCCGGCAGCAGCGACAGCGCCTTGACTCTGTCGAGTACGTCCGTGCGGTCCAGCACGCTGCCGCGCAGGCTCTTCGATTCCAGCAGTGCCGATTCGTTGATTCACGTTCTGCCCTTCCACTCATGGTGTGACCGCATGTCCAGGGCAGAGTTCCGGTTCCCCACCCCATCCGATCAACGAGTAGTCACACATGAAGGCACGATCGATGCACGCACAGGTTTGCGGCAGAATGTCGGCGGCCAAGGAGTCCGACAGGAAGAAGCGGTGCGAGTACTTCGGCGACTGGTCGAGGACCAGGGCTGGCCCAGGGCGCGGCGGCGAGCCGGCCGAGAGGCGGCGGTCCTGGCGGCATCGCACGCTTCCAGCCCCGCTGCTCCAGGTAACTGCACGAGCCTGGCAGGCGAAGAGAAGAGCGAAGCCCCGGCACCCCCCTTGGTGAGGGTGCCGGGGCTTCGTTCGTACCGGGCGGAGGGGGTCAGTCCTCGGTTCGGGCCGCTGTTCCGGTGGCACCGCCGAAGATGCCGCCGTCATTGCCGCCGTTGTCGTTGCCGCCGTTGTTGTTGCCGAAGCTCACGGTCCTGAGGGTGATCGTCGTGCTCGCCGGATCGTCGACCTCGTCACCCGGACTCGGGTTCTGGGCGGTGACGATCGCGGTGGGGCTCTGGTCGCTGCCGCCCTCGAACTGAATGTTGTTGAAGCCGGCCGCCTGAAGGGTCTGCCTGGCCTGTTGCACCGTCTGCGTGACGACGTTCGGGACCTCCGTCTTGTCCGCCGCCTTGCCGATCTGGATGTTCACCGAGGAGTTCTTGTCGGCCGGGGTGCCGGCCGTGGGCGTGGTCTGGATGACCTTGCCGATCTGGTTGACGTCGTTGGTCTCGACCTCGGTGCAGTTGCCGACCAGGTTGCTGGCCGTCATCTGGGCCTTGGCCTCGTCACAGGACTTGCCGAGGACGTCCGGGACGGTGGCCTTCTCCTCGGCCTTGGCGACGATGAGGGTGATGGTGGAGCCCTTCTCCACTTCCTCGCCCTTGATCGGGTCCTGGTCGAGGACGGTGCCCGGATCGTCCGAGGACTCCCGGGTCTCCGTCTTGATCGTGAACTCGTAGTCGTCGCCGGTGAGCTTTTCCTTGGCCTCGTCGAGGGTCAGGTCGATCACGCTCGGCACAGTCACCTTCGGGGCGCCGGTCGACACCACCAGATTGACGGTGGACTCCTTGTCGACCTTGGTCTGGGGGGCGGGGTCCTGGTCGCAGATCTTGCCCTTGGTCTGCTCCTCGCAGGCCTTCTGCGTGACCGTCCCCACCTTGAGGTCGCTGTTGGTCAGCAGCTTCGTGGCATCGGCCTGGTTCTCGCCGACCAGAGTGGGCACCTTCACCGTCTCGTTGCCCGTACCGCCGCCGCTGAAGATCCACCTGCCGATGAGGACCGCGCCGACGAGCACCAGAAGGCCCGCGACGACCAGCAGGATCGTCGAGGTGTTGGACTTCTTCTGGCGGCGCCGGTCGGGGCGGTCGTCGTAGCCGAAGCCGCCGTCGTCCGGGTTCATGGGCGGCAGCATGGCGGTGGCGCCCGCGTCGGCGCGCAGGGCCGTCGTGGGCTGGTCGTCGGGGTAGCCGCCGTAGCCCACGGAGCCCATCGCGGAGGTGGCCGCGACCGGCTGGCCGTCGAGGCAGGCCTCGATGTCGACGCGCATCTCGTCGGCGGACTGGTAGCGGTAGTTCGGGTCCTTGACCAGGGCCTTCAGGACGATGGCGTCCATCTCGGGCGTGAGCTCGGGGTCGAAGACGGACGGGGGCTGGGGCTCTTCCCGTACGTGCTGGTACGCGACCGCGACCGGTGAGTCGCCGACGAAGGGCGGGCGGACCGTCAGGAGCTCGTAGAGCAGACAGCCCGTGGAGTACAGGTCGGACCGCGCGTCGACCTGCTCGCCCTTGGCCTGCTCCGGGGAGAGGTACTGGGCGGTGCCGATGACCGCGGACGTCTGCGTCATCGTCATGCCGGAGTCGCCCATGGCGCGGGCGATGCCGAAGTCCATCACCTTGACCTGGCCGTTGCGCGTCAGCATGACGTTGGCGGGCTTGATGTCGCGGTGGACGATGCCGGCCCGGTGCGAGTACTCCAGGGCCTGCAGGATGCCGATGGTCATCTCCAGCGTGCGCTCCGGCAGCAGCCTGCGGCCGCTGTGGAGAAGCTCACGGAGGGTGGAGCCGTCGACGTACTCCATGACGATGTACGGGATCGAGACCCCGTCGATGTAGTCCTCGCCCGTGTCGTAGACCGCGACGATCGCGGGATGGTTGAGCGAGGCGGCCGACTGGGCCTCCCGGCGGAACCGGGCCTGGAAGGACGGATCGCGTGCGAGATCAACGCGCAGCGTCTTCACCGCCACGGTGCGGCCGAGCCGGGTGTCATGTGCGAGGTAGACCTCCGCCATGCCACCACGGCCGAGCACCTGGCCCAGCTCGTACCGGCCGCCGAGGCGACGCGGCTCTTCCATAGCTTCCTACCAGCCCTCTCCGTCGGTCCCGACCGGCACATCAGTGCGGTCGGGTGGCTGCCGTCCGGGCCTACCGTACCCGGACGGCCATGCGTGACCTGGCCAAGCCCGTCACCCGATACAGGACCGGTATCGCAACGTGCACCGATGTGAAGGGGACGTGAGCTGGGTCACTGCTTGCTGTTGATGACCGCCTCCATCACGCTCTTCGCGATGGGCGCCGCGAGGCCACCGCCGGAGATGTCGTCACGGACGGCGCTGTCGTCCTCGACCACCACGGCCACGGCGACCGGCGAGCTGCCGTCGGCGAGCTTGGCGTACGAGAGGAACCAGGCGTACGGCTTCTCGCTGTTGTCGACGCCGTGCTGGGCGGTACCGGTCTTGCCGCCCACCGTGACGCCGCCGCCGATCTGCGCGTTCTTGCCGGTGCCGTCCTTGACGACCGTCTCCATCATCGACTGGAGGATCTGGGCGTTCTTGGCCGACAGCGGCCGGCTCATCGCTTCCGGTTCGGTCTTCTCGATGGGCTCGAGGTTCGGGGCCTCGAGCTCGTCGACCATGTACGGCTTCATCAGCTCGCCGCCGTTGGCCACCGCTGAGGCGACCATGGCCATCTGCAGCGGGGTCGCGGCGGTGTTGAACTGACCGATGGAGGACAGCGCGGTCTGAGACTCGTTCATGTCGTCGGAGAAGACCGACGCGTTGGCGCGGACCGGAGTGAACTGCTCGGAGTTGAAGCCGAACTTCTCGGCCTCGGCGAGCATCTTGTCGTTGCCGAGGTCGGCGCCGATCTTGCCGAAGACGCTGTTGCAGGAGTACTGGAGGGCGACCCGCAATGTGGCGTTCTTGCAGGGGATGTTGCCCTCGTTCTTCAGCGGCGTCGTCGTGCCGGGCATGATCCACGGCAGCGGCGAGTCGGTCCTCTCGTCCGCGGAGTCGTAGAGGCCGTTCTCCAGGGCGGCGGCGGCGGTGACGACCTTGTACGTCGAGCCGGGCGGGTAGGTCTCGCGCAGCGCCCGGTTGAGCATGGGGTCGTTCGGGTCGTTCTTCTTCTGGAGCTTGTTCCAGGCGTCCCCGTCGTTGGAGCCGGCGATCGTCGAGGGGTCGTACGACGGGTAGGAGGCCAGGGCCAGGATCGCGCCGGTGGACGGGTCGATGGCGGCGACGGCGCCCTTGCCGCGGCCCTTCAGACCGTCGTAGGCGGCCTTCTGGGCGGCGGAGTTGAGGGTCGTGACGACGTTGCCGCCCTGCTTCTTCTTGCCCGTGATCATGTCGAGGGTGTTGCGGAAGAAGAGCTGGTCGTCGGTGCCGCTGAGGATGCCGTCCTCGAGGTTCTCGAGCTGGCTGGTGCCGTAGGCCTGCGAGGCGTAGCCCGTGATGGGCGCCCACATGGCGCCGTCCTTGTAGGTGCGTACGTACTCGAAGTCGCCGCTGGAGACTTCCTTGGAGCCGGTGATCTCCTTGCCGTCGACGATGATGTCGCCGCGCGGGGTGGCGTACCGCTCGATGGCGACGCGGCGGTTGGCGGTGTCGGTGCGCAGCTCGTCGGCCTGGACGTACTGGAGCCAGTTGTCGCGGATGAGCAGGGTGAGGACGAGGAGTCCGCAGAAGATCGCGATCCGGCGCAGGGGCTTGTTCATGACGGGCGGACCACCTGGGTCATCTCGGCGTCGGGGCTGGGGGCGGGGGCGGGCGCCGGACGGCGTGCGGTGTCGCTGATGCGCAACAGGATGCCGATGAGGGCCCAGTTGGCGATGATGGCGGATCCGCCCGAGGCGAGGAACGGCATCGTCATACCGGTCAGCGGGATCAGGCCCATGACGCCGCCCGCGACGACGAAGACCTGGAGGGCGAAGGCGCCGGACAGGCCGACGGCGAGCAGCTTGCCGAAGGGGTCGCGGGCGGCGAGAGCGGTGCGCACGCCGCGCTCCACGATCAGGGCGTAGAGGACGAGGATCGCCATGATGCCGGCGAGGCCCAGTTCCTCGCCGAAGGTGGCGAGGATGAAGTCGGAGTTGGCCGCGAACCGGATGAGGTCGGAGTGGCCCTGGCCGAGGCCGGTGCCGAGGGTGCCGCCGGAGCCGAAGGCCCACAGGGCCTGCATGGCCTGCTCGGAGTGGCCGGCGGAGCCGGCGCGGGAGAGCGTGTACTCCTTCATCGGGTCGAGCCAGGCCTGGACGCGCTGCTGGACGTGTGGTTCGAAGCTGGCCACGCCGACGGCGCCGGCGCCGGACATCAGCAGACCGAAGACGATCCAGCTGGTCCGCTCGGTGGCGACGTACAGCATGATGACGAACATTCCGAAGAACAGCAGCGAGGTGCCCAGGTCGGTCTCGAAGACCAGGATCAGGATCGAGATGAACCAGACGACCAGGATCGGGCCGAGGTCGCGGCCGCGCGGCAGGTACAGGCCCATGAAGCGGCGGCTGGCCAGGGCGAGCGCGTCCCGCTTCACCATCAGGTAGCCGGCGAAGAAGATCGCCAGGACGATCTTCGCGAACTCACCGGGCTGGATGGAGAATCCGGCGACCGAGATCCAGATCTTGGCGCCGTAGATGGAGGTGCCGAGGCCCGGCACGAGTGGCAGGAGCAGCAGGATGAGCGCGCCGACCATGGAGATGTACGTGTAGCGCTGCAGGACGCGGTGGTCCTTGAGGAAGATCAGCACGACGACGAACAGGGCGATGCCCATGGCCGTGTACAGCAGCTGCCGGGAGGCCGCGTTGCCGGCCTGGTTGATCGACTGGAGCAGTTCGGACTGGTCCAGTCGCCAGATGACGACGAGCCCGAGCCCGTTGAGCAGCGTGGCGAGCGGCAGCAGCAGGGGATCGGCGTACGGCGCGAACTTGCGTACGACGATATGGCCGATGCCGGCGAGGAGGCCGAGGCCCAGGCCGTAGCTCAGCAGGCCGGCCGGCACCTCGTCGTTGATGGCCAGGCCCACGTTGGCGTAGGCGAACACCGGGATCACCACGGCGAACACGAGCAGCGCCAGCTCGGTGTTGCGGCGGCTCGGAGTGCCGATGGCGCCGATGGTGGACGTGTGGTGCGTCGGTGAGTTGGTAGTACTGCTCATCGTGTGACAGGGCCTCTCACGGCTCGGCTACTGCTTGTCGCACTGCGAGACGACCTTCTGCTCCTGGTCGGAGAGGCTGGGGCCGGGGGTGGGCGTGGGCGCAGTCGTGGACGGGGAGGGCGAGGTCGACGTCGATGGGTTCGGCGTCGGCGTGGCCTTGGACGTCAGTGAGGCGGGTGTGGTTCCCGTTGTGCCGCCGGCCTCGCCCTCACCGGTCTTGGCGTTGTTCTCACTCTCGGCTTCCTGGCGTGCGGCTTCCTTCTTGCACGCGGAGGCCTGGACCGCCAGTGCGTCGATCTTCGTCTGGGCGTCCTCGAGTCCGCCCTCGGTGATTGTCGCCTTGACCTGCTTCTGCATGTACGTGGGCAGGTACTTGAGTTCGATCTCGGGGTGGTCCTTGTGCACCTTGGACAGCGAGACCCAGGCGAGGTCCTGGCTGATGCCCCGGTACAGGGCGACGTGTTCGCCGTTGGCGCCGACGTAGTACTGCGTCTGCGTCCAGCGGTAGCCGCCGTACAGGCCGCCGCCGACGACGGCCAGCGCGAGCGCCAGGTAGAAGGATCTCTTGAGCCACTTGCGGCCCTTGCGGGGCTTGACGAAGTCGTCGTCGCCGTAGTCGCCGAAGCCGGCGGTGGAGATGTAGCCGGTGGTGTCGCCGGAGCCGGGCGGGCCGAACTCGCCGCCACCGCCCTGGCCGGGCACCTGGCGGCCGAGCCCGGAGGCGCGTCCCGCGGGGGTCTGCATGATGTTGTTGTCGTGCAGCTGGAGCTGGTTCTCGGCGACCGCCCCGACCACGACGGGGGTGTCGGAGAGCTGCCCGGCGAGGGTGTCCCCGGTGTCGAGGTCGAGGACGTCGGCCACGATGACCGTGATGTTGTCGGGGCCGCCGCCGCGCAGCGCGAGCTGGATCAGCTCCTGCACGGTCTCCTGGGGGCCCTGGTAGCTGGCGAGGGTGTCCTCGAGGGTCTGGTGGGACACGACCCCGGACAGGCCGTCGGAGCAGATCAGATAGCGGTCGCCGGCGCGGACCTCACGGATGGAGAGGTCGGGCTCGACGTGCTCGCCGCTGCCGAGCGCGCGCATCAGCAGGGAGCGCTGCGGGTGGGTGGTGGCCTCTTCCTCGGTGATACGGCCCTCGTCGACCAGGCGTTGCACCCAGGTGTGGTCCTGCGTGATCTGCGTGAGGACGCCGTCGCGCAGCAGATAGGCGCGCGAGTCGCCGACGTGTACGAGGCCGAGGCGCTGGCCGGTCCACAGGAGGGCGGTGAGCGTGGTGCCCATGCCCTCCAGCTGCGGGTCCTCCTCGACCATCGCGCGCAGCTGGTCGTTGGCGCGCTGCACGGCGGTGCCGAGGGAGGTGAGGATGTCGGAGCCGGGCACGTCGTCGTCGAGCGCGACGATGGTGGAGATGGCCTCGGAGGAGGCGACCTCGCCGGCCGCCGCGCCGCCCATGCCGTCGGCGATCGCGAGCAGGCGCGGACCGGCGTATCCGGAGTCCTCGTTGCCCTCCCGGATCATGCCTTTGTGCGATCCGGCGGCGAAGCGCAGTGACAGACTCATGCGCACCTCGCCCGTCGGCTCCGGGTACATCCGCACGGTGCCCACCCTCCGGTCGGGAGCGCGCCGGGGCCCGGGGTGCCGGGCGCCGCTGCGTGCTCGCTCCGCTCGCGCTCATTCATGACGTGGCACTACTTCCGCAGCTCGATGACGGTCTTGCCGATGCGGAGGGGCGCGCCCGGCGCAATCGGCGTGGGGGTCGTCAGCCGCGTTCGGTCGAGATACGTGCCGTTGGTGGAGCCCAGGTCCTCGACGATCCACTGGCCGTCGCGGTCCGGGTAGATCCTGGCATGACGGCTGGAGGCGTAGTCGTCGTCCAGCACGATGGTGCTGTCGTGCGCCCGGCCCAGGGTGATGGTCTGGCCCTGGAGGGCGACGGTGGTGCCGGTGAGTGTGCCTTCGGTCACCACCAGCTTGGTGGGGGCGTTACGCCGCTGGCGGCCGCCGCCGGCGGCCTGCTGGCGCTGCTGCGGGGGCGCGGCCTGCCGGGCGACCTGCTGTTGCCGCCCGCTCTCCCGGCGCGAACCGCGCTGGGTGACACGCGTACCGAACAGGTCGCTGCGGATGACCTGCACGGCCACGATCACGAACAGCCACAGTACGGCCAGGAAACCCAGCCGCATGACCGTGAGGGTCAGCTCTGACATTGCCCCCGCTTCACCCTTCGGCTTGCCGGTAAATGATGGTGGTACTGCCCACGACGATCCGCGAGCCGTCGCGGAGCGTAGCGCGGGTGGTGTGCTGCCCGTCCACCACGATGCCGTTGGTGGACCCGAGATCCTGGATCGTCGAGGGCGTTCCGGTCCGGATCTCACAGTGCCGGCGGGAGACGCCGGGGTCGTCGATCCGCACGTCGGCCTCGGTGCTGCGGCCGAGCACGAGCGTCGCGCGGGAGATCTGATGGCGGGTGCCGTTGATCTCGATCCAGTGGCGCATGCGACCGGCCGCGG
The DNA here is from genome assembly GCF_042870385.1 of Streptomyces sp. NPDC006602. Classification (NCBI taxonomy): domain Bacteria; kingdom Bacillati; phylum Actinomycetota; class Actinomycetes; order Kitasatosporales; family Streptomycetaceae; genus Streptomyces; species Streptomyces sp. NPDC006602. Next base: position 250,176 of record NZ_JBIAHG010000005.1, on the reverse strand, counting down.
GAGCGGGAGCGGGTGCGACCGGGGGGCGCTGTCCGCCCACGGGCTGCGGATAGCCGTAACCGCCGGGGCGGCCGCCGGGTGGCGGCGCGGCCGGCATCGGCGGAGCGCCCGCGGGCGCGGCCGGGGGCGGGTAGCCGTAGCCGCCGGGGGCCGGCCGGCCGGGGGCCGGGGCCGCCGGGGCGCCGCCGGGAGCCTGCTGGCTGGTGGAGGAGGCGAGCGTACGGCTGCGCACCCGGTACAGGCCGGTGTCGAGGTCGTCCGCCTTCTCCAGGTGGACCTTGATGGAGCCCATGAAGGTGTAGCGCTGCTGCTTGGCGTAGTCGCGCACCATGCCGGCGAGCTCGTCGCCGAGCTGGCCGGAGTAGGGGCTGAGCCGCTCGAAGTCCGGCGTGCTCAGCTCCACGATGAAGTCGTTGGGTACGACCGTCCGGTCGCGGTTCCAGATGGTCGCGTTGTTGTCGCACTCGCGCTGGAGCGCTCCCGCGATCTCCACGGGCTGCACCTCGGACTTGAACACCTTGGCGAAGGTGCCGTTGACCAGACCTTCGAGACGCTGCTCGAACTTCTTCAGGACTCCCATGGGGCACCTCCTCCGTCGCTGCTGCCGTCCTGTGTCCCGCTCGGCGGGCACTGCCTTGCCCGGTACTGCTGCTGGTACTGCTGGTACTGCTTACTGATCGTATCCACGCGCCGTCGAATCGGCTGGTTCCCCCTGTCGGCCCGGTCGACGGGTGTCGACGCCTCCGAAGTTCCCTCCGGAGCTCCCCTTCGAACTCTTCTCGGACGTCGTCCTGACAAGGATCGTAGAGGCGGCCGCAGACAAGTGTCCCGCACCGGGCTGTGGACCTGGACCGGCTCCTGCGGAGACGGCCGGGACCGGTACGAGGTTGATACGTGAACCGGTCGGCGTTGATACGTGGCCGGCGGAATCGGGGACGGGGTGGCGGACGGACCCAGAGTGTGCTGGTCGGCGGCTGCCCGGCCGTAAGGGATGTGAATCCACCCCGTCCCGCGTGCTAATGTTCTGCGTGTCGGAAGGCGCCAACCCCCTAGGGGGAACAGCCCGAGGACACACCCAATGCGCGGGTGGCGGAATAGGCAGACGCGCTGGATTCAGGTTCCAGTGCCCGAAAGGGCGTGGGGGTTCAACTCCCCCCTCGCGCACAGCGAAGAACCGATGAACGGGTCTTCACCAGTGACGAAAGTCACGGTGAGGGCCCGTTTCTCGTTGTGGTGGGCAGAGGTGTTCGGCGGTGAGCTATCTCACGGTCGACGGTGCCTCTACGAAGAATTCGAGGGTGCCTCCACGAAGAAGGTGACGGGCCGCCGGATCAGCCGAGCGTGCGCAGCTGCCGCAGCGCGGCTTCCGCCTCGGGGCGGGTCCTTCCGACGGCCAGCAGGACCGCCGTGACGGCGGCGGGGGCGGACCCCTCCCACGTCTCGTCGTTCACGGACTCCAGCATCGACACGACGACCGACTCCAGTACGTGGGCCAGCACGGGCGCGGGCAGATGGTCGGCGAACACCCCGTCCCGCTGTCCCTGCGCCAGCAGTCCACCGGCCAGCTCCCGTACGGGGGTCAGCGCGCCGCGGATGTCGCCGTCCAGTCGCGGCGGCCGAGCGCGATGATGACGCGGAAGCGGTCGCCGATGCCCCAGACGGCCGTGATGTAGCGGGCCAGGGCGAGGTCGGCGGGGTTGCGCTCCTCGACGAACACCTGCCGGAGCGACTCCACGGCGTCGTCGGCCAGGGCGTTGACGAGGTCCTCCCGCCCGGCGAAATGACCGTAGAGGGTGCGGCGGGCGATTCCTGCCGCGCGGGCGATGTCGTCGACGGTGGTTTCCGGATCCGCGCTCAGCGTCTCGCGTGCCGCGTCCAGGATGCGCCGCCGGTTCCCCTGCGCGTGCCGCCGACGGGGTGCCGCCTTCGCGCTCTCGGTCATCGCCTGCTCCTCGTGTTGCTCCGGCGAAGACTCGCATATGGGCGGGACCTGCGGCGGAGAGGGGCTGAGGGCGGGCGGCCTGCGGTGAAGGTGCTTCGTCGGGTGGTGGAGGTGCTTCATCTGGCGGGGGCGGGTGCCCGCCCCCTACCAGGTCGGCAGGCTCAGGCCGCGACGCGTTCGGCCACTTCCTTGGCCTTGGCGGCCGCGTCCTGGAGGGCGCGCTCGCGGGAGGCCTCGAAGAGCGGGATCAGCTCGGACATCGCCGGGTTCTGCGGGGCCATCGTGAGCTCCGGGACGATGAAGTGGAGGTCCGCGGCGAGGGTGTCGGTGAAGATCGCCTTCAGGTAGGTCTGCACGTACTCGTAGCCCTCGCGCGGGGTGCCCGGCGCGTACGAGCCGCCGCGGCTGGCGACGACGGTGACCGGTGTTCCCTTGACCTTCGAGTCCTCGGTCATGGCGGTGCGGCCGATGAGGACCACGTTGTCCAGCCAGGCCTTGAGGGTCGACGGGATCGAGAAGTTGTACATCGGGGCGCCGATCAGCACGGCGTCCGCCTGCTCCAGCTCCTCGATCAGCTGCACGCGCGCGGAGAAGGCGGCCGCCTGCTGCGGGGTGTGCGTGGCCGGGTCCGCAAAGCCGGCGGTGTGGGCATCGGCGGTGATGTGCGCAACGGGGTCCGCGGCGAGGTCGCGGTAGATCACCGTGCCCTCGGGGTGCTGCTCCTCCCAGGCCTTGCGGAAGGCGTCCGTCACGGAGCGCGAGGTGGAGGCGTCGGTGGGGAAGACGGAGGAGTCGATGTGCAGAAGCGTCGCCATGAGGTCTCCAGGGGATGGTGAGCCGGCGCACGGGACGTCCGTCCACGTGCTAGCAATTCGTACTCGACTATGAATAGCACAGCAACTTACTTTTTTTCAGTAACATGAGGAAGGGCAGTACCCTGAGAGGCATGAGGGTCGAGCAGAGTCACGACGTGTCGGCGTGCAAACAGGTCGACGACGGCATCACGCGCGTCTTCCAACTGCTCGGAAAGCGCTGGACCGGCCCGATCGTGTCTGTCCTGACCGGCGGACCCGCGTACTTCGTCGACCTGCGCCGGGCCATCCCCGGCATCAGCGAACGCATGCTTTCCGACCGGCTCACCGAACTCGGCGCGGCCCGGCTCGTCGTGCGCGAGGTCGACGAGGGGCCGCCGCTGCGGGTGTCGTACCGGCTGACCGAGGCGGGGTCCGCGCTGGCTCCGGCACTGGGGCTGCTCAGGGAGTGGGCGGAGGAGCATCTGCCGGAGGCGGAGCGACCGACGGGGTGCTGACGGTGTGCCGCCGGGGTGCCGGCGGTGCGCTGTGGGTGTGCTGTGGGTGTGCCGCCGGGGTTGTGCGGGTGTGGTGAGGACTGTCGGCGTTGTCCACAGGTGTGGAGTTGTCCACAGGGTCTGACGCGTTTCGGCCACCGGCTGTACGGTCGGCACGAGTTGATGTTCGTGCGTGGGCGGGGGAGGCGGTCGCTGTGACCGAGATCGGTGCGGAGACGGTTGTCGGGGACGCGGCCCCGGTTCAGCAGGCGGTGGCGGGTGCCGGTGGGGCCCGCCGGGTACCCCGCGTCCACGGCTTCGCGGACCGGCCTGCCGAGGGCACGCCCAAGGAAGAGGGCAAGGCGCTGCGGCGAAGCGTCCCGCGCGGCGCGCACGCCGCTCTCGACCTGGACGGGGGACGGCCCGACGCGGTGAGCGCGGTCGAGGAGTCCGGCCGGGGCCGCATCCCCGAGCTCACGCCCATACGGGTCGGCAGGATGGCGGCCACGCCCTTCGCCTTCCTGCGCGGTTCGGCCGGCCTCATGGCGTACGACCTGGCGCGCACCCCCATGACAAGGATCGGCGCCCAGATCTGCGGTGACGCCCACGCCGCCAACTTCGGCCTGTACGGCGACGCGCGCGGCGGCCTGGTCATCGATCTGAACGACTTCGACGAGACGGTGAACGGCCCCTGGGAGTGGGACCTCAAGCGGCTCGCCGCCTCCCTCGTGCTCGCCGCCCGTGAGGCGGGCGCCGACGAGGACACCTGCCGCAAGGCGGCGCACGACGCGGCGGGTGCCTACCGCCGCACGATGCGGCTGTTGGCCAGGCTTCCGGTCCTGGACGCGTGGAACGCCATCGCGGACGAGGAGTTGGTCTCCCACACCGACGCCCACGACCTGGTCGGCACCCTGGAGCGGGTCTCGGAGAAGGCCCGGGCCAACACCAGCGGGCGCTTCGCCGCAAAGTCGACGGAGCCGACCGAGGACGGCGGGCGTCGCTTCGTCGACGCCCCGCCGGTGCTGCGGCGCGTCCCGGACAGGGAGGCCGCGGCGGTGGCGGCCTCCCTGGAGCAGTACCTGGCCTCGCTCTCCGAGGACCGCCTCCCCCTGCTGGCCCGCCACGCGGTGCACGACGTCGCCTTCCGCGTCGTCGGCACGGGCAGCGTCGGCACTAGGTCGTATGTCGTCCTGCTCCTCGACCACCGGGGCGAACCACTCGTCCTCCAGGTCAAGGAGGCCCGCCCCTCGGCGCTCGTGCCGCATCTGGAGAGCGCCGGGTTCGAGGCGCCGAAGGTCGACCACGAGGGCAGGCGGGTGGTCATGGGGCAGAAGCGCATGCAGGTGGTCAGCGACATCCTGCTGGGCTGGACCTCGGTCGACGGACTGCCGTTCCAGGTACGGCAGTTCCGCAACCGCAAGGGCAGCGTCGACCCCGCCGCCCTCGCCGCCGACCAGTTGGACGACTACGGCCGGATGACCGGCGCCCTGCTGGCCCGCGCCCACGCCCACAGCGCCGACCCGCGCCTGATCGCCGGCTACTGCGGCAAGAACGAGGAACTGGACGAGGCGATCACCGCGTTCGCCGTCGCCTACGCCGACCGCACGGAGGCGGACCACGCGCAGCTGGTGGCGGCGGTGCGCTCGGGTCGGATCGCGGCGGAGGTGGGAGTGTGAGGAGGGGCCTGACCAGGACGTCCTGAGGTCCTGAGCACGGTGTGCCCTGGGTCCGGGAGACGGTGTGTCGGGGGCTCCTTCGGTGTGGCCTACGCTGGTCGGGTGACGACCCCGGAAGCTGAACAGGGTGGTGTCCCCGGTGAGGACCGGCCGACGCCGGACGCCGGTGTGCCCCGGCCCGAGGAGCGGCTGGAACGGGCCGTACGGGCCGCCGAGCAGGCGCTGATCGAGTACGAGATCGCGGTCGAGACCTTCCGTATCGAGGTCGAGAACTTCTCCCGGCTGCACCACCAGAAGCTCGGCCCGATGTACACCCGCCTCGACGAGCTGGACGCCCAGATCGCCGAGGCACGGGCCGCCCGCACCGGCGACCCCGAGGACCTGCGCAAGGCGGACGAGGCGCGGGCCCGGGTCATGCCGATGCCCGGTGTCGACGAGCTCTTCCACGGCTGGATGGACGGCGAGGGGCTGTTCCCGGAGGCCGAGGCGATGCTCACCGATCAGCCGGTACGGCCCCCGCAGCGGGTGCGGCCCAGCGAGGAGGCCCGCAAGCGCTACCGCGAGCTGGCCCGCAAGGCCCACCCCGACCTTGCCCAGGACGACACCGAGCGGGCGCGGCGCGAGGAGTTCATCACCCGGGTCAACGCCGCCTACGCCCGTGGCGACGAGGCGCTGCTGCTCGAGCTGGCCGAGGAGTGGGCCGCCGGGCCGAAGCTCCCGGAGCAGGGGCCGACGCCCACCGAGGAGCTCTACGCCCGCCTGGAATGGCTGGCCCGGCGCAAGGAACTGCTCACTGTGGTCGCGCGGGAACTGGAGGAGAGCGCGATCGGCTCCATGCTCCGGATGGCCCCGGAAGACCCGGACCGCCTCCTGGAGGAGGTCGCCGAGAAGCTCTTGGCCGATGTCGCCGCGCGCGAGGCGGAGCTGGCGGAGCTGATCGGCTAGCGGGCGGCAGACCGGCCGGTGGGCGGCCGGACCGGTGCGCGCCCGCGTCGGGTAGCGTCTGAGGCATGCATTTCGGAGCTGGTGTGCCCACGGTCGAGGTCACGGACCTCAAGGACGGCGACTTCCTGCTGGACGTCCGCGAGGACGACGAGTGGCAGGCGGGTCACGCCGAAGGGGCGCTGCACATCCCCATCAGTGAGTTCGTCGCCCGGTACGGCGAGCTGACCGAGGCCGCCCCGCAGGACGGCAGGGTCAACGTGATCTGCCGCTCCGGCGGGCGCTCGGCGCAGGTCGCGATGTACCTCGCCCAGCAGGGCATCGACGCCGTAAACGTGGACGGCGGTATGCAGGTGTGGGCAGCGGCGGGCCGCCCCGTCGTGACCGACGAGGGGCAGCCGGGCTTCGTCCTGTGAGCGGAGCCCTTCCCGAGGGGCGGTCCTGAGGTGGCGCGGTCCTGAGGCGGGCGGTCCTGCGGAGGCGCGGCCCTTAAGGTTCAGGCCAGCGGATGGGCCGCCAGCAGGTCGCCCAGGGTCTCCTCGTGTGCCGCCGCGGGGCCGAGCGACAGTTCCAGGTGCTTGGCCCAGGCGTGGTACCGGTGCAGGGGGTAGTCGACGTCGGCGCCGAACCCGCCGTGCAGATGCTGCGCCGTCTGTACGACCCGCCGTACGCCCTCCGACGCCCAGATCTTGGCGACGGCCACGTCACCGGATGCGGGCAGCGCCCCCGGCGCCCCCGAGGCGATCCGCCACGCGGCCTGCCACAACGTGACCTCCATGGCCCGCAGATCGATGTAGCGGTCGGCGGCCTGCACGGCTACGGCCTGGAACGTGGCCACCGGAAACCCGAACTGCTCCCGCTTACCGGTGTATTCACCGGTCATCCGCAGCACCCGCTCCCCCAGACCGAGCGCCAGCGCACACGTCCCGGTGGCCAGCAGGTCCCGCAGCCACCCCCACGCGCCGTCGGCGTCGATGACGTCCCGGTCCCCGATTCGTACGGCGTCCAGGCGGAGTTCTCCCAGCCGCTCACCGGTCGTGGAGACCTGCTCGTCGAGCCCGACCCCCGGGTGGACCCGGGGAACCACAGCGAGGAGAGTCCGGTCGGCAGCCGTGTGCGCGGGCACGAGGACGAAGTCTGCGTCGTACGCCCACGGCACCGCCGTCTGCACCCCGTCCAGCACCCACGCCTCCCCCTCCTGCCGTGCGGTCACCGCGAGTTCGGCCGGGTCGTGGCCGGTGCGGCCGCTCGCGGCGATGGTCAGGACGACCTCCCCGCGCCCCGCCCGCACCGCCAAGCCGGTCCTCAGCTCCGCGCCGCCGAAGGCCTGTACGGCGGCCAGCGCGGCGCTGCTCTCCAGCAGCGGCACCCGCGCCAGCACCTTCGCCGCCTCGCGCAGCACCAGGCACAGGGCGACGGCGTCCAGGCCCGCTCCACCGTGCTCCGGGTCCAGCAGCAGGCTCAACAGGTCCGCGTCGGCGAGCCTCGCCCACAGCGCACGGTCGAAGTCGTCCGCGACGGCGCCCGCGGTGAGGGCGGGGCTGGGCACCGCGTCCGGGGCGACCCCGGCGAACACCCCTCGCGCGGCCTCGGCCGCCGCCTGCTGCTCCTCGGTGAAGGTGAAGTCCACGGTCCTGTCCTCCCGCCGGGCCCGCCGATCTGACGGGCCGTCAAGATAGAACAGGTTCTAGAAGAAGGGAACGGGCGGCCGGCGTCCATCTGTGGAACGGCCGTCGGCGTTCCCCCGCGGAGCGGCCGTCGGCGTTCACCCGCGGAGCGGTTCGGACGCTGCTCGGCTCCTCACCTGTCGAAGTCCAGCTCCACTCTCTCCGTCACCGGATGCGACTGGCAGGCCAGCACGTACCCGGCCTCCGTCTCCTCAGGCTCCAGCGCGAAGTTGCGGTCCATGCGCACCTCGCCGGAGACCAGGAAGGCCCGGCAGGTGCCGCACACCCCGCCCTTGCAGGCGTAGGGCGCGTCGGACCGGTTGCGCAGCACCGCCTCCAGGAGTGACTCGCCCCGCTGCACCGGCCAGCTCCCGCCGCGGCCGTCGAGCCGGGCGGTCACCGTGCTGTGCGCGGGAGCGGGCGCGGTGGTCACGGGGGCGGCGGCGTCCACATGGAAGATCTCCTCGTGGATACGCGTGCGGGGAACCCCGAGGTCCCGCAGTGCCCTCTCGGCCCCCTGCACCAGCCCGAACGGCCCGCACAGGAACCATCCCGCCACGTCCCCCACGGGCAGCAGCGCCGGAAGCAGCACGCCGAGCCGCTCCCTGTCGAGCCGCCCGGACGGCAGCCCGGCCTGTTGCTCCTCCCGGGACAGCACCGTCACCAGGTGCAGCCGCTCGGGGTAGCGGTCCTTGAGGTCGGCGACCTCCTCCAGAAACATCGTGGAGGCGGACGTTCGGTCGCTTCGTATCAGACAGAACCGGGCCTCCGGTTCGCGCGCCAGCAGCGTCGCCACGATCGACAGCACCGGGGTGATGCCGCTGCCGCCGACGATCGCCGCGTACAGACCGGGCGCCGGGTCGAGGGTGAAGCGCCCCGCCGGGGTCATCACCTCCAGCTCGTCGCCGATGTCGATCTCTTTCAGCGCGTAGGTCGAGAAGGCCCCGCCGTCGACCAGCCGCACTCCGACGCGCAGGGTGTGGGGGCCTGCGTCGCCCGGTGCCGGTGCCGGGGAGCAGATCGAGTAGGTGCGGCGGATCTCCGTACCGTCCTCCGTGCGCCGCAGGGCGAGATGCTGGCCGGGGGCGTGCCGGTACTCCTCGCGCAGTTCCTCGGGCACGGTGAAGGTCAGGGCCACGGAGTCGTCGGTGAGCCGGTCGACCGCGGCCACGGGGAGCGCGTGGAAGCGGGCCATCACAACTCCTTGAAGTGGTCGAAGGGTTCACGGCACGACAGACACCGCCGCAGCGCCTTGCAGGCGGTGGAGGAGAAACGGCTGAGCAGCTCGGTGTCGGCGGACCCGCAGTGCGGGCAGCGGACGGGATCGGCTGCTTCCCTGTCCTCCGTGAGGAGACGGGGCGGCCCCAGCTCCAGGGCGATCGGCCCGGACGTCCGCCCCGTCCGCGGCGGCGCGATACCGAACTCCCGGAGCTTGCGTCGCCCTTCGTCCGTGATGTCGTCCGTCGACCAGGCGGGCGCCAGCACCGTACGCACGGTGACGTCCCGTACGCCGTGTTCGTGCAGTACCCGCTCTATGTCCTGGGACATCGCCTCGACGGCCGGGCAGCCGGTGTACGTCGGGGTCAGCTCGACCTCGACCGAGTCGGGGCTGTGGACGTGCACCGCGCGCAGGACGCCGAGCTCCTGGAGGGTGAGCACGGGCAGTTCGGGGTCGGGCACCGCACCGGCCACTTCCAGGAGCTCCGCCTCCAGCGGGGTGGTCGTCACCATGACGCCTCCGGGTGGCTGCGGTGCAGGTGCTGCATCTCGGCGAGCATCCGCCCGAAGGACTCGGTGTGCAGGCCCTGCCTGCCCGCCCCGGCCGTCCACGCCCCGGACCGCGGTCCCTCGGGGACGGTGAGGGTGGCGCGGCTCAGTACGTCCCCGACGGCCTCGAGCCAGGTCGACTCCATGCCCTGCCAGTCGGCGTCCAGCCCGGCCACGGGCTGGAACATCTCCCCGGTGAACCGCCACAGCGTCTCGCACGCGCGCCGCATCCGCTCATGGCTGACGTCCGTGCCGTCGCCGAGCCGCAAGGTCCACTGTTCGGCATGGTCGCGGTGGTAGGCGACCTCCTTGACGGCCTTCGCGGCGAGCGGGGCGAACGGGCCGTTGCCCGCGGCCAGTTCGGCGTAGAGCAGCTGCTGGTACGTGGAGAAGTACAGCTGGCGGGCGATGGTGTGGGCGAAGTCGCCGTTCGGCTGTTCCACCAGCTGGAGGTTGGTGAAGGCGCGCTCCTCGCGCAGATACGCCAGTTCGTCCTCGTCGCCGGCCAGCGACAGCAGTACCCGGGCCTGGCCGAGCAGGTCCAGCGCGATGTTGGCGAGGGCGACCTCCTCTTCGAGGACGGGGGCGTGGCCGGCCCACTCCCCGAGGCGGTGCGAGAGCACGAGTGCGTCGTCGCCGAGCGCGAGGGCGGCCGTCGTGGGAACGGGGGACGTGGTCGTCGTAGGGGTGGTCTCGGTTGTGATTTCAGGTGCGGTCACAGGTGCTTCACCCCCTCCGGGATCTCGTAGAACGTCGGGTGCCGGTACGGCTTGTCGGCGGACGGCTCGAAGAACGGGTCCTTCTCGTCGGGCGAGGACGCGGTGATCGCGGACGACGGGACGACCCAGATCGAGACGCCCTCGCCGCGCCGGGTGTACAGATCGCGGGCATTGCGCAGGGCGAGCTCCGCGTCCGGCGCGTGCAGGCTGCCGGCGTGGGTGTGGGAGAGGCCGCGGCGGGAGCGCACGAAGACCTCCCACAGAGGCCAGTCGGTGTTCGTCATGCCTGCTCCACTCCCCTTCCGGCACTGTGTTTGGCCGCGTACGCCGAGGCCGCGTCCCGGACCCAGGCGCCCTCCTCGTGGGCCTGCCTGCGCTGTGTTATCCGCTGTTCGTTGCACGGGCCGTTGCCCTTGAGGACCTCCCAGAACTCCGTCCAGTCGATCGGGCCGAAGTCGTGGTGCCCCCGCTCCTCGTTCCACTTCAGGTCCGGGTCGGGGAGTGTGAGGCCCAGGGACTCGGCCTGGGGGACGCAGATGTCGACGAAGCGCTGGCGCAGTTCGTCGTTCGAATGGCGCTTGATCTTCCACGCCATCGACTGCGCGGAGTGCGCGGACTCGTCGTCGGGCGGGCCGAACATCATCAGGGACGGCCACCACCAGCGGTCCACCGCGTCCTGGGCCATCGCGTGCTGCTCGGGGGTGCCGCGGCTGAGGGCCAGCAGCAGCTCGTAGCCCTGGCGCTGGTGGAAGGACTCCTCCTTGCAGATGCGGACCATCGCGCGCGCGTACGGGCCGTACGAGCAGCGGCACAGGGGCACCTGGTTGGTGATCGCGGCGCCGTCCACCAGCCAGCCGATCGCGCCGACGTCCGCCCAGGTCAGCGTCGGGTAGTTGAAGATCGAGGAGTACTTCTGGCGGCCCGAGTGGAGCTTGTCGAGCAGTTCGGCGCGGCCGGTGCCGAGGGTCTCGGCCGCGCTGTAGAGGTAGAGCCCGTGCCCGGCCTCGTCCTGGACCTTGGCCATCAGGATGGCCTTGCGGCGCAGTGAGGGCGCGCGCGTGATCCAGTTCGCTTCCGGCTGCATGCCGATGATCTCGGAGTGGGCGTGCTGCGCGATCTGCCGGACGAGGGTCGCGCGGTAGGCGTCGGGCATCCAGTCACGTGGCTCGACGCGCTCGTCGGCGGACACGGCGGCATCGAAGGCCCTCTCGTACGCCGCGGTGTCGCCCGCGTCGGCCTGTGTGCCGTCCTGGCCGTCGTACGCCGGTGTGCGCGCCGTCTGACGCGTGGCTGCTGTCGCCATGAGGTCCCCCTCGACCTGGGCTCTGTCGGCGCCTGCTCCCGACCGATCGTTCGGTTCGTGCGATTCCATGGTGAGACGGGCGACGTAAGGTGTCAACCGCTGTGGATAACCTGCGGGCGTCTGCGGGCACCGCCTGTGGACAACCGGAGATGCTTCGCGGAAGAGCCGGGGGGGGGTCTGTGCCCGGCGCGCGGGCCTGAGTACCGTTCCGTGCGAGCGTCGCAGGAGTGGTGGCGCGTGGCGGTACGGCGTGGGCGGTACAGAGTCCTTCGCCAGGTGCCTCGCGGCAGGCGGCAGGGCGACCGGAAGTCGGACCGGAATCGGAAACGGGGCGGAATGGACGTGCACGACGGAGGCTCGAACGCCCTCCACGAGGCGGGCGAGCCGGGCGCCGCGCCCGCCGGTCCACAGGGCTCCCCGCCCGAGCCGGCACCTCCCCAGGCACCCCGCGAAGCCCGTACCGGCGTCGCCGCCCTCTCCCTCCGCTACCAGATCGCCGTCGCGGTGACCCTCGCGGTCGTCGCCGTCGCCGTGTGTGTGCACATCGGCATGGTGTTCCTGCACGTCGCGCCGTCGAACACGGTGACCAAGCAGCACGGCAGGGCGATCGACGACTGGATCTACCCGGAGTTCGAGCAGAACTGGAAGCTGTTCGCGCCGAACCCGTTGCAGCAGAACATCGCCGTCCAGGTCCGGGCTCAGATCGACACGGCGGACGGCGGGGCGCGCACGACCGGCTGGTACAACCTCTCCGCCGAGGACGGCCGGGCCATCGACGGCAATCTGCTGCCGAGCCACACCCAGCAGAACGAGCTGCGCCGGGCCTGGGACTTCTTCGTCGCCACCCACGACAGCGACAACCGCCCGGTGGGCCTGCGCGGCTCCCTGGCCGAGACGTATATGCGCCGCATCGTGCTGATGCGCCTGGACCGCGAGGAGGCGGCCGGGAAGGGCGGTGCGATCGATCTCGTGCAGATCCGCTCCCGCACCACCAATGTGCGCCCGCCCCGGTGGAGCGAGGAGAAGGTGTCGGACCAGCCGGTGTACCGGGTGCTGCCCTGGTGGTCGATTGCGGCGGACGGCACCGAGGGGGACGTGAAGTGAACCGTTTCGCGCTCTGCGTCTCCTCCGGCATCGCCCGTGCCACCGAGTCGGCCCTCGGCCCGTACCAGACCGCCGTGATACGCATCGGTTTCAGTGCGACCTGGCTGCTGTTCCTGCTGCGCGAGTTTTCCCACCGCGAGGAGATGTACGGCCCCGACGGCCCCTGGAGCTGGGACCTCGCCCAGCAACTGCTCTCGAACAACGGCGCCTTCACGGCCCTGATGTGGTCCGACAGCCGGCTCTGGTTCGAGGCCGTCTACGCGCTGGCCGTCCTGACCAGCGTCCTGCTGCTGCTGGGCTGGCGCACCCGCACCATGTCCGTGCTGTTCATGGTCGGTGTGCTCTCGCTGCAGAACCGCAGCATCTTCATGGGGGACGGCGGCGACAACGTCCTGCACCTGATGTGCATCTACCTGGTGTTCACGCGCTGCGGCCAGGTGTGGTCGCTGGACGCGCGCCGGGCCAGGCTCGGACACGAGGCACGCGCGCGTGGGGAGAACGTTCCGGACCGTGTGGGCCCGGCCCTGTGGGGCGTACTCGGCCTGGCCCTGGCCTCCGTGACTCTGTCGGGCCGACTGTTCGACAGCGAGGAGTTCGTGCCGCTGCTGCTGTGGGCACTCTGGCTCGCGCAGGCCGTCCGGTGGCTCATAGGACGCCGAGCGAAGAGCGGCGAGCCACGGATCCTGCTGGACGTCGTCGCCAACATCGTCCACAACGGCGCCCTGATCGTGATCATGGCCGAGGCGTGTCTGATCTACGCCACGGCGGGCTGGTACAAGATCCAGGGCTCGCGCTGGCAGGACGGCACCGCCGTCTACTACCCCCTGCACCTCGACTACTTCTCCCCGTGGCCCGCGCTCGCCGACGCGCTGGTGGCCAGCGGCACGATGGTGATGCTGGTGACGTACGGCACCGTCATCGCCCAGGTCGCCTTCCCCTTCACGCTCTTCAACCGGCGCGTCAAGAACGTCCTGCTGGCGGTCATGATGATCGAGCACGCCGCGATCGCCGTGATCCTCGGGTTGCCCTTCTTCTCGCTGGCAATGATCGCCGCCGACGCGGTCTTCCTGCCGACGTCGTTCCTGCGCCGACTCGGCGGCTGGGCGGCACGCGCGCGTGGCCGGCTGGTCGCGGGCACGGCCCGTACGGCGCTGCCGAAGCCGCGCGCCCCAGAGAGCACGCAGAGCACGGAGAGCACGGTGAGCACGGAGAGCGCGAAGGACGCCGGTGACACGAACGCAGCCGCGGAGGCGAAGGACGCCGGTGACACGAAGGACGCCGGAAACGCGGGAGACGCACCCGTAGGCTTCAGGGCGTGAGCGCCCCCGATCCCCTTGACGTCTGGCACAGGCTCGCCGAGACCTCCGTGCTGCTGGACGGCTTCCACGCCCTCAAGCACGCGCTGCGCTTCGGCGCCGAGGTCCCCGTGGCGGTCACCGCCGACCGGGCCATCGCGCTCGCCCTCGCCGGGGAACTGGCGCCGGATGTCCGGGACACACTGGACGCGCTCCTGACTCAGGTGCCGGAACCGGCCTACCGGAGTCTGGTCCCACGTCCGCACCCCACCGAGGTCGCCGCGTTGGCCGTACGTCCGTCCCGCGCGGCCAACCTGGAGAGGCTGGCGCACACCCCGCGCACCGCGCCCGTCGTGGTCCTCGACAACCCGCGCAACCTGGGCAACGCGGGGGCCGTGATCCGGCTGGCCGCCGGGTTCGGCGCGACCGGCGTGGTCACCACGGGCACGCTCGACCCCTGGCACCCCACGGTGGTGCGCGGCGGCGCCGGGCTGCACTTCGCCACCGCCGTGGAACGGCTGACGGTGGCAGAGCTGCCCGCGGGGCCGGTGTTCGCTCTCGACCCGGAGGGTGAGGACATCCGTGGCACCAAGCTCCCCGACGACGCGATCCTCGCCTTCGGCTCGGAACGCAGCGGACTGTCGGCCGAACTGCGCGCGCGTGCCGACCACTTGGTGGCGCTGCCGATGCGCCCCCAGGTCTCCAGCTACAACCTCGCCACCAGTGTGGCCATGACGCTGTACCACTGGAGCGCCACCGGGGGCGCGGTCAATTGACTCCTAGGCCTCGCGGCGCACCTCGACCACCCGGAAGCGGTTGGCCACGAACGCCCCGTCGGTGAGTGCCGCGTTGGCCGCCGGGTTGCCGCCCGAGCCGTGGAAGTCGGAGAAGGCGGCGGTCTGGTTGACGTACACCCCGCCCGTGAGGTTCAGCGACAGCTGGGCCGCCTCCTCGAAGCAGACCTCCCGGACGGCCTGCTCGACCTCCTCGTCGGTGGTGTACGCGCCGACCGTCATCGCGCCCTTCTCACGGATCGTGCGCCGCAGCAGTTCCGTCGCGTCGGCGGCCGAGTCGACGGCGACGGCGAAGGACACGGGCCCGAAGCACTCGCTCATGTAGGCGGCCTCGTCGTTCGCCCCCTCCCAATATTTCCGCGCGCCGTCCAGCTTCACGATGACGGGAGTGCGGACGACCGCTTGCGGGAACTCCGGGTTGCTCACCTCCCGCGAGGCGAGGGCGACTTCGCCGAGACCGGCCGCGGCCTCCAGTCGGGCCTTCACGTCCGGGTTGACGATCGCGCCGAGCAGGGCGTTCGCGCGCGCGTCGTCGCCGAGCAGGCCGTCGACCGAGCGGGCGAGGTCGGCGACCACCTCGTCGTAGGTCCGGGGGCCATCCTCGGTGCGGATGCCGTCGCGCGGGACGAGCAGGTTCTGGGGGGTGGTGCACATCTGGCCGCTGTACAGGGACAGCGAGAAGGCCAGGTTGGACAGCATCCCCTTGTAGTCGTCCGTGGAGTGGACCAGCACCGTGTTGACGCCGGCCTTCTCCGTGTAGACCTGCGCCTGGCGGGCGTTGGCCTCCAGCCAGTCGCCGAACGCCGTCGAGCCGGTGTAGTCGATGATCCGGATCTCGGGTCGGGTGGCCAGGGTCTTGGCGATGCCCTCGCCCGGTCGCTCGGCGGCCAGCGCCACCAGGTTCGGGTCGAAGCCCGCCTCGGCGAGCACCTGGCGCGCGGCCTGCACGGTGAGTGCGAGCGGCAGTACCGCGCGCGGGTGAGGCTTCACCAGGACCGCGTTGCCGGTGGCCAGGGAGGCGAACAGGCCCGGATAGCCGTTCCACGTCGGGAAGGTGTTGCAGCCGATGACCAGCGCGATCCCGCGCGGGACCGGCGTGTACTGCTTGGTGAGCGCCAGCGGGTCGCGCTTGCCCTGCGGCTTGGTCCACTCCGCCGTGTCAGGGGTGCGGACCTGCTCCACGTACGCGTACGCCACCGCCTCAAGGCCGCGGTCCTGCGCGTGCGGGCCGCCCGCCTGGAACGCCATCATGAAGGCCTGGCCGGAGGTGTGCATGACCGCGTGCGCGAACTCGTGCGTCCGGTCGCTGATCCGCTTGAGGATCTCCAGACACACCACCGCGCGCATCTCGGCGCCCGCGTCCCGCCATGCCTTCTGTCCGGCCTTCATGGCGGGCAGCAGCTCGTCGATGTCCGCGTGCGGGTAGCCCACGCCCAGCTCGATGCCGTACGGCGAGACCTCGCCGCCCACCCAGTCGTCCGTGCCGGGCTGGCCTAGGTCGAGGCGGGTTCCCAGGAGGGCGTCGAAGGCGGCCTTGCCCGCCGCCATGTCCAGGCTGCCGCTCTCGCCGTAGGCCTTGGGGTGCTCGGGGTGCGGGGACCAGTACGCGCGGGTGCGGATCGTTTCCAGCGCCTGGTCGAGGGTGGGCCGGTGCTTGGCGATCAGATCGTGCGCGGTGAGTTCGGCGGCCATGCGGGACCAACTCCTCGTCTCAAGAACTCTTCGTCGAGCTCATGACCTGGCAGAAACATGGGCAGGAACAGCCACTCAGAGTTAGAGTAACCGAACGATCGGTCGGGACAAGGGGGTCCGCCGCATCTGTGGAAAACCCCGTGCGGGAGGATCGCGCACATGACAGCACTCGACCTCAGCAGCCCCGTGGCCGTCGTCGGCACCGGCACCATGGGCCAGGGCATCGCCCAGGTCGCGCTGGTCGCCGGCCATTCCGTACGGCTGTACGACGCCGCACCCGGCCGGGCCCAGGAATCGGCCGACGCGATCGGCGCCCGCCTCGACCGGCTCGTCGAGAAGGACCGGCTCGGCGGCGCCGACCGGGACGCGGCACGCGCCCGCCTGCTGCCCGCAGAGAACCTCGCCGACCTCGCGGACTGCGCCCTGGTCGTCGAGGCCGTCCTGGAGCGGCTGGACGTCAAGCAGGAGCTGTTCCGCGAGCTGGAGGACATCGTCGGCGAGGACTGTCTGCTTGCCACCAACACCTCGTCCCTGTCGGTCACGGCCATCGGTGGAGCCCTGCGCAACCCCGGCCGCCTGGTGGGCCTGCACTTCTTCAACCCCGCACCGCTGCTGCCCCTCGTGGAGGTCGTCTCCGGGTTCGCCACCGACGTCTCGTCGGCCACGCGCGCGTACGAGATGGCCCGCGCCTGGGGCAAGACCCCGGTCGCCTGCGCCGACACCCCGGGCTTCATCGTCAACCGCATCGCGCGGCCCTTCTACGCCGAGGCATTCGCGGTCCACGAGGCCCAGGGCGCCGAACCCGCCACCATCGACGCGGTCCTGCGCGAGTGCGGCGGCTTCAAGATGGGCGCCTTCGAACTCACCGACCTCATCGGCCAGGACGTCAACGAGTCGGTCACGCACTCGGTGTGGCAGGCCTTCTTCCAGGACGTGCGCTTCACGCCGTCGCTCGCCCAGCGCCGCCTGGTCGAGTCGGGCCGACTCGGCCGCAAGACCGGTCGCGGCTGGTACGACCACGCAGAGGACGCCGACCGTCCCGAGCCGCACACCGCGGAACCGGCCCAGCCGCCCGCGTACGTCGTCGCCGAGGGCGACCTGGGCCCCGCCTCGGAACTGCTCAATCTGATCCGCGAGGCGGGCATCCCGGTCCGTGAGGACGACGAGGACCACGGCACCCGCCTGGTGCTGCCGAGCGGCGGCCAGCTCGCCCTCGCCGACGGACAGACCTCGGTAGAGTTCCGGGACGTCGTCTACTTCGACCTCGCGCTCGACTACCGCCGGGCCACCCGCATCGCCCTGTCCGCCTCCCAGGACACCTCCCAGCAGACCCTCGGCGAGGCCACGGGTCTCTTCCAGGCGCTCGGCAAGCAGGTCAGCGTGATCGGCGACGTCCCCGGCATGATCGTCGCGCGGACGGTCGCGCGCATCGTCGACCTGGCGCACGATGCCGTCGCCAAGGGCGTGGCCACCGAGGAGGACATCGACACCGCGATGCGCCTCGGGGTCAACTACCCGCTGGGCCCCTTCGAGTGGAGCCGCCGGCTCGGCCGCAACTGGGCCTACGCCCTCCTGGACGACCTGCACATGCGCGACCCCTCGGGGCGCTACGCGCCGTCCCTCGCGCTGTACCGCCACGCGTACGCCACCGACAAGCGGGAGGGCAGCACCTCATGACCACCGCCAAGCGCGATACGTACACGCCGGAGACGCTGCTGTCCGTCGCCGTCCAGGTCTTCAACGAACGCGGCTACGACGGCACCTCCATGGAGCACCTCTCCAAGGCGGCCGGCATTTCGAAGTCGTCGATCTACCACCACGTCACCGGCAAGGAGGAGCTGCTGCGTCGCGCCGTGAGCCGCGCGCTGGACGGTCTCTTCGGGATCCTCGACGAGGAGCACGCGCGCGCGGGGCGCTCGGTCGAGCGCCTGGAGTACGTCGTACGGCGCATGGTCGAGGTGCTCATAGCGGAGCTGCCCTACGTGACGCTGTTGCTGCGCGTGCGCGGCAACACCGGCACCGAGCGGTGGGCCCTGGAGCGGCGCCGCGACTTCGACCACCGGGTCGCCGAGCTGCTCAAGGCGGCGGCGGCCGACGGGGACGTGCGCGGCGACGTGGAGGTGCGGCTCGCGACGCGGCTCGTCTTCGGGATGATCAACTCCATTGTGGAGTGGTACCGGCCGGACGGACGGGGCATGAACGAGCGCGAAGTCGCCGAGGCGGTCGCACAGTTGGTCTTCTCGGGGCTCCGCAAGGCCGCCTGAGGTTCAGCCCTGCGGCTCCAGGTCCTCCTCCTCGAAGACCAGCAGCGTGCGTGTACTGAGCACCTCCGGGATGGCCTGGAGCCGGGTCAGCACCAGCTCGCGCAGGGCTCTGTTGTCGGACGTGTGCACCAGGAGCAGTACGTCGAAGTCGCCGCCCACCAGGGCGATGTGGGAGGCGCCGGGCAGTTGTCTGAGCTGCTCGCGCACCGTGCGCCAGGAGTTCTGGACGATCTTCAGGGTGATGTACGCCGAGGTGCCCTGACCTGCGCGTTCATGGTTGACGCGGGCACCGAAGCCGCGGATGACACCGTCCTCGATGAGGCGGTTGATGCGCGCGTAGGCGTTGGCGCGGGAGACATGCACCCGTTCGGCGACCGACCTTATCGACGCGCGGCCGTCCCCCTGGAGCATCTGGAGGATGTCCAGATCGATGGCGTCGAGCGGACGTGCGGGCGGTAGGGGGCCGCTGCCTTCAGGGCTCTCGGCCATTTGTTCAGATGCCATGTGCCCCCGCCTCTCTACCATGGACGTACTGCGTTCATTTGAGGTTGTGCAGAACCGTTTGTCCACAGCCTGAGGGGCCGTGTAGCCAAAATGTGCCGACGACCGAACAATCGGTAGGTGAGGCGCATCACACCCGTGGCGCGCCTGAAGCCGCTCCCACGAGGAGGTGCCGTCATGACGGTCATGGAGCAGCGGGGCGCTTACAAGCCGACCCCGCCGCCCGCCTGGCAGCCCCGCACCGACCCCGCACCGCTGCTGCCCGACGCGCGTCCCTACCGCGTCCTCGGCACCGAGGCGGCCGCGCAGGCCGATCCCGGGCTGCTGCGCCGGCTGTACGCCGAGCTGGTGCGCGGCCGCCGGTACAACGCGCAGGCCACCGCACTCACCAAGCAGGGGCGTCTGGCGGTCTACCCGTCCAGCACCGGGCAGGAGGCCTGTCAGGTCGCCGCGGCGCTGGTCCTGGAGGACCGCGACTGGCTCTTCCCCAGCTACCGCGACACCCTCGCGGCCGTCGTCCGTGGCCTCGACCCCGTGCAGGCCCTCACCCTGCTGCGCGGCGACTGGCACACCGGCTACGACCCGCGCGAGCACCGCGTGGCCCCCCTGTGCACCCCCCTCGCCACCCAGCTCCCGCACGCCGTCGGCCTCGCGCACGCCGCCCGCCTCAAGGGCGACGACGTGGTCGCGCTGGCCATGGTCGGCGACGGCGGCACCAGCGAGGGCGACTTCCACGAGGCGCTGAACTTCGCAGCCGTCTGGCAGGCCCCGGTCGTCTTCCTCGTCCAGAACAACGGCTTCGCGATCTCCGTCCCGATCGCCAAGCAGACCGCGGCCCCGTCGCTGGCCCACAAGGCCGTCGGCTACGGCATGCCCGGCCGGCTGGTCGACGGCAACGACGCCGCCGCCGTGCACGGGGTCCTCTCCGACGCCGTGCGGCACGCGCGCGCGGGCGGCGGCCCCACCCTGGTCGAGGCCATCACGTACCGCGTCGACGCGCACACCAACGCCGACGACGCGACCCGCTACCGCGGCGACGCCGAGGTCGAGACGTGGCGCGGACACGACCCGATCGCCCTCCTGGAGCAGGAGCTGACCGAGCGCGGCCTCCTCGACGAGCACGGCATCCAGGCCGCGCGCGACGCCGCCGAGACCACGGCCGCCGACCTGCGTGAGCGCATGAACCAGGACCCGCCGCTCGACCCGATGGACCTGTTCGCCCACGTGTACGCCGAGCCCACCCCGCAACTGCGCGAGCAACAGGCCCAGTTGCGGGCCGAGCTGGCGGCGGAGCAGGAAGGGTCGCACCGATGACCACCGTCGCCCTCAAACCGGCCACCATGGCGCAGGCCCTCACGCGCGCGATGCGCGACGCCATGGCCGCCGACCCGACCGTGCACGTCATGGGCGAGGACGTCGGCACCCTCGGTGGTGTCTTCCGGGTCACCGACGGGCTCGCCAAGGAGTTCGGTGAGGACCGCTGCACGGACACCCCGCTCGCCGAGGCCGGCATCCTCGGCACGGCCGTCGGCATGGCGATGTACGGGCTGCGCCCGGTCGTGGAGATGCAGTTCGACGCGTTCGCCTACCCGGCGTTCGAGCAACTGATCAGCCACGTCTCGCGGATGCGCAACCGCACCCGCGGCGCACTGCCGCTCCCGCTCACCATCCGCGTCCCCTACGGCGGCGGCATCGGCGGCGTCGAGCACCACAGCGACTCGTCCGAGGCGTACTACATGGCGACTCCGGGGCTCCATGTCGTCACGCCCGCCACGGTCGCCGACGCCTACGGCCTGCTGCGCGCCGCCATCGCCTCCGACGACCCGGTCGTCTTCCTCGAACCCAAGCGCCTGTACTGGTCCAAGGCCTCCTGGAACCCGGAGGACCCGCAGACCGTTGAACCGATAGGCCGCGCGGTGGTGCGGCGCTCGGGCCGGAGCGCCACACTCATCACGTACGGGCCGTCCGTGCCCGTCTGCCTCGAAGCCGCTGAGGCGGCGCGGGACGAGGGCTGGGACCTCGAAGTCGTCGACCTGCGCTCCCTGGTGCCGTTCGACGACGAGACGGTCTGCGCCTCGGTACGGCGGACCGGGCGAGCGGTCGTCGTACACGAGTCGGGCGGGTTCGGCGGCCCGGGCGGGGAGATCGCGGCCCGTGTCACGGAGCGCTGCTTCCATCACCTGGAGGCGCCGGTGCTGCGCGTGGCCGGGTTCGACATCCCCTACCCGCCGCCGATGCTGGAGCGTCACCACCTGCCCGGCGTGGACCGGATCCTGGACGCCGTGGGGCGTCTGCAATGGGAGGCCGAGGGCTGATGGCACACGCTTCTGACATGCACAGTCTTGAGTTCAGGCTTCCCGACCTCGGGGAGGGGCTCACCGAAGCGGGAATCGTCCGTTGGCTTGTCGAGGTCGGAGACCTCGTCGCCGTCGACCAGCCGGTCGTCGAGGTCGAGACGGCCAAGGCGATGGTCGAGGTGCCCTGCCCCTACGGCGGTGTGGTCACCGCGCGTTTCGGCGAGGAGGGCACGGAAGTGCCCGTCGGGGCGCCGCTGATCACGGTCGCCGTGGGTGCGTCGGCCTCCGGCGGCGAGACCGAGAGCTCGGGGAACGTGCTGGTGGGGTACGGCACTTCGGAAGCGCCCGCGCGCAGGCGCAGGGTGCGGCCGGGCCGGTCGACTCCGGCGGCCGGTGTGGCGAACGGGCAGGTCAGTGCCCCCGAGGCGGCGGACGGTCCGGTTCCGGTGATCTCGCCGCTGGTGCGCCGCCTCGCCCGCGAGAACGGCCTCGACCTCAGCGAGCTGAACGGCTCCGGGCCCGACGGGCTGATCATGCGGGCCGACGTGGAGTACGCGCTGCGGGCCGCGGCGGCGCAGGGGCGTACGACGGTCCCGGCCGGGCACACGCCAGTGCCGGCCGCCGAGGCACACGCCCCCGAAGCACGCGCACCCGAGGCGCCGACTGCGACCCCGGCCACCTCCGCGCCAGCCACCGGGGGCACCCGCATCCCCCTCAAGGGCATCCGAGGCGCCGCAGCCGACAAGCTCTCCCGCAGCCGGCGGGAGATCCCGGACGCCACCTGCTGGGTCGACGCGGACGCCACGGAGCTCATGCGGGCCCGCACCGCGATGAACGCCGCCGACGGACCGAAGATCTCACTCCTCGCCCTCCTGGCCCGCATCTGCACCGCCGCCCTGGCCCGTTACCCCGAGCTGAACTCCACCGTCGACATGGAGGCCAGGGAGATCGTCCGGCTGGACGCCGTGCACCTCGGGTTCGCCGCGCAGACCGAGCGGGGGCTCGTCGTGCCCGTCGTACGGGACGCGCAGGCGCGGGACGCCGAGGCGCTGACCGCGGAGTTCGCCAGGCTGACCGAGTCGGCCCGCGCGGGGACCCTCACCCCCCGGGAACTCACCGGCGGCACCTTCACCTTGAACAACTACGGAGTGTTCGGCGTCGACGGCTCCACGCCGATCATCAACCACCCCGAGGCGGCCATGCTCGGCGTCGGCCGCATAGTTCCCAAGCCATGGGTGCACGAGGGCGAGCTGGCGGTGCGCCAGGTCGTCCAGCTCTCGCTCACCTTCGACCACCGGGTGTGCGACGGCGGCACGGCGGGCGGCTTCCTGCGGTACGTGGCGGACTGCGTGGAACAGCCGGCGGTCCTGTTGCGCTCACTCTGACCGCACCGTCTGATCCCGCGGTGATGCGAGCGCCACCTCGCGGTGATCGCGCGGCTTCCCCCGCGTTCCCTGTGATCGCGGCGGCACGCATACTCGGGGGGTGACCGCCAACGAGCCGCCCCCCGCTGTCGCCGCGTACGACGCCGTCGTACTCGCCGGCGGTGCCGCCCGGCGGCTCGGCGGTGCCGACAAGCCCGGGGTGCGGGTGGGCGGGCGGGCGCTGCTCGACCGAGTGCTCGCCGCCTGCGCCGACGCGCGTACCACCGTCGTCGTCGCCGATCCCCGGCCGACCGAGCGGCCCGTGACCTGGGCGCGCGAGGACCCGCCCGGCGGCGGGCCGGTGGCCGCACTGGACGCCGGGCTGCGACACACCACGGCCGAGGAGGCCGTCGTACTCTCCGCCGACCTGCCGTTCCTCGGCGAGGCGACGGTACGGCGGCTGCTGACCGCCCTCCGGACGACCGGCGCCGAGGGCGTGCTGCTCACCGATGCCGACGGCCGTGACCAGCCGCTGGTGGCCGCGTACCGCGCACCCGCACTGCGCCGGGAGCTGGCCGCACTGACCACCGAGTACGGCAGCGCCACCGGGCTGCCCCTGCGCCGGCTCACCGCCGGTCTCCACCTCACCCGCGTCCCGGACCCCGTCGCGTCCTTCGACTGCGACACCTGGGACGACATCGCCGCCGCCAGGGCACGTATCAGGGAGCATGGGCACGTGTTGGATGAATGGATTTCCGCAGTCAAGGACGAGCTGGGCATCGACCTCGACGTCGACACCGGTGTGCTGCTCGACCTCGCCCGTGACGCCGCCCACGGCGTGGCGAGGCCCGCGGCACCGCTGACCACCTTCCTCGTCGGCTACGCGGCCGCGCAGGCCGGGGGAGGCCCTGACGCGGTGGCCGAGGCATCCCGCAAGGCAGCCGCCCTCGCCCTGCGCTGGGCGGACGAGGACGCCGCCGACGCCGAGCCGGACAAGGCCCCCGACGCCACGCCCGACGCCCGCCCGGACGCCGGATGACCGCCCGCGCCGCCCGGACCGCCGAGGACGCCGAGGACGCCGACGACCTCGACGTCGAGGAGGTGCTCGCCCTCGTGAAGGAAGGCAACGGCCACACCGCCGGTGATCACGTGACCGCATCCGCCCCGCAGGCCGGGGGGCACGACGCGTCCCACCAATCGGCCCCCCGCCACCGCGCCACCCCCTGGCCAGAGGCCCGCGCCATCGCCGCACGGTCCGCCACGCGCAGTGCCCACCGCGCCCCCGTCTCCGTCACCCTCGACGACGCGCTCGGCCTGACCCTGGCCGCCCCCCTCACCGCCCTCACCGACCTGCCCTCCTTCGACACCTCCGCGATGGACGGCTGGGCGGTCGCGGGACCCGGCCCCTGGGCCGTACGGAACGAGGGCGTACTCGCCGGGCACGCGGAGCCCGAGCCGCTCACCGACGGCGAGGCCGTCCGGATCGCCACCGGAGCCCGCATCCCCCTCGACACCACAGCCGTCCTGCGCAGCGAGCACGGCCGCGCCGACGACAAGGGTCACCTCCATCCGACCCGCGAGATGGCGCACGGCCAGGACATCCGCCCGCGCGGGCAGGAGTGCCGCAGCGGCGACCAGCTTCTCCCGGCCGGCACCCTCGTCACCCCCGCAGTGCTCGGCCTCGCCGCGGCCGCCGGATACGACACCCTCGCCGCCGTACCCCGCCCCCGCGTCGAAGTCCTCGTCCTGGGCGACGAGTTGCTCACCGAGGGCAAGCCGCACGACGGCATGATCCGGGACGCGCTCGGCCCGATGCTCCCGCCCTGGCTGCACGCGCTCGGCGCCGAGGTCACCGGCGTACGTCGGCTCGGCGACGACGCCAAGGCTCTCCACAAGGCGCTCACCACATCCAAGGCCGATCTGATCGTCACCACCGGAGGCACCGCCTCCGGCCCCGTCGACCACGTCCACCCCACCCTTCAACGTCTCGGCGCCGAACTCCTGGTCGACGGCGTCAAAGTGCGCCCCGGCCACCCCATGCTGCTGGCCCGAACCAAGGAGAACCAGCACCTCGTCGGCCTGCCCGGCAACCCCCTCGCGGCCGTCTCCGGTCTGCTCACGCTCGCCGAACCACTGCTGCGCACCCTCGCGGCACGCCCCGCCCCGGAGCCGTACACGCTGCCCCTGCGGGACGAGGCGCACGGGCATCCGCACGACACCCGGCTCATCCCCGTGGTCCTGCGCGGCGACCATGCCGTGCCGCTGCACTACAACGGCCCGGCGATGCTGCGGGGCATCGCCGCGGCCGACGCCCTGGCCGTCGTACCACCAGGCGGTGCGCGGCCCGGGGAGGAGGCGGAGCTGCTCGACCTGCCCTGGGCCGCAGCCGGGATCGGGGTGTGTTTCACGTGAAACTTCCGGGCCATGACGCGATCGCCCGCCAGGCGGACGAACATCTCGTGACCCATCGGGTGCTGCTCCCCCGGAAGGTGGTGGAGCATCCGTTCCGGCAGGTCGCCAAGAGGGTGCTCATGGCCTTGTTCCTGCTCATGGCCACCGCGGTGATCGTCTACGCCGAGCACGACGGCTACAACGACAACTCCGACGGCTCCGTCGACTTCCTCGACGCCTGCTACTACGCGACCGTCACCCTCTCCACCACCGGCTACGGCGACATCACCCCGGTCAGTGACGCCGCCCGGCTCACCAACATCTTCGTCATCACGCCGATGCGCGTGCTGTTCCTGATCATCCTGGTCGGCACCACGCTCGAGGTCCTCACCGAACGCACGCGTGAGGAGTGGCGACTCAACCGCTGGAGGTCCACCTTGCGCGACCACACCGTCGTCATCGGCTTCGGCACCAAGGGACGCTCGGCGATCCAGACCGTCATCGCGACGGGCCTGGAGAAGGAGCAGGTCGTCGTGGTCGATCCCAGTTCCAAGGTGATCGACGCGGCGACCGCGGACGGGTACGCGGGGGTCGTCGGGGACGCGACGCGCAGCGACGTCCTGATGCGGGCCGAGGTGCACCGGGCCCGGAAGATCATCATCGCCACCCAGCGCGACGACACGGCCGTCCTCGTGACGCTGACGGCCCGGCAGCTCAACAAGGGCGCGAAGATCGTGGCCGCGGTGCGGGAGGAGGAGAACGCCCCGCTGCTGAAGCAGTCCGGCGCCGACGCGGTGATCACCAGCGCCAGCGCCGCCGGGCGGCTCCTCGGCCTGTCCGTGCTGAGCCCGGCGGCCGGCATGGTGATGGAGGACCTGATCCAGCAGGGCAGCGGCCTCGACATCATCGAACGGCCGGTCATAAAGGCCGAGGTGGGCAAGAGCCCGAGGGAGACGCACGACCTGGTGGTGAGCGTCGTACGCGGGCACCGGGTGCTCGGATACGACGATCCGGCCGTCGGCACGCTGGAGCTGACGGACCGGCTGATCACGATCGTGCGGGCGACGCCGGGCTCGCAGATCGCGCCCGACGTCCGCCCGCTGCCCCAGAATTGATCTCGGCAACGGGTCCGGTCACTTGCGGTTGTACAGCCGCATCGTGATCGGCCCGAAGACCAGCACGAACAAGCCCGCCCAACCCAGCGACCAGGCGACCTCGTCGGTCGGCCAGTCGCCCGCCATCAGGCCGCGCACCGCCGACGCCAGATGGGTCACCGGGCTGTTGTTGACGAACGCCTGCAGCCAGCCCGGCATGGTCTTCGGGTCGACGAAGACGTTGGACAGGAAGGTCAGCGGGAAGATCACCATCATGCTGACGCCCATCACCGACTTCTCGGTGCGCAGCATCAGCCCGAACATGGTCCAGATCCACGAGAACGCGAACGAGAACACGACGAGCAGCGCGATCCCCGCGAGCACGCCGCCGACCCCGCCGTCCGGGCGGTAGCCGAGGATCATGCCGACCGTGAGCATCACGACGGACGCGATCGTGTAGCGCAGCGCGTCGCCGAGCAGATAGCCGACCATGGTCGACGGCCGCCAGATCGGCAGGCTGCGGAACCGGTCGAAGACGCCCTTCTCGATGTCGGTGTTCACCGAGACGCCGGTGTACATCGTGATCATCACGACCGACATCACCAGGATGCCCGGCAGCAGGAACTGGATGTACTCCTTCGGGGACCCGGCCAGAGCGCCCCCGAACAGGTACGTGTACATCAGCACCATCATGATCGGGAACGCCGTGACGTCGAAGAGCTGCTCCGGCACGTGCTTGATCTTGAGGACGGCCCGCCAGCCGAAGGTCAGCGAGGCCGACAGGGCGCTCGGGCGCGGCGGCCGCTCCCCGGTGACGAGCAGCGCGGCGAGCGATTCGGCGCTGACGGGGGCGAAGTCCTTGGGCTCCGTGGTCGTCGCGGTGCTCATGCCGCCACCTCGTCCTTCGAGTCGTCAGAGTCGTTGGAGTCATTCGAGTCGTTGGAGTTCTTCGCGTCGTGGGTGTCATGTCCAGTGAGGGCGAGGAAGACCTCGTCCAGGCTGGGCTGGCCCAGGGAGAAGTTGTCGACGACGACGCCGGTGCGAGCCAGCTCGGCGAGCGCGCGGGCCGCCTGCTCGGCAGCGCCCTGCCCGTTCGCCGCCCCGCCCCCGACGCGGGCCGTCAGCGCCACCGGGTCGGGCTCCAGCTGCACGTCCGCGTCCAGAGTCAGCCGCAGCACCTCCTCGGCCTGCGGCCGCTGCTCGGGGTCCCGCAGTCGCAGATGTACGGAACCGGCGCCCACGGACGCCTTCAGCTCGCCCTTGGTGCCCTCGGCGATCACCTTGCCCTGGTCGATGACCGCGATCCGGGACGCCAGCTGGTCGGCCTCGTCCAGATACTGCGTGGTCAGCAGCACGGTGGTGCCCTGGGCGACGACCGCGCGCACGATGTCCCAGACCTGGTTGCGGCTGCGCGGGTCCAGGCCGGTCGTCGGTTCGTCCAGGAACAGCAGCTCGGGTGTGTTGAGGATGGAGGCGGCGATGTCGATACGGCGCCGCATGCCGCCCGAGTAGTGCTTGACCTGCTTTCCGGCAGCGTCGGTGAGGCCGAAGGCCTCCAGCAGCTGCGCGGCACGCTCCCGCGCGGCCTTCTTGTGGTGACCGAGCAGCCTGCCCAGCAGGACCAGGTTCTCGGTGCCGGTGAGGTCCTCGTCCACGGACGCGTACTGGCCGGTGAGGCTGACCCGGCCACGCACCTCGTCGGCGTCCCGTACGACGTCGTGCCCGAAGACATGGGCCTCCCCGCCATCCGGCCGGAGCAGCGTGGCGAGGATCTTCACCGTGGTCGTCTTTCCGGCGCCGTTCGGGCCGAGGACTCCGTAGACGGTGCCGGCCGGCACCGCGAGGTCGACTCCGTCGACGGCCCGGGTCTCGCCGAACGTCTTCACCAGGCCTGCGGTCTCAATGGCCAGGCCGGACGTGTGCTGGCTCATGGTCGGGTGTCCTTCCGCGCACTTGGGTTACGCATGAGAAGACCTTTACGGTCGCGCGAACTCATCGGTCGCGCACAGCGAATTTCCGGGGGATCGGTCGAAGGACCGACGAAGGTCAGCCCACGGACCGATGAGGATCCGCCCAGGGACCGAAGCGGGTCCGTGCAAGGACTGAACTGGGTCCGTGCAAGGACCGAAGGGGGCCGTCCAAGGACCGACCGAAGACCGACGAGGGTCCAACCGAGGACCGGCGGGTAGCGTCCCCCTCATGCATGCGATCACGATTCCCGAACCTGGTGGGCCCGAGGCGCTGGTGTGGGACGAGGTCCCGGATCCCGTGCCCGGCGAGGGCGAGGTGCTGGTCGAGGTGGTGGCCAGTGCCGTCAACCGCGCCGACATCCTGCAGCGGCAGGGCTTCTACGACCCGCCGCCCGGCGCCTCCCCCTACCCCGGCCTGGAATGTTCCGGACGGATCGCCGAGATCGGCCCCGGCGTCTCCGGCTGGGCTGTCGGCGACGAGGTGTGCGCGTTGCTCGGGGGTGGTGGTTACGCCGAGAAGGTCGCCGTCCCGGCCGGCCAGGTGCTGACCGTGCCCAAGGGCATGGACCTCAAGCAGGCCGCGGCGCTTCCCGAGGTGGTGTCCACGGTCTGGTCGAACGTCTTCATGATCGCTCACCTCCGCCCCGGCGAGACCCTGCTCGTGCACGGCGGTTCCAGCGGCATCGGCACCATGGCGATCCAGCTCGCCAAGGCCGTCGGCGCCAAGGTCGCCGTCACGGCCGGTACCAAGGAGAAGCTGGAGCGCTGTGCCGAGCTGGGCGCCGACATCCTGGTCAACTACCGCGAGCAGGACTTCGTCGCGGAGGTGGAGGAGGCCACCGACGGGGCCGGCGCCGACGTCATCCTCGACAACATGGGCGCCAAATACCTCGACCGCAACGTCAGGGCCCTCGCCGTCAACGGCCGGCTCGCGATCATCGGCATGCAGGGCGGCATCAAGGCCGAGTTGAACATCGGCGCGCTCCTGCGCAAGCGCGCCGCGATCAGCGCGACCTCCCTGCGCGCTCGCCCGCGGGAGGAGAAGGCGGCGATCGTCGCGGCCGTACGCGAGCACGTGTGGCCGCTGCTCGACGCCGGTCACGTACGCCCGATCGTCGACCGCGAGCTCCCCATGAGCGACGCCGCCGCCGCGCACCGGGTCGTGGAGGAGAGCGGTCACATCGGAAAGGTCCTGCTCGTCACGCCGTAGGACCTCAGGAGGCTGCCCGCCGCACCCGGAGCGCCACGAAGGCGAGCCCCAGCCCGAGCCCGACGAGGATCAGCCCGCCGCCGAGGAGCATGATCCGCAGTCTGGGATCGGCGGGGCGGGCGACGGTCTCCTTCGCGTGCCGCGGCGGGTTCGCTCGGGGTACGACCGCGGTCTTCCGCGGCGGTTCCGGTACGACGGTGAGGTCGCCGTCAGTCCCGCCGTCGAGGTCGGTGTCCGCGCCCTCGTCGGTGTCCGCGCCCTCGTCGGCGTCCGCCGCGCCCTCGTCCTGCGGCACCGCCGCTTCCGTGTCCACCGGTTCCGCCTCCTCCGCTTCCTCCCGCCGCCCCGGCCGCTGTCGCCCCTCGCCCGGGCGGCTCCCGGCCCGGGAGGGCTCGGTGGAGGCGGAGGCAGAGGCAGAGGCGGACCTGGGGGCGGAGGCGGACTCAGGGGCGGAGGCGGAGGCGGACGCAGGGGCGGACGCGGCCCTGGAGGCGGAAGGGGAGGGGGCCACCGCGTACGCCCACTCACCCCCGTACGACCGTCCACCACCCCCGTACGGCAGCACGACCACCCCCGCGCCCACGACGATCAGCACCCCCGTCACGCGCAGCGATCGCAGCCATGAAGTCACGGAACGAGCCTGACATTCTCTAATAATCCCGGCATTTCAGGTTGCTCCAGAGGATCGATGTCAAGGCCGATGCGTCCTAAACGGTGGATCAGCCTTTTCCGGGGGCACCACGCTGATGAGGTGTACGGGTACGAGAGAATGGCGGCATGGAGATGCCGAGGAACGAACGGTCGCCGGAGAATCCCCAGATCCTGGTCGTTGGCCAGGACGGGATGGCTCTCGGCGGTGGAGGAGACGAGGACTCCCGCGAGGTTCCCGTGACGGAGATGGTCGAGCAGCCGGCGAAGGTCATGCGGATCGGAAGCATGATCAAGCAGCTCCTCGAAGAGGTGCGCGCGGCTCCCCTGGACGAGGCGAGCCGGGTCCGGCTCAAGGAGATCCACTCCAGCTCGGTGAAGGAGCTGGAGGACGGTCTGGCCCCGGAACTCGTCGAGGAGCTGGAGCGGCTGTCCCTGCCCTTCGCGGACGAAGCCACCCCGAGCGACGCGGAACTGCGGATCGCGCAGGCCCAGTTGGTCGGCTGGCTGGAGGGGCTCTTCCACGGGATCCAGACCACCCTGTTCGCCCAGCAGATGGCCGCGCGCGCCCAGTTGGAGCAGATGCGCCGCGCCCTCCCGCCGGGCGTCGGTGGCCACGAGGAGGGCGACGACCTGCGTACGGGTGGCCGTTCGGCCGGCCGTTCGGGCGGCCCGTACCTGTAAGCCCGAACCGGACCACGGCCGAAACGGGCCCGGCAGCCCAAGCTGCCGGGCCTTTTCACGTCACGCCGGCGGGATGCCCGTGGAGACGGTCTTCAGGGCCTTGTCGGCGGATATCGCGCCGTACTGCCGTACGTCCGCGTTCAGCACCCAGCCGAGCGGCCGGCCCTCGACGTGCTCCATGACGATGTACGGCATCGTCGAGCCGTCCAGCTCGTCCTCGCCGGTGTCGAAGACGGAGACGATGTTGGTGTGCGTGAGCTTGGCCACGGTCTGGGTCTCACGAAGGAGCGCTCGCGGAAGGCCTGTTCGCGGCCCAGCACGGTGTGCAGGGTCTTGACCGCGACCTGCCGGTCGAGCACGGCGTCGTAGGCGAGGTGCACCGAGGCCATGCCGCCTTCGCCGAGCTGGTCGCGCAGCTGATGGCGGCCGCCGGCGAGTGCTCGCTCCGCGTACCGGCCCAGTGCGCCGACCTGGCGCATGTCTCTGCGTCCCCCGTAGGCCTTCAGGCGCCGTGCGTGCCATCGATCCAGAGCGCTGTTCCCGGCCAAGTCTGCCGGAGGGCACTGACACGTCCAGCGCGGTGCCCGTTCCGTGGCCGTACGCGAAAGAAAGGTCCCGCAAGCGTTACAGCGGGCGTACGGCCGGTACACAGAATTTGCACGCCTGCACGGATTCGAGGTTTGATGGCCGGTCCGTCTCGGGCCGGTTCCCGGGGTATTCCCGGATCGGCGGCTTGCGCTGAGGCTGTAGCGTGGCCGACGGAGACCGTAACAACACCGCGCGCACCGCGGGCAGAAACGACGGCGAGGACTGATGGCACAGCAGCAGCGCGCTCAGGGCCCGTCCGACCCCGAGGCGACTGGCGGCGGAATGTCAGATGCGCCGGAACTGTGGGGTAACGGCGGACTGGTCGGGGACGGCCGATATCGGCTGACCCGCAGACTCGGCCGGGGCGGCATGGCCGAGGTCTTCGCGGCCGAGGACGTGCGCCTCGGACGCACCGTGGCGGTCAAGCTGCTGCGCGCCGATCTTGCCGAGGACCCGGTCTCCAAGGCGCGCTTCACGCGCGAGGCCCAGTCGGTCGCCGGGCTCAACCACCACGCGATCGTCGCCGTGTACGACTCCGGCGAGGACTTCGTGGGCGGCCAGTCCGTGCCGTACATCGTGATGGAGATCGTCGAGGGGCGCACGATCCGCGACCTGCTCCTCAACGCCGAGGCGCCGGGCCCCGAACAGGCCCTGATCATCGTCTCCGGCGTCCTGGAAGCGCTTGCCTATTCGCACCAGCACGGCATCGTGCACCGCGACATCAAGCCGGCCAACGTCATCATCACCGAGAACGGTGCCGTGAAGGTGATGGACTTCGGCATCGCCCGCGCCCTGCACGGCGCGTCCACGACGATGACTCAAACCGGCATGGTCATGGGCACCCCGCAGTACCTCTCCCCGGAGCAGGCCCTCGGCAAGGCCGTCGACCACCGTTCCGACCTGTACGCCACGGGCTGCCTCCTCTACGAACTCCTCGCGCTGCGCCCGCCGTTCACCGGCGAGACCCCGCTGTCGGTCGTCTACCAGCACGTCCAGGACATCCCGACGCCTCCGTCCGAGGTCTCCGACGCGGTCCCGCCGGAGCTCGACGGTCTTGTCATGCGCTCGCTCGCCAAGGAGCCGGACGACCGGTTCCAGACGGCCGAGGAGATGCGCGGGCTGATCCAGTACGGCCTGCAGATGCTGTACGAGCAGGGCGGCCATACCGGCACCTGGAACACCGGGCCCGTCAATGTGCACGACGGCCGGCAGACCCCGGCGGCGGGCTTCGCGAGCACCAGCGTGCTGCCGCACCCCGGCGACTCCTCCGGCACCACGCAGATCCCGCAGCCGATCCTGCCCGGCGGCTACGGCGGCGGGGACGACGGCGGCTTCGAGGGGCACGGCAACAGGGGCAGCGGCCGCGGCAAGCTGTGGATCCTCGCCGTCCTCGCGGTGATCGCCATCGCGGCGGGCGTCGCGCTCGCGCTCAACGGCGGTGACGGGAACGGTGACGGCACCGGCACCACGAAGTCGCCGACCACCTCGCAGACCACCGACGACCGGACGACCAGCGAGACGCCGAGCGACGACACGAGCGAGCAGCCCACGGACACGTCGACGGACGACGGCACGAGTTCGGGCGGTTCGGGTTACACGCCGTCGTACACACCGTCGTACACGCCCTCGTACACGCCTTCGCCATCGGCGACGCAGCCCACCGAGACGGCGACGGAGCCGACGGACTCGGCCGAGCCGACCGAGACGGCGCCGCAGCCCTCGGACACGCCTGAACCGACGGACACCGCTGGGGGCGACACTGTGGGTGGCGTAGACGGCACCTGATCGACCTGCACCGACCGCACACCCCGCACGCGCGCCTGGGACCCGGAAACGGGCTCCACGCGCGCGTGCCTGTCGGGGACCCCAAAGCGGCTCAGTCCGCGAACGCGTCGCACACCGCGTCGTACTCCCGCGTCCACCACACCGCGAGTGCCGAGGCCGCCGGGAACTGGGGGTCGGCGCGGGTGTCGCCGCGCTCGTAGTGCCAGCGCAGCATCCAGAAGTCGTTGAGGCGCTCCCACCACACGCGGTGCACGGCCGCCGCCAGTTCGGACGGCGTGGCGCCGGCCGTACGCCGGTACGCGCGCGCGTAGGACCGTACCTTCGGCAGGTCGAGCGCCCCCGCGGGCCGTACGAAGAAGATCGCGGCGGCGCGTACGGCCTCTTCCGCACGAGGCTTCACGCCGAGCCGGTCCCAGTCGACGATCGCGGCGGGGGCGTCCCCCTTGTAGAGCAGGTTGAACGGGTGGAAGTCGCCGTGCACCCAGCCCACCGAACCGCCGCGCGGCGGACGCCGGTCGGCATGCTGCTCGAGGAGCGCGCGCCGTTCCAGGAGTCGGTGGCGGGCCAGTTCGTCGAAGGAGTCGGCGGGGCGATGGCGGCGTACGCGCGCGAGCAGGTCGTCGATGAGGGCGAAGGTGTCGGCGGGGTCGGGACTGGTGGCCGATCCCGCCGGCTCCACGGTCTCGGCCGCCTCCGACGATTGCGCGCGTGCCCGCGCCTGCGTCTGCATCACGCGCTCCAGGCTCGCGTGCACCATCCCCAGAAGCGCTCCGAGCCGTCCGCACTGGGCGCTGGTGAGCTGGCCGCCATGGCGGTGCCGGCCGTCGATCCAGGGGTGCAGGGCGTAGGCGTGGCCGCCGACGACGGCGACCGTGCGCCCGTCGCGGCCGGTCAGCGGGGGTGCGACCGGGACGCCCAGGTCCGCCAGGCGCTGGGTCGCCCGATGCTGGCGGGCGATCGCGGCGGGGTCGGCGGTCTCGGGGTCGAAGTGGTGCTTGAGGAAGTAGCGGCCGCGGGTCGTGCAGAGCCGGTAGCCGCGGTTGAGCAGCCCCTGGTCGACGGGCACGCAGGTGAGGGCGGACCCGGCGGCGTACTGGCGGAGAAGGGCGCCCAGCGGGGGCGCGTGGGGCATGCGGGGTGGTACACAAGAGCGCGGCACGCTGCCCGATGCTAGGGCACGAATCAGGCCGCCTGATCTGGGAGTTGTCACAGATAGTCGCTTTCGATCACGGCATGTGCCCGAAGCGGCTTCCAGGTCACCGTCCAGGAGTCGTACGTCGAGGAACGCGACGTTGGGCCGGATGGCTGGCATCCGCATGAGGGCGTCAGCTCTTCCCGTGACCTGGGTCACCGAGATAACGTGCCGTTGTTCCGGCCCCCTGCAAGGCTGTGACCAGGCACTGTTCCCGAATTCTCGGTTTTACTTGGAAATCCAAGCAAAATCGCAGGTCAGAAGGGGTTTCACAGAAATGTGGAGCACTGGGTAACGTGCCTACTGCAGGGCGCTCGCCGGGGCACCTGTCACGCCTGTCCCGAACGAGCCGCACCCACCCCGTGCGTCCGGAGGGCACAGGTGAGCCGTACTGGCACCCGGCGAACCCGGGTAGCCGGACCGACGGAGGAGCACACGTGACCGTGGAGAGCACTGCCCCGCGCACACCGCGACGCAGCGCAGGTACGACCGGTGCGAAAAGCACGGCCGGTAAGCGCCCGACCGCAAAGAAATCGCCAAGCGGCGAGCCCGAACTCGTTCAGTTGCTGACGCCCGAGGGCAAGCGCGTCAAGAGCGCCGCGTACGACAAGTTCGTCGCCGGCATCACCCCCGACGAGCTCCGTGGTCTGTACCGCGACATGGTGCTCACCCGCCGCTTCGACGCCGAGGCCACCTCCCTGCAGCGCCAGGGCGAGCTGGGCCTGTGGGCGTCGCTGCTCGGCCAGGAGGCCGCACAGATCGGCTCCGGCCGTGCCCTGCGCGACGACGACTACGTCTTCCCCACCTACCGCGAGCACGGCGTCGCCTGGTGCCGCGGGGTGGACCCGGCCAACCTGCTCGGCATGTTCCGCGGCGTGAACAACGGCGGCTGGGACCCGAACAGCAACAACTTCCACCTCTACACGATCGTCATCGGCTCGCAGACCCTGCACGCCACCGGCTACGCGATGGGCGTGGCCAAGGACGGCGCGGACTCGGCGGTCATCGCCTACTTCGGCGACGGCGCCTCCAGCCAGGGCGACGTCGCGGAGTCCTTCACCTTCTCCGCGGTCTACAACGCCCCCGTGGTGTTCTTCTGCCAGAACAACCAGTGGGCGATCTCCGAGCCCACCGAGAAGCAGACCCGCGTCCCGCTCTATCAGCGGGCACAGGGCTACGGCTTCCCGGGCGTCCGCGTCGACGGCAACGACGTACTGGCGTGCCTGGCCGTCACCAAGTGGGCGCTGGAGCGCGCCCGCAGCGGCGAGGGCCCGACGCTCGTCGAGGCGTACACCTACCGCATGGGCGCCCACACCACCTCCGACGACCCCACCCGTTACCGGCACGACGACGAGCGGGCCGCCTGGGAGGCGAAGGACCCGATCCTGCGCCTTCGCCGTTTCCTGGAAGCCTCAAACCACGCGGACGAGGGATTCTTCGCGGAACTCGAGGACGAGAGCGAGGCGTTGGGCAGGCGAGTGCGCGAAGCGGTCCGTGGCATGCCGGACCCGGACCACTTCGCCATGTTCGAGCACGCGTACGCGGACGGACATGCGCTGGTGGACGAGGAGCGGGCGCAGTTCGCCGCCTACCAGGCGTCGTTCGCCGACGAAGAGGGGGGTAACTGAGATGGCCGAGACGATGGCTTCGCAGCCGGTCAAGAGCATGGCGCTGGCGAAGGCGATCAACGAATCGCTGCGCACGGCCCTGGACACGGACCCCAAGGTCCTCGTCATGGGCGAGGACGTCGGCAAGCTCGGCGGCGTCTTCCGCGTGACGGACGGCCTGCAGAAGGACTTCGGCGAGAGCCGGGTCATCGACACCCCGCTCGCCGAGTCGGGCATCGTCGGCACGGCGATCGGCCTCGCCCTGCGCGGCTACCGCCCGGTGGTGGAGATCCAGTTCGACGGCTTCGTCTTCCCGGCCTACGACCAGATCGTCACGCAGCTCGCGAAGATGCACGCGCGCTCGCTGGGCAAGGTCAAGATGCCGGTCGTCGTCCGGATCCCGTACGGCGGCGGCATCGGCGCGGTGGAGCACCACTCGGAGTCCCCGGAGGCGCTGTTCGCGCACGTGGCGGGCCTGAAGGTGGTCTCCCCGTCGAACCCGTCGGACGCCTACTGGATGATGCAGCAGGCCATCCAGAGCGACGACCCGGTGATCTTCTTCGAGCCCAAGCGCCGCTACTGGGACAAGGGCGAGGTGAACACGGAGGCGATCCCCGGCCCGCTGCACAAGGCACAGGTCGTCCGCGAGGGCACGGACCTCACCCTCGCCGCCTACGGCCCGATGGTGAAGCTCTGCAAGGAGGTCGCCGACGCGGCCGCCGAGGAGGGCAGGTCCCTGGAGGTGCTGGACCTGCGCTCGGTGTCCCCCCTGGACTTCGACTCCATCCAGACCTCGGTGGAGAAGACCCGCCGCCTGGTGGTGGTCCATGAGGCGCCGGTGTTCTTCGGCTCGGGCGCGGAGATCGCCGCCCGGATCACCGAGCGCTGCTTCTACCACCTGGAAGCCCCGGTGCTGAGGGTCGGCGGCTACCACGCCCCGTATCCGCCGGCCCGCCTGGAGGAGGAGTACCTGCCGGGCCTGGACCGGGTACTCGACGCCGTCGACCGTGCCCTGGCGTACTGAGGAGAGGGTCGTGACGACGATGACGGAAGCTTCCGTACGCGAGTTCAAGATGCCGGACGTGGGCGAAGGGCTCACCGAGGCCGAGATCCTCAAGTGGTACGTCCAGCCCGGCGACACGGTCACCGACGGCCAGGTGGTGTGCGAGGTCGAGACGGCGAAGGCGGCGGTGGAACTGCCGATCCCCTACGACGGAGTCGTACGGGAACTGCATTTCGCCGAAGGCACCACGGTGGACGTGGGCACGTCGATCATCGCGGTGGACGTGTCGGGCGGGGGCGCGACTCCCGCGGAGGCGTCGGCGCCGACCCCCGCGGAGACGAAGCCCGAGGAGGCGAAGTCGGTGGGCTCCGGCCGCCAGCCGGTCCTCGTCGGGTACGGCGTGGCGACCTCCTCCACCAAGCGCCGCCCACGCAAGGGCCCGGAGATCCCGGCCCAGGAGGCGTCGACGGCGATCCAGGCGGAGCTGAACGGGCACGGTGCCGACACCGGGACCGGTGCCGCCGTCAAGTCCCGCCCTCTCGCCAAGCCGCCGGTGCGCAAGCTGGCGAAGGACCTGGGCGTGGATCTGGCGACCGTCGTACCGTCCGGCCCGGACGGCATCATCACGCGGGAGGACGTGCACGCGGCGGCGGCACCGGCGTCCGAGCCGACGATCCAGGCCCCGGTCACGGCACCGGCAACCGCGCCCACCGCGCTCTCCGCGCTCGCGGCAGCGCCCGCCCCTGTGGGTGTGGCGACGTACGACGCGGCCCGTGAGACCCGCATCCCGGTGAAGGGCGTCCGCAAGGCCACGGCCGCGGCGATGATCGGCTCGGCCTTCACCGCCCCGCATGTCACGGAGTTCGTGACGGTCGACGTGACCCGCACGATGAAGCTGGTCGAGGAGATCAAGCGGGCTCCCGAGAAACACGAGATGCAGGGCCTGCGCGTCAACCCGCTGCTCCTGGTTGCCAAGGCCCTGCTGGTCGCGATCAGGCGCAACCCGGACATCAACGCGTCCTGGGACGAGGCCAACCAGGAGATCGTGCTCAAGCACTACGTCAACCTGGGCATCGCGGCCGCGACCCCGCGCGGCCTGCTCGTGCCGAACATCAAGGACGCCCACGCCAAGACCCTGCCGCAACTGGCCGAGTCCCTGGGCGAGCTGGTGTCGACGGCGAGAGAAGGCAAGACGTCCCCCGCCGATATGCAGGGCGGCACCGTGACCATCACCAACGTCGGCGTCTTCGGCGTCGACACGGGCACGCCGATCCTCAACCCGGGCGAGTCCGCGATCCTCGCGGTCGGCGCGATCAAGCTCCAGCCATGGGTCCACAAGGGCAAGGTGAAGCCCCGCCAGGTCACCACATTGGCGCTGTCCTTCGACCACCGTCTGGTGGACGGGGAGTTGGGCTCGAAGGTGCTGGCGGACGTGGCCGCGATCCTGGAACAGCCGAAGCGGCTGATCACCTGGGCGTAGGGGGCGAAGGCCGGTCCCCGGACCTGTCACGGCCGACATGGTGAAGGGCCCTCCGCCGTCCGGCGGAGGGCCCTTCACTCACAGGTGCCGGCTGGTCGACGAAGGTCGGATCAGCCGAGCCTGGCGAAGCCGTAGTTGAGCAGCTTCGTCGCGTCCGTCGCGCGCTGGCTGGCGCTCGTGGAGGCTAGGACGGTGCCGATGACTGTCTTGCCGTTACGGGTGGCGGCGAAGACGAGGCAGTACCCGGCCTCGGAGCCTGAGCCGGTCTTGACACCGATCGTGCCGCTGTAGCTGCTGAGGAGGGTGTTGGTGTTCGTCCACGTCGGCATGGTGCGGGTGCTGCCGGTCTTGGTGATCGTCTTGGCGGTGTACGACTTGGTCTTGACGACCGTGCGGAACGTGGAGTTCTTCATCGCGCTGCTGGCGAGCTTCGTCAGGTCCTTCGGCGTCGAGTAGTTGGCGCCGTTGCCGATGCCGTCGAACGAGTCGAAGTGCGTGTTCGTCAGGCCGAGGTTCTTCGCCTGGGTGTTCATCTTGCTGATGAACGACTTCACGCGCGCCGAACGCGTCGTGCCCGAGCCGAACTTGTCGGCGAGCGCGTACGCGGCGTCGCAACCGGACGGCAGCATCAGCCCGTACAGCAGCTGGCGGACGGTGACCTTGTCGCCGACGATCAGGCGGGCCGAGGAGGCGCCCTTCGACACGATGTAGTCGCTGTACGCCTTCTGGATCGTGACCTTGGCGTCGAGGTTGAGGTTCGACTGCGCCAGCACGACCTTGGCGGTCATGATCTTCGTGGTGGAGCCGGTGGAGCGCTTGGTGTTCGCGTACTTGCCGTACAGCCCCGCGCCGTTCGCGTTGTTCATCACGTAGCCGCCCTTGGCGACGATCGTGGGCGCGGTGACGGCCTGCGCGGGTGCCGCGGCGAGGGCTCCGGACGCGAGCATGGCGCCTGCGGTCACGGTGACGGCGGCGGCTCGGCGGAAGCGGACAACCTGGAAGCCGTCCTTGATGACGGTTATCAACTGAGATACCCCGATTGTGTCGAATGCCCCTGAAGGTGCGGCCGAGTTGGGTGTGCGAAGAAGGTGGGGCCGCAGGTGTGTGACTCGTAACTAGCACAGATGGTTGTGCGGTTACTGAGGCAGGTTCCCGTTCTTTGCCGGCAGATGGCGTCCCGGCCGGCCCGACGTCCGCATGGTGGACGGTCGCCATCATGCGTACGTGTTGTATCTAAGCTGTGGGCATGAGCCTGGCCGTCAAGCACCCGCCCGCCGCCGACCGCGTGTATTCCCACGTCAAGCAGGGCGTCCTGGACCGCCGTTACGAGGGCGGCACCCTCCTGACCGAGGGTGAGCTCGCCGAGGCCGTGGGGGTCTCCCGCACGCCCGTGCGAGAGGCGCTGCTGCGGCTGGAGGTGGAAGGGCTGATCAAGCTCTACCCGAAGAAGGGAGCCCTCGTCCTGCCCGTCTCCGCCCAGGAGATCAAGGACGTGGTCGAGACCCGGCTGCTGGTCGAGGAGCACGCGGCGCGCAAGGCCGTACCGGCCCCCGCGAGGCTCATCGAACGGCTCGAGGAACTGCTCGCCCGGCAGAAGGAACAAGCCGCCGCCGGAGACCTCGCCGCGGCCGCCGTCACCGACCGCTGCTTCCATGCCGAGATCGTCCGCAGCGGCGGCAACGACATCCTCTCCCGCCTCTACGACCAACTCCGCGACCGCCAGCTGCGCATGGGCGTCGCCGTCCTGCACTCCCACCCCGACCGCATCGCCAAGACCCTCGTCGAGCACGAGGAGATCCTCGAGGCCCTGCGCTCCGGGGACGCGGAGGCCGCCGTCGGGATCGTCCACCGGCACGTCGACTGGTTCTCCCATCTGGCGCGGGGGGAGGTCCGATGAGCTCGTCGTCGGTCACCCTGCCGGGTGACCCTCCCCCAGAGGGGGCACCCCCAGGCGGGCGGCGCGCCATGGCCGTCTGGGGCATAGGCGTCTCGGTCTACTTCGTCGCCGTCATCTTCCGTACGTCCCTCGGTGTCGCCGGCCTCGACGCCGCCGACCGCTTCCACGTGGGCGCGTCCGCGCTGTCGACCTTCTCGATCCTCCAGCTCCTCGTCTACGCGGGCATGCAGATCCCCGTCGGCCTGCTGGTGGACCGGCTCGGCACGAAGAAGGTGCTGGGCCTGGGGGCCGTCCTCTTCACGGCCGGACAGCTCGGCTTCGCCTTCTCGCCGTCGTACGGCATGGCCCTCGCCTCGCGCGCACTGCTCGGCTGCGGGGACGCGATGACCTTCATCAGCGTGCTGCGCCTCGGCACCCGCTGGTTCCCCGCCCGGCGCGGCCCCATGGTCGCGCAGTTCGCCGGGCTCGCCGGCATGGCGGGCAACCTGGTCTCCACCCTCGTACTGGCACGGCTGCTGCACGGCGTCGGCTGGACGGCGGCCTTCGCGGGCAGCGCGCTCGCCGGTGTCGTCGTGTTCGTGCTGCTCCTGCTGTTCCTGAAGGACCACCCCGAGGGGCACGAGCCGGAGCCGTTCCCGCACCAGGGGGCGGCCTATGTACGGCGGCAGATCGCCGCGTCCTGGCGGGAGCCGGGGACGCGGCTCGGGCTGTGGGTGCACTTCACGACCCAGTTCCCGGCGATGGTGTTCCTGCTGCTGTGGGGCATGCCGTTCCTGGTCGAGGCGCAGGGGCTGTCGCGGGCCGTGGCGGGGGAGCTGCTGACGCTCGTCGTGCTGTCCAACATGGTCGTCGGGCTGGTGTACGGGCAGGTCGTCGCCCGGCATCACGGGGCGCGGCTGCCGCTCGCGCTGGGGACCGTGGGGGCGACGGCGCTGATGTGGGCCGTGACGCTGGGCTATCCCGGCGAGCGGGCGCCGATGTGGCTGTTGGTCGTGCTGTGCGCGGTGCTCGGTGCGTGCGGGCCGGCGTCGATGCTCGGCTTCGACTTCGCCCGGCCGGCGAATCCGCCGGAGCGACAGGGGACCGCGTCCGGGATCACGAACATGGGGGGTTTTGTCGCCTCGATGACGACGCTGTTCGCGATCGGGGTGCTGTTGGACGCGACCGGGGACGACTATCGCGTCGCGCTCTCCTCGGTGTTCGTGCTCCAGGCGGTCGGGGTGAGTCAGATTCTGCGGTTGCGGAAGCGGGCGGCCCGGCGGGAGCGGGAGCGGTTGGTTGCCAGTCGGGTGGAGACAGTGCACGTGCCTGCCTAGGCACCCGGCGTGCCGGAGTGCTTCTGGGGGCTCCGCCCCAGACCTCCGGGCCTACGCCCACCCACCACCCGACTCGGTTGGACAAAAGGTCCTCTTACGACGTCACCGTGAAGTTCCGCAGGATCGCCCCCGTCAGGGCCGGGTCCCCCTCCGCCTTCACCCGGTCCGCGACCGCCTCCGGCGTCACCCGGCCGCAGGCGAGGCGGACGTATGTCTCCCAGTCCAGGCTGAGCGTGGCGGCGGGGCCGAGGGCGGGGACCGTTTCGAGCGTGCCGCGGCCCTGGATGTCGACGCGGATCGTGCGCAGGAACTCTATGGGGCCGTGCACGTCGAAGACGATCGCCGAGCTGCGGGGGGCGTCGGCCTTGACCGCCACGATGTCGGGGAGCGCGGCGAGCAGCACGTCACGGGCGATGTGCGCGCCGGGGGAGTCCAGGTTGCCGGGGCGGCCGAGGGCGGTGCGCAGGTCCTGCTCGTGCACCCACACGTTGAACGCGTGGCCGCGCATGGCCTCTTCGAGGGTGACCTCGGTGCTGACGTGGCCGCGCACCTTCTTGCCGGGGTCGCGCGACTCGTTGCGCAGCTGGCGGTTGCGGCGGATGATCACGTACTCCAGCTCCGACGTCATCTCCGGCCCCGTGTGGTGACGGCGGACGTCGACCTGCATCTCCATGTAGCGCTGGTATTCGTTGGTGACGTGGAACAGGTCGCGCGGCAGCGTATGGATGGGGCGCGGATCGCCGAGCATCTCGCAGTCCAGGCCGATGACATGGGAGACGACGTCACGGACCGACCAGCCGGGGCAAGGGGTGCGTCGGTTCCACTCGCCCTCCACAAGCGGCTGCACCAGCTCGGATATCGCTTCGATGGAGTGGGTCCAGGCGTCGGCGTAGGGCTGGAGAGTGGGATGCAGACTCACGGAACGGGACCCCTCGGCGTTCGGTACTCGGGCGGTGGTGGCGGCGGCGTTGCCTGCGGGAGGTGGCTGTCGGCGGGTGTCTTGGGACGCTAAGTTACGCTGCTCTGAGGCACCCCGGCAGTGCTTTCGTGTGACGATCGTAGGCCCGTGTGGACGGCTCGAATGCCAGGACGGTGGTAGTGTGCGCGCCTCTCTGATCCAGATCGCCGTGGACGAGGGCGAATCCGTCGAGGCCCGTCGGCGGCGCGTGGCGTCGCTGGTACGGGATCAGGCCGGTGCCGGCCTGGTCGTACTGCCCGAATTGTGGACCACCGGGGCCTTCGCGTTCGAGGAGTTCG
Source organism: Streptomyces sp. NPDC006602 (assembly GCF_042870385.1). Taxonomy (NCBI): domain Bacteria; kingdom Bacillati; phylum Actinomycetota; class Actinomycetes; order Kitasatosporales; family Streptomycetaceae; genus Streptomyces; species Streptomyces sp. NPDC006602. The sequence goes on along the minus strand of NZ_JBIAHG010000005.1, from coordinate 207,439 downwards.
GGCGCGAGGCGGAGCCGCTTCAGGGGCCGACGTACGAGGCCATGGCGAAGGCGGCGAGCGACACGGGCGTGTGGCTGCACGCGGGTTCGATTCCGGAGCGCGCCCCGGACGGGACGCTCTACAACACCTCCCTCGTCTTCTCTCCCTCCGGCGACCTGGCCGCCTCCTACCGCAAGATCCACCGCTTCGGCTTCGACAAGGGCGAGGCCGTGCTGATGGGTGCGGGCGAGGAACTGGTGACGGTGCGTCTGCCGGATACGACCGTCGGCGTGGCGACCTGCTACGACCTCCGTTTCCCCGAACTCTTCCGCGGTCTCGTCGACGCGGGCGCCGAGACCCTTGTCGTCCCGGCGGGCTGGCCGGAGCGCCGCCGGGGGCACTGGACACTGCTGGCTCAGGCCCGGGCGGTGGAGAACCAGGCGTTCCTGCTCGCGTGTGGAACGGCTGGGACGCACGCCGGAGTTCCGCAGGCGGGTCACTCGATCGTGGTCGATCCGTGGGGTGATGTGCTGGGGGAGGCGGGTGCGGACGAGGAGGTCCTGACCGTGGAGTTCGATGCCGGGAAGGTCGCGGCGACCCGGCGGCAGTTCCCGGCGCTGAAGGACCGGGTGCTGGGGGTGGCGGCGCCGCGTCGGTGAAGGGGGCTGTGGTCCGCGCCCCTGGGTTTCGCCCCTGCCGCCCCTTCCCGCCCCTTCCCGTCCCGTCCCTGGGGGCTGCGCCCCCAGACCCCCGCTTTCGGCCCGAAGGGCCTCGTCCTCGAACGCCGGACGGGCTGAGTGGTCAGTCCTCCCGTTCCTTTTCCGCCAGGTGGATCACGCATACCGCCACCGCGATGAGCAGGGCCGGGTCCGCGTCCTCGCGGACGACGTCGACTCCGTACGTCTCCCGCACGTGCAGCCAACGGCGGGAGATGACGGCGAGTAGTTCGCCGTCGTACTCGATGGCGAACTCGCGGTCGAGGATCTTGCCGCTGACGTCGAGTTCGGTGCTGCCGTCCGCCAGGGCCACCCGGTAGTGGTTGCGCAGCAGGGAGAGCCGCTTGCGCCGGATCGTCGCGAGGGGCTCGCCCTCCCGTTCGATCACCATCGTGTCGCGCAGGGCGAACATCTTCTGGCGGATGTCGATGAGGACGCGCCCGTGCGGGTCCTTCAGCTCGAAGGTGTCGCGCAGGCGCATGGCCTTGCCGTCGACGAGGAAGACCTTGTTGCCGTGGTCGTCCTCGATCCAGTAGTCGTCACCGATGCCGAGGAGCCGGTCGCGTACGAGGAATCTCATACCGTCCTCATACCCTCACCGCTTCCCCGGGGGCCGGTCCGAAACGCCGTCGGTAGGCCGACGGGCTGAGGCCGGTCTCGCGCCGCACGCGCGCGCGTAGGTTGGCGGCTGTGCCCAGCCCGCTCCGGGCGGCCACCACGTCGAGCCGTTCCTCCCCACGTTCGATCAGCCGGCAGGCCAGCGCCACGCGCTCCCCCGTCAGCCAGGTCAGCGGTGTCGTGCCGAGCTGGGTGCGGAAGCGCCGGTGCAGCGTCGCGGGGCTGACCGCCGCCCGTGCCGCCAGGTCCGCCACCGTCACCGGCTCCCCCAGCCGCTCCTGCGCCCAGGCCAGCAGCGGGCCCAGCGACTCGTCGGGCACGTCCGGCACCGGCCGCTCCACGAACTGCCGCTGCCCGCCGTCCCGGTGCGCGGCGAAGACCAGCCGCCGGGACACCGCGTTGGCGATCTCGGCGCCGTGATCCCGGCGCCAGATGTGCAGCCCGAGATCGAGCGCGGCGGCGCTGCCCGCGGCCGTGAGGATGTCGCCCTCGTCCACGAACAGCACGTCGGGCTCCAGCAGGACCTTCGGGTGCAGGTCCCGGAAGGAGTCCGCCCACAGCCAGTGTGTGGTGGCCCGCCGCCCGTCCAGCAGCCCGGCCTCGGCGAGCGCGAAGCTGCCGGTGCACAGGCTGATGACGCGGGCTCCACGCGCGTGCGTGCGCCGGATCGCGTCGAGTACGGCGGCGCCGCGCGGTACGACGTTGTCCGGGCGCCCGGGCACGACGAGCGTGTCGGCGTCGTCCACGGCGTCCAGACCGGGCACCCGGGTCAGCGTGAAGAACCCGTGGTTCATCCGCACCTCGGACGCGGGCGCGCACAGCGTCACCTCGTACGGCGGGCGCTCCATCCCCAGTTCGGGCCGCGGCAGCCCGAAGATCTCGGTGGCCACCCCGACCTCGAACGGGTTCGTGCCCGCGTCGACGATCACGGCCACCCGGTGAGGGCGTTGAGAGGATCCTTGCGACATGTGCGATTTCTAGCACTCGTGCGGCGGTTCCACCACGCTCGACGATGAGCCCATGGATCCCATCTCGCTGTCCGCCGCCCTCGCCTCCTTCACCGACCAGTGGAGCCCCCGCATCGTCACCACCGTCAACGACTACGACGTCCGCGTCGCGAAGGTCGAGGGTGAGCACCTGTGGCACGTTCACGACCACACCGACGAGTTCTTCCTCGTCCTGGAGGGCGAACTCCACATCTCCCTGCGGGAGCCGGAGGGCGAACGTAAGGTCGTCCTGCCCAAGGGCTCGGTCTTCACGGTCCCGCGCGGAACGGAACACAAGCCGTACGCTCCGCGGGCCACCGAGATCCTCGTCCTCGAACCGGCCGGCACGTCCACGGTCGGCGACCGCCATGACGAGGTACCGGCCCATGTGGACGCGACGACGGGGCACGCGCTGGCGTGAGCCTTCATCGACGGGACGTCGCGGCGCGTTTCACCGCAGCGAGGAGGGCGGTCAGGGCGGTGGGGTGGGCGAGAGGATCGTGGCCGGGGTGCGCTTTCGCGGAGGCGGAGGGCGGCGGGGGTGGCGGCCATCTCCAGGCGGTCTCCGCCGCCCTCCCCGGTGGCGGGCCTGAAGCGCCGTCGGCATGGCCGCAGACCGGGGAGAGGTATCAACAGGCCTCGTACGACAGCCCCGCGCACCCGTGTCGGTCACCCGGAGACGGCACTCCTGGACCTGGCCCTTCCATTGGCCATGCGGCGGTCCATGCGGCGTCGCCTGATGGATGCCATGTACGTGACGAGGGATACGGCGACGATCGTGAGGGTGATGCCGAGCACGAGCTGGTCGACGGTCGCCACCTTGGTCACCGCGTAGGCGATGCCCGCGAGCACCGCCAAAGCCCCGAGGCCCCGGAGGGTGTTCATCTCTCTCCCTGCTCTACTTCCACGCGGACACGCGGGTCACGTAGGACTTGACGATGGACGAAATGAGCCAGTATGTCCGCACTACGGTGTATACGAGCTCGGGAATCAGTACGGCCTCGACGAGCATCGCCTTCCAGCCGAGACGCCGTACCCGGAGCGCCGGGTAGATGACCCAGAAGGCGAAGAGCGCCCAGAGGAGGGGCTGGTGGGAGAAGCCGTACATCGCGAGCAGGACGAGCTGCTTTGAACCCCAGCCCAGGATGTAGGCGAAGCCCAGGAGTCCCATGGCGATGGTGGTGATGGAGTGCCAGGTGAACTTCGTCCAGCCACGGCGGCGCAGGGTGTCCACGGTCCCGCGGCTCCAGCGCTCCCGCTGCTGGATCAGCTCACGCAGCGTGGGCATGAGGTCGGTGTAGGCGATGCAGAGCTGGTTGGCCGTCACCTTCCAGCCGGACTCCTTGAGGGCCAGAGTGGTCTCGTAGTCCTCGACCAGGTTCCTGTGGTCCTCCCAGAAGACCTCGCCCCGCCAGTCGATCAGACCCTGCAGAGCCTCGGCGCGGTAGAAGGAGCCGGCCCCGGACATGGTGTGGACGTCCCGGCGGTACCGCGCGTTGGCGGCCCTGCCGTACTCGATGATCTGCATGCCGAGGAGGAAGCGCTGCCAGGGGCTGCGCCACAGGTCGGTGCGGCCGAAGCAGGCGGCGCTGACCCCTCCGAGTTGCGGGTCGGACGCGATGACGTTCGCGGCCCGCTCGATGAACCTCGGGTGGAGCTCGGTGTCGGCGTCCATGACGAGGACGTGCCGTACCCGGTTGTTCAGCCGTCCTCCGACGGACTCCCGGAGCCAGCGGAGGCCGAAGTTGAGGGCGCCGGCCTTTTTGTGCGGGTTGTCGTCGAAGGTCAGGACGACCGTCGGCGGTGTGCTCTCGTCCTCGGCGAACCGGCGCGCGTATTCCTCGGTGCGGTCGGTCGAGTTGTTGACCACGACGACGATGAGGTCGGGCCGCCGGGTCTGCCCGGCCAGGGACTCCAGTGACGTGAGGACACCCACCTCCTCGTTCCGTGCAGGAACGAGGACCACGGTCCCGTAGGCCACCGCGCTCCGCGTCTCGACGTGCGGCGTCTCGACGTAGGAGGCACGGCCTCTTCGGTGTCTGCTGCGCGATGCGCGCTGCGGTTCGACGCGCTCACCGCGCGCCGTAGTACCGGCCAATGCCAGCTACCCCCACCAGTTCTTCACACAACACCCAAAGATGTGTGCGAGGCGTGAAAGCGCCCCCTAAAAAATACCGCACTGATATCCCATCAGCCCATACCGGGCCACCAGTCACCTGCGGCACAGTGCTCACGCAGGTGCATCAAATGGAGATGCGAGGCGACCTGTTTGTGTGACGAAGAGATGATAATTCGGGTGTTGGGGCCCATAAGTCGTGTCGGGCGACAGTAAGGGATAGTGAGGAAGACCACACCGGACTGGAGTGTCTGGTGGAGTATGCCTACGATGCTCGGCGATGATCAGCCATAACTCCGGGGAGATTTCGTGAGCCGCCGCCGCGACTCCCCTCGCCGTGCACGGAAAGCGCTCATATTCGTCCTGCTCGTCGGCGTTCTCGCCGCGGGTGGCACCGTGCTCTGGTTCAAGTGGTGGCCCGCCGATTCCGAGCCCCCCATGCTGACGGTCCGCTACCGGACCGGTGCCCCGGCCACGACCGCCGTGGCGAAGCCATGGTTGGAAGTCATCAACACGTCCGACAGGACCGTGGACCTGAGTGACGTGACGCTGCGGTACTACTACACGGCGGACGGCGACTCCGCGTACGGTTCCAACTGCGTCCAGTCCGCCCTCGGCTGCTCGAACGTCACCCAGAAGGCCGTCCCGGCGGACGATCCGGCCCCGAACGCCGACCACTACCTGCGGATCGGCTTCACGGCGGCGGCGGGCAGCCTGGCGCCCGGAAAGACCAGTCAGGGGATCGGGCTTCAGCTCTACCGCGGCGACCACAAGACGCTGAACCAGGCGGACGACCGCTCGTTCGACGCCGAGGACACCACGTACACGCCGTCGAAGCTCGTGACCGCGTACCTCGACGGCGCACTCGTCTGGGGTCAGGAGCCGAACGGCGCCACCCCCTCACCCCGGCCGAGCACGTCCTCCCCCCCACCGAACCGTGCCGGGGCCGAGCTGCCCGACGGGGTTCTCTTCGACAACTTCGACTACAGCGGTCCCGACGACCCCGCGCTCGCCGCGAACGGCTGGGAGGTCCGCAGCGGCGCAGGCGGCCCGGGAGTCAAGGGCACCTGGACGACGGACGGCGTCAGCTTCCCCGCCGGGGAGGACGACAAGGGGAGTGCCCTCCAACTACGGGCGGGCACCGACGGGACCCGGAAGGGCACGCAGCAGTCCGAGTTCCACAGCACCCGGCCGGCCTTCTTCACCGGCACCCTCGTCGCCCGGGTGTACCTCAGCGACGAGCCTGCGAGCGGCAGCGACGGCGACCACATCTCGGAGTCCTTCTTCACCATCTCGCCCGACCACGACTCGCCTAAGTACAGCGAACTCGACTACGAGTACATGCCCAACGGCGGATGGGGCAGGTACGGGCCGCGGCTGGACACCACGAGCTGGCGCAGCAGCGTGGAGGGGGACCGGGTCACCAGCTCCCGCACGACGAAGCTCGGTGGCTGGCACACCATGGTGATCACTGCGGTGGACGGCAAGGCCACCTACTCCGTGGACGGCGACAAGCTGTTCACCAGCGACAGCCGTTACTTCCCGCGTGAGCCCATGAGCGTCAACTTCAGCACGTGGTTCATCGACCTTCCCTTCAAGGGCGCGTCGCGCACCTGGGACATGAAGGTCGACTGGCTCTACTACCAGGCCGGCAAGTCCGTCTCCGCGAAGACCGCCCGGAAGGCCGTGGCCGGCTTCACCGCCGACGGGACCCAGTACCTCGACACGCTGCCGAGTTCCTGAGCCGGACGGCGCTGAAGCCGACCCGCCGTGCGCTACACGCCGTAGCCGTCGCTGTATCCGTCGCGCCCGCTGTGGTGCCGTTCCCCTTCGACGACCGGCGTGTTGGGCGGCATCACGACACGCCTGCGCCGCGCGATGCTGCTGAAGGTGCTGACGCCGATCAGTCCGACGACCATCAGGATGATGCCGACGAGGTCGAGGTTGACCCCCTGCATGTCCCAGTCGGTCGCGAACGTGAGGATGGCTCCCGCGGCGATGAGGATGATGCACCCGCCGAGGCCCATGAGTGTCGCCTCCCTGTCCCGGTCCGGTCCGGTTGATCCGGTCCGTGGCTGCGGGTACCCCGGCTGTCAACCCCCATGCCGCAAGGAACCGTTCGAGGCCGGAGGCTAGCCCGCCAGGAACGCCACCAGCGAGTTCGCCAGCAGGTGCGGGTCGTCGGCGCCGCACAGCTCCCGTGCGCTGTGCATCGACAGGATCGCCACGCCGATGTCGACGGTCATGATGCCGTGGCGGGCCGCGGTGATCGGGCCGATCGTCGTGCCGCACGGCATGGAGTTGTTGGAGACGAAGGACTGGAACGGCACGTCCGCCTTCTCGCAGGCGGCGGCGAACAGGGCACGCCCCGAACCGTCCGTGGCGTAGCGGTTGTTGACGTTGACCTTCAGGATCGGGCCGCCGTTGACGCGCGGGTGATGTGTCGGGTCGTGCCGCTCCGCGTAGTTGGGGTGGACCGCGTGGCCCGTGTCGGAGGACAGACAGACGGTCCCCGCGAAGGCCCTCGCCCGGTCCTCGTACGATCCTCCGCGCGCGAACACCGAACGCTCCAGCACGCTGCCGAGCAGCGGCCCGTCCGCGCCGGTGTCCGACTGCGAGCCGTTCTCCTCGTGGTCGAAGGCGGCGAGGACGGGGATGTACGGCAGGTCGCCCCCGGCGAGCGCGGCCAGCGCTGCTACGCCGGAGTGCACGGACAGCAGGTTGTCCATGCGCGGCCCGGCGAGCAGCTCGTTGTCCCTGCCCAGGTAGGCGGGCGGTTCCACGGAGTGCGTCATCAGGTCCCAGCCGGTGACCTCGCCCGCGCCGATCCCGGTCTCCTCCTCCAGGAAGGCGATGAGATCGCCGTCCCGGACGTCGTTGCCCAGCCCCCAGATGGGCTGCAGGTGGCGCTGCTTGTCGAGCTTGAGTCCCTCGGCCGACACCGAACGGTCCAGGTGGATGGCGAGTTGGGGCACCCGCAGCAGCGGCCGGTCGACGTTCACCAGCCGCGTCGAACCGTCCCGCAGCGTCAGCCGGCCCGCCAGGCCCAGATCGCGGTCCAGCCAGGAGTTCAGCAGCGGCCCGCCGTAGATCTCCACGGCGACCTGCCGCCACCCGTGCGCCCCGGTGTCGGGCCGCGGCTTGACCCGCAGGTTCGGCGAGTCGGTGTGCGCGCCGACGATCCGGAAGGGGGTGTGCGGCTCGGCGCCCTCGGGCACGTACCAGGCCACGATTGCCCCACCGCGCAGCACGTACCTGCCGCCGGTCGTCCCGTCCCACGCGTCCGTCTCCGCGACCTGTCGGAATCCGGCCTTCTCCAGGCGCTCGGCCGCGTTGGCCACCGCGTGGTACGGCGAGGGGCTCGCCGTGAGGAAGGACATCAGGTCGTCGGTGTGGCCGCGATCGAAGCGGGAGGGTGCGCTCATGGGGTTCACCTTAACGACGTACGAAGGCCCGCTCCCGACGATGGGGAGCGGGCCTTCGTGTGGACGATGTGGAGCTGCGTACGGCTCGTCTGATGTGTCCTAGAACGCGGCCTCGTCCAGCTCCATCAGGTCCAGCTCGACGCCCTCGGCGATCTTGCGGGCCAGGGTGACGCCCGGCAGGACGTTGACCGCGAAGAACTTCGCCGCCGCGATCTTGCCGGTGTAGAAGGCCACGTCCTTGGAAGAGGCCGTCTCCAGCTTCTCGGCGGCGATCGCGGCGCCCTTCAGGAGCAGGTAGCCGACGACCACGTCACCGGAGGCCATGAGCAGGCGGGTGGTGTTGAGGCCCACCTTGTAGATGTTCTTGACGTCCTGCTCGGTCGCCGCGAGGTCGGTCAGCATCAGGCCGACGATCGCCTCCAGCTCGACGGCCGCCTTGGCGAGGTGCTCGCGGGCGCCGGCCAGCTCCTCGCCGCCCGTGCCCAGCGCCAGGAACTTCTTGATGTCCTCGGCGAGCGAGTTCAGCGCGGCGCCCTGGTTGCGGACGATCTTCCGGAAGAAGAAGTCCTGGCCCTGGATCGCGGTCGTGCCCTCGTAGAGGGTGTCGATCTTGGCGTCGCGGATGTACTGCTCGATCGGGTACTCCTGCAGGAAGCCGGAGCCGCCGAAGGTCTGCAGGGACTGGGCGAGCTGCTCGTAGCCCTTCTCGGAGCCGTAGCCCTTGACTATCGGCAGGAGCAGGTCGTTGAGCGCGTGCTCGGTCGAGCTGTCCTCGCCGTTCGCCTCCTTGACCGCGATCGCGTCCTGGATCGAGGCGGTGTAGAGAACGAGGGCCCGCATGCCCTCGGCGTACGCCTTCTGCGTGATCAGCGCGCGGCGTACGTCCGGGTGGTGCGTGATGGTGACCTTGGGCGCGGTCTTGTCCATGAAGTTCGCGAGGTCGGGACCCTGGACGCGCTCCTTGGCGTACTCCAGCGCGTTCAGGTAGCCCGTCGACAGCGTGGAGATCGCCTTCGTGCCGACCATCATCCGCGCGAACTCGATGATCCGGAACATCTGGCGGATGCCGTCGTGCTTGTCGCCGATCAGCCAGCCCTTGGCGGGGTGCCGGTCGCCGAAGGTCATCTCGCAGGTGTTGGAGGCCTTCAGGCCCATCTTGTGCTCGACGTTGGTCGCGTACACGCCGTTGCGCTCGCCCAGCTCGCCGGTCTCGAAGTCGAAGAGGTACTTCGGGACGAGGAAGAGGGACAGGCCCTTGGTGCCGGGGCCGTGGCCCTCGGGGCGGGCGAGGACGTAGTGGAAGATGTTCTCCGACATGTCGTGCTCGCCGGACGTGATGAAGCGCTTGACGCCCTCGATGTGCCAGGTGCCGTCCTCCTGCTGGACCGCCTTGGTGCGGCCGGCGCCGACGTCCGAGCCGGCGTCCGGCTCGGTGAGGACCATGGTGGAGCCCCACTGCTTGTCGACGGCGATCTGCGCGATCTTCTTCTGCGTCTCGTTGCCCTCGTCGAAGAGGATGCCCGCGAAGGCGGGACCGGACGAGTACATCCACACGGCCGGGTTGGCGCCGAGGATCAGTTCCGCGTACGACCAGATCAGCGACGGCGGGGCGGTCGTGCCGCCGATCTCCTCGGGCAGGCCGAGCCGCCAGTACTCGGAGTCCATGAAGGCCTGGTAGCTCTTCTTGAAGGACTCCGGGACGGGAGCGGTGTTCGTCTCGGGGTCGAAGACCGGCGGGTTGCGGTCGGCGTCCGCGAAGGACTCCGCCAGCTCGTTCTCCGAGAGGCGGGTCAGCTCCTCGAGGATGCTCTTGGCGGTCTCGACGTCCATCTCCGCGAACGGGCCGGTGCCGTACAGCTTGTCGCGCCCGAGCACCTCGAAGAGGTTGAACTCGATGTCGCGGAGATTCGACTTGTAGTGCCCCATGGCGACGGCTCCGTAGAGAGATCGGCGAGGGACTTGCTCCTCGCACCTAGTTCGTTCACGTACCAACAAGTAGCTACGATGATGCTACCCGTCGGTAATAAGAAGCAACCCCGATCCGACATCTGTGACAGGTCACACCGGGACCGTCAGCGTCGCCGTGTAGCCCTTCTCGACACTGCCCGTCACGGTCGCCAGCTGCTGTTCGTGGCCGTCGCCGAAGACGAGGTCGTCCTCCAGGGAGAGCCGTCCGAGGTTCGGGACGCTCTGACCGTAGCCGTCCGTTGTGTACACCGTGTCGCAGACGTCCTGAGGAAGGGCGAGCTGCGAGGTGTTCGTGATGGACGTGGCCGCCGTGGCGTCGTCCAGGCTGCCGTACACCTCGAAGTGGATGTGCGGCCAGCGGCCCGGGTAGCAGCCCGGGAAGACGCTCCTGAAGGTGACCTGGCCCTTGTCGTCGGTCTCCTGGACGCCACGCAGGTAGTTCTCCTCGGTGACGCCCTCCGAGTACAGGGAGTAGTTGCCCTCCCGGTCGCACTGCCAGACGTAGACGGCGGCGCCCGCCTTCGGGGTGCCGCAGCCGGAGGCCGCGTCCACGACGGTGAGCGTGATGGTCAGCGGCACGCCGTCGGCGGTGCCGCCCGCGAAGTCGCCGAAGCTGGAGGTGATGTCGCCGCGGACGACACCGCTCTCCTTCAGGACGTTCACGCCGTTCGAGCCGTCGCCGGGGAAGGGGCCGGCGGTCTCGTCGGGGATGGTCGCGCACTCGGCGGAGGACGAGGAGGAGGCGCCGGTGGAGCTTCCGGAGGGGGAGGCCGCCGAGGATGACGGGGACGCGGACGAGGACTCGTCGGAGCTGCAGCCCACCAAGGGGACCAGGCTCGCCCCGGCCATCAACCGGATCATCCGGCGGCGGGCGAGGACCGGCAGGTCGTAGGAGAGACCTCTGTCGTGCTCGTGGATCCCGCCGTCGTGGTGGTGTCCGCTCATGGCCTGTCCGTCTCCTTGCGAGGGCAACCCTGTGAACTGCTCAGGGAAGTGTGCACCCACTACTGCCCCGCCCGGCCCGGTCCTCTCGGTACGCTTGCGTCCATGTACGGCTACGACCAGAACGTCGGTGCACAGCAGGGGTACGCCCCGCCGCAGCAGCCCATGTCCGGCGGCGGCTACGGCCAGCAGCCGCCGCTCTACCCCGAGCCGTCCCCGCCCTCGCTCGCCGACGCGGTGCGGGCCTTCACCACCGGCCAGCTGTCCGCCGAGGATTTCCAGCAGGTCTTCGCGACCTCCAAGGTCTACTGCCCGCGCGGTGACAACCCGGGCTTCCTCGCCCTGCACAACACCCAGCAGCCGGTGATCCCCATGTTCACCTCGCTCAAGGAACTGCGCCGGTACGCGGGCAAGGAGTCCAAGTACTTCGTCATCACCGGCGCCGAGGTCATCGACCTGCTCCCCACCGGCTACGGCTTCGTCCTCGACATGGAGGGCGAGCACCGCATGGTCTTCGACGCGAAGGCCGTGGAGCAGATGGTCGAGTTCGCGATGCGCCGGATGTACGGCTGAGTGCGCAGGGTGTACGGCTGACGCCTACCGACCAGAGCCCGGAGGGAATGCCCTCCGGGCTTTCTCTGTTCTGGGTGGCAGAAAGTTCAACACTCAACTAAACTGGACGCACCAAGGAGGTACCGACATGCCTGCAGTGACCGTCGAGAACCCGCTGACGCTGCCCCGCGTCGCCGCGCCCGCCGACGCCGTGGCCCGTCCCGTGCTCGCCGTCACGACCGCGCCGAGCGGTTTCGAGGGCGAGGGCTTCCCGGTGCGCCGAGCGTTCGCCGGGATCAACTACCGCCATCTGGATCCGTTCATCATGATGGACCAGATGGGTGAGGTGGAGTACGCGCCGGGCGAGCCCAAGGGCACGCCCTGGCACCCGCACCGTGGCTTCGAGACCGTCACCTACATCGTCGACGGCATCTTCGACCACCAGGACTCCAACGGCGGTGGCGGCACCATCACCAACGGCGACACCCAGTGGATGACGGCCGGCTCGGGCCTCCTCCACATCGAAGCGCCGCCGGAGTCGCTGGTCATGTCCGGCGGACTCTTCCACGGCCTCCAGCTGTGGGTGAACCTCCCGGCCAAGGACAAGATGATGGCGCCGAGGTACCAGGACATCCGCGGCGGCAACGTCCAGCTGCTCACGTCCCACGACGGCGGTGCCCTGATGCGCGTGATCGCCGGTGAGCTGGACGGCCACGCCGGTCCCGGCATCACGCACACGCCGATCACCATGATCCACGCGACGCTGGCGCCGGGTGCGGAGATCACGCTGCCGTGGCGCGAGGACTTCAACGGTCTGGCGTACGTGATGGCGGGGCGGGGCGCGGTGGGCGCGGAGCGCCGTCCGATCCACCTGGGGCAGACGGCGGTCTTCGGTGCGGGTTCCTCGCTGACGGTCCGCGCGGACGAGAAGCAGGACTCCCACACGCCGGACCTGGAGATCGTCCTCCTCGGCGGCCAGCCGATCCGCGAACCGATGGCGCACTACGGGCCGTTCGTGATGAACACCCGTGAGGAACTGCAGCAGGCGTTCGACGACTTCCAGAAGGGACGGCTGGGAACGATCCCCGCCGTGCACGGGATGTCCGAGGGCGGCCTGTAGGGGCCGAGGAGACGGATACGGTACGACGAGGCCCGAAGCCGCAAGTTTGGGTTGCGGCTTCGGGCCTGTCTCATTGCGTGGGTGCTACGGCAGTACGTAGATGGGCGCTCCGTCCGCAGCGCAGCCCGTCTGCCGCATGCAGCCGCGCTTCAGCAGCGTGCGTAGGCAGTCGTGGACGCGGGTGTGGGAGAGCCCCGTACGAGTGGCGATCTCCTCCATGCGGTAACTGGCCTCGCCCCGAACGAGTGCGGGCGCCAAGTAGGCGGCCACTGCGTGGATGTCATCGGTGAAGACGAGGTTCTCCGCCTTCCAGGTGGCGAGGAGTTGCTGGGGCGTCAGCTCCGGATATGGGTGGCGGTGCCTGAGAGCCTGGGCGATGTCCTGCAGCGCCTCGGCGATCATGCGTTGGCTGCGGGCCATCGTGGTCTGATCGCGGGCGATCGTGCTCTGGCTGCGGCTCATCTCTCGTAGGAGCTCGGTTTGCTCCCTCTGGAAGGCCACCATCATTTCGTCGGCCTGGATGTTCCTCACTTCGAGCCGGACGATCGCGTCAGCTACCTGTTTGGGCATGACGTAGGTGGCTGCGCCGGTGGCGGGGGTTGGTGCGGGCGACGGTTCCAGAGAGTAGGAGCCGTCGCGCTGGATAGTGGCGATGACGTCGGAGACCCACGCCTTGAAGGGCTGGGACTCCGGCTTTGTTCAGCCGTTCACCAACCGGATCAGGCCTTGGAGGTTGACGAGGTTCATGTCTCGTCGCCACTCTCGACCTGCGGGAATGCCGAGAGTGTGCTTCTGAAGCACACTCTCGGCACTTGCGAAGTTGGTCGCGTCCGCGACGTTTCGCAGCGCGGATCCCACATGTGCGTACCCCAGTTGCTTGCAGACGTCGACGGCCGGGAACCAGTGCGTCCCGTCCGGCGTGGTCAGCCTCCGTACCCGCGCCCCCGTCGCCGCATACACGAAGTCACTGATCTCGATCGCGTCCTGCTTCTGTCCCGCCGGCTGCTCCGGCGCAGTGTTCTTCTGCTCGTACATCGAGCATCACCTCCGCCTCGGAAACTAGGCAGACGTGGGACCAACACGCGTGAATAGCAAGGACGTTCATCCGAACGTGGACAGATGCATCGATTCTGCACACCGACCTTCTCTAGGACGTCCCGTCCGCAGACGCCTCCCCCGTCGGTTCGCACAGCTCGAACCAGATGCTCTTCCCCTCGCCCCTCGGATCCACTCCCCACACATCCGCGAGCAGCTCCATCAGCACCAGTCCGCGGCCGGACGAGGCCAGCTCCCCCGGTCTGCGCTTGTGCGGGAGGTCGTCGCTGGTGTCCGTGACCTCGATGCGTATCCGGCGTCCGCCGGGCTCGCCGTGCACCTCGGCCAGCAGCAGCGCGTCGGCGTCGGTGTGGACGAGGACGTTGGTCAGCATCTCGGAGAGGAGCAGTACCGCCGAGTCCACCTGGTCCGCCGAGGCCCAATCGTGCAGGAGCTCGCGCAGGTGCTGACGGGCCACCGCCACCCGTTCCGGTTCGGCCTGGGCCACCGAGAGCATCGTGCGGCGGACGCGGGGGCGTACGACGACGGGGCCGCCGGCGCCCTCGCCCTGCCGGGACAGCAGCAGAACGGCGATGTCGTCCTCGCGGCGGTCGGCCAGCGGGCCGGTGGTGTGGTGGGAGGAGGGTCCGTGCACGGCCTGGACCAGGGCGTCGGCGAGGCCCTCCAGGTCGCCTTCGTGGTCCTCCAGGATGGTGCGGATGCGCTTCCAGCCGGTCTCCATGTCGTGGCCGCCGGTCTCGATGAGGCCGTCGGTGCACAGCAGCAGGGTCTCGCCGGGTTCGAGGACGATCCGGGTGGTGGGGTAGTCGGCGTCGGGGTCGATGCCCAGGGGGAGGCCGCCGGCCGTGGGCCGGGTCAGCACCGTGCCGTCCGCCATGCGGATCGCGGGGTCGGGGTGGCCGGCGCGGGCGACGTCCAGGATGCCGGTCGTGGGGTCGGCCTCCACGTAGAGGCAGGTCGCGAAGCGGGGGTCGGCCGCGTCGGTGTCGCCGTACGTCATGCCGTGCAGGAAGCGGGATGCGCGGGAGAGGACCGCGTCGGGGCGGTGGCCCTCAGAGGCGTACGCCCTGAGCGCTATGCGGAGCTGGCCCATCAGGCCCGCCGCGCGCACGTCGTGGCCCTGGACGTCGCCGATGACCAGGGCGAAGCGGCCGTTGGGCAGGGGGATCATGTCGTACCAGTCGCCGCCCACCTGGAGGCCGCCGCCGGTGGGGACGTACCGCGCGGCGATGCTCATGCCGGGTATCTGAGGGCCGAGGGTGGGGAGCATCGAGCGCTGGAGGCCGTCCGTGAGCTCACGCTCCGACTCCGCCACCCCCGCCCGGGAGAGGGCCTGCGCGAGCATGCGGGCCACCGTCGTGAGGACCGACCGTTCGTCCGGCGTGAACGCCACCGGATACGCGAAGGCCGCCATCCACGCGCCCATCGTGTGGCCGGCCACCGTCAACGGCAGGAACGCCCAGGACTGGCGGCCGAAGCGCTGGGCGAGCGGCCAGGTGACGGGGTAGCGGGCCTTGTAGTCGCCGGGGGAGGAGAGGTAGACGGCGCGTCCGGTGCGGACGACCTCGGCGGCCGGGTAGTCCGTGGCGAGGGCCATGTGGGAGAAGGGGCCCTCGTCGCCGGGCTGGTGGCCGTGGTGGCCGATGATCGTCAGGCGGTCGCCGTCCACGCCGAACACGGCCAGGCCGTCCGGGGAGAACCCGGGCATGGACAGGCCGGCGGCGACCCGCAGGACCTCGGCGGTGGAGCGGGCCTCGGCCAGGGCGCGGCCCGCGTCCAGCAGGAAGGCCTCGCGGGAGCGGCGCCAGTCGCCTGTGACGGCGGTGCGTCCGGCGGGCGTGCCGGGCCTGGGCTCGGTGACCTCCTGGAGGGTGCCGATCAGCTCGTAGACCTTCTTCGCCGGGTCGAAGGACGGCTTGGAGCGGCTGCGGGCGACGCGGACGACCTGCCCCTGGTCGTCCATGATCCGGACGCGCACTTCGGCGAGGGTGTCCTCGGCGACGGCGAGCTGGATCACTCCGGTGATCTCGTTCCAGTCGACGGGGTGCAGTCGGGCCCGGGTCTGGGCTTCCGTGAGGACGGTCCCCTCGGCGGGCAGCCCGAGCAGCCGGGCTGCCTCGGCGTCGACCGTGACCAGTCCGGTGGCGGTGTTCCAGTGCCACAGGCCGGTCGCGAGGGCGGCGAGAACCTCCCCCACGGCGGGCAGAGGCTCGCCAGTGCGCATTGACCCACTCTAAGAAGAGGAGGACGCAGAGTGCCACTGATCACCCCGGCTGCCGGTCGGTCTTAATGGTGGGGAGGCGATCCCGGGGTGGCCGGTACCCTTGGGAGGTCCGGGCACCGGGCCCCGGAGATCCCCGATCAGCGAAGGCTGGATGAACGACGATGCATCGGTACAGGTCCCACACCTGCGGCGAGCTCCGCGCCTCTGACGTCGGCACCGACGTCCGGCTGAGCGGCTGGCTGCACAATCGGCGCGACCTGGGCGGCATCCTCTTCATCGATCTGCGCGACCACTACGGCATCACGCAGCTGGTCGCCCGCCCTGGCACCCCCGCGTACGAGGCCCTGGACAAGGTCTCCAAGGAGTCGACGGTACGTGTAGACGGCAAGGTTGTTTCACGTGGAACCGAGAACGTGAACCCGGACCTTCCGACCGGCGAGATCGAGGTCGAGGTCGGCGAGGTCGAGCTGCTCGGCGCGGCCGCCCCACTGCCCTTCACGATCAACGCCGAGGACGGCGTGAACGAGGAGCGGCGCCTGGAGTACCGCTTCCTGGACCTGCGCCGCGAGCGCATGCACCGCAACATCCTGCTGCGTACGTCGGTCATCTCCGCGATCCGCCACAAGATGACGGCCCTGGGCTTCAACGAGATGGCGACCCCGATCCTGTCCGCCACCTCCCCCGAGGGCGCCCGCGACTTCGTGGTCCCCTCCCGGCTGAACCCCGGCAAGTTCTACGCCCTCCCTCAGGCGCCGCAGCAGTTCAAGCAGCTGCTGATGATCTCCGGCTTCGACCGCTACTTCCAGATCGCGCCCTGCTTCCGTGACGAGGACGCCCGCGCGGACCGCTCGCCGGGCGAGTTCTACCAGCTCGACGTCGAGATGAGCTTCGTCGAGCAGGAGGACGTGTTCCAGCCGATCGAGAAGCTCATGACGGAGCTGTTCGAGGAGTTCGGGAACGGCCGTCATGTGACGTCCCCCTTCCCGCGCATCCCGTTCCGCGAGGCGATGCTGAGGTACGGCTCCGACAAGCCGGACCTGCGGGCCCAGCTGGAGCTGGTGGACATCACCGACATCTTCGAGGGCTCGGAGTTCAAGGCCTTCGCGGGCAAGCACGTACGCGCGCTGCCGGTGCCGGACGTCTCCGCGCAGCCCCGCAAGTTCTTCGACCAGCTCGGTGACTTCGCCGTTTCTCAGGGCGCCAAGGGCCTGGCCTGGGTGCGCGTGGCGGAGGACGGCTCGCTGACCGGCCCGATCGCCAAGTTCCTCACCGAGGACAACGTCGCCGAGCTGACCAAGCGGCTGTCGCTGGCCGCCGGTCACGCCGTGTTCTTCGGCGCGGGCGAGTTCGACGAGGTCTCGAAGATCATGGGCGCGGTGCGGGTCGAGGCCGCCAAGCGCGCCGGGCACTTCGAGGAGAACGTCTTCCGGTTCTGCTGGATCGTCGACTTCCCGATGTACGAGAAGGACGAGGAGAGCGGCGCGATCGACTTCTCGCACAACCCGTTCTCCATGCCACAGGGCGGCCTCGAGGCCCTGGAGACCCAGGACCCGCTGGACATCCTGGGCTGGCAGTACGACATCGTCTGCAACGGCGTCGAGCTGTCCTCCGGCGCGATCCGGAACCACGAGCCGGAGATCATGCTCAAGGCCTTCGAGATCGCGGGCTACGACCGGGAGACCGTCGAGGAGAAGTTCGCCGGCATGCTGCGCGCCTTCCGCTTCGGCGCCCCGCCGCACGGCGGCATCGCCCCCGGCGTCGACCGCATCGTCATGCTGCTCGCCGACGAGCCGAACATCCGCGAGACGATCGCCTTCCCGCTCAACGGCAACGCCCAGGACCTGATGATGGGTGCGCCGACGGAGCTGGAGGAGGCGCGGCTGCGGGAGCTGCACCTGTCGGTGCGCAAGCCGCAGCCGAAGTAGTCCGCTTCATGGTCTGCTTCGTGGTTCGCTGAGTAGTTCGCTTCGCGAGGGGCTCGAAACCGACGTCGGTTTCGAGCCCCTTCGCATTGGCTTGGGAAACCACAGTCCGCTCCCACGCCTTTGACAGCCTCCTTACCTAACTTCCCTGCCCATGACGGGAAACCAGAAGGCCCAAGGGCCGAAACACAAGCAGGACCTGACGCGTCGGAAGGTCGTCGTGGCGGGCGGCGCGGCGGTGGCCGCCGTGGGGGTGGGCGGTGCCCTCGCCATGACGGCTTCCGCGGACGAGACCACGGCGACGGCGTCGACGACCGCGACCGCGTCGAGCACCGCGGAGGTCTGCTACCAGCTGACCTCGGAGACCACCGAGGGCCCCTACTACATCGACGCCGACAAGATCCGCCAGGACATCACCGAGGACAAGGAGGGCATCCCGCTCACCCTCACCCTCAAGGTGATCGACTCCGAGACCTGCAAGCCGATCGGCAACGCGGCCGTCGACATCTGGCACTGCGACGCACTGGGCGTCTACTCCGGATACGAGAGCATGTCGACCGGAGGCGGCGGCACACCCCCGACCGACGCCCCCTCGGGCACGCCCACCGGCACCCCGACGGGTGAACCGCCGTCGGGAGCGCCGACCGGCGGCACCGGGGGCGGGCACCAGGAGCCCACCGACGACGAGCGCTATCTGCGTGGCACCTGGAAGACCGACAAGCAGGGCCGGGTCACCTTCAAGACGATCTTCCCGGGCTGGTACCAGGGCCGCTGCGTCCACATCCACACCAAGGTGCATGTGGACGGCGAGTGGACCGACGCCGGTTACGAGGGCGGGCACACCTGCCACACCGGCCAGTTCTTCTTCGACGAGGACTCCGTGCTCGCCTCCGCCGAGGTCGAGCCGTACTCCACCAGTACCACCGAGCGCACCACGCTCACCGAGGACACCATCTACGACCAGAGCGGCACCAAGGGCGGTCTCCTCAAGCTGAAGTACAACAAGAAGAACATCGCCAAGGGAGTCACCGGCTCCCTCACGATGGGCGTCGCGCCGGACGAGACCCACGACAGCACCTGATTCCGACACTGTCCGGGTCGATGGGCGGTTCACGTACATGTACCTGTGCGCAACCCATTGACCCGGAAGATCGGCCTCCGTAACGTCCCTCGGAGCCCGTGTACGTGATTGCAGTTCACGTATGTGTACACGAGGGAGACAACGATGTCAGAAGTCGGGTCGGAAGCCGTGACGCCCGACGCCGAACGCCGAGCAGTGGGCAAGTTCCTGCGCCGCATGCTGCCGATCCTGGTCCTGATGCTGCTGGTCAACCAGATGGACCGGACGAACGTCGGTTTCGTGCAGGACGAGTTGCGGGCCGATGTGGGGGTGAGTGCCACCGCGTACGGTCTCGGCGCTGGCCTGTTCTTCATCGGGTACGCGCTGTTCGAGGTGCCGAGCAACATGCTCATGGAGCGGTTCGGCGCCCGCCTCTGGCTCACCCGCATCATGATCACCTGGGGTCTGGTGATCGTGGCGATGTGCTTCATCCACAACGTCACGATGTTCTACGCCCTCCGCTTCCTCCTCGGCGTCGCGGAGGCCGGCTTCTTCCCCGGTGTGCTCCTCTACTTCACCCAGTGGCTGCCCGACTCCAGCCGCGGCCGGGCGAGCGCGGTCTTCCTCGGCGGCTCGGCCACGGCGTACATCGTCACCGGTCCCATCACCGGGGCACTGCTCGAACTGCACGGGGCGGGCGGATTCGCCGGCTGGCGTTGGATGTTCGCGTTGGAGGGCGCCTTCTCGATCCTCGTCGGGTTCATCGCCGGGTTCTTCCTGGTCTCCCGCATCGAGGACGCCCGCTGGCTCACGCGGGAGGAGAAGGCGGCGCTGAGCGCGGCGGTCGACCGTGACAAGGAGGCCCGCAGCCGCGCCCCCAAGGTCTCGCGGCTCAAGCTCCTGTTCCATCCCCAGGTGGCCCTGCTGACCGGCGTCTTCTTCGCGATGGCACTCACCGGCTACGCGATCACCTTCTGGCTGCCGAGCCTCGTCGACGACATCGGCGGGCTGTCGCCCTTCCAGGTCGGACTGCTCACGGGCCGTACCGTGGATCTGCGCCGTGATCGCGATGTACACGGTCAGCCACTTCACCGACGGCGCCCCGGACCGGCGCCCCTACCTGGCGATCGCCCTGGTCCTGTCGGCCGTGGGCACCTTCCTCGCCACCCTGGGCTCCCCCTGGTTCGGGCTCGCCGCCCTCACGCTCGCCGCCGTCGGCGGGAAGTGCGCGGCCACCCTGTACTGGCCGCTGGCCCAGTCCGGACTCGACCTGAAGATCGCCGCACCGGGGCTCGCCGTGGTCAACTCCCTCGGAAACCTGGGCGGCTTCGTCTCCCCCACGCTCTTCGGCTACCTCAAGGACACGACCGGCAGCACGAACGGCGGCCTGTACACGCTCTCCGCCGCGTCGCTGCTCGCGGTGGTCGGGGTGGTCTACGTCAGGAACACCCGGGGGACGTCCGGCGCCTTGCCGCGGACCGCGCGCGAGGCGAGTGCGGAGCGGCCTGTGGTGTCCTGAGAAGCGCGAAGGCGCCCGGGGCGGAACACACCCCGGGCGCCCTGTGCACGACTCGCCGGTCAGGTGAGGGACTTGTACCCCTGCCAGCCGGTGGCGATCTTCGCCCGGGCCCCGAACGACCCCTTGCCGTCCCCGCTGTTGCGCCAGACGTTGCCGCTGGTGTCGCGGGAGACGAGGTCGGCCTTGCCGTCGTCGGTGATGTCGCCGACGCCGACGACCACGTTGTACGAGCCGCCCCACGCACCGAACAGCTTGACGCGGGCCTTGAAGGTGCCGGTGCCGGTGCCGTTGTAGCGGTAGAGGTTGTCGGACGAGTCCTGGGCGAGGAGGTCGCCGATGCCGTCGCCGTTGAGGTCGCCGACGCCCACGATCTTCTTGTACGTCTTCCAGTTGTCGTAGAGCTTCACGCGCGCCGACAGTTTCCCGGTGCTCGTGCCCTTGTAGAGGTAGACGGCCCCGGTCGACGCGTTCCGCGCGATCAGGTCCGGGCGTCCGTCGCCGCTGACGTCGCCGGGGGAGGTCAGGACGTCGTACTGGGTCCAGCCGCTGGCCCCGAGAGTCGTGTACGACGTCGAGGGCGTGACCGCCTTGCCGCAACCCGGCTTGTACAGGCGGAGTGCTCCGCTGCTGTACCGCACCAGGACGTCGTTGCAGCGGTCCCCGCTCAGGTCGCCGATCGGCACCGCCTTGACCGACGTCGCCCAGCCGCTCCCGCTGACCTTGCCCGAGAAGGTGCCCGTGGACGCCTTGCCGAACTGGAAGGTCAGGGCCCCTGAGGAGTTGAGGGTGAGCAGGTCGCCGGTGCCGTCCGGGGTGGCGGAGGCGCCGCCGAAGTCGCGGAACACGGCCGCGCCGCCGGTGACGGTGACCGTGCCCGAGGCCAGCTTCACGGCGGAGGACGCGCCCTCCTGGGTGGCGCGCAACGTCCAGGTCAGAGGGCCGTTGGGGGCATAACTGCCGGACGCCGTACGCCCGTTCCAGCTCGCCGTGACCTTCAGGGTGTCGGTCGTGCCGGTGAGCGTACGGACCGTCCGGCCGGCCCGGTCGCTGATCGTCACCGACCAGGACGAGGTGGGCCGGCTGAGCGTCCAGGTGGGTGCCCAGGCGGTGCTGGTCGCAGTGGTGCCCTTGAGCGCGGCCGTGCTCGGGACGGTGGAGCCGCTGACGGCGAGGGCGGGCCAGGCGGTCCGGGAGCCGTACAGCCGGTCGGCACTGCTCTCGCTCGCGGCGCCGGACCAGACGGCGGTGGCGGTGCCGTCGGCGCCGACGCTGACCTGACCGCGGACGAAGGCGTTGGCGGAGCCGGGCAGTTGGGCGGCGGTGGTCCACGCGCCCTCGCTGCGGACGGACTGCATCAGCACCCGGCCGCTGCCGCTGCTCTGCGTCCACAGGGTGTGGACGGTGCCGTCGGCGCCGATGGCGGAGTCGTACTGCTCGGAGACGTACGACGTCGACAGCGTCCGTACGGCCGACCAGGCGCCGGTGTCGGCCTCCCGGGTGGCGGTGCGGGTGCCGAACATGGAGGTGTAGTCGACCCAGACGAGGGTGACGTCGCCGTCGGGCGCGATGAGCGGCTCGGGGGTCTCGGCGAGGTTGTCGGTGGCGGTCACGGTCTCGGGCGCGGACCAGGTGCCGTCGGCGGAGCGGGTGGCCGTGAGGATCGACCCGTTCTCGGACTCGTCGGTGCCCTGCCAGGCGACGGTCAGGGTGCCGTCGTCGGAGGCCGTCGCCTCGGGGTCGCCGACCGACTGGTAGCTGCCGGTCGCGGCGACGGGAGCGCTCCACTCGGCGGCGCCGGCCGCACGGGAGACCGCGCGCAGCGAGGCGGACGGACCGACCCGTTGCCTGTAGACGACGACCGCCGTGCCGTCGGAGGTGATCACGACGCTTGGGTTCGACGCCGAGTCCGCCCCCTCCGTGGCCGCGGTGCTGACCTGCACGGGCACCGACCAGGTGCCGTCGCCGCCGCGGGTGGCGGCGTAGACCTCGTTCGTGGCACCGGAGTTCGTCCGGGTGCCCCAGGCCGCAGTGAGCGTGCCGTCGGGTGCCTCGGCGACGTCGATGCCGGCGTCGCCCCAGGCCGCGTCGGTGCCGACGAGCTCGACGGGCGCGGACCAGGCGGACCGGTCGGCGGCGAGCACGGAGCTGACGAGCCGGATGTCGAAGGGGCCGGTCCCGGGTGAGGGCGCGTCCGGCATCTCCACCCACAGGGCGGTGACCGTGCCGTCCGCGGAGGCGTGCAGTTCGGCGCTGCCGGCCTCGGTCGGGGTCGTCGCCAGCAGCGTCGGCGTCCCCCACGCGTCGCTGCCCGCGGCCCGTACGGCGGCGTACAGCTTGCGCTCGTTGCTGCTGGTGCTCGCGAACTGGTTCCACAGCGCGACGGCCGAGCCGTCGGCGGCGGTGACGACGTCGAGCACGGAGGCGTCGACGTCGGTGCCGGTGATGGCGGTGGCCGTCGCCCAGGGGGCGACCGGCGCCGCGACGGCCGCCGTCGGAAGAACGGCGCCGCCCGCCACGGCGAGTGCCACAGAGGAGATCGCGACCGCGAGACGGCGGCGCGACAGGGCGTATCTGCCCACGTGTGTTGTTCCTCCCCGCGAGGGCGCACGCCCTCGCACAAGTGAGCGGATGTTAGCAAGCGGGTCTGTTGCCGGACGCGGGCGGTCCGTCAGATCACCCAGAGCAGCCCGTTGCCCCCGAGCAGCGTGCCCACCGTCAGGCCTGCGGCCACGAACGCGGCCAGAACCCATCTGCGCATCTGAACGTCCCGTCTAGGAAAGACCCTTGTAGCCCTGCCAGCCGGTGGCGATCTTCGCCCGTGCCCCGAACGACCCCTTGCCGTCGCCGCTGTTGCGCCAGACGTTGCCGCTGGTGTCACGGGAGACGATGTCGGCCTTGCCGTCGTCGGTGATGTCGCCGACGCCGACGATCACGTTGTACGAGCCACCCCAGTTCGCGAACAGCTTGGTGCGGGCGGAGAAGGTGCCGTTGCCCTTGCCGTAGTAGCGGTAGAGGGTGTTGGCCTTGTCCTGGGCGAGGAGGTCGCCGATGCCGTCGCCGTTGAGGTCGCCGACGCCGACGATCTTCTTGTACGTCTTCCAGTTGTCGTAGAGCTTCACGCGCGCGGAGAGCTTGCCGGTGCTGGTGCCCTTGTAGAGGTAGACCGTGCCGGTGGACGTGTTGCGGGCGATCAGGTCCGGGCGGCCGTCGCCGCTGACGTCACCGGGTGCGGTCAGGACGTCGTACTGCGTCCAGCCGCTGCTCGAGAGAGTCGTGTACGACGTCGACGGCTTGACCGCGGTGTTGCAGCCCGGCTTGTACAGGCGGAGCGCTCCGCTGCTGTAGCGGACGAGGACGTCGTTGCAGCGGTCACCGCTCAGGTCCCCGAAGGGGATCGCCTTCACCGAAGTCGCCCAGCCCGTGCCGGTCGTCTTCTCACTGAACCTGCCCGTTCCGGTGCCGCTGTGGAACGTCAGGCCGCCGGAGGAGTTCAGGGTGAGCAGGTCGCCGCGGCCGTCCGGGCCGTCGGGGCTGGTGAAGTCGCGGAGTACGGGCGCGCCCCGGGTCAGAAAGCCCTCACCGGACTTCACCGTGACCGGGACCGAGGTGCCCAGGCCGGTTGCCTTCAGCGTCCAGGTGAACCAGCCGTTGGCGAAGTAACCGCCGCTCGCCGTCTTGCCGTTCCAGTTCGCCGACACCCAGGCCGAGGCCGCCGCGCCGGTGATCGTGCGGGTTGTCCGGCCGGTCGCGCCGCTCTGGACCGAGGTGAAGGTGAGGGACCAGGACGTGACGGGGCGGGACAGGAGCCAGTGGCCGGTCCAGGCGGTGGACGAGGAGGTCGGTGAGACGTAGTTGGCGGCCTCCGTCTCGAAGGCCGTCGGAGCGGACGGCGTGACGCCGGTCGTGGCGACGTGCGTCTGCTCGAACGAGTCGAACCAGGCGACCAGGCCCGTGTACTCGTCGACCGTCCACCGGTAGCGGCGGTCCACAGCGAGCCCGCTGTCGGGCAGGCCGGAGGCGATCACGCGGGTGGTGCCGGTGGCCGCGTCGGAGAGGACCAGCCGGTCGCCCTCGTGGTCGTGGCGGACGGTGAAGCCGTCGCCGAGCAGCACGTCACCGGGCTGTACGGCGACCGACGTACCGGCCTTGGTGTCGTACACGCCCGCCGAGGCGGTCCCGCAGGACCAGTACACCCAGCGGCCCGCCGCCTGGAGCTCGCTCGGCAGGCAGCCGAGTGAGGGGACCGTCACCGTGGCGAGAGCCTTGTCCTCGCTGAGGCTGTAGGAGGTGAGCTTGCCGGTGTCGGCGGCACTCCACAGAGTGGAGCCGTTCAGGGCGGCGGCGCGTATGGTCCGCTTCAGCTTCTGTCCCTGGTTGAACTCGCCGACGTACTGCGCCGGGGTGGCGCCGCCCGAGTTGTAGACGGCGTAGTCGTCGGAGACGTCGACGATGGAGCCGCCCTCGGTGGAGAACTCCAGGGAGTTGTTGCCGATGGACATCAGCCGGTCGGCGTTCCCCAGCCCGCTGCCGCCCTCGTCGCCGTCGGAGTACGTGTTGAGGTAGACGTCCCTGGGACCGTCGCCGTAGTTGCCCCACATCGCCGAGCAGGTCGTGTTCGCGTACGGGCACGTCGCGTAGACCTGAGAGCTCTCCGTGGCTGCGGACGGGGTCAGCTCGGTGCTGCCGTTCGTGGTGAGCGTACGGACGGACGAGGTGTCCGAGCCGCCGCTCGGGTTGTCCTCCGCGACGCGCAGGCTGCCGCGGCTGAGCGCGAGCCCGGTCTTGGCGTTCTCGTACGGGGGGACCTTGGTCAGCTTCTTCAGCTGCGGGGTGCCGTCGGGGCCCACGTAAACGCGCTGTACCCACCAGTCGGCCGCGGTGGTGCCGCCGGTGACGAGGGCGCCGCCGTCGGGGGTGGCCAGCGGGGTGCCGTACGAAGCGGGCAGCAAGGTCTTGGTGGTGCCGTCGGTCAGGGAGACGCCCTTGACACCGGGGGCGCCGGTCAAAACCAGCCAGTTGCCGACGAGGACGGGAACGGGGGAGACGGTGGTCTCCTCGCCGGCCACCGGGACCGTCTCCTCGGCGGTGAGGTCGGCGCGCGGCTTGAGGTGCAGGCCGGCGGCCTGCGTGTACCAGCCGACGCGGTCGTCGGTGAGCACGAGCTCCGGCAGCGCCTCCAGGCCGGAGAAGACCGGGGTGAGCTGCGCGGTGGCGAAGTCCAGGTAGCCGACGGTGTACGACGACGACAGGTCACCGTTCTCGTCGCGGACGCGGTAGGCCAGCAGGGAGCCGTTCTCGTCGCCGGTCCGCGCGGTGCCCCAAGCCGGGTACCCGTCGGCCGGGAAACCGGTGACCAGGCGGTCGCGCTGCTTGCCGTCGACGAGGTCGACGAGGTGCAGCCAGTAGCCCTCCAGCGTTGTGCCGTCGACGACGCCGTTCGACTCGACCGTGACGGTCGTCTCGCCGTACGTGCCCACGCGGCCGGCCGACTGCCTCAGGTCGACGGTCCGCAGGGCGCTGCCGTCCGGGCGCCACAGCGACACCGGGTCACCGTAGGTCCGGTCCGGCAGTGCCACCGTGTCGGCGGCCTGCCCGAACACGCCCGAGGCGCAGCGCACGGAGATGTCGTAGCAGCTGGTGGTGGTCGGCTTGTAGACCCCGGACGGTCCCTCGACGGTGA
Organism: Streptomyces sp. NPDC006602; assembly: GCF_042870385.1. NCBI lineage: Bacteria > Bacillati > Actinomycetota > Actinomycetes > Kitasatosporales > Streptomycetaceae > Streptomyces > Streptomyces sp. NPDC006602. The sequence goes on along the minus strand of NZ_JBIAHG010000005.1, from coordinate 181,556 downwards.
CGGTGCTGCCGTCCTCGTAGTCCGTCCAGAGCAGGCCCGCGACCGCCGCCTGCCGGTGCAGGAAGCCGGTCTCGCCCGCCGCCAGCAGCCGGTCGCTGCGCCGCGTCTCGATGCGCGGGTCGTCCAGGACGATCTCGGCGGTGCCGGCCGCGGCGGCCGTGGTGGCGGCCTGTGCGGCGCCGCCGCCGTCCTCCGTACCGGAGAACAGAGTGATGGATCCGGCCGCCACGGCGACCGCGAGCGCGGAGACGAGCGCGGCACGACCGCCCCGTCTCGGGGCGTGTCTGCCCACGTGAAGTTCCCTCCCCAACGAGGGCCCCCGCCCTCGCACAAGTGGCCGGATGTTATCAAGAGCGCTCAGCCCTCCGCGCGTCCCTCACCTCGCCGTTCATCTTGGCGTTCACTCACCGAGGCGTCCCGTACTTCTCAAAGTCGCTTAAGGGAACTCGAAGCGACCTCACAGGCCACTGGCGGACTGTCATCTCATGTCCACAACCGCCCTGCACCAGCTGGCACTTGTCGCCGCCGACCTCGTCGCGGTCTTTGTCCTCGTCTTCGGTGTCTACTTCCCGCGCCACCACCGCCGGGACCTGGTCACGGCCTTCCTCGGCGTGAACGTAGGCGTGCTCGCCGTGGCGATGACGCTCAGCTCCGCGTCCGTGGGGATCGGGCTGGGGATGGGCCTGTTCGGGGTGCTGTCGATCATCCGGCTGCGGTCGTACGAGATCACGCAGCACGAGGTCGCGTACTACTTCTCCGCGCTGGCCATCGGGCTGCTCGGCGGGCTTCCCGAGCGTGTGAACCCGCTGACCACCTCGCTGACCGTGCTGATCGTCGCCGTGCTGTACGTGGGCGACCACCCGCGCCTCTTCCCCCGCCACCGCCGGCGCAGCCTGCGCCTCGACTCCGCGCACACCGACGAGGACGCCCTGCGCGCGCACCTCGAGATGCTGCTGGGCGGGCGGGTGGTGAACCTGTCGGTCAAGAGCATCGACCTCGTCAACGACACGACCCAGGTCGATGTCCAGTACGTCGTGAACGACGCCGCGCGGTCCCCCAAGAACGCCGACATACCGCTTGAACAGGGCGTACGGGCATGACCGCCCTCGACTCCCTCGGTACGGCCGTCGGCGCGCTGCGGCCGATCGGGCTGGACGAACTCGTCGCCCGGGCCGAACTGCTGACCCGCCTGGACCGCAAGTACATGCTGCCGGTCGCGGACCTGCCCTTCGTGTTGGGCGGTCTCGGCTTGGGCGGTCTCGGCTCCGGCGGCCTCGACGAGGACGTACAGGTTCTGGAGATCGACGGACGGCGGGAATTCGGCTACCGGTCCGTGTACTTCGACACCCCCGGCCTGGACGGCTACCTCGCCGCCGCACGGCAGCGCCGGCGCCGCTTCAAACTCCGGGTACGCACCTACCTCGACTCCGACCAGCACTTCTTCGAGATCAAGACCCGTGGCCCGCGCGGCACCACGGTCAAGCACCGCATGCCCTACGAGGGCGACCCGCACCGCCTGGACGCGGGGGCCCGCGCGTACGCGGCCGCCGTGCTGGCGCAGGCCCGGATCGACACCGCGGGCCTGCCCTGGCAGCCGGTACTGACCACCTCCTACCGGCGCACCACCCTCTTCCTGCCGGCCACCGCGAGCCGACTGACCCTCGACATTGGCCTGACCTGGTCCCTCCCCGACGGCACCGCCACCCTGCGCACTCCGGAGCGGGCGATCGTCGAGACGAAGGCCGGCCGGGCCGGGTCCGGCGCCGACCGGCTGCTGTGGTCGCTGAAGCACCGCCCGTGCCCGGTCTCGAAGTACGGCACCGGTCTGGCCGCCCTGCGTCCCGACCTTCCCTCCCACCGTTGGCTGCCCGTACTGCGGCGCCACTTTCCCACCGCACTCGACAGGAGTCCGGCATGAGCAGAAGACCATTTCGTACGAGGGCCGCGGGGGCCTTCGCCTCCGCGGTGCTCGGCGCGGCGGCACTGGCCGGGTGTTCGGCGGACTCCGAATCCACCGCCGGTTCCTCCGAGGAGAGTTCGGCCACGTCGTCCGCCGCCGTGGCCGGCGCCCAGGACGCCGCCGCCGTCCTCGCGGACAACGAGAAGGCGCATGCCGCGGCGGATGACGTGGACGCCTCCGGGGCTGTGGAGATCGCCCTCGACGGCGACTCGGCCGCCGTGAAGGGCGAGGGGGCGAAGGCCGACGGCGCCACCGTCACCATCAGTTCGGGTGGGACGTACCGGATCAGCGGGAAGCTCACCGACGGGCAGATCCTCGTCAACTCCCCTGACCAGATCGTCACGTTGATCCTCGACGGCGCCGACATCTCCAGTTCCTCCGGTGCGGCGATCGCGGCGACCGAGGCGGAGGAGCTGGTGGTCGTCCTGGCCGACGGAAGCGAGAACACCCTCTCCGACGCCGACTCGTACGCCGAGTCCACCGAGAAGGACGAGGCCGACGCGGCGCTCTTCAGCGCCGGGAACCTGACGATCGGGGGCGGCGGCTCGCTCACCGTGCGCGGCAATGGCAACGACGGGATCGTGAGCAAGGACGGCCTGGTCATCGCCTCCGGCACGGTCACCGTCGAGGCCGCCGACGACGGCATCCGCGGCAAGGACTACCTCGTCGTGCACGGCGGCACGGTCACCGTCACCGCCCAGGGCGACGGGCTGAAGGCCGACAACGCCGAGGACACGGACGCCGGTTACGTCGCGGTCGACGGCGGCACGGTGAAGGTGACCTCCGCGGGCGACGGCGTCGACGCGGCCACCGACCTCGTCGTCACCGGCGGCACGCTGGACGTGCACAGCGAGGCCACCGACGACAGCTCCGCGCACGGACTGAAGTCGGGGGTCATCACCGTCCTGGAGGACGGCACCATCGCCGTCGACTCCTCCGCCGACGGCCTGCACAGTGACGCCGCCGTGCACCTGGGCGGGGCCACGCTGACGATCGCCGCCGGGGACGACGGCGTGCACGCCGAGGGCGACCTGCTCGTCGACGGCGGCACGGTGAAGGTCACGCGGTCCAACGAGGGGCTGGAGGGCAAGGACATCACGGTCGGCGGTGGTTCGACGGCGATCACCTCCTCCGACGACGGGGTGAACGCGTCCGGCGGGACGACGACCGAGGAGGGCACCGGCGGTGGCCGGGGCGCGGGCGGCGGTGGCGGCGAGTCCGCGGGTGACTACACCCTGAAGGTCTCCGGCGGCACCCTGGTCATCAACGCCGACGGCGACGGCTTCGACTCCAACGGCACCGCCGAGATCACCGGCGGCACCCTCGTCGTCAACGGCCCCGAACAGGGCGGCAACGGCGCGCTCGACGTCAACGGCGGCTTCGGTGTCAGCGGCGGTGTGCTGCTCGCCGCGGGCAGCGCGGGCATGGCCGTCGCGCCCGACACCGAGTCCGCGCAGGGCTGGGTGGCGGCGACGCTCGACTCGGCGGTCACGGCGGGGACCACGCTGCACGTCGTGGACGCCGACGGGAAGGTCGTGGCGACGTACGTCACCTCCAAGGCGATCCAGAACGTCGTCTTCTCGTCCTCCGCAGTCAAGAGCGGGGAGGAGTACCGGATCTACTCGGGCGGCTCGGCGTCGGACGGCACCACGGGAGGCCTGGCGAAGTCCGGCGACCTCGGCTCGGCCGAGGAGATCGCGACGGTGACGGCGGGGGAGGCGCCGGAGGGCGGGTTCGGGGGCGGGCGGAGGTAGGAGGTGTCAGGGGCTGCCGTGAGCCTGACGTTTCATCAATTTCCTTTTCCCCGGCAACCCTTGTGATCCCGGCGGCCACTGAGGAGTCGGAAGCCCCGTTCACCGGAGCTTCACGGACAACACGTGCGGCATACAACATGTGCGGCACACGAACACATAAGGACTCCTCCGTGGCAGCCACCTCCCACCGCCGGTCACTCCGCTCGCGGCGCACGCTCGTCGTCTCCGCCGCCGTCCTGGCGGCCGGGGCCGGCGCCGGTGTCTTCGTGATGAACGCGAACGCCGGTGCCTTAGACCTGTACCACCAGACGCTCGCCGCCAAGGACGGCTGGGCGTCCTCCGGGACCGGTACGACCGGTGGCGCGAAGGCCGACGCCGCGCACACCTTCACCGTCTCCACCCGCGCCCAGCTCGTGAAGGCGCTCGGCTCCGCCTCCGACACCACCCCCCGCATCATCAAGATCAAGGGCACGATCGACGCCAACACCGACGACACGGGCAAGAAGCTGACCTGCGCGTCCTACGCGGCGGGCACGGGCTACTCGCTCTCCGCCTACCTGAAGGCGTACGACCCGGCCACCTACGGCCGCTCCAAGCTGCCCTCGGGCACCCAGGAGAAGGCTCGCGCCGCAGCCCAGGCCAAGCAGTCGAAGAACATCGTCTTCAAGGTGCCCGCCAACACGACGATCGTCGGCGTCCCCGGCACCCAGGCCGGCCTCACCGGCGGCAGCCTCCAGGCGAAGAACGTCGACAACGTCATCGTCCGCAACCTCGCCTTCGCCGCCACCGAGGACTGCTTCCCGCAGTGGGACCCGACCGACGGCAGCACCGGCAACTGGAACTCGGCGTACGACTCGGTCACCCTGCGCGGAGCGACGCACGTCTGGGCCGACCACAACACGTTCACCGACGGCCCCCACTTCGACAACGCCAACCCGAAGTACTACGGCCGCGAGTACCAGATCCACGACGGCGCCCTCGACATCACCAACGGCTCGGACCTGGTGACCGTCGAGCGCAACCAGTTCACCAACCACGACAAGACGATGCTGATCGGCAGCAGCGACACCGACAGCGTCGGCAAGCTGCGCGTCTCCATCCACCACAACGTGTGGAAGGGCATCGTCCAGCGTGCCCCGCTGGCCCGCATCGGCCAGATCCACATCTACAACAACGTGTACGACACGACGTCGCTGAACGGCTACGCCGCCAAGTACAGCATCGACTCCCGGGCCAAGGCCCAGGTCGTCGCCGAGCACAACTACTTCAAGCTGCCGTCCGGCGCGAAGGTCGCGAAACTCCTCAGCGGCGACGGCACGGGTTCGGTCGCGGGCGGCGGCAACCTGGTCAACGGGACGGCGACGGATGTCGTGGCCGCGTACAACGCCGCGAGCTCGAAGAAGCTGAAGACGACGGTGAACTGGAAGCCGGCGCTCACGGCGGGGCTGGAGACGTCGGCGAAGAATCTGCTGACGGGGCTGGTGACGACTGCGGGGGCGGGAGCGCTGAAGTAGGGCGCAAGCTGAGGGCAGCGGGGCCGGGAGCGTTCTGCTTCCCGGCCCCGCCTGCTCTCCTTCTGTACTCTCTCGACCTTGCCCGAGAGGTCAGCCACGCCAGGCCGAGACCACGTCCCGCGCCCCCCACCTGAGCCCGACCGAGTCCTCGGTCACCGCCCCGGTCGAACCGGAGAGCGATACGACGGCGAGGCCGGTGGTGCCCGGTGTGAAGCCGGATACCTGGGCGGCACCCTGCACGAGGGCGGTCAGGTCGTGCTGGTCGAAGGGGGAGGCGAGCCACTTCACGGAGCCGGCGAAGAAGACCGTGCCCGCCACGGGCGAGCGGTCGGCACCGATGAGATCGATCTCCGGTGAGAACTGCCGGTTCCACCAGCCGCCGACGACCTCCGTGTCGGGCCAGGGGAACTCTCCCGTAGCCGCTGCCAGTTCCAGCGCCTGTCGGACCAGGGGCTCGACGGCCCGTCCCCGCCAGGCCGCCCACCGTCGCTCGACCACCCGGTACGCGGACTCGGGACGACCGCGCCGGGACAGCTCCTGCGCGGAGCGCATCGCGGCGAGGTAGAGACGCAGATTGCTGTCGGCCACGCGGTAGAGAGCCGGTTTGCCGGGCTGGGTGGAGAGCGGTGAGTCCGATACGAGGGCCCGCTTCTCGTCGGTGAGGCGTCGCAGCAGCGGGGACAGTATGCCGGAGGGCAGGGCGCCGCTCTGGCTGCCGGCTGTCGCGGCGATGTTGGCGTGCGTGCGGTCGCCGCTGCCCACCGCCTCAAGGACACGGCGCGCCTGGTCCGGCGCCGGGAACTCGGCCATGAGCGCCGCTTCCGGGACACCGAAGAGCGGCGAGGCCGGGTCGGCGCACTCCCTCCTGACGAAGTCGAGCGCCGGGGTGCCGTGCGGCCAGGCCCGCAGGATGCCCGGCAGTCCGCCGGACACCAGGTGCGCGTCGATGGCCTCTGCCGCGTCCAGCCCGAGCGCGCTTCCCACCTCGGCCGGATTGAGCGGACCGAGCACGAAGGAGTCGGCCCGGCCGTAGAAGGGTCGGTCGTACGCGGTGAAGCGCTCCATCATGTGCAGATCACTGCCGAGCAGCAGCAGGAGCACGGGCCGACCGGACAGCAGCCGGTCCCAGGCGGTCTGCAGCGCGCCGTCGAACACGGTGTCCTGCTCCGAGAGCCAGGGCAGTTCGTCGATGACGACGATGCTGGGCGAGGCGGGCAGCACGGCGGCGAGGGTGCGGAAGGCATCGGGCCAGTTCGTGGGGGCGGTGTCGGGTACGAGTTCCGGATCGGTCGCGAGGGAGGACTCACGCAGCTCCGCCATGAAGTCGGCGATGCCTTCCACGGGGGACGCGCCCTTGGTCGCGGTGAAGAAGACGTACGGCCGCCCGGCCCGGTCGCAGAACTCCTGCACGAGCCGTGACTTCCCGACCTGACGCCGTCCCCTTATGGCGACCGCGACCCCGGCGCCGTCGGCGGCGACCCGATCGAGACGCTTGTGGAGGAGGGCCAGCTCGGCTTGGCGGCCGACGAAAGGGGTGGGCATGGCACCTCCGGAGGTTATGTAGATGCATTCTACGTAGATCCATTCTAGGTATGCTCGGCGAGGCGGTCGGATCGGAGCGTCCGCAGGCCGGCTTCCAACAGCTCGCCCAGGTATAGAGCGGTGTCCCTGTCGAGTGACCGCATAGCGCGGGTCAGGATCTCCAGCCTGGCGCTCTCGACGCTTTCACCGTGTGCGATGGCCGCGAGCGTTGCCGGCATCGGCTGCCTTGCCGCCGTCGACGCGTCGACGATCTCCGGAAGGGTGTCCGGCCCCAGGCGCAGCGGGCGCAGGATCTGGGACGTCCAGGAGCCGACCCGGGACTCGAACGGTCCGGTAGCCCAGGACGCGGTGGGCTGGTCCCGGCAGACGACGGGGCGACCTCGCCGCCCTCCTGCAACAGCTGCGCCTCAGGTGACGTACCGGCCGTCCCACGGTTCGCTGAATTCGAGGCGGTCCGGGTAGAGCTCGGCCCAGGTCTCGCCCTCGTCCTTGCGGATCAGCAGGCCGAAGCGGACGCCGTCGAAGGTGAGCTGGAAGGGGCGGATGGCGATGTCCGTGTAGGAGCGGCGGGGGAGGCTGCGCAGGAGTTTCGCCAGGTGGATGCGGGCGCGGCCGAGGACGGAGTCGTTGCCGTCGGGGGCGCGCTGCTGGTCGGCCCAGGTGCCCGCGCACCAGATCTCCGAGTCGCGGTAGTGGCCGTCGGCGTCGAAGGTGTGGAGCGCGACGTAGAGACGTTTGTGTTCTTCCCAGCCCTCGTCGGGACGGAAGCCTTCGGGGAAGGCGTACGTGATCGACGCGAGGAACTGACCGTCCGCGTACCAGCCGATCGACTCGGTGTGACGCCTGGGCACGTAGGCGATCGGAATCACCTCGGGCACTGCCTTTGCCATGGCGGAAACCATACGGGTGGACGTGGACATGCAGGTAGGGGGTACGGGTAGGGCGAGGGCCCGGGAAGCAGCCTTTAGCTTCCCGGGCCCTGTGCCGTGCGTGTGCGCTACGCCGTCGGCTTCTCCTCCAGGCGGGGAAAGAGGACCGCGCCCTTGGTGACCGTCGTGCCGACCGGGAGCCTGCCCCACTCGGCCGCCTCCTGGACCTTCTGGTCCGCGAGGGCGCCGAGGGAGGTCTCCGCGCCGAGCGAGTCCCAGAGCTTCTGGGAGGTGTCCGGCATGATCGGGTTCAGGAGGACCGCGACCGCGCGGAGGGACTCCGCGGCCGTGTAGAGGATCGTGGCGAGGCGGGCCTTGCCCTCGTCAGTCGTGTCCTTGGCGACCTTCCACGGCTCCTGCTCCGTGATGTAGCCGTTGACCTGCTTGACGAAGTCGAAGACGGCCAGGATGCCGCCCTGGAAGTCCAGCTCGTCACCGATCTTGCGGTCGGCTTCCGCGACCGCCTTCGCCAGGCCGTCCTGGATCGCCTTCTCCGCCTCGCCGGACGCCGTCGCCTCGGGCAGGGCGCCGCCGAAGTACTTGCCGACCATCGCCGCGACGCGGGACGCCAGGTTGCCGTAGTCGTTCGCCAGCTCGCTGGTGTAGCGGGCCGAGAAGTCCTCCCAGGAGAAGGAGCCGTCCTGACCGAAGGCGATCGCGCGCAGGAAGTACCAGCGGTACGCGTCCACACCGAAGTGCGAGGTCAGGTCCTGCGGCTTGATGCCGGTCAGGTTCGACTTCGACATCTTCTCGCCGCCGACCATCAGCCAGCCGTTCGCGGCGATCTTCCCGGGCAGGGGGAGGCCCTGGGCCATCAGCATGGCGGGCCAGATGATCGCGTGGAAGCGGAGGATGTCCTTGCCGACGAGGTGGACGTCGGCAGGGAAGGTGCTCTCGAACTTCGCCGGGTTCTCGTTGTAGCCGACCGCCGTCGCGTAGTTCAGCAGCGCGTCGATCCACACGTAGATCACGTGCTTGTCGTCCCACGGGACCGGGACACCCCAGTCGAAGGTGGAACGGGAGATGGACAGGTCCTGCAAGCCCTGGCGTACGAAGTTCACGACCTCGTTGCGTGCCGACTCGGGCTGGATGAAGCCGGGGTTCGCCTCGTAGTGGGCGAGGAGCTTGTCGCCGTACTCGCTGAGCTTGAAGAAGTAGTTCTCCTCCTTGAGGATCTCCACCGGCTTCTTGTGGATGGCACACAGCTTCGTGCCGTCCTCGGCCTCGATGAGGTCGCCGGGGAGCTTGTACTCCTCACAGCCCACGCAGTACGGGCCCTCGTAGCCGCCCTTGTAGATCTCGCCCTTGTCGTGGAGATCCTGGACGAACTCCTGGACGCGGTCCGTGTGACGCTTCTCCGTCGTACGGATGAAGTCGTCGTTCGCGATCTCGAGGTGCTCCCAGAGGGGCTTCCAGGCTTCGGTGACGAGTTTGTCGGCCCACTCCTGCGGGCTGACGCCGTTCGCCTCCGCGGTGCGCATGATCTTCTGACCGTGCTCGTCCGTGCCGGTGAGGTACCACACCTTCTCGCCGCGCTGACGGTGCCAGCGCGTGAGCACGTCCCCTGCGACGGTCGTGTAGGCGTGGCCCAGGTGAGGAGCGTCGTTGACGTAGTAAATGGGGGTCGAGACGTAGTACGCCTTCGCCCCCTGCTTCTCGGTTTCTGTGGCCGCCATGCCCGAAATCCTACTGGGCGCGCGAAGATCGACTCACATGCGTTTCGGGGGGTGGACCGGCCGTCCACCCCCCGAAGGGCACAGTGTGGTGCTACGGGCGCCAGGCGGCCAGTACGCCCTCGTAGAGCTCGGCGTCCGTGAGCTCTCGGGGCGTCGGGCCCGCGAGGAAGTAGGACGTGTTGTCGGTCTTCAGTTTGCGGAGGTAGTCGAAGGCCTTGTTGTCGGGCTCACCGAAGGCGACGAAGGAGAAGAAGACGCTGGGGTGGTTCTTCGCGGCGTCCGTGAGGGACTGGGTGGCGGGGGTCTTGGCGTCGGGGGCGCCGTCGGTCTGGAAGACGACGAGGGCGGGGGTGCCGGGGGCTTCCTTGTCGTGGTGGGTCACGACTGCCTCGACCGCGGCGTGGTAGCTGGTACGGCCCATGCGGCCGAGGCCGGCGTGCAGCTCGTCGATCTTGTTCTCGTGGTCGGTGAGGGTCAGCTCGCCGGTGCCGTCGAGTTCCGTCGAGAAGAAGACGACGTGGACCTTGGCTTCCGGGGCCTCGGGGTCGAGGTGGGCGGCGAGGGCGAGGGTCTGCTCGCCGAGGGCCTGGGCGGAGCCGTCCTTGTAGTACGGGCGCATGGACGCGGAGCGGTCGAGGACGAGGTAGACCTTGGCACGGGTGCCGGTGAGGTTCTTGGCGGTGAGGGTGGCCTCGGCTGCGTTGTACGCCGTGCGGAGGGTGGTGGGCACCCGGCCTTCGGCCGGGTTGTCGTTCCCACCCGCACCACCCGTGACGCCTTCGTCGTCGACTGCGGGTGACCCCTGTGGGGCGTCCTCGCCGTCGGCGGCCAGCGGTTCGGGGGTGGGGAGCGGCTCGTGGGCCGGCTCGGGCTCGGGGGCCGGGGTCACCTCTGCCTCGGGTTCGGGAGTGACCTCCGCGACTGCTTCGGGCTCCGGCTCCGGTTCGATGACGGGTTCGGGTTCGATGGTCGGTTCCGGTTCGGGGGTGACCTCCGCCACCGGTTCCGGCTCGGGGTCGACTACCGGCTCGGGCTCGGGCGTGACCTCGGCGGTCGGTTCCGGCTCGGGTTCGACGATCGGCTCGGGCTCGGGCTCGGGTTCCGGGGTGACCTCCGCCACCGGCTCCGGCTGGGGTTCGACGACCGGCTCGGGCTCGGGTTCCGGGGTGACCTCGGCGGTCGGCTCCGGCTCGGGCTCGGCGACCGGGGCGGGCTCGGGCTCGGGGGTGGCCTCCGCGACCGGTTCCGGGTCGGGCGTCACCTCGATGACCGGTTCGGGCTCGGGAGTCACCTCCGCGACCGGTGCCGGCTCCGGGGCCGGCTCTTTCGCCGCCGGCGTCTCCGCCGGCTCGCCCGGATTCGGCACTGCCACCTTGTCGAAGGCTGCCGCGACCAGGTCGTGCTCGTCCTTCGTGGAGAGCGTGGACTGGGGGGTGGACGGTGTCGAGGGGCGGGGTTCCGGGACGGTTGCCGTCGGCTCGGGGGCCGGGGTCGGCTCCGTTGCCGGGGCGGGGACCTTTGGTGCGGTCTCCGGTGCGGCGGTCTCGGCAACCTCGGCAACCTCGGCAACCTCGGTTTCCTGCGAAGGGGACGTGGTGTGCCCCTTGCGTGACCGGCCGAACGCGTTCCGCAGGAGAGTGAGAATGCCCATGTGCGCAACCCTTCGCATGAGTTGATGCCCGTAAATCCCTGGCCAGGACGGACACGTAAGGTTAGCGGCCCCGGAGGGTGATCTTTGGCGGGGGCGGGTCACACGGCGCACTGGACGTCAAGGGCCACATCAAGCCTTCCCCCGCCCGCCCGTCCGGCGAAGCCAACTGGCCTACGGCCACCTCAGGTTCACCCTTCGTTCGTCGGTGCGCCCCGCTCCCGAACGAACGTGCCCATAGCGTCCGTCACGCCGGACTCAAGGGGAAGCAAGGGGAGAGCAAAGTGCGCATGCAGTTGCCGTTGATCAGGACCTCGAACGAGTCACACCCCGGTGGGCGGTCTGCCCTGACTTGCCGGTTCCGGTGTGGTAACGCCTGCTTCCACGAGGTGCCGAACACCTCCGCCAACCCGTACGTCGGTGACGTCATCGCCGGTGCGCTCAGTCGCCGCTCGATCATGCGAGCCGCGGCCGTCGTCACCGTGGCCGGTGCCGCGGGGGCGGGGCTCGCCTCGCCGGTCGCGGCGGCCGAAAACAGCACCACGACCCACAAACCCGGCACCTCCAAAGGTGCCCGCGGCCTCCGGTTCACCGCCGTCGCGCCCAACACGGCCGACGCCGTGACCGTCCCGGACGGGTACAGGCAGAACATCGTCATCCGCTGGGGCGAGCCCATCCTGCGCGGTGCGCCCGCCTTCGACCCGGAGAAGCAGACCGCCGCCGCCCAGGCCGGTCAGTTCGGGTACAACAACGACTTCCTGTCGCTGCTCCCGCTGCCGGGCGAGCGGGGCAGGCAGATCCTCGTCGCCAATCACGAGTACACCGACGAGGTGCTCATGTTCCGCGGTTACGACGCTGCCGACCCGACCCGTGAGCAGGTCGAGATCGCGTGGGCGGCGCACGGGCTGTCCGCCGTCGTCGTGGAGGAGGACCGCAGGAGCGGGAAGCTCTCCGCCGTCTCCCGGCATCCCCTCAACCGGCGCGTCACCGCCACCACCGAGTTCCGGCTGACCGGGCCCGCCGCCGGGTCCGACCTGCTCAAGACCTCCGCCGACCCGACGGGCACCAAGGTCCTGGGCACCCTCAACAACTGCTCGGGCGGGACCACCCCGTGGGGTACCACCCTGCACGGCGAGGAGAACTTCAACCAGTACTTCGCAGGCGCGAGCCGCGCCACCGACAAGCGGTACGGCATCGGCACGGCGGCGAGTGAGCGCAAGTGGGAGCGGTTCGACAAGCGGTTCGACGTGGCCCGGGAGCCGAACGAGGTGCACCGCTTCGGGTACGTCGTCGAGCTCGACCCGTACGACCCGGACTCCACGCCCCGCAAGCACACCGCCCTCGGCCGGTTCAAGCACGAGGGCGCGACCGTGCGGCTCACTGACGACGGCCGACCTGTCGTCTATACCGGTGACGACGAGCGGTTCGACTACTTCTACAAGTTCGTCGGCAGCAAGCGGATGAAGAGGGGCTCGTCGCGGGCCGTGCGCGAGCACAACCTCTCGCTGCTCGACGAAGGCACGCTCTACGTCGCCAGGCTCACCGGCGACTCCCCCGCCATCGAGATCGACGGCACCGGCAAGCTGCCGGGCGACGGCGAGTTCGACGGCAGCGGCGAGTGGATCCCGCTGGCCACCGCGACCGCCAAGGGTGCCGTCTCGCACGTCGAGGGCATGACCGCCGACGAGGTGTTCGTCTTCACCCGTCTCGCCGGTGACAAGGTCGGCGCGACCAAGATGGACCGGCCCGAGGACATCGAGCCGAACCCGCACACCGGCAAGGTGTACGTCGCCCTCACCAACAACACCAACCGCGGTGTCGGTACGAACGCCCCGGCCGACGAGGCCAACCCGCGAAACGCCAACAAACACGGGCACATCCTGGAGCTCACCGAGCGCTGGAACCGGGCCGAGAGCACGAGGTTCGCCTGGACGCTCTTCCTCGTCGCCGGCGACCCGGACGACCCGGCCACCTACTTCGCCGGGTTCCCGAAGGACGACGTCAGCCCGATCTCCTGCCCGGACAACGTGGCCTTCGACCCGTACGGCAACCTGTGGATCTCCACCGACGGAGCCCAGCTCGGCTACCACGACGGCCTCTTCGGCGTCGCCACGAAGGGCGAGCGGCGCGGTGAGCTCAAGCAGTTCCTGACCATGCCGATCGGTGCCGAGACCTGCGGTCCGATCGTCCAGGACCGGCGGGTGCTCGTCGCCGTGCAGCACCCGGGCGAGATCGGCGGCGCGACCGTCGAGGAGCCGGCCAGCACCTGGCCCGACGGCCCCGGCAGGATCGTCCGTCCGTCGGTCGTGGCCGTGTGGCGCGCCGACGGCGACGACATCGGCGTCTGAGCGCACAGACCAGCGCGGTCGTCATGCGCGCCGGTGCAGCGTGAGGTCGACGAGCAGGGCGCGGTGGTCGGTGTCGGCGAGGTCGAGGAAGCGGGCGTCCCGCGCGGCGAAGTCGGGGGAGACCAGTACGTGGTCGATCTGGGCGCCCAGCGCGGGGGTGCTCCCGGCCGTGCGGGCGGGCCAGGTGGGCGTGCGGTCGGAACCGGCGAGGCGGGCCGCGTCGCGCAGGCCGGTGTCGAGGATGCGGCGGAAGGCCGCGTGGTCCTGGGAGGCGTTGAAGTCGCCGGCCAGGATGGCGGTGGCCTTCGCGTGGCCGGCGGCGAAGTCGCGCAGGGCGCTCAGCTCGCGCCGCCAGACGTCCACCTGGCCGGGCAGCGGTGGCATCGGGTGCGCGAGCTGGAGCCGTACGGCCCGCCCGCGTACGTCGGCGACGGCGCCCGGCATGCCCATGGTGCCGGGGAGGGTGTCGGCGGCCTTCAGCGGGAAGCGGCTGAGGAGGACGGACCCTGCCGATCCGCCGCCCTCGACGGCCTGCCGGTGCGGGTAGTCGGCACCGAGGGACTGCTTCAGCGCCGCGTCGCACGCGAACTCGCACTCCTGTACGAAGACGAGGTCCGGCCGCTCCTCGCGGACGGTGGCGATGAGCGAGTCGGTGGCCTGCCCGAACTCGACGTTCGAGGTCAGCACCCGCAAGGAGGCCACCGGCGCCCCGCCGGGTGCACCGATCTTCCCGTAAGGCTCCATGAACCACGCCAGCAGTCCCAGTACCGCCACCGCCCACACCACCCCGGTCCACCAGCGGGCGAGCAGCGCGAGGCCCAGCCCGAGGGCGGCGGGCGCCAGCAGCCACGGCAGGAAGGCGAGGAGCTGGGGGACGGGGGTGATCCCGTCGGTGTCGGCGACCCGGCACCCGACGACGACACTCACCCCGGCGGACAACAGCGCGGCGAGCCATATGCCGGGCCGGCGGAAGCGCTGTCGAGTCACCGTCCCGAGACTACGAGCGGCCGTCCACCCGCGCCAGGAACTCCCCGAGCGCCGCGTTGAACTCCTTGGGCCGCTCCAGGTTCGGCATGTGCGCCGCCCCCTCGATCACCAGCAGGGTGGAGTCGGGGAGGGCCGCGTGCATGGCCTCGGCGTCGGATACCGGCGTGTACGCGTCGTCGCTGCCCACGACGACCAGTGCGGGGACGGTGACGTGGGTCAGCAGCTCGCGGTAGTCGGGGCGTCCGGCGCGGGCGCGGAGGGCGGCGGCGGCTCCCTGAGGGGGTGCGGACGTCATCATGCGGTGGACGTGGGCCTTCACCTCGGGTGCGGCGTACGGCGCCACCATCTTCTCCAGCACCTCGTCGGCGTACCCGCGCATCCCCTCCCGCAGCAGCCGGTCCGCCATGGCGTTGCGGCTCTTCATGCCCTCCGGGGTCTCCGCCACCGGGAAGGTGTCCGCGAGGACCAGGCCCCGGATGCGGCTCCCGAACCGCCGGTAGCCGTCCATCGCGATCTGGCCGCCCATCGACAGTCCGGCGAGGACGAAGGTCTCCACCGACAGGTCGTCGAGGAGCGCCTCGATGTCCGCGGCGAAGTCGGCGAACCGCGTGATGCCGGGGGCCTGCGGAGACTCGCCGTAGCCGCGCAGGTCGGGGGCGATCACCCGGCGCGTGGCGGAGAACTCCGCGATCTGCGGGGCCCACATCGTGCGGTCGAACGGGTGGCCGTGGACCAGGACAAGGGGGACCGCGGGGGTATCGGATCCTTTGTCCTCGTATGCCAGGAACTCCGGGAAAGGGGTCATGTGGCCGACCCTAGATCGCTTCAACTCGTCGGTGCAATAAGATCTTTGCCCTCGGTGCAATGTGATGGGGGACCCTGTGGACGACTACCGGCGCCTCGCCGACCGACTGGCCGACGACATCGCCGCCGGACGGCTCAAGCCCGGTCAACGGCTGCCCCCGCAGCGGGCGTTCGCGCGGCGGCGCGGGATCGCCGGGTCGACGGCGGGGCGGGTGTACGGCGAACTCGTGCGGCGGGGACTGGTCGTCGGGGAGGTCGGGCGCGGGACGTTCGTGCGGGCGGCTCCGGCGGCGCCCATGGGCCGGGCACTCACCGAGCCGACCACGGCCGCGCCCATGGGCCGGGCGCTCAATGAACCGACCACGGCCGCTCCCGTGAACCTGGAGCTCAACTACCCGTCCGCGCCCGGCCAGTCCGAGCTGCTCGCCCCTGCCCTCGCGCCCCTGCTCCGCCCCGATGTCCTTGCGGAGGCCCTGCTTCCCGCCCCTGCCGACGGCACGGCGGCGGCCCGGGACGCCGCGGCCGCCCTCCTCGTCACCCCGGGCTGGCGGCCCGGCCCCGGCCAACTGCTCTTCACCGGCAACGCCCGCCAGGCGATCGCCGCCACCCTCGCCTCCCTCGTCCGCCCCGGCGGCCGGCTCGGCGTCGAGCCGCTGACGTATCCCGTGGTCAAGGAGATCGCCGCCCGGCTGGGCATCACGCCGGTGCCGCTGGCGGCGGACGAGGAAGGGCCGCTGCCGGAGTCCGTGGCCGCCGCCCACCGCACGGCCCCCCTCTCCGCCCTGTATGTGCAGCCGACGCTGCACAACCCGACGTCCGTGACGATGACCGAGGAACGCAAGCGCCAACTGGCCGCTGTTGCTGTTGACGTGGGCGTCCTGATCGTCGAGGACCGCATCTGGTCCTTCCTCGCCGACGGCGACCCGCTCGCCGTCCACGCACCCCGGATCACCCATGTCGTCGACGGGCTGTCGAAGCGGGTGGCCCCCGGACTCACCGTCGGCTTCGCCGTCGTACCTCCGTGGCGGGGCGAGGCCGTGGCGGACGCGATCCGGTCCGGCGGGTGGAGTGCCGGACGGTTCGCGCTGGAGGCCGCCGTGCGGTGGATCGGGGACGGGACGGTCGCGCGGCTGGTCGCGGCCAAGCGGGCGGACGCCGGGCGCAGGCAGCGCATCCTCCAAGAGGAGCTGCACGGGTTCGCCGTACGGTCCGATCCTCGCGCCTATTACGCCTGGTGGGAGCTGCCCGCCCCGTGGCGCGCGGACACCTTCACGGCCGCGGCCGCCGCGCACGGCATCGCCGTGACGCCCGGACCGGCCTTCGTCGTCGACCCGAGCCGGACGCCGGACGCGGTCAGGCTCGGGCTCGCGTCTGCCGCTGAGCCGGATCTGCGGCGGGCGCTGCGGACGCTCGCGGACGTCGCCGGAAGAGGAGCAGATACCCGTACCGGCCGCTGAGCCAGCAGATCAGAGCCACGGTCAGCCCGACGGCGACCAGCAGCCAGGAGACCGTGCGCAGGGTGGCCGTGAGGGCGTCGTAGACCGCGCCGGCGGCCGGGTGGAGGGCCGGGTCGGGCAGGCCGGCGACGGTGAGGCGGCGACCGACGGCGACCGCGAGGCCGAGGAGGGCGCCGCCGAGGGCCGTGCCGAGGGCGGTCGCGGTGACCGCGCGACGGCGGCAGGCCGCCACCGCGATCCCGGCTACGGCGAGGACGCCCGCCGTGACGGGCAGCCAGAAACCGGCGATGTCGAGCATGTGGAACCCCTTCCGGAGCCGGGCCAGGTCCTCGGCCGGGAGCACGGACACCTTGGTGTGCCGGACCGGGATGCGGTACGCCAACGGCGCCTGGTCCGCGGTCAGTCGGTCCTTCACCTCGGCGGCGACCGGTGCGAGGTCCACCGTCACCGCCCCTTCCCGGCCGCCGCGCAGCGCGCTCAACACGGCGTCGTGGACGGCCCGGTTCGACGCGTCCCACGCGGTGCGGAAGGCCTCGGTCCGAGTGAACGAGCGCACCGCGTCCCGCACGAAGGGGCGCATCGGCCGGTCGGTGTCCACCTCCCGCAGGATTCCGGCGCCGACCGTGTCCGCGATCGCGTCCCGCACGTCCGGGTCGGTGGCGAGCGGGGCCATCGTGGTGACGTACCGGCTCGTGTCGGTGAGCCCGTACGCCACCCAGGCCGCCGACGCGCCGAACGGCACGAGCAGACAGGCCAGGGCGATGAGTACGGCCGACAGGGCGTTCCGGAGTCGTGTGGGCACCCTTCCAGGCAAGACGCGGCGGGCCGGGGGTGCGCGCGGAGTGACTCCATATGGGCGCACGGGGCAAGCCGTACGGGCACAGGGCGGCCGTGTCCTTTGACGGAACTGGGCATGCCGCTCCGGGGCCGGGGCCGGGGCCCCTGCGCCGTACTCGGGAACCTCAGCGGATGCGGTTTCCCACCGCGTCCTCGCGCGTGTAGTAGCGGTAGAAGAACACGCCGAAGATGGCCGCCGCGACCACCAGCCCCATGACCGCCGACCGCAGGATGCTCTGGCCGCTCTGGTTGTACAGGAACCCGACAGCCGCGCCCGCGAAGCCCGACTTCGTCATCGAGTGCAGCTCCCGTTGCAGCAGCGGCGCGAACGTCGCCACGGCGAGGCACAGCACGATGAACACGAACGCGGTGACGAAGCCGAACAGGATGTTCCAGCCGGTGATGGGCCCGCCGTCGCGCCGGTTGGCCGCGGCCCAGTAGCCGTAGACGAGTCCGAGAACGACGGGGATCGCGAACCGCGTCACCCGGTGGACCCGCTCGCCGAACACGTCGGGTGTGCGGATCGGCCGGGTCGTGACGCGCCGGGCCGGACGACGGTGCATGCCGCGCATTCCACCGGGCGTGGGTGCCGCCTGAGCCATGAGAGCACTCCTCTCTCCTCGCCCCCGCCTTCCAGAGCACACCTGGGGACAGGCCCTGGCAAGTCGGCGGACGGGATTCCCGGTGCGGCGCACCGCGGCGGGGGCGCTCGTGCAGGGTGGTTTGCAGTCCTGAGACCCACCTTTGCAGCCGCAGCGGTTACGGTGCTGCCCTAAGTGATCGACGGGGGACGGGGAGGACCGATGCCGGGAACCGTGCTGCTGCTGGCCGCATCGCCGGTGGGCAAGGGCTGCTTGGTGGACGCGGCGTCCGTGCTCCCCGTGCTCGCGGCCGTGCCGCCCGCCGTGCTGTCCGGCACCAACACCGCAAACGTCGTCGAACTCGCCGACCCGCTGGAACCCCAGGCCGTCCTCACCCGGCTGCGCGCCGCCGCGACGGCCCCCGGCCCGCTGACCGTCTTCGTCACCGGCCAGCTCATGCTCGACCGCCGCCAGCACCTGCCCCACCTCGCGCTGGCCCGCACCACGTCCGCGACCGTCCGCTACACCGGCCTGCCCTGGCACTGGATCCGCGAGGAACTGCGCCTGCGCACGCCGGGCACGACGACCCTGCTCCTCGACCTGCACGCGGACGCGGAGACCTGGGCCTGGCTGCGCTCCCAGCCGCTCGACTCCGGCCGCAACAGCGCGGTGTACGGCCGTATCGCGCCGCCGCCGTCCTCCCGGCGGGCGGTGGCCGTGCCGGCGTACATGAAGGCGATCGCGACGATCCTGCGCAGCGGGCGGCGACCTGATCTCGCGGAGTTGCATCAGCAGGCGTTGGCCCGGCTGGGGAGCGACGGGTACGGGAACCTGGTGGTGGGGGTGCCCCCCGCTGCTGTCCCTGTGGGCTCCGCCCCCAGACCCCCGTATCCGCCTGAACGGCCTCGTCCTCACATGCCGGACAGGCTGAACACACCTGGCCGGGAGCGTGTCGACGACCCCCACGTCGCCATCACCACCGCGGTCCAGGACGGCCGTCATGACGCCGCCGACGCCCTCGCCGCCGAGCACGAGCAGGCTGCCGTACGGGCGCACGGCCCGGCCTCCGAGCAGGCCCTGCACTGGGCCGAGGTGCGGGCGGATCTGGCGATGTTCGCTGGGGACCCGGAGCGCAGTTGCCGTACGTGGCTGGCGGTGGCGTCGGCCCGGCTGGGTGCCGGGCAGCCGGTGGACGCGCCTGCCGTGGAGGCGGCCGTGGACCGGGCCCACCACCAGTGGGGGCAGATCGGCGACCCGGCGCGGGCCCGCGAACTCGGGGCCGAACTGGCCGACCTGCGGGCCCGGGTGCCGGGACGCCGCGTGGGCGCCCTGGACCACATCCGGCGGCAGCTGAGCCAGCTGCAGACGCTCGGCTCGTGAACATGCGGCACTTCCGACCTCTCCCCCGTGACCAACGTTGGTGACATGATGGTGAGTTATGGCTGAGGGGGATGGAGTGGCCAACCAAGGCATACGCGTTCGGCTGGACGGGACCGCGAGCGAGAGCGACGTCGGCGCTCTGCGCAAATGGCTGGAACGGGAGAAACCGCTCGACGAGCTGGTGCGGGCCGGCCGGCTGCAGATCCACGAGCGGCGCCGCGACGACGAGCCCGGCGCCCCGATGGGCGTCGGCATGGACATCGTCGTCGCGCTGGTCGGGGCAGGCGCCGCCACCGTCTTCAAGGAGCTGCTGGGGCAGGTCAAGCAGTCCGTGGAAGCGTGGCGGGTCAACCGCAGCGAGGTCGAGGACGGCGATCCGCCCGAGGGTCGCGTCGACACCGTGGACCTCGACGACAGGTAGGCCGGTGACCCGCTTCGACCCGCGTGGGCGGGTGAACCGGGCGCTGCTGGTGGGGGTCTCCGAGTACGACCTCACGGAGCCGCCGCACGGCGTGCCCGGCGACCTCCCCGCCGTCAAGCACAACCTGAACCGGCTCCGGGACGCGCTTTTGCGGGGCCGGGTCTTCGGCGAGCACGAGATCACCGTGGCCCGCTCGCCGTCCCTCGACGACTTCGACCACGCCCTGCGCAGGACCGCCGGGGAGGTCGAGGGGCTGCTGCTCCTGTACTTCACGGGGCACGGTGCCATCCCGAGCGCGGGCGACGAGCTGTTCCTGCAGATGCGCAACGCGAGCGTGGTCGCGGGCGGGCACGCCGTCTTCCCCGGCGCGGAGATGTTCACCACCGCCCTGACCGTGCTCGCCGCCGGTCCGGCCGAGCGGATCGTGGTCGTCCTCGACTGCTGCTTCGCGGGCAACGCCGCGTGGATCTGGGAGACCTTCCGCGACAAGCGGCGCGTGCTGCTGCTGATGAGCGTGCAGGCCAACCATCGCACCGACGCGGGGAACGGTGCGGCGCCGACGCCGTTCACCGGGGAGCTCGTACAACTACTTGAGCAGGACGAGGAGTTGAGCTTCCAGGAGCTTGCGGACCGGCTGCGGGACCGGATGGCGGCGGCGGGGCACAAGACGGTGCGCGGGGAGCCGTGGGAACCGCAGAGCAGAACGGAGCCGGGTGAGGACGTCCTGCTGTCCGCTCGGTCGCCTCTGTCGGTCCGGTGGGCGATGGGCGGGGCGGGACCGTGGCCCTCCGGCGAGCATCGGGGTGCATCCGGACAGCCCGGACAGCCCGGAGAGCGGAGGGGCGCGCTTGGGCGGCCCGGGGAGCGGCGGGGTTCGGGTGGGCCGTCCGGCCAGCGTCGGCGTCCGTCTGCCGTCCGTACGGCCGCTGCCGTCCTCCTCCCCCTCCGCGCTCTCCTGCGCTCCGGCGCCACCGCCCTCACCGACGCCTACCGCCGCGCGCGCCGCACGGACCGTCGCCCCGGCCGCCCCGCCGACCGCCCCACCGGACGCTCCGCCGCCCGCGTCGTCCTCGTCCTCGCTCTCGTCCTCGCCGGCCTGGGCATCGGCTCCTACGGCATCGTCAGCGTCACCGGCGGCCACGCCTCCTGCGGGCCGCCGCTCGAACTGCGCGTTCTGACCGACCCCGACCTCGAACCGACGGTGAGCGCGGCGGCGGCGGCCTACCTGAAGTCGGACGAAAACACCACCGGCGACGGCTGCCGGCGCAGTGGCATCACGGTCTACAGCGCCGGTTCCGCCGACGCGGTCACCGCGCTCGGCGGGCAGTCGGACGCCTGGCAGGAGCCCCGGGACGAGCACACCAACCCGCAGCGGGACGTCGGCCCGCAGCCGGACATCTGGATCCCCGCCACCCCCGCCGAGGCCGCCCGGGTCGCGGACGCCCAGGACACGGACGCCGTGGCCCGCCTGGACCCCGACGAGGAGCCGCTCGTGTACTCCCCGGTCGTGCTCGCCGTACCGAAGAACCTCGCCGCCGGGTTCCTGGGCGAACTGGCCGGCCCCTCGCTGAGCCGAATGATCACCGCCCTGCGCGAACGTGACGCGGATGCCCGAGTGCGCCGTCCCGACCCGGAGTTCGCGGCGTCGGCGCTGCTCGCCACGATCGGCCTGTACGGCACCGGGGCCGACCCGGGCGGTGCGGAACAGAGGGTCGCCCAGCCGGGACCGCCCTCGCCCACGGCCGCCGACCTGCTGTGCACGCTGCCCGACGACGACACCGTGGACAACCGCACCGCCGCCCTCGTCCCCGAGTTCCTGCTGCGCAGCGGCGTCGGCTGCGACCGGGCGACCCGGACGCCTCGGGTCGCCCACTACCCCGGCGACGTACCCGGGCTGGAGCCCACGTTCGTGCGGGTCCGCTGGCAGGACGCCGACCGGGACGAGGCGGCGCGGGACGCGGCGGCCGAGGACTTCCGGCAGTGGCTCAGCACTGAGGACGGGCGGGCCGCGTTCGCCCGGGACGGCTTCCGTTCGGCGAGCGGCAAGCGTCCCCTGCTGGACGCCGAGGGCCAGGTCCCCGCCGGGACGCTGTGGGAGCCCTCGCCGCTCAAGGAGACCGCCGGACGGGACGAGATGGAGACGGCACTCACCGACTACCGCGCCGCGCACGGCCCCGGCCGCGTCCTGTTCCTGCTGGACGGCTCGGGCTCGATGGCCTCGCTCTGGGAAGGTCCCAGCGGCGGGCCCGGCCTGCTCAAGCAGTCCCTGGGCGGGCTCGGGAGCAGGGACGAGTACGGTGTGTGGATGATGTCGGGGACGTCCGGCGACGAGCGCCCGTACGAGACCCTGCTCCCCTTCGGCCGCCACCCCCGCAAGGACGCCGAACGCGCCGTCGACTCGGCCCGCGTGCGGGACGCCGAGGCCGACCCGCACGCGACCCTGCTCGCCGCGCTGGACGACCTCGCCGCCCGCGGCCCGGCCGAACGCCCCCGTCTCCTGGTCCACATCACCGACGGCGAGGACGACAACCGGCTCACCGGCACGAATCTCGACGACGTGTTGGCCCGCGCGCGGGCAACCAGGGTGCCGGTGGCCATGGTGTCCCTGGCGACCGGCGGCTGCGACCCCGGCAGACCGGCCGCCCGCATCTCCACCGCGAGCGGCGGCCGCTGCCTGGACGCCGGCGAGAACCTCGGGGCGGGTCTGACCGACGAGGTCGCGCGCGCGGGGACGGGGGAGGACTGATGGCCGGGCGCGGGGTGGGGGTGCGGGCGGGACGCCGCCGCACCGCACGACTGCTGGGCCGCGGCAGCGTCGCGCGGCCGACGGCCCGGCGCGGCACGGGACAGCGGGCGGGACGCCGCCGCACCGGACACCCGATGGCCGGCCGCGGCACCTGGGCGCGCCTCGCGGCCCTCCTGACCGTGCTCCTGGTCACGGCCGTGACGGCGTGCACCGGCGGCCGCGCCGGGGAACCCGCGACGCCCGCCGCCGACGTGCCCGGTGACATCGTCGTCGCCAGCGGGAGGGACGTCACCGGCAAGAACGGTATCCGGCAGCAGCTCATCGACGCCTGGAACCGGCAGCAGGAGAAGGCCGGCACCGGCTACCGCGCCCGCCTGGTCGAACTGCCGGGCAGCGCCGACGAGCAGCGCAGCCAGCTCCTCGGCGCCCTCCAGTCCGGCAGCGCAACCTACGACGTCGTCAACCTCGACGTCACCTGGGTACCGGAGTTCGCCGCCGCCGGCCTCGTGCGTCGCCTGCCCGACGCCGTGCTGGACAGTGACGTCATCAAGTCGGTGGCGGGCACGGCCCGTTGGGACGGCAAGGTGTACGCGGTGCCGTTCAACAGCGACGTCGGCCTCCTCTACTACCGCCGCGACCACCTGCGCGCGGCGGGCATCCAGCGGACCGACCTGAGCACGGGCGTCGACCGGGCGCGGCTCCAGGAGATCATCCAGTCGCTGGAGAACCAACCGCCCAAGGGCTACGAGCAGGGCTGGACCACCCAGCTCGCCCCCTACGAGGGCCGCACGGTCAACGCGGTGGAGGCGTTCGCGTCCGCGACGCCGGACCTCCCCCTCACCGACGCCGAGGGCCACTACGTCGCCACCGTCGAGCAGTTGACGGAGGGCATCGCCGAACTCCGTCAGCGCACCGGTCCGCTGTACACCCTCCAGGACGCCGTCCACTCCGACGAGGACGCCTCCCTCGCCGACTTCGCCGCCGGTCGCACCGCCTTCCTGCGCCACTGGCCCTACGCCTACCGCACGCTGCACCAGACCTTCACCGACGAACAGCTCGGCGTGGCCCCGCTGCCCGGCCGGGCGGTGCTCGGCGGCCAGAACCTCGCGGTGACCGCCGCGTCCCAGCGGGCGGGCAAGGCGGCCGAGCTGATCGGTTTCCTCACCGGCGAGGAGAGCGAACGCTGCCTGCTGGACGCGGGGTTCGCGGCGACGCGGGCATCGGCGTACGGCAGCGCCACGGTGAAGTGCCCCCTTGCCGCCGGAAGCCCTTCGCCCTCCCCCACCGGCGAGCGCGCCGACCGCATGCCGCGCGACGATGCCGGCCGCCCCGCCTACGCCCGCCGCATCCTCCTCCCGGCGCTCCGGGCCGCCGTCCAGCGCCCCCGCACCCCGCTGTACGGCGCGTTCACGCAGACGTTCACCGCCCAGCTCGGAGCCCTCTTCGGCGCCCGTCCGCCGACCGACGCGCAGCTCGCGCAAGGCCTGGACGAGGCGCTGCGCAAGGCGCTGCCGGACTAGACACCGGCCGGCGGCCGCCGGAAGCGTCCACACCGGGGGTGTCGGACCGTCAGGTGCCGAGGTCCTCGATGATCGCGTTCACCTGGCGGCCCATCGAGGGGGCCCACCGCGCAGGCAGCGGCGCCAGTCGGTCGACCGCCGCGCCCAGCCACTCCGGGTCACCGAGGCGGCGCAGCGCCTTCGCGTCGGACATCTTCTTGAACAGGTCTGCAACGACGGTGACGTGGGCGGCCGTGTAGAGGCGTTCGTGGTGGGTGTAGTTCACCGACCAGCCCTCGTACGGATGGCGAAGGAGCCCACTCACGGAACAGCCGCTGCGGCCGGCCCCCATGTGACTGCCCCCGAGCCCGTCAAGGACACCCGCGGTACGGGTGGCCTGCCACGCCCAATGGGTGGCTCGCACCCCCACACTCACGAACTTGCCCCACGGGACGACGGCCAGGGGTTCTGGCACTCCGCGCTTGTGGTGCTCCAGTCCTCCGGCCGTGAGCACCACGCAAGAGCCGTCCTTGCGCTTCGGATCCCCGATGACCCACCGGTCCCCAACCAGCTCCAACGGCCCCAGATGCCGCACCATGATCCCCCCTAAGCCCCTTCGGTCCATTCGGTACACCGACGGCAACGCAACAAGCGGCGGTGCCGCCGGCGGTGCTCAGCGCGTATCTCCCAGTGAGACGAGCAACGTACGCAACAGCCCGTTGAACTGCTCGCTGTCCTCCACCCCCAGCCCCGACAGCAGCTTGCGCTGGTTGCTCACATGGCCCTCGACCACCTCGTCGACCCGGGCGACGCCCTCTTCCGTGAGGGCGATGTGAAGGCTGCGGCGGTCGCCGGGTACGGCCTCGCGGGTGACGAGGCCCTGGGCGACGAGACGGTCCACGCGGTTGGTCAGGGCGGCGGAGCCGATCATGACGCCGGCGGCCAGCTCCTTCGCGGTGAGCGGCCTGTTGCTCCGGCGCAGGGTGGCGAGTACGTCGAACTCCCAGGTCTCCATGCCGTGTTCGGCGAAGTAGTCCTTGAGGCCGGCGCCGACGAGCCGTGAGAGCCGCATGATGCGCCCGACGGTACCCATGGCGTCGAGGTCAAGGTCCGTGCGCAGGACGGCCCATTGGTCGAGGAAATCGTCGACGGAGTCGCGCATGACGGTCACCTCCCCTTCATTGATTCGATGTCAAACCGTTTGACTAAGTTCTAGCGTACTGCTTAGCTTCTCGATGTCAGATAGTTCGACGTCGAAAGGCTGGATCGTGACGACCGCCGAGGCAGATCATTCCACCGTGGCGCGGGTCATCCGCACGCGCCGCAGTGTCCGCCACTACCGGCCGGACCCGGTCCCCGCCCCGCTGCTGCGCGAGCTGACCGACCTGGCCCTGGAAGCGCCGTCCAGCTTCAACCTCCAGGCTCGCTCGATCGTGGTCGTGGCGGGCGAGGAGGGGCGTCAGGCCCTCACCCGGGCCACCGGAGGCCAGCCGCATCCCCAGGAAGCGCCGGTCATGCTGGTGTTCGTCGCCGAGTCCGCCGCCTGGTGCGAGGACCGCGGGGACATCTGGGAGACGGCCCTGGAGGGTGGTGCCTGGTCCGGCAGGTTCGCCGCCGCCTCGCCCGACGACGCCCGTGCCTTCTACGAGGACCCGAGCCGGCGTGGCCTCGAGCGCGAGTACGCGGTCAAGGACGCCATGATCGCCGCCTCGTTCCTGATGATCGCCGCGCAGGCGGCCGGCCTCGCCACCAGCCCGATGAACGGCTGGGACGAGGAGGACGTCAAGAAGGCCATCGGCGTCGACGGACGCGACGACGTGCACATCGCCCTGCTCATGCCACTGGGCTACCCGGCCGAGACCCGGCTCCACCCGGGCCGCCGGGACCGTGCGCTGACCTGCTTCAGCGAGTCGTACGGCCGCTGAGGCGCTCCGCGAGAACACGTTCGCCATTCAATCAAGCACGTCGAACAACTTCACCAGCAGGTTCTTTCAACGGGGGGATGGTCTTCATGACCACTGTGAACAAGCTCGTCCAGGTCGCCGGCATCATCGACGCCGCCGAAGCCGACATGGTCATCGGGGAGGGCGCGGACTGGATCGGTTTCGCCCTGCGGCTGCCGTCCGGCAAGGACGACATTCCCGAGCAGGACGCCGCCGTCATCATCAAGGGCCTCGAAGCCCCGCACGCCGGCGTCCTCATCAGCTACCTCACCGACGCCGAGGAGGTCAGCGAGTTCTGCCGCGAGCTCGGTGTCGTGGCCGTACAGCTGCACGGTGACGTGGCGACGGAGGAACTGCGCCGACTCAAGGAGATCCGTCCGGAGCTGTTCGTCCTGAAGTCCCTGGTGGTCAAGGAGGACAACGCCGACGAGCTGCTGAAGCTGGTCGACGAGACGCACCCGTACGTCGACATGTACATCACCGACACGTTCGACCCGAAGACCGGCGCCAAGGGCGCCACCGGCCTCACCCACGACTGGAGCGTGTCGGCCGAGCTGGTCCGCCGCTCCCCGAAGCCGCTGATGATGGCGGGCGGCCTGAACCCGGAGAACGTCGGCGACGCGATCCGCACGGTCCGCCCCGCCGCCGTGGACGCCCACACCGGCCTGGAGGGCCCCGACGGACGCAAGGACCGGGTCAAGGTCGCGAAGTTCGTCACCGAGGCGCGCCGCGCCTTCGACGAGATCGCCTGACCGCCGGCCCGCGGCAGGGGCGGCCGGTCCGGGGACAGCCCGGCCGCCCCGCTGCCTCGTCCGCTCCACACCCCGGCTGACCGAGGAGATCCCGTCGTGACCACCGGCCACAACGTCCACCCCCTTCCGCAGACCGACCAGCTCCGCGCGATGCACACGATCATCCGCGACCGGGACTGCGCCCGCCAGGACTTCGTCTTCTACTCCCGCCGCATCATCCGCCTCCTGCTGGAGACCGGAATGGACCTGCTCCCCTTCACCAAGAAGGAGGTCACCACTCCGGTCGGCACCACCTACCACGGCCTGGAGTTCGCCGCCGAGCTGTGCGGCGTGTCCGTGATCCGGGCCGGCGAGGCCATGGAGGGCGAGCTGCGCGACCTGCTGCCCGGCGTCCGGATCGGCAAGATCCTGATCCAGCGCGACAAGCAGACCAAGCAGCCCCACCTCTACTACCGGCACCTGCCCGCCGACATCGCCGAGCGGCACGTACTGCTGCTCGAGCCGATGCTGGCCACCGCGGGATCCGCGCTCGCCGCCGTCGACGTCCTGCTGGAGGCGGGGGTGCGCGAGGAACGCATCATCATGATCAATTTTCTGTCGTCGCCCGAGGGCCTGCGTCGCGTCGCCACCGAGCGGCCGCGCGTGCGGATCGTCACCAGTGCCATCGAGGACCGGATGAACGAGAACGCGTTCATGGTTCCGGGCATCGGCGACTTCGGCGACCGGTTCTTCGGCACCACCGACTCCGGAGCCCGGACATGACCGGCCAACGCCTCGCGACCACCTCCGCGATCACCGCCCTCGCCCCCGCCGTATGGGGCTCCACCTACCTGGTGACCACCGAGTTCCTGCCGCCCGACCGGCCCCTGCTGGCCTCGACCGTACGGGCGCTGCCGGCCGGCCTGATCCTGCTGGCCGCCACCCGGGTCCTGCCGAAGGGCGGCTGGTGGTGGCGGGCGATCGTGCTCGGTGTCCTCAACATCGGCGCGTTCTTCTACTTCCTGTTCCTGGCCGCCTACCACCTTCCAGGTGGCGTGGCCGCCCTTGTCATGTCGGTCCAGCCGATGATCGTGCTGCTGATGGGTGCGGTGCTGCTGGGGGACCGCATCAAGCCCGTGCACGTGGCCTCCTGCCTGATCGCCGCGGCCGGCGTCGCCCTGCTCGTCCTTCAGCCGCACGCGGGCCTGGACGGCATCGGCGTGGTGGCCGGTCTGCTGGGCGCGCTGTCCATGGCCGCCGGCATCGTGCTGACCAAGCGGTGGGGCCGCCCCGAGGGCGTCACGCTGCTGACGTTCACCGGCTGGCAGCTCACCGTGGGCGGCCTGTTCCTGCTGCCGATCACGCTGGCCGGCGAACCGCTGCCGGACCATGTGACCTGGGGCAACGTCGGCGGCTTCGCCTACCTCGGCATCATCGGCGCCCTCGTCGCCTATGTCCTGTGGTTCCGCGGCCTGTCCCGGCTGCCCGCGCTGGCGGCCTCGTTCCTGTCGTTCGCCTCGCCGCTGTGCGCGACGATCCTCGGCTACCTCTTCCTCGACCAGTCGCTGCGCCCGCTGCAACTCCTCGGCGCCGCGGCCGTCGTGGGAGCCGTCGTCCTCGCCCAGCCACGCGGAAAGAAGCCCGCGTCACCGGCGGCGGCCGAGGGCCCGACCCGTAGCCGGGTCGCGGACGACGCCCGCGTCTGAAACATCGTACGCACGCGGCCGTACGTACACACGGCCGTACCTGCGTGAGCATCCGCATGTCACCGCCCTGAACAGGGCGTACTTTTCCGGGGGGAAACACCGTCATGAGCACCCGTGCGCCGATACCCGGCGTGTCCCACATGGGCGTCTCGCTGCCCGATCTCCTTGCCCACCAGGCCCGCCTGCGGTACGACGACATCGCCGTCACCCTGCCGCAGGCCTCCGGGGAGAGCGGTCACCTCACCTTCGGCGGGCTGGACGCGGCCGCCCGCCGGCTCGGCACCCATCTGGTCCGGCTCGGCGTCGAACCGGACAGTTGCGTCGGCCTGTTCACCGAGCCGTCCGCCGAGCTGATGACCGGCGTGTGGGGCATCCTCACCGCCGGCGCCGCCTATCTGCCGCTGTCCCCGGACTATCCGGAGGACCGGCTGAGATTCATGGTCGAGGACTCCGGAGCCCGGGTCGTCGTCACCCAGGACCACCTGCGCGAGCGCGCCCTGCGCCTGGTTCCGGAGGGCACCACCGTCGTCACCGCCTCCGACGTCCCCGACCTGCCACCCGTTCCGCTGCCGCAGAACCGCGGCCACCACCTCGCGTACGTCATCTACACCTCGGGCAGCACCGGCCGGCCCAAGGGCGTGATGATCGAGCAGCGCAGCATCGTGTCCCAGATGCAGTGGCTGGCCAACTTCGGTCACCTGGGCCCCGAGGTGTCGATCCTGCAGAAGACGCCGATGAGCTTCGATGCGGCCCAGTGGGAGATCCTGGCGCCGGTCACCGGCGCCAGGGTCGTGATGGGCGCACCCGGCATCTTCCGGGACCCCGAGGCGATCGTCAGGACGATCTGCGAGCACCGGGTGACCGCCCTGCAGGCGGTGCCGACCCTGCTCCAGGCCCTCGTCGACACCGAACAGCTCGGCGCCTGCTCCTCGTTGACGCGGGTCTTCTCCGGCGGCGAGGCCCTGACCCGCACCCTCGCCAAGGACCTGTTCGCGGCGCTGCCCGGGGTGTCGGTGGTCAACCTGTACGGGCCGACCGAGACGACGATCAACGCCACCTCGCACTGGATCGACCCCGACACCCTGGGCGAGGCGCCCTCCGGGATCGTGCCGATCGGCACCCCGGCCGACAACGTCACCTGCTACATCCTCGACGAGAACCGCCAGCCGGTGGACATCGGCGAGAGCGGTGAGCTCTTCCTCGGCGGCGCCCAGGTCGCACGCGGCTACATCGGCCTGCCCGAGCAGACGGCGGCGCGGTTCGTCACCTCGCCGTTCAACCCGACGGAGCGGCTGTACCGTACGGGCGACCTGTGCCAGTGGAACCCGGACGGCACGATCCAGTTCATGGGCCGTACCGACAACCAGGTCAAGCTGCGCGGCTACCGCGTCGAGCTGGAGGAGGTGGCCTCGCGGATCGAGGAGCACCAGTGGGTACGGCGGGCCGCGGCCGTCGTCACCGACGATCCTCGCACCGGGAGCAAGGCCCTGGTCGCCGCGGTGGAGTTGAACGAGCGCACCGCCGCCGTCATGGACCAGGGCCGCGGCGACGCCGCCCACCACCAGTCCAAGGCGTCCAAGCTCCAGGTCAGGGCCCAGCTGTCCAACCCGGGCCTGCGCGAACCGGAGGAGCTCGCGGGCCGCGAAACGGTCGAGCTGCCCGGCCGGGAGGCCTCCGCGGCCCAGCGGCGGGAGGCGTTCGCCCGCAAGACGTACCGCTTCTACGACGGCGGCCCGGTCACCGCCACCGACGTCCTCGGCCTGCTCTCACCGTCCCCGGTGTCGTCGTACGCCCGGCCCGTCGGCGACCTGTCGGTGCCCGCACTGGGCGAGATCCTGCGCTGGTTCGGTCCGTTCCGCAGCGAGGAGCGGCTGCTGCCGAAGTACGCCTACGCCTCCCCGGGCGCCCTGTACGCCACGCAGATGTACCTGGAGGCGAGCGGGCTGCCCGGGCTGGCGGCGGGCCTGTACTACCACCACCCGGTCGACCACACCCTCGTCCGCCTCGGGGAGGTGTCCGACGGCTTCCCCGCGCACGGCCTGCGGGTCCACTTCCTGGGCAAGCGGCGGGCGATCGAGCCTGTGTACAAGAACAACATCGCCGAGGTGCTGGAGTTCGAGGCCGGCCACATGGTCGGTGTGTTCGAGGAGGTCCTGCCCGCCCACGGCCTGACCATCGAGCCGTACGGCTTCGAACCGTCGGTCAAGGACCGGCTCGACGTGGCCGACGAGGACCTGTACCTGGGCACCTTCGCCGTCACCCGGAACGACGGGCGCGTCCGGCCGGAGCAGGTGGACCTGTACGTGCAGGCCCACGACGAGCGCGTACAAGGGCTGGCCGCCGGTCTGTATCGGTACCGGGGCGGGGAGTTGGAGCCAATGGGCTCCGACGTCGTCGAGAAGCGGCACGTCATCGCGATCAACCAGGGCGTGTACGAGCGGGCCGCGTTCGGCGTCAGCGCGGTGGCCCGCACCGACGCCGACTGGCTGCACTACGTCGTCCTCGGCACCACGCTGCACCATCTCCAGCGGCGGCCCGGCATCGGCCTCATGTCCTCCGGCTACTCCTCCAGGTCCGGCCATCCGCTGCCCGCCTCGCGCCGCCTGGACGACCTGCTGGCCGCGGCCGGCGAACCGGCCGCGCCCGCCTCGTACTTCTTCGTCGGCGGCCGGATCAGCGACGAGCAGGCCGCGCACGAAGGCATGGACGAGGACGCGGTGCACACCAAGGGCCCGGCGGAGATGGTCCGCGACGACCTCACGCGGTTCTTGCCGGACTACATGATCCCCGCCCGGGTGCTGGTGGTGAACGAGCTGCCGCTGACCGCCAACGGCAAGATCGACCCCAAGGCCGCCGCCCGGCTGCCGGAGATCGCGCAGGCCCGTACGTCGGCCGAGTACGTGGAACCCGAGACCGCCACCGAGCGCTGGCTGGCCGGCGAGTGGGGCCGCACGCTGAAGTACGAGGACGTCTCCACCCAGGACGAGTTCTTCGCCTCCGGCGGCAACTCTCTGCACGCGGTGGCCCTGGTCAACCGGATCAACCGGGAATTCGGCGTCACCCTGCCGCTCCAGATCGTCTTCGAGTCCCCGAAGCTGGCCGACCTCGCCGCCCGCGTCGACGAGGGCGCGCCGGGCCGTGTCTCCCGCCTCGTTCCGCTGCACGGCGGCGGATCCGGTGACCGCCCGGTGTTCTGCTGGCCGGGCCTCGGCGGCTACCCGATGAACCTGCGCCTGCTCGGCCGCGAGGCCGCCCCCGGCCGCGCCTTCTACGGCGTCCAGGCGCACGGCATCAACCCGGGCGAGCTGCCGTACGGCACGATCCGCGAGATGGCGATGGCCGACGTGGCCGAGATCCGGCGCACGCAGCCCTCCGGGCCGTACACGCTGTGGGGCTACTCGTTCGGCGCGCGGGTGGCGTTCGAAGCGGCCTGGCAGTTGGAGCAGTTCGGCGAGAAGGTCGAGCGGCTGCTGCTGATCTGCCCCGGCAACCCGCGGGTGCGCACCGAGGACGGCCGTCAGTGGGGGCGCGAGGCCTCGTACGCCAACCCCGCCTATGTGACCATCCTGTTCTCCGTGTTCACGGGCACGATCCACGGGCCGGAGCTCCAGGAGTGCCTCGCCCGGGCGGTCGACGAGGACTCCTTCGTCGGGTATGTGGCCGGTTTGCTGCCCCAGCTCGGTGCGGAAACGATCCGCCGGATCACCCGGATCGTCACGGAGACCTACGAGTTCGAGTACAGCTTCCGCGAACTGCGTGAGCGCCGCATCGAGGCGCCCGTCACGATCTTCAAGGCGCGGGGCGACGACTACTCCTTCGTGGAGGACAGCTCCGGCTACTCCGCCGCACCGCCGGGGATCGTCGAGCTGGAGGGCGACCACTACGCCGTGCTGAAGGAGCACGGCGTCGGTGAACTCGTCGCTGCCATCCACGATGTGACGCATCGTCAGTAACCGTCACGTCCGCACACTCCTCGCCCCCGTGCACATCCCCCGCCACGGGGGCGAGGTCCCCGGAACCCCGGAAGGGAGCCGTGCGATGCCGCACGTCAGCATCAGGCACTGGCCGCGCACCTTCACCGACGCCGAGAAGGCGGACCTGGTGGCGGCCCTGACCGAGACGATCACGAAGGGCTTCGGCTGCGAGCCGGGCGCGGTGTCGATCGCCGTGGAGGCGGTGGAGCGGTCCCGCTGGGTCGCCGAGGTGCACGTACCCGAACTCGAGAAGCGCGCCCACCTGTTGTGGAAGCAGCCGAACTACTCCGAGCCCGTCCCGACCGAAGGAAGGTCATGAGCACGATCCCTCTCGTCTTCACCGAAGAGGTCCGCGAGGCCCTGCACGAGGGCCGTCCGGTCGTCGCGCTGGAGTCCAACGTCATCACGCACGGCCTGAAGTACCCGCACAACGCCGAGACCGCCCACCGGGTGGAGGCCGCCGTCCGCAAGGGCGGCTCGGTGCCGGCGACGATCTGTGTCGAGGACGGCGCCATCCGGGTCGGCATGACCGAGCGGGACATCGAGCGGTTCGCGTCCGAGACCGGCATTCCCAAGGTGTCCAGCCGGGACCTGCCGATCGTGCTGGCCGGCGGCGGCCAGGGCGCGACCACCGTCGCCTCCTCGCTGGTGGCGGCCGAGCTCGCCGGGATCCCGTTCTTCTCCTCCGCGGGGCTGGGCGGGGTGCACCGGGGCGCCGAGACCACCATGGACGTCTCCTCGGACCTGATCCAGCTGACCCGCTCGAAGGTCGCGGTTGTCTGCGCCGGGGCGAAGATGATCCTCGACCTGAAGCTGACCATGGAGTACCTGGAGACGCAGTGCGTCCCGGTCGTCTCCCACGGCTCCGACGACTTCCCCGCGTTCTACTGCGCCTCCAGCGGCGTGAAGTCCCCGCACCGTATCGACGACGAGGACCTGATCGCGAAGTCCGTCGCCCTGCACTGGGCCGCCGGCCACCCCGGCTCCTTCGTCATCACCACCCCGCCCCACGCCGAGGACGCCGTCGACGCCGCCGAGGCGGAGGCCGCGATCGCCGACGCGCTCGCACAGGCGGAGCGGGACGGCGTCACCGGCCAGGGCCTCACCAAGTACCTGATGCACGCGGTCGACCGGGCCACCGGCGGCCGTACCGCACAGGCCAACATGGCCGTCCTGATCTCCACCGCCGAGGTGGGCGGCCGGATGGCCGCCGCGTACGCCCGGCACCTTGCCGACCGTTCCTGACCATTCCTCATCCCCAGGGAGAAACCCGCATGACCTCGCTGTTCGACTCCGTGACCTTCGGCAAGATCCCGCTGGCCAAACGGCTGGTGATGGCGCCGATGACCCGCAACCGGGCCAAGCCGTGCGGCGGCGCCACCGAGCTGATGGCCGAGTACTACGCCCAGCGCGCCTCCGCCGGCCTCATCATCACCGAGGGCGTGCAGCCCTCCCAGGTCGGCCAGGGCTTCCTCAACACGCCCGGCCTGCACCACCCCGAGCAGGTCGCGTCCTGGCGCGCGGTCACCGACGCCGTGCACGCCGAGGGCGGCCGGATCGTGGTCCAGCTGATGCACGCCGGCCGGATCGGTCACCCGTCGCTCTACGACAGCGCCCACACCTCCGTCGCGCCCTCGCCCGTCGCCGCGGCCGGCCAGTGCTTCACCCCGGGCGGCATGCAGGACTACCCGGTGCCGCACGAGCTGACCGTCGACGAAATCGCCGAGACGGTGCGGGACTTCGCGACGGCCGCCCGTAACGCCGTCGAGGCCGGCTTCGACGGGGTGGAGATCCACGCGGGCAACGGCTTCCTGCTGCACCAGTTCCTCGCCGAGAACACCAACCACCGCACCGACGCCTACGGCGGCTCGCTCGCGCACCGCATCCGCTTCGCCGTCGAGGTCACCGAGGCCGTCGTCGCCGCGATCGGCAACGAGCGCACCAGCATGCGCGTCTCGCCCGGCAACACCTACAACGACATCGCCGAGGGCGACACCGAGGGCCTCTACGCGGCCCTCGTCCCGGCCCTGCCGGAACTCGCGTTCCTGGAGGTGTGCGAGATCGTGACCCGCCCGGTGACCCGGGCCGTGCGCGACCTGTGGCGGGGCAATCTGGTGCTGAACCCGCACGCCGCTCCCGACTCCTTCCCGGCCACGGCCAAGTCCGCGCAGGAGGTGCTGGACGAGGGCCTGGCGGACGCCGTGTCGCTGGGCGCGCTGTTCCTCGCCAACCCCGACCTCCCCGCCCGCATCGCGGCCGGCGGCCCCTTCAACGAGGCCGACGAGTCGGCGTTCTACGGCGGCGACCACCGCGGCTACACCGACTACCCCGTCCTCGCTCAGTGAGGGCCGACCGCACCAACGAGCGCACCCTGCTCCTCTTCGCCGGCCGTGCCCACCCGGAGCTGGCCGGGAAGGTCGCCGCGGAGCTGGGCGCGCGCCTGGTGCCCACGCAGGCCCGGGACTTCGCCAACGGGGAGATCTACGTCCGTTACGAGGAGTCGGTGCGGGGCGCGGACTGCTTCGTCATCCAGTCCCACACCGCGCCCATCAACACGTGGATCATGGAACAGCTCATCATGATCGACGCGTTGAAGCGGGCCTCCGCCCGCAGCATCACCGTCGTCGCCCCGTTCTACGGCTACTCGCGCCAGGACAAGAAGCACAAGGGCCGCGAGCCGATCTCGGCGCGGCTGCTCGCGGACCTGCTGGCGTCCGCGGGCGCGGACCGGATCATCACCGTCGACCTGCACACCGACCAGATCGCGGGGTTCTTCGACGGTCCGATGGACCATCTGTTCGCGCTGCCGACGCTCGCCGACCACATCGCCGCGGGGAGCGACCATCAGCGGCTGACGGTGGTGTCGCCGGACGCGGGCCGGGTGCGGGTCGCGGACCGGTGGTGCGACCGGCTGGGCACCCCGCTGGCGATCGTCCACAAGAAGCGGGACAAGGACGTGGCCCACCAGGTCAGCGTGCACGAGGTGGTGGGTGAGGTCGAGGGCCGGGTGTGCGTGCTGGTCGACGACATGGTCGACACTGCGGGCACGATCTGCGCGGCGGCCGACGCGCTGTACGACAGCGGCGCCGAGGACGTGATCGTGGCGGCCACGCACGGCATCCTGTCCGGCCCGGCGGTGGACCGGCTGAAGAACTCGCGGGTCAGCCGCTTCGTGTTCACCGACACCCTGCCGACGGCCGCCGCGACGGGCCTGGCCAAGGTGGAGGTGCTGTCCATCGCCCCCGTGATCGCTTACGCGATCCGGGAGATCTTCGAGAACGGCTCGGTGACGAGCCTGCTCGACGACCTGTGAGCGACGACCTGTCAGCCGGGTTGTGTCCAGCGGCCGACGGGGGCCGCGGAGTCCGTGAGCTGTGTGGCGTGCCGCGCGGGCCGGGGCTCCGTCGCCCTCGCCGGGCCCGCGTTCGCCGCGAGTACCAGGGCGGCGATCGCCACGACGGCGGCGACGATGCCCCTGGCGTAACGCTCGGTGGCGCTGGTGCGATCAAGCACGACAACCTCGCAGCGGCGACAGGACCAGCAACAACAGGAACTCGAACGGCAACACGAACAACCACACCGACAACCGCGCCGACAACGGCAACGAAAACAAACAGAAGCAGCGGCGTATTAAGCATGGTTAATACGCCGTTTAACCTAGGGGCTGGCGGACTCGAACGGCAAGAGGACCAGGGGAGTTGGGCATGTCGGAGCGCGACGACCCGGTGACCATCGGACGCAGGGTGCAGCAACTGCGCATCGGCCGCGGGCTGACCCAGAGACAGGTGGCCGAACCGGCGTACACGCCCGCCTACATATCCACCTTGGAGGCCGGCCGCGTCCGCCCCTCCGACGACGCGCTCAGGCATCTCGCCGAGCGGCTCGGCGTCGGCTTCGAGGAGCTGGCGACCGGGCGTCCGGCCCGTCTGGTGACCGAGCTGCGGCTGCGACTGACCGATGCCCAGCGCACGTTGGCGACCGGCGCCGCCGAGGCCGCGGCCGAGGAGTTCGCGGCGGTCCTCGCCCAGGCGGAGGCGCACGGGCTGGTGGGTGAGCAGGCCGACGCCCTGCTCGGACTCGGCGAGTCCGGCATCGACACCGGCGACCTGGCGGCCGCCCGGCTGTACTTCGAGCGGGCCGAGGAGGCGCTCGCCCGTGCGGGCGCCCCCCTGCCCGCCCGCGTCCCGGCGATCCGGGGCCGAGCCGTCTCCCACTACCTGGGCGGTGAACTCCGGTATGCGGTCTACCTGGTGGAGTCCACCCTCGACGAGCTCAACCGCGGCGGCCTGCACGACCCCGATGCGCTGGTCCTCCTCTACGCCGGCGTCATCGGCCCGTACATGGACATGGGCGCCCACGCCCGCGCCGCCCAGGCCGCCGAACTCGCCCTCGCCCTGGCACCCCAGGTCGGCGACCCGGCCCTGGTGGCCCGGATGCACCGTTCGGTCGCCCGCACCCTGCTCGCCGAGGGCCGTATCGCCGAGGCCGACGCCTCGCTCGCCAAGGCGGCCGAGCTGTACCGGCAACTCCAGCTCCGTACCGAACTCGCCAACTGCCACTGGATGCGCGGCTACGTGTACGCGCAGAACGGCGAACTGAAGCGCGCCGAGGCCGAGTTGCGGGAGGCCCTCGCGATGCTCTCGGCCAAGCGGGCAGCCCTCTACTCCAGCCAGGTCGCCGTCGAGCTGGCCGACGTACTGCACCGGCGCGGCAAGTCCGAGGAGGCCGCCGCCCTGCTGCACGGCGTGCTCAGCGACTTCACCGCCGAACGCGGCGCCCTGCATTCCGCCGCCGCCCACCGCCTCCTCGGCATCATCGCCGAGGACGCCCGGGACACCGAGGCCGCCGAGGAGCACTACGTACGCGCCCTGAGCCTGCTGGAGCGGGCGGGCGCGGTCGGTGACCTGGCCGACCTGTGCCGGCTGCTGGGCGACCTGCTGCGCCGCGGCGGCCGGGTGGAGGCCGCGCTGGACGCCTACCGGACGGGGCTCGGACACCGTACGGCCCCGGGCACCACCACCCTCGGGCCCGCGCCCGCACAGCCTCCTCTGTGACGAAACCGGGGCGGCGCACAGCGGTCCCGGATACCGTGCGCGGAGACAGCGGTACGGCCGATACAGCCGAGACAGACGCACTACCGGGACAGGCACGTGGAGAACCAACCGACGGCGGGCGACAGCCTGCGCCTCGCCGTGCGCGCACTCGTGTACGCGGTCCTCGGCGGGGCGGCGCTGCTCGCCATCGCGACGGTCCTCTCCGTCCTCGGGCCGATGCTCGCGCTCGACCTGTACACCCCGGCCGTCGCCGCCTGGTGGACCGTCTTCACGGCGGTCGCCGTCCAGGGCGTGCCGTTCCTGCTGCTCGGTACGGTCGTCTCGGCGGCGATCGGAGCCTTCGTACCGGAGAAGGTGTTCAAGCGGCTCCTGCCGCGCAACCAGGCCCTCGCCGTCCCGGTCGCGGGAGCCGCGGGGGTCGTGCTGCCCGGCTGCGAGTGCGCGTCCGTGCCGGTGGCCGGGAGCCTGATGAGCCGGGGCGTGGCCCCGGCGGCCGCCCTCGCCTTTCTCCTCTCCGCGCCCGCGATCAACCCGGTGGTGCTGGTGGCGACGTCCATCGCCTTCCCCCGGCAGCCCGAGATGGTGCTCGGCCGGCTGGTCGCCTCACTGGGGACGGCGGTGGTGATGGGCTGGCTGTGGGCCCGGTTCGGGCGGGAGGAGTGGATACGGCTGCCCAAGCGGCGCGCACCGGCCGGCGGGGGCGGTCTGCGGGCCTTCGGCGCCGGGCTCCAACACGACTTCCTGCACGCCGGCGGCTTCCTCGTCCTCGGCGCGGCGGCCGCGGCGACCTTCAACATCGCCGTCCCGCGCTCCGTACTCGACGTCTTCACCGGCTCCGCGTGGCTGTCGGTGCTGCTGCTGGCCGTCCTGGCGGTCGTCCTGTGCGTGTGCAGTGAGGCCGACGCGTTCGTCGCCGCCTCGCTCAGCGGCTTCTCACCCACCGCCCGGCTGGCGTTCATGGTCGTCGGCCCGATGGTCGACCTGAAGCTGATCGCGTTGCAGACGGGGACCTTCGGGCGCGCCTTCGCCGTACGGTTCTCGGCCGCGACCTGGGTGGTGGCCCTGGCGAGCAGCGTGCTGGTGGGATGGTGGCTGCTGTGAGCGTGCGACGGTACGGCTCCCCCCTCCTCCTCGTCCTCATGGGCGCGGCGATCCTGCGGATCTCGCTGCTCAGCGAGCTGTATCTGCGGTATGTGCAGGCGGCACTGCGGCCGTATCTGGTCGTGTCGGGTGTGCTGCTGGTCCTGCTGGGGGTGGCGATGGCGGCAGTACGGCGGTTCGCGCCCGCCGACGACGAGCCCGGGGAGCACGACGAGCACAGGGAGCACGCGGAGCACGGAGATCAAGGGGAGCACGGCCACGACCATCACCACGGCCCCCGCATCGCCTGGCTCCTCACCCTCCCCGCCCTCGCCCTGCTGCTGTTCCCGCCGCCCGCGCTCGGCTCGTACAGCGCCGGGCGCGAGGCCGCCCAGCGGGCGTCGCAGGGGGTCGGGACCTTCCCGGCGCTCGCCTCCGGGGACCCGGTGGAGCTGACCCTCGCCGAGTTCAGCTCCCGGGCGATCTACGACAGCGGGCGGTCGCTGAACGGCCGTACGGTCCGCATGACCGGCTTCGTCACCCACGGCGACGACGGCACCTGGTACGTCACGCGGCTCTACGTCACCTGCTGCGCCGCCGACGCGACGGCCGGCAAGGTCGAGGTGCGTGGGGACGACGCCCCGCCGGTCGACACCTGGATCACCGTCACCGGCACCTGGCTGCCCAGGGGGGAGCTGGGCAGCGACGCGGCCTGGCCGGCGGTGCTCGACGCCACGTCGGTGAAGCGGGTGAGGCAGCCGGCGGATCCCTACGAGCAGCGGTAGCCGAGGGAACGCCGGAGGGGACGCCGGGTGGGTTTCGCCCTTCGGCCCATGGGTAGTCGGGCGTCGCCCCCGAGCGGGTCCTTTACGACGGTGGGCGCTCTGTGACGAAGGAGGCGGTGGCCGTGCGTCCCAGGGACGGCCCGGACGGCGCCCACGGTGACGAGCCCGGCCGGTACGGAACGGAAGGCGGCGACCGCGGTCGCCCCCGGTCCTCTCCGCAGCCCGGATA
Organism: Streptomyces sp. NPDC006602; assembly: GCF_042870385.1. NCBI lineage: Bacteria > Bacillati > Actinomycetota > Actinomycetes > Kitasatosporales > Streptomycetaceae > Streptomyces > Streptomyces sp. NPDC006602. Next base: position 141,971 of record NZ_JBIAHG010000005.1, on the reverse strand, counting down.
CTCCGAGCCTCCAGGCGCGTCGGAACGCCACGCCGAGCGTGAACTGGCCCAGGACCGCATGCGTGACGTCGACATGATCGCGGAGGGCGTGCGGGACGCCGAGCCCAAGGACATCCCGCGGCGGCTGTGCGGCGTGGCGGTCGAGCTGCTGCCGGTGGCCGACGCGAGTGTGGCGCTGCACAGCGAAGGCATGCCGGTACGGCTGAGCGCGAGCAGTGAGCGGGCCGCCCGCTTGTCGGAGATCCAGGCCACCCTGGGCGACGGGCCCTGCCTGTACGCCGCCCGTGTAGGCGTCCCCGTGCTCGCCTGCGACCTCACGACCGGGCGGGACGCCGGACGCTGGCCGGTCCTCGCCCAGCAGGCCACGGCCGCCGGGGTGCGGGCGATCTACTCGATCCCGCTGGGCAACGAGGCCGTGTGCGTGGGCACCCTCGACCTCTACCGCGACACCCCCGGCGAGCTCACGCCCCGCGACCTGCGTACCGCGCTGCTCGTGGCGGGCGTGATGACGGTCGCCCTGATGGAGCTGCCCCGAGGGGACGAGAACGGGGGCCCGGGCCCGGAACCGTGGCTCGGCGGCCTGGCCAAGGAGGGGGACGAGGTCTACCAGGCCATCGGCATGATCATGGCCCAGCTCGGCGTCGACGCCGACGATGCACTGGCCCGGCTGCGCGCCCACGCCTTCGCACAGAGCCGTACGGCGCTGGAACTGTCGCGTGACGTGATCGCACACCGGACGAGGTTCGACCGGGACGGCGACGAGGACTGAACCGGCGTGGCGCCGACCGGACCGGCGTGGCGCCGACCGGACCGGCGTGGCGCCGACCGGACCGGCGTGGCGCCGACCGGACCGGCGTGGCGCCGACGGCGTCGAGCAGGCCGTGCTGGTCCTCGGCACTCAGACCTCCACCCGTCCCTTCCTGCGGACCTCCGTCAGGCGCTGCGCCCCGAGCTGTACGACCGCCTGCGCGACCTCGGGCGCCACCTCGCCGAAGCCGCCGTGGGTGAGGCCGATCGCGTCGTCGCCGACGCGGACGACGGCGACGTCCAAGGTGAACGCGGCGGGCTCGCCGTCGGCCGTCTCTCCCCACACGAGGACCCGCAGGCCCTGCCGGGCGTCCCCCACCTCCGGCAGCGCGGCCTTGCCGACCTCGACGTCGTGCAGGTCGCCCCGGGCGGTCTTCACCGTGAACCGCGCGCACTTCTTCGGCAGCTTCTTCAGCCAGGCCAGCGTGCGGTCCACGTCCGCCGCCGGGTGCGCGACGACCTGCTGGCGCAACTGGGTCTCGTTCCAGTCGTCGTCGAGCCCGACCACCGCGCGGGGGCGGGCGTCCGCGCCGAACAACTCCTCTGAGTAGAGGGTGTCGAACAGACGCTGGCAGTCCCGTTTCTTCGTGGTCGCCTTGAGTACCGCGTCGTGCCAGGTCGCGGCGCCCTGCGTGGGCGTCCACGGCTCTCCCAGGTCGACCTCCGTGAGCAGCGTGGCCTGCGCCTGGGCCTGGGTGAGGTCGGGGGTGGCGGCCGGGCTCTTCGGGTGCGGGGTGGGTGTGGTGGCGGCGAGGTCGGGTTTCTCGGCGGTGGGCGGGGTGGTGAGGGCGGAGCAGGCGGTGGCGGTCAGGAGGGCGCACAGCGTGAGCGCGGCGGCGAGAGTGCGGGCCGGGGGTGGGGTCATCGAGGTCTCTCCTGAGGGCTGCCAAGATCGAGTACGCCCTCTTACGGCACCACCGGGAGTGACGGTCCACCAGTGAGCCGGGCCGTACGGGTGAGGGGATCGGTGCTGAGGGGAGGGGTGGGGTGCGCAACCCGGCGCTGACGGGGCGCCGCCCGCGCCCACCCATGCCGCCCCGGCGGTACGACTGCCCGCGGCTTGCGAGGTTGCGAAAATCGATCGCCCCGTTCCTCGGCCCCTTGTTACCGTCCCTCCATGCAGCGCGCCCACGTAGTGCCCGTGTTTCTCACGACGACGCCGGAGAGGGTCCCGGCGCGCTGACAGTTGACTCAGTCGAAAGCCCCGGGGCGAGTGCCCCGGGGCTTTGCCGTGTGGGGGCTCGTCTCCGGTCACCGTGAGGAGAGCCCGCCATGAACGCCATGAACGCCATGACCGCCAAGAACGCCATGAACGGCGCGCACGATCACCGTCGGCTCGGCCGTGAGCTGGGCCTGTTCGACACCGATCCGCTGATGGGCGCGGGGCTGCCGTACTGGCTGCCCGACGGGGCCGTCGTACGGCACACCCTGGAGGAGTACGTCCGGGAGGCCGAGCGCGCCGCCGGATACCGGCACGTGTACTCGCCGGTGCTCGGCAAGCGGGAGCTGTACGAGATCTCGGGGCACTGGTCCCACTACAGCGAGGACATGTTCCCGCCGATGGAGCTGGGCGCGGAGGAGGTCGTACTGCGGCCGAGCCTGTGTCCGCATCACGCGCTGATCTACCGCTCCCGCTCCCACAGCTACCGTGAACTACCTCTGCGCCTGGCCGAGTTGGGCGGAATGTACCGCTCCGAGCTGTCCGGGGTGCTGGGCGGTCTGACCAGGGTCCGGGCCATCCAGCTCAACGACGCGCACATCTTCTGCACCCTGGAGCAGGCCGTGGACGAGGCCCGGGACGCCCTCGAGCTCATTGGCCGCGCGTACGCCGATCTCGGCATCCGGGCCGCCCGGTACCGGCTCTCCCTCCCCGGCGAGGGCGGCAAGTACGTCGCCGACCCGGACCTGTGGCGGCGGGCCACCGCACTGCTGCGGGAGGTCCTCGACGAGTCGGGGATCCCCTACGAGGCGGCCGAGGGCGAGGCCGCCTTCTACGGGCCCAAGATCGACGTCCAGATCGCCGATCCGGCCGGCCGCGAGTCCACCCTCTCCACCGTCCAGATCGACTTCCACCAGCCCGAACGCTTCAACCTGCACTACATCGGCGCCGACGGGGCGAAACACCGGCCGGTCATGGTGCACCGCAGCATCATCGGCAGCGTGGAACGGGCGGTCGCGCATCTCCTCGAGCAGCATGGCGGCGCGTTCCCGGCGTGGCTCGCGCCCGTACAACTCGTGGTACTGCCGGTGGCGGACGCGCAGGAGGAGCGGGCCCACGAGGTCGTACGGCAGGCGGTCGCGCGCGGACTTCGGGCGGAAGTCCGCGGCCCCGGCGACGGCACCCTCGCCGCCCGGATCCGGGCGGCGCGACTCGTGCCGTACCAGGCGGTGATCGGGGAGCGGGAGGCCGAGGGCGACCTGGCGGCCGTACGACTGCGGGACGGGAGCCGTCCGGGAGCGGTGCCGGTCGGGGAGCTGCTGGACCGGATCGCGGCCAGGGTCGGTGATCGCGGGACCGAACTGTGGGCGGCTGCGTAAGGTCGCTGGCGTAACCCGTCGTAGCCCGTAGAGAGAGGAACCCCGCCGTGACCGGTCAGCCCATCCCGGTGATCATCGACTGCGACACGGGTGTCGACGACGCCCTGGCCCTGCTGTTCGCCGTACGGCATCCCGCGCTCGACGTACGGGCGGTGACCTGCGTGGCCGGGAACACCGACGTGGACGGCGTCGTACGCAACACCCTGACCGTGCTGGAGCAGGCCGGGGCCGGTGACATCCCGGTCGCGCGGGGCGCGGAGCGCCCGCTGATCGAGCCGGTGCGGACGGCACGGCACGTGCACGGCGAGGACGGCATGGGCGACCTCGGGCTGCCCGCTCCGACCCGTCGGCCGGTCGACGTGGACGCGGTGACGCTGCTGCGCCGCGAGATCCTCGCCTCGCCGACGCCGGTCACCCTCATCCCCACCGCGCCGCTGACGAACATCGCGCTGCTGCTGCGCACCCACCCCGAGGTGGTGCGCAACATCGAGCGGATCGTGTTCATGGGCGGCGCGGTGGCGACCGGGAACGCCACGCCGGTCGCGGAGTTCAACGTGTGGCACGACCCGGAGGCGGCCGCGATCCTGCTCACCGCAGGGGTGCCGATCACCATGTACGGCCTGGACGTCTTCAAGCAGGTCCTCGTCCCGGCCGGGGACGTCCAGCGACTGCGCGCCAGCGCGGAACCCCGCCTCCGGCTGGCCGGCGAACTCCTCGCCCACCGCGACCCGGCCACCTCCGGCGACCCCACCCCCACGGGCGGCCTCGGCGACGCGGGCGCCATCTGCGCGGTCGTCGACCCGGGGGGCATCACCACCGAACGCCTCCCGCTCGAGGTGAGCCTGGCCCCGGGCCCCACCCGCGGCCAGACGATCGCCGACCGCCGCCCCCGCCCCGGCGAGTCCGAGATCCACGAGGGCACCCGCGAACAGCCGCTGGTGGACGTGGCGTTGGGCGTGGACGTGGAGCGCTACGTGAAGCTGTGGCTGACGACGGTGGAGGGCGTCTGACGACGGTGGAGGGTGTCTAGCGCGTCTCCGCCGCCGGCCGTACCGCCCACCGCTGTTCGACCTTGGCGAGTCGCCAGTAGCCGATGGCGGCGGCCCACACCACCATGAACAGGCCGACGATGACGTAGCCGACGCTGTCGAGGTTGATGTCGGCGATCCAGGTGGTGACCGTGTCGCTCAGGTCGAGCTTCTCGTGCAGGACGCCGACGAGTTCGATGGTGCCGATGAAGAAGGCGACGGCGATGGACAGGCCGGTGATGGTGAGGTTGTAGAAGACCTTGCGGACCGGGTTGGAGAACGCCCACTGGTAGGCGAAGTTCATGAACGTGCCGTCGAGCGTGTCGAACAGGCTCATGCCGGCGGCGAAGAGGAGGGGCAGGGAGAGGATCGCGTACCAGGGCAGACCGGCCGCCGCTCCCGAGCCCGCCATCACCATCAGGGTGACCTCGGTGGCGGTGTCGAAGCCGAGGCCGAAGAGGAAGCCGAGCGGGTACATCTGGCCCGGGCGGCTGATGGACTTGGTGAGACGGCCGAGGATCCGGTTCATGAACCCGCGGGAGTCCAGGTGCTGTTCGAGTTCCTGCTCGTCGTACGCGCCCGCCCGCATCGCCTTGAACACCTTCAGGATGCCGAGCAGGGCGACCAGGTTGAGGGCGGCGATGAGGTAGAGGAAGGTGCCGGAGATCGTCGTACCGAGGAAGCCGAGCACCTGGTGGGTGCTGGAGCCCTCGTTCATGACCTTTCCGGCGAGCTGGGTGCCGCCCGCGATCAGCAGGGCGAGGAGAACGACCACGCTGGAGTGGCCGAGCGCGAACCAGAAGCCCACCGACACCGGGCGCTTGCCGTCGGCCATCAGCTTGCGGGTGGTGTTGTCGATCGCGGCGATGTGGTCGGCGTCGAAGGCGTGCCGCATGCCGAGGGTGTAGGCGGTGATGCCGAGGCCGATGCCGAAGGCCTTGTTGCCGACCTCGTAGTGCCCGGGGGCGACGAGGAGGAACAGGATTCCGAAGGCGACGACGTGCAGTGCGGCGACGACCGCCATCAGTCCGGCGGTCTTGAGGGTGTCCTCCCGGCGCCACTTGAAGGACGTCGGGGCGGGGACCGACGCAGACTTCCGGGCAGGGTTGGGCAGGGTCATCCGGTCACGCTCCAGCACCTCGTGGATCAACTCGTGAGATGCCGTGGCCGGTCTCCTGGCTTAGAGCTCCGAACAAAAGTGGAGCCCGGCTCGCGGCGTCTGGCACGCACGCTCGCCGCGTTGCCGAAAGCCCCTAGTAGCTCCGCTACGAGGAGCTTCCGGCGCCTTGCGATCGCACGCACCAGACGCCGCGAGCTGATCGGACTCCACTTTTGTTCGGAGCTCTTAGGGGTACCTCCCCCTCGAGCGAAGTCGAGAGTGGGGGAGGGTCGTGCGTGTCCGTTCCTGCCTTCCCGGTCTTGCGACCAGTGGCCCGGCTTGCGCCGGACGGGACGGAAACTCCCCGATCACAGTGGCGAGGGCCGCTCCGGCATGGGTCCCTGAGGGACCGTCACCGGCTTCCCGAGCACCACGGCCCGCCCACCGTAGGGGGGTGAGCCGTCTCCTGCATAGCTGCGTACCTGCGCAGGTATGGAAGATCACATAGGGGTGCCTGCGAGGATGGCGGCATGCATCTCGTTCCGGCCGACCGAGCGGATCGCCGAACCATCGACGGGCACCGGGTGTGCGACGCGATCGCCGCGATCGGCGAACCGGGCCATGTCCGCGCCTGGGCCGACCGCTTCGCCCTCCTCGCCGATCCCAAGAGGCTCGCCCTGCTGCTCGCCCTGCACCGGACCGGCCCTCTGGCCGTCTCCGACCTGGCGATCGCCACCGGCATGAACGACCCCGCCGTGTCACAGGCCCTCAGGCTGCTGCGGGCGGCGGGGGTCGTGGAGGGCGAGAAGGAGGGAAGGATCGTGCGCTACCGGGTGGTGGACCCCGACATCGCCTCGCTCCTCAAGCACTGCGCAACTTCTAGCCTCTCTGGGGGAGTTTGAGCACGAGGCCCTTCGGGCCGAAGCGGGGGTCTGGGGGCGCAGCCCCCAGGGACGGGAAGGGAAGGGGCGGCGGGGGCGATTTCCGTGTCCTGAGCCCGAACGCCGGTCGGGCTGAAACCGCCCGACCGGCGCCGACTACACCAACCGCACCTGACTACGAGCGGGCCGCCTTGCGACGCCGCGTCGCCAGCACGATGCCCGCGCCGCCCGCGAGCAGCACCGCCGCACCGATCGCCATCGGTCCGGTCGCGCTGCTGCCGCCGGTCTCCGCGAGGTCGCCGCCACCGCCGTTCGGCGTGGTGGCGGGGGCGGTGGTGGACTCGGAGGCCGACGGGGTCGGGGCCTCGGTCGAGGGAGAGGGAGAGGGAGACCCGGAGGGGGGCTGCGTCGCCGGGGGCGTCGACTCCTCGGCAGGCGTCGAGGGCACGGTGGACTCCGGCGTCGACGGAGTCGGGGTCGGCGTCGAGCTGACCGGCGGCTTGGACGGCGCCGTCGTGCAGTCCTTCGTGCCGCCGTTCCAGGCCGCGATCAGCTTGTCCTTGATGACCGGGCGGTCCGGGCCCTTGGGCAGGTCGCCGTGGACGAAGCCGTCGTTCGCGTCCGGCTTGCCGTCGAACTTGACCGCGCCGCGGTAGAGGTCGATCTGCGCGAAGCAGCCCGCGTCCGGCACCGCGATGTCGAGGGATTCGGTCTGGCCCGGCTTGACGGTCACCGTGTCGAAGTCGACGAAGACCTGCTCGCCGGAGGTGCCGAAGGTGGCGCCGTGGGCGAGGTAGGAGGCCAGGGAGGCCGTGCAGGTGGTCGCGTCGCCCGCCGTGCGGACCTTGATGTGGACCTTGCCGTCGTCGGTCGGCTTCAGGTTCTGGTCGTCGACCTTGACCGAGTCGTAGAAGCTCGTGCCGTCCAGCGAGAACTGGCAGCGGTCGGTCCCGGTCTCCGTGCCCGCGCCGGTGCCGGGCTTGTACGACCCACCCGACTTCCAGCCGTCGCCACCGGGGGTGCCGGTGGCCCAGGCGCCGGAGGCGGCGGCGACGGAGGCGGAACAGAGGACGAGCGCCGCGGCGCCCGTCCCCAGCAGGCGGCGCGCGGTGACACGTCTGGCTATCGACATGCGGATCCCATCGGATGTGTGTGAGGGGTGGCGTGTGTTCCGAGAACACCGGAACACCGATGAACACCGGGAACACCGGTCTGAAAACACTGGCCCCATTGGTCACATGCGACACAGTGCTCGCTCATCGTGGATCTCTCTGCGGAACGCTGTCAACCTGCGGATATGCAGAGGGAGTTCAGAACTCCATCACAATTCCGCCACACAGGGAATGAATCACTCCGACGGCGTTCGAGTTCGCTTTCCCGGCAATGTGGACAGTACTGAACAGGTACTGGGCAGGTACCCGAGTGCCCCCTGAACACCGTCACGACCGCCATGAGGGAGACCGCCGCGTGACAGACCGGAATCCAGACCGCCCCGACCTTCCCGACCTCTCCTCCAAGAACCCCGACTGGTGGCGCCAGGCCGTCGTCTACCAGATCTACCCCCGCAGCTTCGCCGACGCCGACGGTGACGGGCTCGGCGATCTGCGAGGCATCACCCGGCGCCTGAACCACCTCGCCGCGCTCGGCGTGGACGCCCTGTGGCTCAGCCCCTTCTACCCCTCCGAACTCGCCGACGGCGGCTACGACGTCTCCGACCACCGCGACGTCGACCCCCGCCTGGGCACCCTCGAAGACTTCGACGCGCTCGCCGCCGAGGCCCACCGACTCGGCCTCAAGGTGATCGTCGACCTCGTTCCCAACCACAGTTCCCACACGCACGTCTGGTTCCAGGAGGCGCTCGCCGCCGGGCCCGGCTCGCCCGCCCGCGACCGCTACGTCTTCCGCGACGGCCGCGGCGCGCAGGGCGAACTGCCGCCCACCGACTGGCAGTCCGTCTTCGGTGGCAGCGCCTGGAAACGGGTACCGGACGGGCAGTGGTACCTGCACCTGTTCGCCCCCGAACAGCCCGACCTGAACTGGTCGAACGAGGAGGTCCGCGCCGACTTCCGCACCACCCTGCGCTTCTGGTCCGACCGCGGGGTCGACGGCTTCCGCGTCGACGTCGCCCACGCCCTCGCCAAGGACCTGACCGAGCCGCTGCGCGACCTCGGTGACCTCTCGGCCGCCGCCGAGCAGGTCCTCGACGACATGCCGCCCGGCAGCCATCCCTACTACGACCGCGACGAGGTCCACGAGATCTACCGCGACTGGCGCAAGGTCTTCGACACCTACGCCCCGCCCCGCATGGCGGTCGCCGAGGCCTGGGTGCCCAACGCCCGCCGGGTGCTGTACGCCCGCCCCGACGAACTCGGCCAGGCCTTCAACTTCGAGTACCTGCAGGCCGGCTGGGACGCCGACGAACTGCGTCAGGTCATCACCGACGCCCTCACCACCGCGCGCACGGCCGGCGCCTCCGCCACCTGGGTGCTGTCCAACCACGACGTCGTGCGCCATGCCTCCCGCCTGCTGCTCCCGCCCGGCACCGACGAGAACGCCTGGCTGCTGTCCGGCGGCCACGCCCCCGCGATCGACCCGGCGAAGGGCCTGCGGCGGGCCCGCGCGGCCACGCTCCTGATGCTGGCGCTGCCGGGGTCCTCGTACGTCTACCAGGGCGAGGAACTCGGCCTGCCCGAGGTCGCCGACCTGCCCTTCGAGGTCCTCCAAGACCCCATCTGGGAACAGACGGGACACGTCCGCAAGGGCCGCGACGGATGCCGGGTGCCGCTGCCGTGGACGACGACGGGGCCCTCGTACGGCTTCGGCGCGGGCGGTGCCTGGCTGCCGCAGCCGGAGAGCTTCGCGGCGTACGCCGTCGAGGCGCAGGACGGGGTCGAGGGTTCCACGCTGGAGCTCTACCGCACGGCCCTCAAGCTGCGCCGCAAGCTGCTCGAGGGCGAGTCGCTGACCTGGGCGGCCGACAGCCCGGCAGGGGTGCTGGACTTCGCCCGGCACGACGGCTGGCGGTGTGTGGCCAACCTGTCGGGGACGGCCCTGCCGCTGCCGCCGGGTGAGGTGGTGCTGAGCAGCGCGCCGCTGGACGACGGGCGGATCGGGCCGGACACCACCGTCTGGCTCGCTCGCTGAACGACAGGGCCAGGGCCGGTCGCCCCGACGGCGGACTCAGGGCGTGATGGTCGGTGTCGCGGTCGCGGTCGCCGGCGGGGTGAGGACGACCATCGGCTCGCCCGGCTGCGGCGGCGGCGGAGTGAGGTCGTCCGAGGGCAGCTTCGGCGGGGTGGTCTGCTGGAAGAGGGCCTGGTCGAAGTTGACCAGGCCGGTCTTCTCCATGACCGTGATGTGGTCCAGGACGGTGTTGTTGGCCTGGTCGGCCAGCTGGCGCACCAGGCTGTTCTTGGTGGTGGAACGGATCTTCGCGACCGTGTTGAAGATCGAACCGTGCGTGATCCGCAGGATGTTGGCGAAGTTGGAGTCGAACGCCGCGCCGGTCTGCGAGTCGATCTGGTTCACGAAGGAGACCTGCTGCGGGCTCGCCACGTTCGGCAGGGTGATGTTCAGCATCGGGGCGATCTTGCGGCAGCTGGCGTCCAGCGCCGCGTGTCCGTCCACGAGGTGCTCGGACGCGGTCTTGACCTCCGGGCTCGTCCCCTTCTTCAGGCCGATCTGCCCGAGCGGGTACTCCCACAGCCCGGCCGCGCGCACCTTCACCACGAAGTCCCGGTCCGCCTCCGTCAACGGCCCCCACTGTGTCTGGGCGATGACCCGGTCCTGGGCGCTGGAGACGGTGTCGAGGCCGAGCATCGAGGGATAGGCCAGCGCACCCAAGGTCAGTGTGAGAGCACCGCCCACGAAAAGCGTCCCCATCGTGTTCCGCGAAAAGCGCACCGTGTCTCCTGCCCGGTCGGGATGCCCGCCGGTGGGCGGGTCGGACGTACAGAGGTACGGATGCGGATGCAGACGGAACCTTTTGATTTGGTAAAGAATCGGCCCCTGGGCGCGTTCCTCGTCGGTGGGCGGCCGGTCGTGGACAGCTCGCCCGTACGGCCCGACATCTCTCGCCCCTACCGGGGTGCCGTTGCCGGAGCGGCCGGAGGTGGCCGGTACGGCGTACCACGGGGCGCAGGTCACCGTGCGCGACGCCCTCGAGGAGGAGGTCTGCGTGACGACCGTGGCGGCCGACGGAACATGGTCCTGGGTACCGGATTCCGCACTCCCGGCGGGCGTGGGCCGGCTCCAGGCGACGGCGACGCTGAACGGGGTCGGCGCGCCGAGCGAGCAGATCACCGTCACGGTGGGACCGGCCGGTCGGGATTGACGCAAGCTTGACCCGTTCGCGGGCGAGAGCAGACAGACCCCGGAGATAGCGTCGCCTGCATGTCCATGTCAGCGCAGTGGCGCCCGGCCGGGACTCCGGCTCCCCCGCGGACGTCCCTTCCCGTCCTCCCCTACCGCAAGCCAACCAAGGGCCGTGACTACTGGGTCCTGGACGACGTACTGCCCACCGCCGACGCGGACGCCGTACGGGCACGCTGCCTCGCCAAGGACGACTGGACCGAGGGCTACCCGCACAAGCCCGAGGCATGGCCGGGGCTGCGGGCGATGCCCGGCCTCGAGCCGTCCGAACTGGCCCGCGTGGAGCGGCTGGTGCGACAGGCCACCGGCGCGAAGGAACTGTGGGTGCAGCGCACGCCGGGCGGCGGCACCCTCAACCACAACTGCGTCCAGGTCGTCGGGGAGGGCGAGAGCACGCCCCGCCCGCACACCGACTCGCGCTCCCTGTGCCGGTACGCGGCCGTGCTCTACCTCAACCCCGGCGTTCCCAAGGACTGCGGCACCAGTTTCTACCGGCAGTCCCTGCCCGGCGGCCGGCTCGGCGGAAACGTCGTCCAGGCCCCGCACAACAGCCTCGTCGACGCCCTCGGCACCCGGTTCGTCGCCCCGGACGCCTTCGAGGAGGACGTCCGCGTGCCCCACAAGTACAACCGGCTGCTCCTCTACAACGCCAACCTCGTGCACAGCGCGACCGGTTACTCCGGCCGCACGCTGGAGGAGAAGCGGATGACGGCGGTCTTCTTCTGGATGGCGTGAGCCCCCACGCCTCAGCCGACTACGGCCATGTCGTGCGGGGTGCTGTTCAACCGCCGCCCGCCCGTCTCCGTGCACGTCACGATGTCCTCGATACGGACGCCGAAGCGGCCGGGCAGATAGATGCCGGGCTCGATGGAGAAGCACATCCCGGGTACCAGCGGCCGCTGTTCACCCTGGACGAGGTACGGCGGCTCGTGCGTGGTGACGCCGATGCCGTGGCCGGTGCGGTGGATGAAGTACTCGCCGTAGCCGGCGTCCTCGATCACCGTCCGGGCCACCCGGTCGATCTCCTCGCACGGCACACCGGGCTCCACGGCCTCGAAGGCGGCCTGCTGCGCCTGCCGCACGACGTCGTGCACCGCCCGCTCCTCGTCCGTGGGCTCGCCGACGTGCACGGTCCGGGTGGTGTCCGAGCCGTACCCGTCCTTCAGACCGCCGAAGTCCAGGACCACCATGTCGCCGTCCCCGATGGTGCGTTCCCCGGCCTCGTGGTGCGGGTTCGCGCCGTTGGGTCCGGAGCCGACCACGGTGAAGTCGACCTGGCTGTGCCCGTGGCGGCGCAGGAGGTGGGCGAGGTCGGCGGCCACGTCGGTCTCCCGGCGCCCGGCGAACCGTACGGACAGGATCTCCTCGTACGTCGCGTCCGCCGCCGCCCCCGCCGCCGCCAGCCGTGCCACCTCGTGCTCGTCCTTGACCGCCCGCAGCATCGGCAACGCGGTGGTCAGCGCGCGGTAGGTGGTGAGCGGCAGGGCCTCCTGGAGGCCGAGGAGGTGCAGGGCCCAGGTGGCGTCGGAGACGCCGTAGTGGCCGCTGGGGCGCAGCAGACCGGCCGCCGCCGCGTACGGGTCCTGGCCGTCCCGCCACTCCGACAGTCGCAGGGCGCCCGCGCCGGGGGCCGCTTCCGCCTCCGGGCGTTCCAGCGCCGGGACCAGCAGCCGGGGTTCCGACTCGGGGACCAGCACCAGCAAGGTGAGGCGTTCGGTGAGCGCGGTGGGCTGGTAGCCGCACAGCCAGGCCAGGTCGGGGCCGGGGGTGACCAGAATCCCGGAGAGTCCGGCGTCGACCGCGTCCCGGGCGGCCCGGGCCATGCGGTCCGCATAGTCCTGCTCGGTGAAGACCACCGGCGTCCTGCTCATCGGTGTCTCGCTCATCGCCCTGCCCTGTCGCCGCGGTGCCGTGCGCTGACCTGTTCATTGGACGGGGACGGGCGTGGGGTGCGCGGATGGACAGGGCCGTTCGGGTGACGGTGGACGCGTCCGCGCACCGTTCAGTACCGCACCGCCCGTCCCACCTTCGCCCCCACCTCGCCGCTCAACTTCCGTGTGCTGTGAGCCGTGGCCTTCCCGGACTCGCCGGACGAGACGTCGGAGACGGTGACCACGACCGTGTCGACGCGGTTGCCGCCCTGGTCGGTGAAGTCGACCTGGACGAGGAAGGACTTCGTCGAGCCGGCGGTGTTGTCCACGGCGACGTCGACCGTCGTACGGCCGTCGCCGTCCGTGCCCGGGGTGCCCAGCTTCACGTCGTCCTTCGCGTCGACGCCGCCCTTGACCTCGTCGAACTTCCGGCCCGCCTCCGCCGTCGCCGACGCGAACGCGTCCGTGGCCTCAGAAGCCACCGAACGCGCCGCGGACGCCGCCCTGCTGACCGCGTCCGAGGGGCTGTCGTCGTCGGAGCAGCCGGCCAGCGTGATCAGCGCGGCGGCCATGACGGCCGTCAGCGCGGCGCCGGTCGACCGGCGCGCTCGGTAACGGGCCATGTCGCCTCCCGGGGTGCGGTGCTCTTCGGGTGCCGCACGGGCTTCCAGCTTCCAGTGAAGGTCCGTGGGCGTACGGGCGCATGCCGGGCGTCACCCGATCGGCCCGCCCTCATGGCGACGGACCTCGTGCCGCCCGATCGTCGAGGCAGTCGATCGTCGAAGCAGTCGATCGTCGAGGCGGTCGTACGACTCGAACCACTCGCAGACTCGGAAGAACGGGGCCGGTCCATGACCCAGCAACCGCACAGCCGCCGACGGGCGAGCGGCAGTCGTCGGTCCGAGACGACATGCGCCGCCCGGCCGGCATGCCGCCCGACCGGACCGGCCACAGCCTCACCCCGACGCCGACCGAGACCGCCTGGGCCACGGGCGGCGTCGTCTTCGCCGGCGTCCTGATGCTGATGAACGGCGTCATGGCCATCTTCCAGGGCATCTCAGCGCTCGCCGAGGACGACGTGTGGGCCAATCTCGGCGACTACGTCTACAAGATCAACCTCACCGGCTGGGGCGTGATCCTGGTCGTCCTGGGCGCGGTGGCCGCGCTCACCGGCGCCGGCATCCTCAGGGGCGCCGAGTGGGCCCGCATGACCGGCATCTTCCTGGCCGCGGTCGGTCCTATGTGGGCCTACGTGGACCTACGTGGTCATACGTGCCCGATGCCGCCGCTGCCGAAGGAACCGCTGGAACCGGGCAGCCAGCGCTTTCGGCGCTGATCCTTTCCGCGTCTGGTGCCGGCGTGGTGGAGCTGATACGGCATGAGCCGTTCCCGCTTGTCCTCCGCTACGGGTATCTCGTCCGGCTCCCGCGCCTCCCGCATCTCGCGGATGGCGCCGGTCGGGGGAAGGTGAGCCTGCTCCTCGGGGCGGGGCCGGGGCAGTTCCCGCTCCTGGACCCGCATGCCGAACTGCACGGCCCACACCAGCGCACCGGCGATGATCAGGCCACCGCCAAAAGCGGCGATCACGTTGAGTACATCGCTCGACGAGGCCGCCAGTACAAACGTTGCGGTACTCATGGTTCCGATTATCGCCCATATGGGTGGCGAGCGTGTGGCCTGGGTCACATGATTTTGCGCCGCGTGCCGTCGGCCGAGTAAGTACCGCTGCGCGCTGCCTACCGGTGCCGGGGCGTGCTCGATGGTCGGGGCGTGCTCGACGGCGCCAGCGCCGCGAACGCCTCGTCGAGCAGGGCGACCAGGTCGAGACGGCCGTCGGAGGCGGTCCAGTGGTCGAGGGCGACGTTCAGGCAGTCGAGCGCGGCGGCCGCCCGGACCGTCTGACGGAGGGTCACGGACCCCGGACCGCCAACGCGCTCCGCGAGCGCCTCGGTCAGCGCGGGCCGCCAGCCGAGCTGCTTCTCCAGGTGCCGGGCGCGCAGCGCCGGAGTCTCCCGGACCAGCCGGGTCGTCGCCAGCGCGCCCGCCGGGTCCTCGTGGTAGCGCCCGATGACCGTGTCCAGCGCCCGCCGCAGCGCCGTCCAGTCGTCCTCGTCGGCGGGGCGGGCGCGCAGGGCGTCGGCGACCCGCCGGTCATGCCCGTCGAAGGCGGCGAGGACGGCCTCCTCCTTGCTGCCGAAGTACCGCAGGAAGGTGCTCCGGGACACCCCCGCGGCCGCGGCCAGGTCGTCGAGGGTGACCTTGTCGAAGCCCTCGCGACGGAACAGCTCGAAGGCGACCTGGGTGAGCTCGCCCCGTACGGCGGCCCGGGCGATGTCCCGGGTGTTCGTACGCGTACTCGCGCTCGCGCTCGTGCGTCCTGCTGCTCCGGTCACCCGGCGATCGTAGCCCGCTCCTCGAACCACGCTTGCGGTGTCGGTACTCAGTGGCTAACGTGACACTCGGTTTCAATCCAGGCACTCCTCTTCACGCAGACCGACACCGCGGCCGTGCCGCAGGAGCAGGAAAGGCCCCCATGACACCCGCGCAAGGCTCGCCCGTCGACATCCCCACCCCGGACGGCACCGCCGACGCCTACCTGACCCACCCCGACGACGGCGCCCCGCACCCCGCCGTCCTCCTCTACATGGACGCCTTCGGCCTGCGCCCGCACCTGAAGTCGATGGCGGACCGCCTGGCAGGGGCCGGTTACACGGTCCTGGTCCCCAACGTCTTCCACCGCTACGGCCGCGCACCGATAGTGGGCCTGCCGGAGTTCATCAACCCGGCGGAGCGCCCGGAGATCTTCCAAGCCCTCCGCCCGGCCGCCGAGACCCTCACCCCCGAGGCCGCGATGCGCGACGCCGCCGCCTACCTCGACTGGCTGGCCGCGTCCCCGCTGACCACCGACGGCCCGGCAGGCGTCACCGGCTACTGCATGGGCGCCGGCCTCGCCCTGCGCACGGCCGGCGCCCACCCCGACCGCATCGCCGCCGCGGCCGGCTTCCATGGCGCGTACCTGGCGACCGACGCCCCCGACAGTCCCCACCTCCTCGCCCAACACATCACGGCCGAGCTCTACTTCGGCCACGCGGACCAGGACTCCACCAACCCGGCCGAACACATCGACCGCCTGGACAAGGCCCTCACGGAAGCGGGCGTCCGCCACCGCACCGAGGTCTACGAGGGCGCCCACCACGGCTTCACCCAGGCCGACACGGCGATGTACGCGGCGGAGGCGACGGAACGTCACTGGAGCGCCCTGCTGGACCTGCTCAACAGGACCTTCCAGTAGGCCTTTTCCGTCAGTTGGAGGCCGGAAGCCGCGGGCGGGCCGCCTCGAAAGGGGGCGAGACGGAAGGTTGTGGCCGAGGGGCGCGCGGCGCGTGGTTCTTACCGACTTCTTGATCAGCCTGGTTCGAGATCACGACCACCGATGGCTCACGTACTCGGGCGGAGCTGAGTACTTCCGCTCTGGCCGGTGACGGGGCGAGCCGAAACGCTGGGGACATGAGCCAAGGACGACTGCCGAAGACTGTTCTCCAACTGCTGCCGGTGCTCGTACTGGCCGGGGTGTCGCTGGCGGCGTGGGCCGCCTGGCTGGGCTGGGACCAGCATCATGACGTGCAGCCCGACGGTACGACGACCGGCCCCTACGAGGCCTGGCAGGTGATCGGGCTGGTGCTGACCCTGCTGGTGCCCGTGTACTGGGCGGCGTCCCGACACCACGTCGCGGGCGCTGTGCGCGGCACCACGCTCGGCCTGACCGTAGCCGCCTATTACGACTGGTCGGACGATGCCAGCGGCCTCTTCATGGTCGGCGTGAGCATGGTCCTGGTGGGAAGTCTCGCCGTGACCGCCGCCGTTTCCGCCGTGATCGCCCGTGTGAAGGGAGACGGACAACGGATCGGAGCCTGACGGCGCGCTGCCGCATCACCGTGGAGTAGACGATCACGACATCGAACTCGGCCACTCGGACGCCTAGTTCGCGTCAGTTCGCGTCCCCCCACGTCATTTCATCCTCAACAAGCAACCCCGACACGGCTCTCACAACTCTCACAGGGCGCTCACAGAGACAGGCACAGGCACAGACCTGATCGAGCACACCTGGGAGACAAGAACCGATGACTCGCTTAAAACGCTCCGCACTTGCCGCCGCGGCCGCGCTCACCGTCGTCGTCACGGGAGCGGGAGCCGTCCCCGGCACCGGAGCGGAGGCTGCGGAGGCGACGCCCGGCAAGCCGAAGCTGAAGCTGATCGCCGCGTCGAACTCCGTGACGCTCGACCGCTACGAGTGGGACTCCGGCGTCTACCTCGACCTCGGCACGTACGTCACGGTCGACAACGCGCCGCTGGAGTTCAAGGTGACCCGGAAGTCGTACAAGGACCCGATCGTCGCCCGGCAGATCCTGCGCGACGGGAAGAGCACGCGGACCAAGACCCTGCCCGCCGGGCTGGTGAAGGACTTCTCGGGGCTGCCGGGCTTCCTCGACGTGTCGATCACCGACGCGTCCGGCAAGGAGGTGACGACCAGCAAGGGGACCTTCTGCCCGAACAACGCCTCCGGGCGCCTCCGTCCCGACGCCCCCGCGACCTCGCACTATCCGGAGAGCTGCCCCACCAACCCGTTCACGCTCGGCTCGGTGTGGGGTGTAGAGAAGGGCTGGGCGTCCAACTCCAGCACGGTCGACTACGACAGCCCGGTGGACCTGCCGGCGGGCGAGTACACGGCCAAGGTGTCGGTGGCGAAGCAGTACCGCGACCTGTTCGACATTCCCGACGACCAGCCGACCATCAAGGTGACCGTACGGGAGCAGACCGACGGCGAGGCGGCCGGGCTCAGGACCTCCGCCCACCACGGCGGCGGCCACGACGCCGCCGCGACCGGCGCCTCCCACCACTACGGCCCCCGTGGCGCCGACGAACCCACACCCCCCGCCCTCTCCCACGCCCTCGAAGACCGCGGTACGGCCCACCACCTGGGCGACGGCAGCGGCCACACCGACGGCTCCCGCATCGCGCCCGCGCTGACCCCCAACACCAAGCGGCCCACCGGCCGGGCCGGCGTCGCGGCGAGCGTGCCCAAGCCGGACCTGCGTTCGCTGCCGGCGTGGGACATCGCCATCACCGACGGCGAGGACGGGGACGTGGCGGGCAAGGACTACCTCGCGTTCAGTGCGAACGTCTGGAACGCCGGTCCCGCTCCGCTGGTCGTGGACGGGTTCCGCAGCCCCGGCAAGGACCTGATGGACGCCTACCAGTACTTCTACGACGCCGACGGCAAGCAGGTCGGGTACACGCCCACCGGCACCATGGAGTGGGACCCGCGAAGCGGCCACGAGCACTGGCACTTCACGGACTTCGCCAGCTACCGGCTGCTGAGCGAGGACCAGACCAAGGAGGTGCGCAGCGGCAAGGAGGCGTTCTGCCTGGCCAACACCGACGCCGTCGACTACACGGTGAAGAACGCCAACTGGAAGCCGTACAACACCGATCTGTCGACCGCCTGCGGTGAGCAGAACTCGATCTCCGTCCGCGAGGTCCTCGACGTCGGTTCCGGTGACACGTACACCCAGTACCGTCCCGGGCAGTCCTTCGACATCACCGACCTGCCGAACGGCACGTACTACATCCAGGTGATCGCCAACCCGGAGAAGCGCCTCCAGGAGACGAACACCGACAACAACGTCGCGCTGCGCAAGGTCGTCCTCGCGGGTGAGCCGGGCGCCCGCACGGTGACCGTGCCGCCGCACGACCTGATCGACGCGCGGTAGCAGAGGGCCGTACCGGAGGTACGTCGTCCTGCACCGTCAGGTGAGGCGGCGGAGGACGACGTACCCCGGACCCGGTCAGGGGCGAAGGTGTCAGCCCGGCTCGTCGGTGTGGGCGCGGCGGCCCTGGGAGCGGCTGCTGATCAGCCAGGTCGAGGGGTCGGGCGCCGCGTCGGCGACTCGGGCGGTGTCGACCGTGAGGTGAAGAAGGGTGCCGTGTCCGTCCGGGCCCGTGGGGTAGCTGCGGGGTTCGTCGGCGTGGAACACCTGGCGCAGGAGCAGCGCGACCCGCTGGGCGACGTCCGGGTCCGCCGCGATGATGCGGACCTCGGCGAGCTCGTCTCCGTCGGGCGGGCGCTCGGACGTCGAGCCCATGTCGGTCACCGTTCCTCTTCCGCCGCAGGTCTGCCACACGCCCCCGGTCGTGTCCACCGTACTCCGGAGGGGTCATGACCTCCCCGGAGTTCTCGTACGGGTACGCGCACGGGGACGGGCCGGAGCTCGCCCCGGCCGACGGGCGGCTCAGGCCGGGGCTCGCCCGGCCGACGGGCATCGCACATCTGTGTTCGCCGCAGCAGGGATTCCGCACGGGCGACTAGAGTTCTCGTACGGGAAACTGCCCCATGCGGCGGGCCGCGCCCGGGCGGCCCGCGGGAAGGCGTACATGCCCTCGGAAGACCAGTCGCAGGCCGCCGACCGGCTCGACGACGACCACTACCCGGCGTTCACCATGGGCCGGGCCGCCGAGCTGATCGGCGTCACGCCCGGGTTCCTCCGGGCCCTCGGGGAGGCGAACCTGGTCGCCCCGAAGAGGTCGGACGGCGGCCACCGCCGCTACTCGCGCCACCAGCTGCGCCTGGCCGCCCGGGCCCGCGAGCTGGTCGACCAGGGGACCCCGATCGATGCCGCCATCCGCATCATCGCCCTCGAGGACCAGCTGGAGGAGGCCCTGCGCCACAACGAGGAGCTGCGCCACGGCGACGAGTGAATATCTGATCCGGCCGCGGAAGAAAAATGACGCGAGCGGGGAAGAAATTCGAGTAGACCCGGGAAAAGGATTCTCGGACGACTCGGAGGCTCTCTGGTGGGACTCGTGCGCGGGCGTTATTACGGGCTGACGGGATCGCTGAAGTCATCCCCTGTCGTCCCCTCGCATCGAATTCTTTCCGTGCTAGGCTCGACGCAGTTGCAGTTGTGGTTGCCATTTTGCTGCCGGTTTTTCCGGGCAGGTGATCATCACGGCGATGAGGAGATTCGCGAGGTGCGGGTCCCCAGCACTGCCTCAGGAGATATGACATGGCCACCGGTACCGTAAAGTGGTTCAACGCGGAAAAGGGCTTCGGCTTCATCGAGCAGGACGGCGGCGGCGCTGACGTCTTCGCCCACTACTCGAACATCGCCACCCAGGGCTTCCGCGAGCTGCAGGAAGGCCAGAAGGTGACGTTCGACGTCACTCAGGGCCAGAAGGGCCCGCAGGCGGAGAACATCGTTCCTGCCTAGTTAGCGCTACGACAGGGCCCGCACCTTGGGTGCGGGCCCTGTTCGTTTTCCCTGGGCCGGCCACGCGTCGGCCCTGCGCTTTCCGCGCGCACCCGCGTTTCCCGCCATGCTCCGCCCGACCCCAGGTGAGGCACCATGCGCTGTGTGATCGCCCGTTTCCCCTTCGACCTCGTCAAGTCCGAGGTGGAGTCGAAGATGGACGGCATCCGACCGGAGGAAGTGACCGGGGCCTGCGTGGTCATCGGGCGCAAGGTGTTCCCGGTCAAGCAGGTCGGCGAGGTCATCACCCGTCAGGACCGCCGTGACTTCACCGCCGGCGAAGTGACCCGGGCACTGGTCCGCCTCGGCTTCACCTGCCACGCGACACCTCCTCAGTCACAGTCACAGCCACCGCTCGCCTCCGGCTCGACGCCGGATCCGTTCGGGAGTCCGGGCGGCTGACACCGGCCGATTCCCGGCCCGTTCCGTTCCGCCCGGCACCACCGTCATACGGCCATCCCGATGCGGAACGGTCTCCCCTTCTCACCTCGCACCGCGCAGGCCACCGCACTCGTACGCCGATCGCCGTCATGTCCCTCCTGGCAGGGGCCCGCACGGATCCTGGCGCGAACACCTCCCCGAGGCCGGGTCCCCCGCCGCGCGATGTGCTTCTCCGGCTCCGAAGCCTGACCGCGAAGCCCGACCGCCGAGTCCGGCCGCGCAGGTCCGACCGCGAAGACCTGAAGACCGCGAAGACCGCGAAGACCGCGAAGCAAAGGGGCCCACCCCACCAGCTGTCGCGTTTCTTCAATACGCGGCGCCGTCGGCCGGCCCAGCATGGGGTCATGGAACTGGCACCTCTGATGGGCCGGGCCTCCGCGGTCGCCGTGGACGTCGTACGGGGGATCGTGCCCGACGACCTCGACGGGCCGACCCCGTGCACGGAACGGACGGTGCGCGCCCTCGTGAACCACCTGGTCTTCTGGACCGCCGTACTGGGGCACACCGCCGGAATCAAGCAGCCGCCGTCGGACCGGGTGGCGGAGGGGCACGACTTCACCGCGGAGCCCGACTGGGCCGAGGCGTACGCCGTCCGTTCCGCGGCGACCGCCGCCGTGTGGAGCGACCCGCGGGCCTGGTCCGGCGAGACGTCCCTGACCGGCCGCAGCGCGATGCCCGCCCCCTTCGTCGGCGGCATCCTGCTGTGCGAGTGGCTGATCCACGGCTGGGACCTGGCCGTGGCCACCGGCCGGCAGCCGGCCGTGGACGACGACCTCGCCGCGGCGGTGTACGAGAACGTCGCCGCCAGGGCCGAGACGGCCAGACGGTACGGCGTCTTCGGCCCCGAGGTACCCGTGCCCGCGACCGCCCCGCTGTTCGACCGCGCCCTGGGCCTGGCGGGCCGCGACCCCGCCTGGAAGCGTGGAGCCTGACCGCGGGCCGGACGGGACGGCCACGCCGGTAACGTTGTCCCACCCGCTTCCCGTCGTACGCCCCACTGGAGCACCAGCGTGAGCAACTCCCTGTTCGTCAAGATCTGTGGTCTGAAGACCGAGAGGGACGTCGACACGGCGGTCGAGGCGGGGGCCGACGCCATCGGGTTCGTGTTCTCGGCGAGCCCGCGCCGGATCGATGCCGCCACGGCCGCGCGGCTGTGCCGTCGCGTACCGGAGAACGTGCTGACGGTCGGCGTGTTCCGCGAGGAGCCCCTGCAGGAGGTGCGGTCCGTGGCCGCCGACGCGGGGATCCGGGCCGTACAACTGCACGGGCCGGAGGACCGCGGGTATTACGACGAGCTGGCGACGGGTGGGTGGACGCTGATCCGGGCCGCGGCGTTCGGTGATCTAGCGCCGCGCTTCGGGGACATGGGCGAGGACATGATGCTGCTCGACGCGCCGGTGCCGGGTTCCGGTGTCACCTGGGACTGGTCCACCAGGCCGCCGGTCGGATCCGGGGAGAAGTGGCTGCTCGCGGGCGGCCTCAGCCCGGACAACGTGCGGGACGCCATCGACGCGGCGCAGCCGTGGGGCGTCGACGTGTCGAGCGGGGTGGAGCAGAGCCGCGGGGTCAAGGACCCCGCCCTGATCACGGCATTCGTCAAGGCAGCACGCGCACGGTCCTGACGGTGCTCAGCCGAAGCGGGAGCCTGAACCGGAACTGGAGCTCTCGGATGCCTTGCCCGCGGCCCGGCGGTACTCGGCGTTGATGCGCTGGGCCTCCTCGAGCTGGTCCTCGAGGATGACGATCCGGCAGGCGGCCTCGATCGGGGTGCCCCGGTCGACGAGCTCACGGGCTCGGGCGGCGATCCGCAGCTGGTAGCGGGAGTACCGGCGGTGCCCACCCTCCGAGCGGAGCGGAGTGATCAGCCGGGCCTCGCCGATGGCTCGGAGGAAACCCGGCGTGGTGCCGAGCATCGCGGCGGCCCGGCCCATCGTGTACGCGGGGAAGTCGTCGTCGTCCAGACGATCGCTGAGCGGGGTATCTGCTGTCATGTCACCTCGTTGACCAACGCGTCGAGGGGCCCCGGTGCCGAACGGCACCAGGGCCCCGAAGGAAATTGAACACCATCTGTCGGCCCTTTACGGCGCCGACCTGCTCCATCCGTCACCCGGCCCTGCGGTGGGGCGGGGGTGCGGGGATCGCGATTGCGTGACCGGGGACCACCTTCCAATCCGGGGTCTTGCGGTACCCGGGCCGAACGAGTCGGTCCGGGCGATCCTGATGGCGTCTCCTCCTCCGTGCTCGGATCTCGTCTACGACAGAAACGCTACCCATGACGGCGCCCAATGTCTACCCTGGCAAAGATAGATTTCACTCGTCTGGAGAGCCAGGTATTTTGGGGTACGCACATCCCCGGCCGTCCGCCGCATAGACTCGGCTCTCATGCCGAACCCTGACGAGCTGCTCGTGTCCATCTGCGCCATGGTGGAGTCCGAGCAGAGCAATCAGATGTCGCTGACCGTGGTCGTCGGAGGTGCCGTCATCACCGGCCGACTGGCTCCCGAAGCCGTGTGGCGGGAGCGGGTGTCGGAGGTCCTGAAGGACTCGGACCACCTCGGCCCGTTCGCCGACGTCTTCACCGCCGACCGGGCGGAGCGCCGACCCGACCCCGGCGAAGCGCCCACGCATCTGCACTTCCATCTGGCCCGGATCCTGCAGGGCACCGTCGGGATCCCCGAGACGGGCGGGATGTACCGAGTCGCGATCAACGACGTCAGCGCCTGGACCGTGGGCGACTTCAGCTACTCCGACCAGTGACAACAGCAGTGAGGGCCCTGCCGACGCGCGTCGGCGGGGCCCTCACTGCTGTGCTGAGGCGGCTTTCGCCCGTCCTCATACCTCCTGGGGCTCGGGGCTGCCGAGCAGCGCCGAAGCGGTCTGGAGCGGGCTGAGCACCGGCGCGGGCGCCGGCACGGCCTGGGGGTGCTCGTGACAGGTGAAGCCCAGGCGGGCCATCGCGCGGGTGACCTCACCGGCGGAGAAGTCGCGACGGTCCTGCCGGGTGAGGATCTCCCCCACCTGCTTGACGGGGTAGCGGCGGCGACCGATGGTCACGGACTCACCCGTGACGAGCTCGGGCTTGATGCCCTTCATCGAGTCCAGTACCCCGGCCTTGGTGAGGTCGAACGGGTAGCGGGCGATGACACAACGCATAATGCCTCACAAAGAGAAGGGGAACGGCCTGACCGAGGGTCCGCCGAGGATGTCCCGCAGCCGGATCCGGTCCGTGTACGCCGAGCTGTCCCGGAGGCGGGCGAGCTGGGCTCGGGTGATCGAGCCGGTGCTCTCGTCGTCCCCGTCGCACACGATCAGATACTGGACACGGGCGCCGGCCATGACCGACAGGGCCACCTCGACCGTCATGTCGTCACAGACTCGAGGCCCGGACGCATCCACGCCGACCAGAGTAGTGGTGACGGGAGCCGCCGGGTGTCGCCGCATCTGAACCGATGTCAAAGAGTGCCTCCTGCGAGATGGCCGACATGGCGGAGAAGGGGGAGGGGGAGCCGGACCGGCTCCCCCTCCCCCGAACGTGTTACGCCGCCGAATCGAAGGAGGACCTGCGGCGCGCCGTCGTGCCGCGGCGCCCGGCCTCGCCGGCGGTCCGGGCCTGGCCGCTCTGACCGCCACGGCTCTGGCCGCCCTGGCCGCTCTGTCCACTGCGGCTCTGGCCGGTCTGTCCACTGCGGCTCTGGCCGCCCTGGCCGCCCTGGCCGCCGCGGCCACGACGGCCCCGGGACGAGGACGAGGACGCGGCGCGGCGGGGACGCTCCACCACCGGTGCGGTGATGACCACGGGGACGCCGGACGGGACCTGGGCGCCCGTGATGCGGCTCAGCTCCTCCTCGCCCGAACGCACCGGGGTCACCGTCGCGGTGATGCCGGCCGAGATCATCAGCCGGGTCATGTCGCGACGCTGATCGGGCGTCACCAGGGTGACGACGCTGCCGGACTCGCCGGCCCGGGCCGTACGGCCGCCGCGGTGCAGGTAGTCCTTGGGGTCGGTGGGCGGGTCCACGTTCACGACCAGGTCGAGGTTGTCGACGTGGATTCCGCGGGCCGCGACGTTGGTCGCCACCAGCACCGTCACATGCCCGTCCTTGAACTGGGCGAGCGTGCGGGTGCGTTGCGGCTGGGACTTGCCGCCGTGCAGGGCACCGGCGCGGACGCCGCTGCTCAGCAGGTGCTTGGTCAGCCGGTCCACCGCGTGCTTGGTGTCCAGGAACATGATGACCCGGCCGTCGCGCGCGGCGATCTCGGTGGTCGTCTGCTGCTTGTCCGTGCCGTGCACGTGGAGCACGTGGTGCTCCATCGTGGTGACGGCGCCCTGGGACGGGTCGACGGAGTGCACCACCGGGTCGGTCAGGTAGCGGCGGACCAGCAGGTCCACGTTGCGGTCCAGAGTGGCCGAGAAGAGCATCCGCTGGCCGTCGGGACGCACCTGGTCGAGCAGGGCGGTGACCTGGGGCATGAAGCCCATGTCCGTCATCTGGTCGGCCTCGTCGAGGACGGTGATGTCGACGCGGTCGAGCCGGCAGTCGCCCCGGTCGATGAGGTCCTTGAGCCGTCCCGGCGTCGCGACGACGACCTCGGCTCCGGCGCGCAGCGCACCGGCCTGCCTGCCGATCGACATTCCGCCGACGACGGTCGTCAGCCGCAGCTTCACGGCTCGTGCATACGGGGTGAGCGCGTCGGTGACCTGCTGGGCGAGCTCGCGGGTGGGTACGAGGACCAGGGCGAGCGGCTGCCGGGGGTCGGCGACGCGACCTGCCGTACGGGCCAGCAGGGCCAGGCCGAAGGCGAGGGTCTTGCCCGAACCGGTGCGGCCGCGGCCGAGGACGTCACGGCCTGCGAGCGAGTTCGGCAGGGTCGCCGCCTGGATCGGGAACGGAACGGTCACGCCCTCGTGGCCCAGTGCGGCCAGCATCCGCTCCGGCATGTCGAGTTCGGCGAACGCCTCGACGGCGGGCAGAGCGGGGGTGATGGTCTTCGGCAGAGCGAACTCGCCCTGCTGTGCGGTCTGTCGGCCGCCGCGGCCGGGGTTGCCGCGCTTCTTGGAGTAGGCCGAGCCCGAGGCCGAGCCAGAGGCGGCGCCTCCGGTGCGGGTACGGGAGAAGCGGTCGTTTGTGCGGGTGCGCGTGTAGGCGCGGTTCATAGGGAACCTTCCTTGATGCGGCGCGTACCAAGGAATTCCCGCAGCTGAGCAGCGCAGAGAATTGCAAGAACGAGCCGAATGTGAATTCCAACCGATGGTCGAGCACTGGATATCGGGAATTGGATATCCGGGTCGGGCGCAGTATTTCTGTGCGGCGCCCTGGAACGCAGCGAGCTGGGGCCCGCACCCCAAGGTGCGGGCCCCAGCTGCGAAGTCAGCGTCTGGTTCAGCGTCAGGCGGTGACGATGTTCTCGGCCGTCGGGCCCTTCTGGCCCTGGGCGATGTCGAAGGAGACCTTCTGCCCCTCCTGAAGCTCGCGGAAGCCCTGGGCGGCGATGTTCGAGTAGTGGGCGAAGACGTCGGGGCCGCCGCCGTCCTGCTCGATGAAGCCGAAGCCCTTTTCCGCGTTGAACCACTTCACGGTGCCAGTAGCCATGTTGTTCTCCTTTGGGACGGTGTTCGGAGTTCGCCGTGTGCGGACTCCGGTCGCCGTGATGATCGGCCCGTCGGAAAAACCTTCTGGCAACCACACCTGCAACTGAGATCGACAGTAGCATGGTGCGATCGGCCGTGCACGGTCGATGATTTCGCTCAGTCTGTCGACCGGGGAATACTCATCGCGCGTCGCGTCGATTTCTCACTTCACCGTCACAGATATTGCTCGTTTTTCAGCGGATGGGCCGTCGACGGCCGCGCCGAGCGCCTCGTACGGTGATGAAGGCCACATCGGCCAGGAACAGCACGATGCCGATGGCCAGCAGGTAGCCCAGGCCGTCCGCCGCCGCGCCGATGATGCCCAGCGCGACGGCCACGAGGAGGAGCAGCAGGAAAGTCACCATCAACTCGAACACCTCCTGGTGCCGCGGACGGGGTCACTGGCGCGCGAGTTGGCGTTCGCCGTGGGGCCCCGGCTGGTACGTCATGCCGTAGTGCTGGAAGATCTCTTCCTCCCGCTCGGCGGGCAGGACGTCGTCCGTGCCGATGGAAGGCGCCTTCCGCACCTCCCCGCGCGGATGGGAGACCTTGACGTAGTCGGGCCCGAGGACCGCCTCGTCGAGCGGCACGAAGACCAGCCGCCGGCGGGAGGGCAGACCGGTGCGGACGGTGGCCACGGCCGGCTCGTCCGTGGTCGTGTCCACGTAGATCGCCTCGAGCATGCCGATCTTGTGGCCCCTCAGGTCGACCACGTCGTGGTTGCGCCACTCACGGATTTCGGCTGAACGGATCATGCCTGCTCCCAGTCCACTGGCCTACTTGTCATCGTATGACCGGAAGCGCTGTCCGGCACGAGGGTGAACAGGGCACGTCGTGGTCAAGGGCAGCAGACAGCCCCCGGGCCACGGGCCTGGGGGCTGTCTGCTGCTCCGGCTCCTACTTCTGTGGGGACGGGGACGCCGTGGCGGCGTCCGAGGGCTTGTCGGGCAGGGGCTCGAAGGCGAGGGCGTCCCAGGCGATCGATGCGTCGCCGGTGCCGTCGGCCGTGTCCGAGCTCAGGGAGACGCTCGGGGTGCCGTGGAACTCGTACGAGTCCAGGGAGACCCAGGCGTTCTTGCCGCCGGTGTCCTGGGAGATCGTCTTGGTCACGACGGTGCCGTCACCGAGGTCGATGCGGTACGTCGCCTGGCCGGTGTTGGCCTCGTGGTCCGGCAGGTGCACCAGGACCCGCGCCCAGCCCTGGATCGACCGGTCGGGCGTCCAGGTGCCGGTGATGACCGAGTCGGTGTAGGTCGGCACCCGGGTGTGGGTGAACCAGAAGTGGCCGCCGAAGCCCGAACCGAGCTGATGGAAGTCGATCTTCGACGGGTAGACGGTCGCGCCGTTCTGCTGGGCAGAGCCGAAGGTGAACGACAGGGTGCCCCGGCTGGTCCAGTTCTTCTCGCCGGCGCAGGGGTTGGTGCCGCCCACCAGGAACTTCACCGTGTTGGGCACGTCGTCCACGATCAGCGCGTCCGACGGGAGTGTGGAGGTGCAGGACGCCGGACGGGGTGAGGTGGCCTTCGGCTCGGGGTCGGTCGCCGCGTACGTCAGCACCTCGGTGCCGCAGGTGGCGGTGCAGTCCGTCCACGTCGACGGCTCGTGCCACCAGCACTTGAAGTCGTCCCGCTGGCAGGGGCCCTCGGGCTGGCTCGAACCCTCGACCTTGTGCGGCTTGGAGGTGTCGCACTCGTTGACCGCGGGATCGCAGAAGGCGGCGTGCGGCGGCTGGGCGTCCGGCGCGTTGCCGGTCGGCCAGGTGCCGACGGTGAAGGCCCGGCCGGTCGTGCCGGTCGTCGGGTCCGTCTTCTGCTGCGAGTACGCCGCCCAGCCCAGGACCCGCTCCGGGTAGGTCCACTGGTTGGGGTTGCGGGCGTCGTCGTAGCCGGAGGACAGGAACATCTTCCGGTCCGGCGGGTAGAGGCCGTTGGCCGGGTTGTTGAACCAGCCCAGGCCCCAGGGGGCGGCGGCGTCCGAGGCGTCCGGCTGGTTGAAGCCGCTGTTGTACGCCCACAGCGCGAACCACCAGTTCTCCAGGTACCGGGGGTCACCGCCGTTGGCGAGAATGCCCTGCTTGTGCAGCTGGTTCCACTTGTCCTGGAGGATCTGCACACTGGCGGCGATGTTGGCCGCGTAGTCGACGGTGATCGCCTTCTGCTGCTCGGCGGTGTAGGTGGTGTCCGAGCGGGCCATGCCGCTGGTCACCTGGCCGATGCCGTAACCGCAGTCGGCGGCCGACCAGTCGACGGTGTGGACGCTGCCGCCGTTGCCGTAGTAGCCGCCCTGGATGAAGTTGCCGCTCTCGCCCGCGGCCGCCCGGGAGGTCGCCTGCACCAGGTTGGACTCCTGGGTGAGCACGCCGAGCATGACCTGCGCGGGCACCCGGCCGCCGCCTTCGAGCGTGACCGGCGGGAACATCCCCTGGGGCGTGTACGACGCAAGGTCGGTGCCGTTCCAGCCGGACCGGCGGCGGACGTCGAGCTTGCCCTGGACGGCGAGGTCGGTGGCCCACTCGACCATGGCGGGGGACGGTTGCAGCGCCTGGAGTTCCGGGTCGTTGCGGGTGACGGCGCAGGCACGGTCCGGGTCGGTCGTGGTGTGCGCCGGGTCGTCGGCGCCGCCGTCCGCCCGAGTGGCGGCCGACGGGCTCTCGACGCTGTCCGTGTGCGGGCCGGCCGACGAGCTCTGGAGGCTGTCCGTGTGCAGGCCGGCCGACGGGTTCTCGACGCTGTTCGTGTGGAGGCCCGTCGATGTGTCCGCCCCGGCCTTGCCCAGGGCCGGGGACTGCTCGGCGCCCTGTCCCTGCCGCGGTGCCCCGGGCTTCACGCGGAAGTCGAAGGTCGCGCCGGTGTCCGGTGCCAGGGCGTCGATGCCGACCGGCTGGGCGGCGTCGGCGGCCGGGAACACGGTGACGGTCTTGCCGCCGGCCGCCTCCGCGCCGTTGCCGACCCGGGTCAGGGCGAGATCGCCGGTGGTGGAGACCTCGGACGAGGCCGGGACGTCGAGGACCTGCCAGCCCTTGGGCCAGCTCTTCGGCAGCACGGAGCCCGGAGTGTCCTCCTGTGCGCCCTTCCCGGTCACGAAGACCCGGCCGCCGGTGCCGCGCACCGCCAGGGCGCCGAGTGCGCCGGAGCCGAGCAGCCGGTCGGTGCCGTCGTCGGTGACCCGGCGGACCTGCACCTTCTTCCCCGTGGCCGGGACCTGGTACGCGAGGCCGCTGTGCGCGTCCGGCACCAGACGGAACGGCGCTCCCGCCGTCCGGGCCAGGGTGTGGACGTCGCCCTGCCGGTTCACCGCCACCACCGAGTCGCCGGTGGCCGCCGCGATGCCGGTCCCGAAGGGCACGGCCGAGGTGAGCTGACCGGGCACGGTCTGCTGACGCGTCACACTTCCCTGCCGCGCGTCCACGGTCAGCAGCTGCGTGCCCTCGCCCTGCGGCCGGGAGAGCACGGCCTGTTCGCCGTCGCCGCAGCCGGGGTTGAAGTAGGCGAGCGACACCAGCTGCGGCAGCTTGGTCACGGTGCCGTCCGCCAGGTCGACCACGGCCGCGAACGCGCCCTGCTGGAAGCCCAGCTGGTCGTTGCTGGCCTGCCGGGGCGCGTAGACCACCACGGCCCGGTCGCCCGACGCCGTCACGCAGCTCTGCCCGATCCACTGGTCGGTGTCGATGCCCGGCTCGGACAGGGTGGCCGCGGTGCGCCACTTGTAGGCGTGCGCGGCGTCGGCGACCAGGACGTGCAGTCCGGTGCCGTCTCCGTCGTAGGTGACGACGCGGTCGTCGGACTGCCGCCATCCGGACGGCAGTTGGGAGGTGTCGGTCACCCGGTCCGGCAGCGGCGTGGCGCCGGGCTGCGACGGGCTGGTCAGGGCCGCCGACGCCAGCGGTGCGACAAGTGCCCCCGCCACTACGGCTGTTCCGCCGGCCGCGAGTATTCGACCGCGTCGACTTTTCGGCACCCGCCAGCGGTGCCTTCCTCCGGGATTTTCACGAGAAGCGCGCAAGGCATTCCGTCCGGGTTCATTTTTCAAGGTCTGGTACCGGCTTTGCGGTTCCCCCGGGCCGGTGAGCGGAAGTTATCAGTCCGCTATGACTGCGGTTGGCGCCTGAGAGGCGCTACCGGGGGGTATCCACGAAATATCCACGAGAAGTGGAGAGCAGTTCATCTCTCGCTCCTCAGAGTGGAGTTGAGGTCACATGTGGTGAACTCCCCGCCTCGGCCATTCGGCTGATCCGCCGGGCGTCGAATCGGGTTACGCTGCACACCAATTCACCTTTGCGAACCCTAAGGAACAGCGTGTCATCGAAGAACAGCCGTCTCAGGATTGGTTTCCTGGCTCTCGTCGTGGGCTGGCCGGCCTGGCCACGGCGGGGCCCGCGGCGGCGGCCACCACGCATCAGTCCGCCGCCGCGGTGTCGTCCGCACCCGTCGACTTCGTGGACCTGCCCGCGAGCCCCCTCGCGGCCGACGGACAGAGTCATGAGGTCACCGTCACCTACCGAAACGAATCGTCGGCGGACCAGACCGTCGCCCCGCAGCTCCTGGTGGAGTCACCCGACGCGGGCCCCTTCCTCACCGTTCCTAAAGACTGAGCGGGAGTGAGTCCTGTTGCCAGGACCCATGCTCAGCCGCGTGTCCCGAACGGTGTTGGGCACGCTGGTTCCCCGCTGTGACCGCACGGCCGGTCGCCGCCCTCTGGGGGCTGGTTCCGTTCCGTGTCCGGCGGAGTCCCTCACGCCCCCGAGTACCACAATCGGCCTGGACGGTCCGATGCCCGCCACCATCGCTCTGGTGGTGGCGGGGCGGTTTCGTCCGTCGCCGGATCGGGTGCCCGAGGGCGCGCCTTCCGATCGCGATGCCCGCTGCGTCGTGGCGGGTCATCGCACGCTTGCTGCTGGTCAGGGGTGTCTTCCAGTGCTCGGCGCCCCACTTGGAGGTGTATGCCGGGTCGACGGCGACCAGGGCCAGGCCGTGCTCGGCGGCCATGTTCACCAGCCTGGCCTTGACCTTGCCGGTGGGGATGCCGTGGATGAGCTGCCGGAAGCGCTTCTTGCGGCCGAACTTCTCGCGGGTCTTCCCGTCGGAGAAGTCGAGGTCTTCGACGGCGATCGCGGTGACGCCGATCCGGGTGGCCCAGCGCAGCAACTGGCTGAGCGCGTGGCGTAGCTGCGCGTCGCGGTGGTCCGCCGAGCCGGTGAGGTCGTAGGTGAACCGTTGCGGGTCACCGACCGGGTTGCCGTGCTGGTCGAGGCGGTACGCGGCGAAGTGGTCGGCGTTCGTGTCCACACCGATCAGCCCGCCCGCCCGCGCCGCCTCCAACGGGAGGGTTTGCACGGCGGGGCGCTTCCACGAGGCGGTCAGGTACCAGCGGCCCTTGGCCACGTCGTAGTGGATCTCGTACGCGACCGCACGGTCGTGGGCGATGCGGTCGGCCCACTCCTCGCCCCGGTGCTGGAACGCGACGCGGCTGGTCAGGACGTACCGGCCACGCGGGCTGTTGGCCAGGTACCGAAGCGGCTTGGGCAGCTTGATCGAGACCTCGCCGTCCGGGGCGACGCGGATCGTCTCGTTCCCGAACCGCTTCCCCGACTCGCCGTCCGCGCTCAAAAACCAGCGGGCAGCCTCCCAGCGTTCCCGCCATCCGGTCTCGGTGAGTTGGGCGGCGGCCAGGTTGTGCCGGTTGTTCGCGAGCCTCTTCCCGCCGCGCACGACGTGCACCCGACCGGTCGCGATGTCCTGCGAGACGGCCGCGAGACGGGCCTTGAGGATGTGGAGTCGGCGGGACTTGCGGAACCACTCCGCCTGCGACCGGTACCCACCCGGCCTGCCCTTCGTGCCCTTCTCCCCGACCGGGAGGGACAGACGGTGCCGAAGCATGCGGATGCCGTCGGTGAGCTTGTCGCGGTATGCGAACTGGCCGCGCCGGGCCAGGGCGTACTGGTCGTGGGTGCCCTTGGTGACGGCACCGGCCCAACGCGACGACGACCCGGCGGTCAGGTCCTGCTTGCGGGTGGCCCAGGTCTGGTTGGTGCGCTCGAAACCGGCCCGCGAGTACAGGGCGAGGTCAGCGGCTGCGAGAGAACCGAGGTGGGCGCCGACCAGACGCAGGACCTTGTCGTCCTGGGGTGTGAGGTCCTTGAACCGGTCACGGATCGCGACACCCGCCCGGTCCTGGACCACGAACGGGTCCCGGACCGGACGGAACGGCTGCGTTCGCTCGTTCACTCCGCGGCCGCCTCAAGTGCTTTCTGCGCCCGGTTCCCCGCCGAGCGGCGGCCGTACAGGCGGGCACAGAACGAGGTCAGGACCTCGGTCATGTCGCGGACCAGGTCGTCCTCGACCTCGCCCTCGTCGAGGACGACCAGGCGGCGGCCGTGCGCGGCCAGAGCGGCCTCGACGAGCTCAACATTCATCCGGCCCAGGCGGTCCTTGTGCTCGACGACCACGGTCGTTACGGCCGGGTCGGCCAGCAGGCGTCGGACCTTCGCCCGCGCTCCGTTCATGCCCGAGGCGATCTCCGACTCCACACGCACGACCCGGTGCCGGGCCTTCGCCGCCCACTTTGCAAGGCGCGCGGTCTGCCGCTCCAGGTCAGCCTTCTGGTCATGGGAGGAGACCCGGGCGTACAGGCCCACACCACCGGTGACATCCACGGCCTGGCTGGCCTCGATGTTCGCCAGGATCGTGCGCGGAATAATCGCTCATCTTCACTAGAACGAGTGCAGTTCAAACCCCGGCGCGGCCGCGGCCTACCGCGACCTGCACGGCTGAGCGGGGCCGGTCGCGACCTGCCGCCGCGCGGCGGCGCCGTGCGTCAGAGGCCGAACTCCTGGGCGGACAGGCCGAGTACCGAGCAGGCCTCGCGCAGGATCTGCTCCTCGGCCGGCGCGATGTATCCGTCCGCACCCGCGACGACGAAGCCGGTCTGTACGACCGCCCTGGCCTCCGTGGGCTTCTTCGCGGCCTTGGCGATCTCCTGCAGGGCCTCGGCCTTGCCCTGCTGGAAGTTGAGCGCCAGCTGGTCGACGTGCTTGTTGAAGCGCTGCCGCAGCTGTTCGGAGGGGAAGTTCTGCAGGACGTCGTTGTTCAGGATCAGCGACTCCACATGCTGCCGCTCGGCCGGGTCGACCTGCCCGTCGGCAGCGGCGACCAGGGCGCACATGGCCATGCTGGCATCCCGGTAGGCGCCGCTCTTCAGCTCCGTCTTGAGAGAGGTGAGCTGGGACTTGAGGGTGTTGACCAGCTGCGCCCGCGATCCCCCGGCGGATCCCGACCCCGACCCCGGCCGCCCGTGGCTGCCGGCGCCCCGCGTGCCCTGCGCCTGCTGCTGCAGCCCCTTGGCCTGGTCCTTGATCCGATCCCACATCGCCATCAGTGCCACCTCGGCTTCCCCATGTCGTTCCGGTCGCCCGAAGGCGTTCCGCCGGTCCTCCTGCCAACTCCTCCCGGCGCCCCTGAGTTCCATGGTCGCAATGCCGCCTGTCGTGTACCGCCTGTCATGCACCGCCTGTCGTGCGCTCAGCCGGGGATGTCGGGGTTCCACTCGTCCCGCGCCCACTCGGAGCCACCGAGCGGGTAGTTGTACGCGGGCCGCCCCACGTTCCCGCTCGTTCGGAACGGCTTGCCGTGGTCGTCGATGCGTACGGAGCCCTGCTTGCCGCCGCTGGACCAGTCCAGCTCCAGGTACCAGCTCACGTTGTGCGCCCGCGCGTCCGCGAAGACGTAGAAGACCTCGGGGTCGGACTCGCTCACCTTGTACGGGAAGTCGCGCTGCCCGGCCTTCGGGGAGGTCGAGGGCCGCCCGGCATCCAGGTTCACACCGAACGAGGCGGTCTCCACGCCGCCACCGCACCCGACGCCCATCGCGAAGTCGTTCCAGGCGAGCGGCGCGCTCTTCTCCACCACCCGCACATGCAGTTTGTCCAGGACGACGGTGGCCTTCCCGGTGCCCTGCACGGTCAGCGCGAGCATCTGCTGCCCGCCGGCGACCCCGCCGAGCGCGGTGACCCACCCGCGCGCGTCCGGCTCGGCCGGCGGCGGAGGGATCTGCTCGGGCTTCCGGTCGACCAGGTAGTGCTGGCTGCACGGCCCGTCCCACTTGTACGGATCCACGGCGACGTCGGGCGCGGTGGCCCCGTCCTCGGAACCGCCGCCCTGTCCCGCTCCGGCCCCGCCGCTGCGGGAGGGGGAGGCGGTGGCAGCCGTAGGACCGCCGCTGCGGGAGGCGGACGGCGAGGCCGAAACCGACGCCGACTCGCCTTTCCCGCCAGGGGACTTCGAGGCGCCGGGACTGTCGTCCACGGACTTTGAGGCGGCTCCCACGGACTGTTTCGCGCCCTGGTCGTCATCACCCTTGCCGGAGACGAGATTCACCACGAGCGCGGCCGACACGACGGCGGCGGCCACGGCGGCACCGGCGAGGACGACGGTACGCCGCCGCCGCGCCACGGGAGCCTCCGCCGCTACGTCCGCCACCACGTCCGCCGCTACCTCCGCCCGAGGTTGTTCCTCGGCCTCGGTCTCGGTCTCGGCCGGGGCACCGCCCGCCTTCTGCCCCCGCCGGGCATCCGCGAGCACCCACCGCCGGTGCAGTTCCACCAGCTCCTCGGGCGTCGCCTTGCACACGCGCGCGAACCGCTCCACGGGCGCGTAGTCCGTCGGTACGGCGTCCCCGTTGACGTACCGGTGAAGCGTGGACGCACTCGTGTGCAGCCGCTTTCCGAGCACCCCGTAACTGAGCCCGGACCGCTCCTTCAGCCGGCCCAACAGCTCCGAGAAGTCGTCCCCCGCCACCGTTCCTCCCTCTCCCCTTGTTCCGTAACCCCGTTCCAGGGGAAGGTCGTTCCCCCTGGTCACAGCTGGTGCAGGCGTTCCAGCGTCCCGGATGCACCGGCAGACGTGGCGGCCGGGACGGATCACCGCACAAGCTCTGGTCATCCAAGCACGCCGCTCCCGGCACCCGGTCGAGCGGCCCGTGCCAACGCCCGTACCGCACCAGGGGGATCACATGTCCGCACGCACCCACCGCACCCGTATGCTTGCCGCCGCCGCGATCACGGTCGCCACGCTGACGCTGGCGGCGTGCAACCAAGGAGAGGGCGTCCGTGACGAGGGCGCGTCGGCGGGATCGGGGTCCACGGCTTCCGCCACGTCCTCGCCCACACCGTCCGCGGCGTCCGCCACGCCGTCGACCGAGGGGAGCGGGGGAACGTCCACGGGGACGGGACAGGGCGACCCCGCGAGCCCGGCGTCCGGGGGTTCGAAGGGCTCGGCGTCCGGAGGTTCGACGGGTTCGGCGTCCGGAGGCTCGAAGGACTCGGCGTCCGCCACCGTCCCCTGCTCCGCCACCATCACCCGGATGGCCGCCACGGAGGTCTCCCGGCCCTTGAACCACCTTCTCCTCACCGTCACCAACACCGGCTCGAAGAACTGCGACCTCACCGGCTACCCGGCCGTCCGGTTCGACGAGGCCCAGTCCGTCCCGCCGGCCTTCGAGGACTCCAAGCCGCAGGCGGTGGTCACGCTGGCCCCGGGCGAGTCGGGCTATGCGAGCGTCCTGCTCGCGGCCGGGGACGGCAGCGGCTCCCACGGCCACACCGCCAAGTCCCTCGCGGTCTTCCTCGACAAGGGCACGAGCGCCGCCCACCCGTCACTCCCCGCGAAGGGCGTGTACGTCGACGACTCGATCGGCGTCTCGTACTGGCAGTCGACCATGGCGGACGCCCTGACCTGGTGACGCACCGGCTTGGTGACGCACCGCTTGGTGACGCACCGGCACGCTGACGCGCGGAGCGTGTGGGGCTGCGCGTCGGCCTGCCGCGAGTGACCATGTCCTGAGGGAGGGGAGAGAGGACGTGCCCCATGCCCGAGCTGCCGGACGTCGAGGGATTCCGCGAGGTGCTCGAGTCCTGCGCGAAGGGCAGGGTCATCCGCCGCGTCGAGGTGCGCGACGCGGGAGTCCTGCACGGGGTGAGCGCGCGGCGGCTGCGCGAGGCGCTGGAAGGCCGCCGGTTCGGCAGGCCGGAGCGGCGCGGGAAGTGGCTGCTCGCCCGCACCGGCGACGGCCCCACCCTCATGCTGCACTTCGGCATGACCGGCCGGCTGGTCTGCGGCAGCCCCGACGACCGGATCGAGGCCCACGACCGGGTCCTGTTCACCGTGGACGGCGACCGCCAGGTCCGGTACCGCGACCAGCGCAAGCTCCGGGGTCTGTGGCTGGCCGACGACGAGTCCGGTGTCGTACGGCTGCTGGACGGGCAGGGGCCCGACGCGCTGGCGGTGGACCGCGACGACTTCGAGGCGGCGCTCGCTTCCCGCCGCGGCCGGGTCAAGACCGTCCTCACCGACCAGTCGGTCCTGGCGGGACTCGGCAATCTGCTCGCCGACGAGATCCTGTGGCGGGCCGGGCTGAGCCCCATGGGCCGGGCGAACGACCTCACCGAGCCCGAACGCCGCCGCCTCTACACCCAGATGCGCCGCACCCTGCGCTCCGCCGTCACCGCCGGCTGCGTCCCCCCGCGCGACTCCTGGCTCACCGGCCACCGCGACGACCCCGACCCGGCCTGCCCGCGCTGCGGCACCCACCTGCGTCGTTCCCGTATGGCGAGCCGCACCACGGTGTGGTGCCCGCACTGCCAGCCCGACGGCTCCTGACCCCCGACGGCTCCTGACCCCCGACGGTTCCTGAGCCCCGGGGGCAGGAAAGCCGGGTCAGGCCGCCGCCGACCCGCCCGACCGGGACGTCATCAGCGGCTGGACGCGCGTACCGAAGGTCTCGAGGCCCTCGAGGAAGTCGTCGAACACCAGCATGATCCCCTTGGTGCCGGCGACCTCGGCGACCTCGTCGAGCATCTTGGCGACGGTCTCGTACGAGCCGACGAGCGTGCCCATGTTGAAGTTCACGGCGCCCTCGGGCAGCGAGATGGTCCGCGCGGTGGAGGAGTCGTCGGCGGTCGTGTCCGTGGCCGATTCCCCCGCCATGTACGCGAGCGCCGCGCGGTCGGCGTTGTCGTGGTAGTCCTGCCACTTCGCCCGGGCGGCCTCGTCGGTCTCGTCCGCGATGACCATGAAGAGGGAGAGCGCGCCGACGTCACGGCCGGTTTCCCGCGCCATGTCCACGAGCGTGGCCGTGGTGTCCGCGAGGGCGAGCGGGGTGTTCACGCCGCTGCCCAGGATGAAGTTGTACTCGGCGTGCTCGGCGGCGAACTTCATGCCGGTGTTGCTCTGGCCCGCGGCAACGATGTCAATGTGCCCGTTCACCGGCCTGGGTGACAGCACGCAGTCGTCCATCTCGTAGAACTCGCCCTTGAAGTTGCTGACGCCCTCGCTCCACAGCTCCTTCATCACGGTGACGTACTCGACGGCACGGGCGTAGCGGTTGCCGAAGTGCTCGTCACCGGGCCACAGGCCCATCTGGGAATACTCGCCCGGCGCCCAGCCGGTGACGATGTTGACGCCGAACCGGCCGGGGGCGATCGAGTCGACCGTCACGGCCATGCGCGCGACGATCGCCGGCGGCAGCGCGAGGATCGGCGTGGAGGCGTACAGCTTGATCCGGTCGGTCACGGCGGCCAGGCCCGCCATCAGCGTGAACGACTCGAGGTTGTGGTCCCAGAACTGGGTCTCGCCGCCGAACCCCTTGAGTTTGATCATCGACAGGGCGAAGTCGAGGCCGTGTTCCTCGGCCTTGCGCACGATGGCCTTGTTCAGCTCGAAGCTCGGCATGTACTGCGGAGAGCTCTTCGATATGAGCCAGCCGTTGTTGCCGATCGGGATGAAGACGCCGATGTCCATGTCGCTCCTCAGCGGTCGGGGGGCCGTGGTCTCGCGCCGGACGATCACGCGGACGTCGCGGTCCAAGATAACTCCGCCTGGTTTCCCCGCTGTTGATTCCCTGAGGGCAGACCCTGGTCCGAGCGTGAGAATCCTGCGAAGCACTGCTTCGGATGAGACGGGAACGGTTAGATACCGGGTATGAACGCACGGCTGGCCCTGCTCAGCACGGTGGACCCGGGTGTCGCGGAGAGCGAGGTCTTCCGGCTGGCGCTCCAACATGCGGTGGGAGAACTGGGCGCCTTGGGAGGAACGATTCACCTCCGCGGTCCCATGTCCGCGCTGCGCTTGGTGTCGACGACCGGTCTGCCTCCCGTCCTCACGCGCTCCTGGGAGATCGTCGACCAGGAGGGCCCGCTGGCCCCGGCCCGCGCCCTGTACCAGGGCAGCGGCGTATGGGTGCCGCTGAGATCCGCCGAACCCGTCGATCCGGCCGAGCACGCCGCCCCGGCCGGATGGCCCGGCACCGGTCTGGCCGCCGTACCGGTGTTCAGCGGGGACCGCAGCATCGGCGCGCTCACCGTCCTGATGGGCGACGGGGGCGAGCCCACCCCGCGGCAGTGGGACTTCCTGCGGGCCGTCGTCGCCTGGACCGAGGAGCGCATGGGCCAGGCACCGCCGCCGTCCGGGCCCGCGCAGACGGAGCTGGGCGGTGAGCGCCTGCGGCAGGCCCTGAAGGAGGTCAGTGTCGGCTCGTGGGACTGGGACATCCGGACCGGCGAGCTGATCTGGGACGAGGCGGCCCTGGAGCTGTACGGCACCCGGCCGCAGGACTACACCGGCAAGATCGAGAACTGGATGCGGATCGTCCACCCCGACGACCTGGCGCCGACCCTGGACGCCGCCGGGCGGGCGATCGGGGACCACGGCGTGTACGAGGCCGAGTACCGGGTGCGCAAACTGGACGGACGGTGGGGCTGGACCCAGGCCCGCGGCAGGGCGACGTACGACGAACAGGGTGAACCCCTCCGGATGATCGGTGTGGGGTGGGACAGCAACGAGCCCCGTTCCGCCCGCGACGCGCTCGGCCGCGCCCTGCGCCACATGAGCGACGGCTTCCTCGCGGTGGACGACGCGTGGCGGATCACCTTCGCCAACCTGGAGGCGGAACGCACGCTGGGCTTCTCCGAGGAGGAGCTGTTCGGGCGCGTCCTGTGGGACCTGCCCTCCGCACGGCAGGTCCCGGGCCTGGAGAAGGGCTGCCGGAAGGCCGCGGCCGAGGAGCGGTCCGCCGGTTTCGACATACACATGCCGGACACCGGCCGCCGCTACCACCTGCGGCTGGTCCCGGGTCCCGACGGCCGCACCCTCTACTTCACCGACGTCACCGAGAAGCGTCGCCTGGAGGAGGAGCGACAGGCGTCCGAGGGCGCCGCCTCCGAACGCGCGGCCCGGATCGCTGAGCTGACCGCGGCCCTCGCCAAGGCGACGACCTCGCGGGACGTGGTGGAGGCGGTCGCCCGACGGGTGCTGCCGCCGTTCGCCGCAGCCGGAATCCTGGTCCAGGCCGTGGAGGGCAAACGCCTCCACAACGTCGGAGCCGTGGGCTACTCGGACGACTTCCTCGACGACGTCAACAGCGTCCCGTGGACGACGAGCAACCCGGCCTGGGAGGCGATCGAGGCGGGCACGCCGCTGTTCGTGTCCTCCGTACGGGAGTTCGCCGCGCGCTGGCCCGACCTCACCGACCTGGTCGAGCGCGGCGACAAGGAGTCCTGGGCGTTCCTGCCGCTGACCGCGTCCGGGCACACGTTCGGGGTGTGCCTGGTCTCCTTCGACCGGCCGCGCCGCCTCACCGGCGAGGAGCGCACCCTGCTGACCACGATCAGCGCCCTCGTCGCCCAGGCCCTGGACCGGGCCCGGCTCTACGACGCCGAACACACCCGCTCCCGCGAACTCCAGCGCAGCCTGCTCCCCCGGGGCCTGCCCGACCTGCCCGCGTGCACGGCCGCGGCCCGCTATCTCCCCGCCGGACAGGGCATGGACGTGGGCGGCGACTGGTACGACATCATCGCGCTCTCCGGCGGCCAGGTCGCCCTCGTCGTCGGCGACGTGATGGGCCACGGCCTGCCCGAGGCGGCCACCATGGGCCGCCTGCGCACGGCCGTCCACACCCTGGCCGACCTCGAACTGCCCCCCGACGAGATCATGAGCCACCTCAACGACATCGTCGGCGGCATGGGCGAGGAGTCGTACGTCACCTGCCTGTACGCGCTCTACGACTCCACCACCCAGGTCTGCTCCATCGCCCGAGCCGGACACCCGCCGCCGGCCCTGGTCCACCCCGACGGCACCGTGGCCTTCCCGGAACTGGCCGCCGATCCACCCCTCGGCGCGGCGGAACCGCCCTTCGAGACGGTCGAGCTGACCGTCCCCGAGGGAAGCCTGCTGGTGCTCTACACCGACGGCCTGGTGGAGTCGTCGAAGCGCGAGATCGACGAGGGCATGGCGGACCTCGCCCGGCTCCTGCGCACGGCTCACGAGAACGGCACGGCGGCGGACCTGGAACAGCTCTGCGACACCCTCACCGCCGGCCTGCTCCCCGCCGAGCACCAGGCGGCCGACGACGCGGCGTTCCTCGTCGCCAGGCTGCACGCCCTGACCGGCGACCGGATCGCCTCCTGGCCGCTCCCCGAGGACCCGAAGGCGGCCGGCCAAGCCCGCCGGCACGTCCGCGAACAACTCTCCGACTGGGGACTGGACGACCTGACCCCCACCACGGAACTGCTGGCCAGCGAACTGGTGGGCAACGTCGTACGCCACGCCAAGGGCCCGGTCAGCCTGCGGCTGCTGCACGGCGCCGAGCTGATCTGCGAGGTCTTCGACGGCAGCCTGACGATGCCCCGCATCCGCCGCGCGACGGACACCGACGAGGGAGGCCGCGGCCTGCAACTGGTCACGGCGCTCTCCCAGCGCTGGGGCACGCGCTACACCGCGACAGGGAAATGCATCTGGACCGAGCAGGCGCTGCTGGGCCCGGGCGGCCGGAAGGATCCACCGCCCGACGCGGTGGCGGCCCTGATGTTCCCGAGCGTGGACGGGTTCGACGGAGACCTGGACGCTCGCCCCTTCGGGGACGAGGACCTGTAGCGACTGTTCTCCCGGACGGCCACGGCTCATGGGTCGAGCCGGTCATGGCGATGCTCACCGGTCGACTCCACCCGTGAGCGCGCGCTCCTTCGCGATGGCCGGTGCCTTGGGGGACCTGATGCGACACATTGATAACGGAATAAGACGGAATAAGGTGGAACAGACGCAATGGGGCTCAACGAGAGCGAGATGAGCGGCCATGGAGCGGCACATCGTCGACGAGCCGGGAGCGCGGCACGGCCCGGATGTGGTCCTTGAAGCGCTCACCGCGCGCGCCACCGTCGACGAACACGGCACCGTGACCGGCTGGAGCGACGGCGCCGAACGCCTGCTCGGGTACTCGTCGACGCGGATCCTGGGCCGGCCGGCCGCCTCACTTCTGGCCGACGAGCCCAAGGTGAGCGACCTCCCGCCCTTCCCGGAGCTGCCGAGGTGGCACGGCCCGCTCGCTCTCCGGCACCGTGACGGCCGCCGCGTCGAGGCCAAGGTCCTGGCGCATCACAGGACGCCGGACGCCGGGCCCCGCGACTGGCTCCTGGTCTCCGCCGTGACCGGGGCGCAGCCCCACCCCGAGGACGACGCACTCATGAGGCAGGGTTTCCTTCTGTCCCCGTTCTGCGCGACCTCGGTGTACGACACGGACCTGCGCTTCCGCAGGTCGAACCGGTCCTCGCAAGGCGCACTGGGCCTGAGCGACGACGACATGCGCGGGCTGCGGCTGCGGGACGTCCTGGACGACCCCATGGTCGAGGAGATCGAGCGGCTGATGCTGCTGGCCCTGGAGACCGGCGAGCCCCAGTACATGGAGAACCACGCGCGTGCCCCCGGTGAGACGCGTGAGCACGCCTGGTCGGTCCACCTCTACCGCCTGGAGGACCCGGACGGCCGCATCGTGGGCGTGGCCTCCACCGGGCACGACATGACGGAGCAGTACTGGGCCCGCAAGCGCCTCCAGCTGATCGCCGAGGCCGGCAAGCGCATCGGCAGCACCCTCGACGTGACGCGGACGGCGCAGGAACTGGCAGACGTGGCGGTCCCGCACCTCGCCGACTTCATCAGCGTCGACCTGCTGGCGTCCCTCGACGACCTGCACGAGGAGGCCCCGGCGATCCCGGCGGCGGACCGTTCCCTCGCACTGCGGCGCATCGCCCACCAGTCCGTGCTTCCGGGCGTCCCCGAGGCGGTCGTCGCTCCGGGCGAGGTGGACCGGTACCCGGCGGGCTCCCCGCCGGTCGAGAGCCTGAGGTCGGGACGCGCCGCGCTGCATCACGTGACGGCGCCCGCGATCGCCGAGTGGGTGGAACGGGCGCCCCCGAGGGCCTCCCGGATCCGCGATTTCGGCTTCCACTCGGTGATGACCGTGCCCCTGTCGGCGCGCGGAACGACCCTGGGTGTCGCCGTCTTCGTCCGTCACCGGCATCCCGACCCGTTCCAGCAGGACGACCTGGTACTCGCCCAGGAACTGGCGGCCCGGGCTGCCGTCAGCATCGACAACGCCCTGCGCTACACCCGCGAACGGCGCACCGCCGTCACCCTGCAGCGCAGCCTGCTGCCGCGCGGCCTGCCCGTGCAGGCCGCGGTGGAGGTCGCCTCCCGCTACCTCCCGGCCGGCGCCCGGGCCGGGGTGGGCGGCGACTGGTTCGACGTGATCCCGCTGTCCGGAGCCAGGGTGGCGCTGGTGGTGGGCGACGTCGTGGGCCACGGCATCCACGCCTCCGCGACCATGGGCCGGCTGCGGATCGCCGTACGCACCCTGGCCGACATCGATCTGCCCCCCGACGAACTGCTCACCCACCTCGACGACCTGGTGGGCCGCCTGGCCACCGAGGCTGAGGGCACGGAGCGGAACGCCGGGCACGGGGAGACCACGGGAGACGTCGGAGCGACGTGTCTGTACGCCGTGTACGACCCCGTGTCCCGCCACTGCACGCTCGCCCGGGCAGGGCATCCGCTGCCCGCCGTGGTGAGCCCGGACGGCACCGTGGAACTGCTCGACCTTCCCGCGGGGCCCCCGCTCGGCCTGGGCGGACTTC
Organism: Streptomyces sp. NPDC006602; assembly: GCF_042870385.1. NCBI lineage: Bacteria > Bacillati > Actinomycetota > Actinomycetes > Kitasatosporales > Streptomycetaceae > Streptomyces > Streptomyces sp. NPDC006602. Next base: position 99,045 of record NZ_JBIAHG010000005.1, on the reverse strand, counting down.
CCTTCGAGTCGGTCGAGATCGAACTGCAGCAAGGCAGCCTGCTCGCTCTCTACACCGACGGCCTGGTCGAATCCCGCGACGACGACGACCTCGACCTCGGCATCTCCCGGTTGCGGATGGCCCTCGCCGCTCCCGCCGCATCCCTGGACGTCCTGTGCGACACGGTCCTGGGATCCGTACTCCCCAAGCGGCCCACCGACGACGTCGCCCTGCTTCTCGCCCGCACCCGGGCGCTCGACGCCGACCAGGTCGCCGCCTGGGACGTGCCCCCCGACCCTTCCGCAGTCGCCGAGGCCCGCAAGAACGCGGTCGACCGACTGGCCTCCTGGGGGCTGTCCGACTCCGCCTTCGTCACGGAGCTGGTCGTCAGCGAACTGGTCACCAACGCCATCCGGCACGCCGAACCGCCCATCCAGCTGCGCCTCATCCACGACACGAGCCTCATCTGCGAGGTCTCGGACGCCGGCAACACGGCCCCCCACATGCGCCGCGCCCGCGCCTACGACGAAGGCGGCCGCGGCCTGCTCCTGGTCGCCCAGCTGACCCAACGCTGGGGCACCCGCCCCACCCCCACCGGCAAGACGATCTGGACGGAACAGAGCATCGCCCCGCCCCAACCGCCTCTCACCGCCTGAGCCGTCAGTCCCGCTTCAGGATGATCGCCTGACCGCCCGCCTTGGCCATGGCCACATCCAGCGTGGTCTGCGAGGTGACGGTCCGGGTGCTGACCACGACCGGGGTCTGGTACGGGTTGGTGCCCGGTATGCCGTCGGCGTAGACGGTCGCCGTGTAGGTCCCGTCGTCCAGGAACGACAGCGGGATCGGCAGGGTCCTGGCCGTCTCGTTCGTCATCGCTCCGAGGTACCAGGTGGACCCGTTGCGGCGGGCGACGGCCACGTACTCGCCGATCGAGCCGGCCAGGGTCCTGCTCTCGTCCCAGGTGGTGGGGACGGCGTTGAACCAGGGCAGTCCGGGCCAGTTCGCGGTGCCCGCGTACTTGGACGGCTTGTCGTACCAGAAGAGGAAGTTGAGGGGCTGGTAGTAGACCGCGGCCATCGCCATCTGATGGGCGTTGGTCGTCTTGTCGCGTGACTGCCCGTAGCAGATGGTGTAGTCCATCGGGCCGCCGATGTTGCGGGCGAAGGGCAGCGTCACGTTGTGCGTGGCCGTCGGGAACTGCTCGTTGCCCCGGACGCCTTCCAGGCTGATCCAGTTCGGGTACGTGCGCTCGTAGCCGAACGGCCGGACGTCGTCGTGCATGTCGATCAGCAGCCGGTACTTCGCGGCCGTCTTCGCCCAGTCGATGATCTGGTCGGTCATCGACCGGGTGCCGTCGTTGATGAAGCCGAGCTTGATGCCCGCGACGCCCCAGCTCTTGTAGAGACCGAACAGCGCGTCCGCGTCGGTCAGCGCGAGCCGGTTGACGTAGAGGAAGACGCCGATGCCCTTCCCGGTGGCGTACGAGATGACCGACGGCATGTCGATGGCGGCGATCGGGGTCGTCGCGTCGATGGTGGTGAACTCGGGCCCGTACCAGCCGGCGTCGTACTCGATGTACTCCAGGCCGCGGGCCACGGCGAAGTCGACACCCGAGACGCCGGCGGCGGTGCTGAGCTCGCAGCGGAAGACCTTGCCCGGTTTGATCCATGAGGTGTCGGTGAGTGCGCTCGCCGGGGCCAGATTGAGCACCAGTTCGGCGTTGTCGACCAGTTCGGCGTGCGTCGACCCGATCACCACCGCGCGCCACGGCGTGGCGAACGGAGTGGTGACCGTGGTGGTCGTCTCGACCGGGCCGGTGCCGCGGGCGGTGTGCTCCATCAGGAAGGCGGAGAGGGCGCCCGGCTGCCCGGAGACCGAACTGAGCATCAGACGGGGGAAGTTCACCCTCGCGGACTCGCAGATGCAGGCGATGATCCCGTTGGACAGGGTGGCGGTCAGCGGCAGGTCGGTCAGGGGGCCCTGGTCCGTGCTCGACGTTCCGGTGGAGGGGATGGCGTCGGGGGCGACCGGGAGGTAGGCGTTCTCGTCGCGGGCGCTGTAGACGGTGGTGCCGTCCGGGAAGACGAAGGTCGTCAGTTCGTCGGCGATGGTGGCGGTGATGTCGCTGTCGCCGCCGGTGTCGGTCGCTGTGCCTGTGTCGAGCAGGACGTAGCGGAGGGCGACGCCGGTCCTGTGGGCGCGGGCCTGGACGCCGAAGCGGATCCCCGAGGCGGTGTCCTGGAGGGTCCAGCGCTGCTCCTGGTAGAGGTCGGTGACGGTCGCGTTGCGCCCGTAGACCGGGGACCAGGTGTCGTGGCTGGTGCAGAGCGCGTTGTCGGTCACCGTCACGTCGCTGCCGAGGGTGGTCCCGTCACTCAGCCTGAGGCCCAGGGCGGAGGTGTCGATCACCGTCCTGCCGCCCCGCGCGACGGACCACTGGAGTGCTCCGCCCACCACCGACATCGTGATGGACGTGCCGCCCATGCGTGCGGTGGCGCTGACCGCGGCGTCCGCGGCGTAGGCCGGCCGTGTGGTGCCGAGCCCCACCGCCGCCATCCCGACCGTGACGGCCGCCCCCTTGAGGATCCCCCGGCGGGACAGCGCCCCCGAGCGGCCGCCTCTGTCCGCGACAGGCTCTTCCTGGTCTCCTGCGGCTCTCATCGTGAAGGGACCCCTCCTGGGCGCACGGAATTTAGGTAGTAACCGGTTACTGCGAGGGGAACGTACGCCCGGAGCACACGCGGGTCAAGATCCTGGACGTCTGAGAACAGCAAGGACGCACGCAGGCGCCGGACCGACACGCGATCCCGGACTCACCCGTGACGCGCTGACCGTTGCGTGATGCAGGATGAGCGTCCATTATCAGGAATCCTGTTAATTCAAAGTTGCATCGAATGAGGGTGGGGCCATGCTGTTCGCCAGATTCCAGGCCAGAGGGGTGCAGCTGCTGCTCGGCGGCATGATGGCCCGCGTGCACGAGGACCTGCGCTTCACCGACATCCCCAAGCACACCGAATCCCTCCAGGTGGAGACCACCGCGGGACCGGTGACCTGCACCGTCTACCGCCCGTCGGCCACAACCGGCACTCCGCCCCCCGTGTACATCAACTTCCACGGAGGCGGCTTCGTCGTCGCCCGTCCCGAGCAGGACGACCACATCTGCCGCTACATAGCCGCCACGGCCGACTGTGTCGTGATCAACGTGGACTACGCCGTCTCCCCGCAGCGGCAGTTCCCCGCAGCCGTCACCCAGGCATACGACGTCACCGCGTGGGTCGCCGAGAACGGACCCGCCAACAACTGGGACGGCTCACGGCTCGCCGTGGGCGGACACAGCGCCGGGGCCAACCTGACCGCCGCGGTCTGCCGCACGGCCCGGGACCGCGGCACCTTCACGCCCCGCCTCCAGATCATCGACTCCGCACCGCTCGACCAGCTCGCCGACCCCGCCGCCAAGCATTCCCCCATCGCCAAGCCGCTGCTCACCCCCCACCTCATGCGGGTCTTCACCGCCGCCTACGTCCCGGATCCCGCCGATCGCGCCCTTCCCCTCGTCTCTCCCGGTCTGGCCGACGACCTCGCCGGGCTGCCGCCCGCCCTGGTCATCGTCGCGGAGCACGACCGCCTGCGCGACGAGGGCGACGCCTACGCCAAGGCCCTGGACGCCGCGGGCGTCCCGGTCACCCACCGCGTCTTCGAGGGCGTCGACCACTACTTCACCCACACCGGTCCGGCGCCGGCCGGCAAGGAGGCCATCGAACTGATGGCCTCGGAGCTGCGCACCGCACTCAGTACCTGACGGCCTCGGCGACCCGGCCGTCGGTCAGGCCGGTACGGCCCAGTCGTTCGGCGATCGCCCGGCCGCCGAAGAGGTGTTGCTTGACGGGGGTGGTCAGCGGCAAGGGGTACCAGTCACCCCCCTAGGTCCTGACAGGGAGTCAGAGGATCGGCTGGCCGCCCGTGACGGCGATGCGCGCACCCGAGACGTACGCGGCCTCGTCCGAGGCGAGCATGACGTCCACGGGGGCGAGCTCGGCCGGCTGCCCGGCCCGTCCCAGCGGGGTCTGGCTGCCGAAGTCCTCGACCTGCTCGGGCGGCATCGAGGCGGGGATCAGCGGCGTCCAGATGGGCCCCGGGGCGACGCTGTTGACCCGGATGCCCCGGTCGGCGAGGGCCTGGGACAGCGAGCCGACCATGTTGGCCAGGCCCGCCTTCGTCGCGTTGTACGCCAGCAGGCCAGGCGGCGGGGTGTCGGAGTTCAGCGAGCTGGACGCGATGATCGACGCACCCGGCTTCATGTGCGGCACCGCCGCCTTGCAGAGGTGGAACATGGCGCTGAGGTTGGTCGCCAGCGTGTGGTCCCACTCCTCGTCCGGGACCTCCTCGATCGACTCGCGGAACATCTGGAACGCCGCGTTGCTGACCAGGACGTCGATGCGGCCGAACGCCTCCACGGCCCGCGCCACCACCTCGCGGCAGTGGGCGGGATCGGACAGGTCGCCCGGCACCAGGACCGCCTTGCGGCCGGCCTCCTCCACCCAGCGCGCCGTGTCGCGGGCGTCGTCCTCCTCCTCGTTCAGGTGTGAGAGGAGGACATCGGCGCCCTCGCGGGCGTAGGCGATCGCGACCGCCTTGCCGATGCCGCTGTCACCACCGGTGATCACAGCTGTCTTCCCGGCCAGTCGGCCCGATCCGCGGTAGCTGTGCTCACCGTGGTCCGCCCGGGGCCGCAGGTCCCGCCTCGGAACCCGGAGGCTGTTGCTGCTGGGCGGGCTCGTGCATGGGGATGTCCCCCTCTTCTCTTTCTTTCGTCGCGGGGATCGCCGCACCGGCTGGGAGGCGTGAGAGCCGCCGTACCCGAACGATGGGCCACGTCAAAGAGCGGCAAAGGCTTGGGGCGCCGGTGCGCCTGTCGTGCCGAGCGGGGTACCCGGGGCGGCCGGCAGGAAACGAGCCCCGACGGCAGTCGTGCGACACGAGGAGAGCCGATGGCCCCGCCCCGAAACCGTGCACAGGACGACCACCAGAGGAAGGGGAAGGGCCACACCGGCCGCCGGCAACCGGACGGGCGCGCACTGCTCGCGGACCCGCTGAGCAACAAGGGCGTCGCCTTCACCCAGGAGGAGCGGGAGCGGCACGGCCTGGTCGGGATGCTGCCGCCCGCGGTGCTGTCCCTGGAGCTCCAGGCCCGCCGCGCCTGGGAGCAACTGCGGGCGCAGCCGGACGACCTGGCGAAGAACGTGTACCTGGAGCAGCTCCACGACCGCAACGAGGTCCTCTACTTCCGGCTGCTCACCGACCACCTCACCGAGCTGCTGCCGATCGTGTACGACCCGACCGTGGGCGAGGCGATCAAGCGCTACAGCCACGAATACCGGCGACCGCGCGGTGTCTACCTCTCCATCGACCGGCCCGAGGACATCCGACCCGCCTTCCAGGTGCTCGGCCTCGGCCCCGACGACGTCGACCTGGTGGTGGCGACCGACGCGGAGCAGCTCCTCGGCATCGGCGACTGGGGCGTCGGCGGCATGCAGATCTCGGTCGGCAAGCTGGCCGTCTACACCGCCGCCGCGGGCATCCACCCGGGCCGGGCCGTGCCGGTGATGCTCGACGTCGGCACCGGAAACCAGGCACTGCTCAACGACCCGCTGTACATCGGCAACCGGCACAACAGGGTGCGCGGCGAGGCGTACGACGCGTTCATAGCCGCCTTCGTGGAGGCGGTCACCGAGCTGTTCCCGCGCGCGTTGCTGCACTGGGAGGACTTCGGCCCCGGCAACGGCCGCCGCATCCTCCAGCAGTACGGCGAGAAGATCCGCACCTTCAACGACGACATGCAGGGCACCGGCGCGATCACGCTGGCCTGCGTCCTGAACGCGGCACGAGTCACCGGTACGCCCATGCGGGATCAGCGGGTCGTGGTCTTCGGCGCCGGGACGGCGGGCGTGGGCATCGCCGACCAGCTGCGCGACGCGATGGTCCGCGACGGACTGGACCGCGAGGAGGCCACCCGGCGTATCTGGTGCGTGGACCGCCAGGGCCTGCTACGGCAGTCCACAGAGGGGCTCCGCGACTACCAGCAGCCGTACGCGCGCCCCGACGACGAGTGGCCCGACGACCAGCCGGCCGACCTGCCGAGCGTGGTGGACCGGGTACGGCCGACCGTACTGGTGGGAACCTCCACACAGCACGGGGCCTTCACCGAGGACGTGGTGCGCTCCCTGGCCCGCCACGTGGACCGGCCGCTCGTCCTGCCGCTGTCCAACCCCACGGAGAAGATCGAGGCCATGCCACAAGACGTCCTGCGGTGGACCGGCGGCAAGGCCCTGGTCGCCGTCGGCATCCCGGTCCCTCCGGTGGAGCTGGACGGCACGACCTACGTCATCGGCCAGGCCAACAACGCCCTCCTCTACCCGGGGCTGGGGCTGGGCGCCGTGGTGGCCGGCGCCGAGCGGATCACCGACGGCATGCTCCAGGCCGCGGCGGAAGCCGTCGCCGGCCTCGCCGACCTGTCGCAGCCCGGCGCCGCCCTGCTGCCGGAGGTGGAGAACCTGCGTACCTCGTCGGCCGTGGTCGCCGCGGCCGTCGCCCGCCGGGCCGCCGAGGAGGGCGTCGCGCGGGCCCGCTTCGACGACGTGATCCAGCAGATCCAGGACGCCATGTGGCAGCCCGAGTACGGCTGACTACGGCTGACAGGACGAGGCAGCGCCTGCGACGCATGGACGGAGGCCGCAAGAGAGGGGGAAGCGGCGTCGACCTCCCCAGGCACTCCGCCGCTTCCCCACCGGCACGCTCGACTACCCCGAGGCCGCTGCCCTATGCCTGTCTGTATTTCCGGGAAGCCGAACAGCACCGGTCGAGGGGCGCGGGGCCGCAATGCGGCGGCCGTCGCGCGCCGCGCGAACTAGGGGGTGTTTTGAAAGTCCCGCACAGCACCCACGGCGCCCGGCACGCACCCTCGCCGCACTTTCAAAACACCCCCTAGGATCCCGGCCATGACCCTGACCATGAACGACGTGGACCGGTTCGAGGCATCCAGGCCCCGCCTGGAGGCCATCGCGTACCGCCTCCTCGGCTCCGCGAGCGAGGCCGAGGACGCCGTGCAGGAGACGTTCCTGCGCTGGCAGGCCGCTGACGTCGCCCATATCGAGGTCCCCGAGGCCTGGCTGACGAAGGTCCTCACCAACCTGTGCCTCAACCAGCTCACCTCGGCCCGCGCGCGGCGGGAGACCTACGTGGGCCAATGGCTGCCCGAGCCGCTGCTCGCCGGAGACCCGATGCTCGGCCCGGCCGACAGCGTCGAACAGCGCGAATCGGTCTCGTACGCCGTTCTCGCCCTGCTGGAGCGCCTCTCCCCCAACGAGCGGGCGGTGTACGTGCTGCGGGAGGCCTTCGACTACCCGCACCGGGAGATCGCCGAGATGCTCGACATCACCGAGGCGGCCAGTCAGCAGATCCTCCACCGCGCCAAGAAGCACGTCGCGGACGGCAAGGCCCGCACCGAGATCGACGAGGCCGCCGCCCGACGCGTCGTCGAGGAGTTCCTCGCGGCCGCCACCAGCGGCCGGACCGAGCCGCTCGTGCGGCTGCTCACCCAGGACGCCGTCTCGATCGGCGACGGCGGCGGGAAGGTGCCGGCCCGCACGAGGGCGTTCGAGGGCGCCGTCGCGGTCGCGAAGTTCATGCGGGGCCTGTTCAAGCCGGGCAAGGCCAAGCGCGCCCTGGTCGGCGGCTCGCCCGAGGTGTACGCCACGACCGCCAACGGCGACCCCGCCGTCGTGGCGGTCGTCGACGGCCGGGTCGTCGGCGTCATGTGCCTGGAGGTCACCGACGAGGGCATCGCCGCTGTCCGCAGCCAGGCCAACCCCGACAAGCTCGCCCGCGCGACCGCGCAGTGGGCGGCCGCCGACCACGGCGAACCGCTGCTCCGCGCCTTCTGACCCTGATGTGAGGTGCTTCACACCGCGTTCCTGTCAGGAAACGGCGGGCCGTCCGGTTCAAGGGGCGAATCCGCTCGGTCCGCTCGGTCCGCTCGGTCCGCTCGGTCCGCTCGGTCCGCTCAAGACAGGGAGCCAGGAATGCAGCACCGCATCATCGTCCTCGGAGCCGGATACTCCGGAGCCATCACCGCCGGGCGCCTCGCCAGGCGGCTGCGCAGCGAAGACGTCGCCATCACCCTCGTCAACGCCGAGCCCGACTTCGTCGAGCGCGTCCGCAATCACCAGTTGGCGACCGGCCAGTCCCTCAAGCCCCGGCCCTTCAGTGAGATGTTCGCGGGCACCGGCGTCGACCTGAAGCTCGCGAGGGTCACGGGAGTCGACGTCGACCGCAAGACCGTCACCGTCCTCCCCGTCCGCGACGCGAACGGCGCCGAAGCCGAAGAGCTGGAGTACGACACCCTCGTCTACGCCCTCGGCAGCGGATGGAACGACCAGGGCGTCCCCGGCACCGCCGAGCACGCCCACGAGATCGCCGACCGCCCCGGCGCGCTTCGGCTGCGCGAGCGCCTGGCCCGCCTGGACGCCGGGCAGCCCGTGGTCGTGGTGGGCGGCGGCCTCACCGGCGTGGAGGCCGCGACCGAGATCGCCGAGGCCCGCCCGGACCTCGACGTCGCCCTCGCCGCCCGCGGCGGTCTCGGCGACTGGCTCTCGCCCAAGGGCCGCCGGCACCTGCGGAAGGTCTTCGACAAGCTCGGCATCACCGTGCACGAGCACGCCGTCGTCACCGCCGTCGAGGCCGACCGCATCACCACCGCCGATGGCAAGGCCGTCCCGGCCGCGGTCACCGTGTGGACCGCCGGATTCGCCGTCCACCCGATCGCGAAGGCCACCACGCTGGAGGTCACCGACACCGGCCGGATCGTGGTCGACCGGACCATGCGCTCGGTCTCGCACCCGGACGTGTACGCCGTCGGCGACGCCGCCCTGGCGATGGGCCCCGGCGCCAAGCCGCTGCGCATGTCGTGCGCCTCGGGCGTCCCCATGGCATGGCAGGCCGCCGACGCCATCGCGGCCCGCCTGACCGGCGGGAAGCTCCCGAACGTGCCGCTGCGCTACTTCAACCAGTGCGTCTCGCTGGGCCGCAAGGAGGGCCTGATCCAGTACGTCACCGCCGACGACCGCGCCGTCCGGGCGGCCCTGACCGGACGGATCGCCGCCGTCTACAAGGAGCTGGTCTGCAAAGGCGCGGCCTGGGGCGTCGCCAACCCGTTGCTCGTGCCGACCCGGCGCCGCCGCATCGTACGAGAGCCGGTCCGGGCGGACTCGGCGGTCACGACGCCGGTCTGACGCGCACACCGGAGCGGGCGCCCTCGACGCGAGGGCGCCCGCTCCACTGTCTCGTCAGCCAACAGGTCGTCGCGGTCCGACCGGCCTGCGCCCCCTCGGTCCCTCGGGCCTGCTCCGCTCCGGACCTCCGTGTTATTTCAGTCCTCAATTGTCACTGGCATGCCATACGCTGCATTCCTTGGCAGCGTCCACACACCCATCGTCGGTGTGAGGGGGGACGCGCGGCCTACTCATCTTCGGCCCGGCGACCACCGGGCTGCTTCTGTGGGGGTTCACATCACTGTGCGCAGGCGCACCATCGCGACCGCGACCACACTCGCGGTCGTCTTCAGCTCCGCGGTCCTCGCCGTGGGTGCCGCGGGACCGGCCGCGGCCGACTCCACGAAGATCCTTCCCGTGAAGTCCGTCGGCGACCTCGTCGTGGACGGCGCCCACCAGCGCGTCTACGTCTCCGACCCGACCGGCGGCAAGATCGTCGTCACCGACTACGCGGGCGCCGTGAAGGCGACGCTGACCGGGCTCCCCGGCGTGAGCGGCCTCGCGCTGTCCGCCGACTCCGGGCAGGTGTACGCGGCCGTGACGAACGACAACCGGATCGTCTCGGTGGATACGGGGACGTCCACCCCGACCGCGAGTTACCCGGTCGGCACGGCGCCCGGCGACCTGGAGGTCGTGGACGGCCGGATCTGGTTCGCCCACGGCACCGACTTCGGTTCGCTCGACGTCTTCGGCACCGAACCCGTCGTCCACCTGGCCGAGCGGGGCGACGTCGAATTCCACGGCGCCTTCGGGATGTTCCTGGCCTCCGATCCGGCCGTCCCGGGCGTCCTCGTCGCGGGCAACGGCGGCACGCTCGCCGTGTACGACGTCTCGGCCGACGGGGCCACGCTGCGGCGCGAGGGCGACATGGACACCGCCGTGAAGCAACTGGACCTGACGCCCGACGGCAGCCAGGTGCTCACCTCCTGGGGCAGCCCCGAAAACGGCTACGGCATCGGCGCCTACTCGACCACCGACCTCGCCAAGCAGGCGGGCTACCCGATCGACGCGTACCCGAACGCCGTGCGGATCGCGCCGGACGGCAGCGTCGCGGGCGGCAGCAACTCCTCGTACGACCCCGATGTCCACATCTACCGGCCCGGCGACCAGACACCGGTGCGGGAGTACGAGTTCCCCGACACCGACAACACCAGCGGCTCCGACGCCCTGGTGGACGGCGCGCTGGGCTGGGCCCCGGACAGCAGCCGGGTGTTCGCCGTCTCCGTGAACTACGACGGCGTCCACACCCTGCGCGCCCTGACCGACCCCACCAAGGAGCTGCCCGCCCTCACGGTGTCGGCTCCCGCGAAGGCGGACCGGGCCAAGAAGCTCACCGTCACCGGCAAGCTGACCTCGAAGACGAGCCTGCCCGCGGGCACCGGCCTGAAGGTGACCCGCACGGACCTCGAGTCGCCGAACGGCAAGGCACTGCCCGCCGTCACGACGAAGGCCGACGGCGGCTTCTCCTTCGCGGACACCCCGCCCGCCGGCGGCAAGGTCACCTACAAGGTGTCCTACGCGGGCGACGCCACGCACGCCCCCGCCGCCGGCTCCGACGCGGTGCAGGTCTCGCGCAAGGCGACCACGCTGACCCTGAACAACAACGGCAAGCTGTACTCGTACGGCAAGGACGTCACCTTCACCGCGCACCTCGGCACGACGTACAAGAACCGCACCGTCGCGATCTACGCGGACCCCTTCGGTTCCGACAAGCCGAAGAAGCTCCTGAAGAAGGCCAAGGTCAACGCAGGCGGCAACCTGTCGGCGACCGTCGACATGACCCGCGACACCGCCGTCACCGCCGTCTTCGACGGCGACGCCCGCACCGCGCCAAAGACCGTGAAGTCGACCGGGTACGCCCAGGCGAAGATCTCCACCGCCGTCTCCAAGCACTACAAGAAGGCCAAGATCGGCTCCACGACGTACTACTACTTCCGCAAGAACACCGACCCGGTGTTCACCACGACGATGAACTACTACTCGGGCCGCCAGCAGCGGTTCCAGCTCCAGGTCTACTACCAGGGCTCCTGGTACGACTCCGGATCCGAGTACTTCGCACTGGCCGCCAACGGCAAGTCGGCCGTGAGCCTGGAAGCGCCGGGCGAGTCCGGCATCCGGGCCCGGATGCGCTCGTCGTACATCAACGGCTCCTCCGGCGACACCGTCAACTCCACGACCCACGGCGCCTGGAAGTACTTCACCTTCACCAACTGACAGACGTTCGCAGATGGACCTGAACTGCCCCGCCCTCGGACAGCGCGAGAGGGCGGGGCAGTTCTGTTGGGTCGCAGTCGCCGCTCACTGCCTGGCGGTGAAGTATTGCCAGGCGCCCCAGGTGCTGAGGTTGGTGTTGTCCGTGCTGCTGTGGCGGTACTCCGAGGCCACACGGAACCTGCTGTTGACGGCCCTGGTGAGAGACATCTGCTGGCGGCCGGTGCTGGTGGAACTGAGGGCGGCACAGGGGGTGGTGGTCTGCGTGTGCCAGGCGCCGCTGTAGTACCGCTGCACGTGGAAGACAACGCACTGGCCGGCCTTGTTGGGTGCGACGGTGATGTCGAGTCGCTCGCCCGCGGTGTGGTGGTACACCCGGTAGAGGGTGCTTCCGTAGTACGTGCTCGTGTAGTAACCGGACAGCTTCTGCGAGATCCCCACATACGAGTGCACGCTTCGGGCGACGGTCTTCGGGGCGTACCGGTAGTCGCCGGCGAACACCGCGCTGAACGTGGTGTTGCGGGCGAGCTTGTAGGAAGCCGTCAGATTGCCGTGCGAGTCCACCGTGCCCGACTTCACCAGGACCTTCGTGCCGCCGTACGGCTGAGCGTAGATCGCCGCCGTCCGCTTGTTGTAGGTCGTACCGAGGTGAGCGGTGATCTTCGCGTACTGGCCGTACTTGTACGTCGAGTGGTCGGTGGCGATGGTCAGGGACGTCGAGACCCGGGATACCTGGACGGTGGCGGTGCGGCTGCCGGGCTTGTGTGAAATGTCGCCGCTGTAGGCCACCTTGTAGGTGTTGGCGCCGCCGATCTGCGGGGTGTCCGCGAACCTGAACGAACCGTCCGCGGCGACCTTCGCGTCGGCGAGTGCGACACCGGACGGGTGTGCGAGGTCGGTCTTCGTCACCTTGACGACCGCCCCGGCGGCGAAGGGCGAGCCGGAGAGCTTGCCGGACACGGTGAGTGCGCGTGTGCGGGTGGCCGTGGTCGGCGCCGTCAGGGTGACCGAGGTGGGCAGCTTGGAGACCTGGACGAGGCTCGCGGCGCTCGCCGTCTCGTGGGTCTCGTCCCCCGCGTAACGCGCGGCGTACGTGTACGTGCCCTCTGCCGGCGGAGTGTCGCTGAACGTGAAGGAGCCGTCCGCCGCCGTCGTCACATCGCGCACTGCCGCCGCGTTCCGCGTGATGTGTACGACCTGGCCCGGGGCGAGCGCCGCGGTCGAGTCCAGCGTGCCGCGGGCGGTCAACGGCCGGCCCGGGACACCCGTGCTCGGGGCGGTGAGACTGAGCGTGGTTGCCGCCTTGGGCCCCGGAGCCGGGGGCGCCGCCTCGCTGACGATCAGGCCGCTGACCGTCTGCGCGTCAGCACTGTCGCCCGTGGCGCCGGAGAAGGCGACGAGTGCGCTGGATGTCAGCGTCGGTGTCGCGTCCAGTACCTGCGTCCCGTCGACCCAGAGGTACACATGGCCGGCGTCCACCAGGACGTCCACCTGGTGCGTGCCCTGGCGCAGGGAGGTGCCGAGTTTGGCCACCGACTGGTAGTCGATCTCCGAGGAGCCGGCCGAACTGTGGCCGACACCCACGAAGTTCTGTGTCTGCAGCGTGTTGTTCCAGCCGGTGACGAGCGCGATCACCGCGCCCGGCCGCCCCGCGATTCCGAGGCCGCCGCCGGTCCCGCCCAGTGCCGAGGCGGAGTTCTGGGCGGGGTCGAGGAGGGAGAGCGTCATGCCGTTCCCGCCGCTGCCAGGACCGAACTTGGCGGTGAAGGTGGCCCGCAGGCCGTCGGTGCGCAGCGGCTTGGTGTACACCGCCGTGCCCGCCTGGTTGCTGGTGGCCGGGGTCAGCTGGACGCTGCCGTCGTCGGCCGCCGTCGCCGAGCCGTTGGCCTGCCACAGCCCGTCCTTGGCCGAGGTGGTCGTGGCGGAGCCGGTACCGGTGCCCTTGACCGATACGTACATGGCGCCCTGGCCGTTGCCGTCTCCGTCGACCCCGGTCCCGGTGACCTCGTAGAAGGCGCTCAGATCCGCGGCCGAACGCGGAGTGAACGTCACGCTCTGCACGGCGGTCTGTCCAGGACCGATGACCAGGCCCTCGGACAGCTGCATCGGGCTGTTGAAGTCACCCGTCGGCGCCTTGGCCTTGGTCACCGTCACCGGGATGTTGCCGGTGTTGGTGAGGGTGAACGAGAGCGATTTCGAGCTGCCGATGGGAACCGGGCCGAAGTCCAGCGAGCTCGTGGAGAACTCCAGGTGCCCCTGTCCCGTGATGGCCGTTCCGTTGACCGGCACGCTCACGGTGTGCGCGTCGCCGCCGCCGCTGCTGCTGATCACGAGTGCGTCGCTGTCGTCCTGGTTGCCGACCGGCGTGTAGGTGACCGAGACGACGAACGAACCACCGGCCGGCACGACCGTGCCCGTGCTCGGCAGCCCCGAGGCGGCGAACGAGCCGGTGGGCGAGTCGACCGAGTCGATCGTCTCCGCCTCGGTGCCGGTGTTGGTGATCTGCAGGTTCAGCGTCGATGTGCTGCCGGTGGGCACGTCCCCGAAGTCCATGGCGGTGGGCGCCGCCCCAAGACCGGGTCTGGTGCCGACGCCATGGAGTGCGAAGACCAGCTTCTGGCCGTCCGACAGAGTCGCGGTCAGCGTGCCGTTGATGCCGCCGGTGGTCGTGGGAGTGAAGCTGATCGGTACGTCCAGTGCGGCATCCGTCGCCAGCGCCGTGGGCTGCTCGGCCGTGGGTACGGCGGACGGGTCCACCGAGAACGCGCCGGAGGCCTTGAGCCCGGTGATGCTGACGTCCTGTGTGGCTGTCAGCTTCATGTCGGCCGAGCTGGTGCTGCCCACGCCGACCTGGCCGAAGTCGACGGAGGCCGCGGTCAGGGCGGTCCTGGCCGGGCTGCCGAAGCCGTAGAGCACGCCGTCCCGGGTGCCGACGTACACCTTGCCGTCGTCGGCGGTCGGAGTGCTGAACTTCGTTGCCGTGCCGATCGGTGCGGACCACAGCAGCTGCAGCAGGCCGTTGCCGTCGGGGGTGGGGCTGTAGGCGCGCAGGGTGCCGTCGGCCCCGGAGGCGTTGCTCGCAGAGACCATCCACACCAGGGCGGTGGAATCGTCCGTGCCGTTGGACGTGACCAGGGGAGAGCCGCTGGTGTAGCCGAAGGTGTCCTGGCTCTGGCCGGTGAGAGTGAGCGCGGGCGTGCCGCCGTTGCGTACGCCGTACTTGAGGGCGCGCAGCGGACCGTAGTTGCCGACGACATAGACATAGCCGCCGTCGCCGCCCCAGAACGCGGGATGCCCCCACATTCCCTGGTAGGGGCCGGACACGCTGACCGCGGCGTCTCCGCCCGAGGCTCCCTGGCCCATGCCACCGAGGTTGTCGCGGTCGAGCAGGAACACCCGGCCGTCCTTGCCCTGCTGGACCAGCAGGTGGGGGTGTTCGCCGGTACCGAAGCCGTCCGGCAGTGCCATCGGGGCGCCCGAGGAGATGTCCTGGTCGTTCAGGTCCAGGGTGGAGGCGTCGGTCGGGCTGAAGAAGTCGGCCGTGCTGAGGCTGTTGTCCGCGTTGACCTGGAGGCGGACGACGGACTCGGCCAGGGTTCCCTGCGTGGTCCCGCCCGGCCCGGGGGCTGGGCTGATGCCGTTTCCGGTGCTGAAGAAGATCCGGCCGGAACCGTCGGAGACCAGGCCGCCGCCCGACTGCCAGATGCCGGCGCCGCCCGTGCCGGCACCGGTCACCGCGGCCCACATCGAGGTGATGCTGTGTTCGGTGGTGCTCACGCCGACCACGTAGCCGCGGTACGGCCATGCGTCGCAGTGGCCGCCGAAGCCCGCGTAGACGACGCCGTCCATCAGCAGCAGGCCGGGGCGCTGCTGCTCGTAATAGGCGTCGAAGACGGCGCTCGGGTCGTTGCCGGGGCTTCCGCCGATGGTGACCGGCCACCCCGGGAGCTCGGTTCCGGAGGCCGGGTCCACCGCGTGCATCAGCCACTTCGGGTGGCGGTGCGTGGCGGTTCCGTCGTCGACCTTGGTGGTGAAGTAGAGGGCGTTGGTGGCGGGGTCGTAGACGGGAGTCGCGGTCGCCCCCACATTGGGCGCCAGGTCACCGCAGCCGATCGCCGCGGCCGGCCACGCCGGTCCGTAGTTCCTGCTCCACTCGATCGCACCGGTGGCGCGATCGAGGCCGTACACGGTGTTGCTCTCGGTGACCGCGATCACCTCGTCGCCCAGCACCAGCGGTTGGGCGTATATCTGCCCGTCCAGTTTGGTGGCGAAGAGCCGGCCGAAGGCGGACGACTGGACAACCGCCGGGGAGAGCCCGGTTTCGTTCGAGTCCCAGTTGGTGCGCAGGTTGTCGACGCCCTGGGTGGTCTGTTCGGCCTGGGCCGACGGCATCAGCAGACTGATGGTCGTGCCGATCAGTGCCGCTCCGGCCACGGCTGCGATGGCGAACAGCCGTGTGCGTCGCCGGTCGCGATGGCGGCGACGGCGTGTGGGCGCAGTGAACCCGGCCAAACCGGGACCTCCTCCACTATTCGCTCCCGGAGTGGCCACAGGTGCGGGGTAAACGCAAAGACTGAGCGGCTTTTCCTACCATCGCCCGACCTGTTTCTGCACGACTTGTGCACACTTCGTTCCAAGATCGTCACTTGTCGCCGCGCATGCATGAGCTGTCGGCCCCTCCATGGAGGGGCCGACAGTGTCGGTCGGCTCAGAACAGGCCCTTGTAACCCTGCCAGCCAGTGGCGATCTTCGTACGGCCGCCGAAGGAGCCCTTGCCGTTGCCGTTGTTGCGCCACACGGTGCCGGAGGTGTCCCGGGAGACGATGTCGGCCTTGCCGTCGCCGGTGATGTCGCCCACGCCCACGATCACGTTGTACGACGTGCCCCAGTCGCTGAAGACCTTCACCCGGCTCTTGAACGTGCCCGAGCCGGTGCCGTCGTAGCGCCACAGCTCGTTCGACTTGTCCTGCGCCAGCAGATCGCCGTGACCGTCGCCGTTCACATCCCCCGCGCCCACGATCTTCTTGTAGCCCGTCCACCCGGACGCGATCTTCACCCTCGCCGAGAGCTTCCCCGTGCTCGTCGCCTTGTACAGGTAGACGTCCCCGGTCGAGGCGTGACGGGCGATCAGGTCCGCCCGCCCGTCACCGCTGACGTCTCCCGGCGAGGTGAGCACGTTGTACTGGTTCCAGCCCGTGCCCAGTGAGGTGTACGCGGTCGACGGTGTCACCGCCGCACCGCACGCGGGCCGGTAGGCGCGCAACGCGCCGCTGCTGAACCGTACGAGCACGTCGTTGCACCGGTCACCGCTCAGGTCGCCGAAGGGCACGACCTTCACCGTCGTCGGCCACCCGGAGCCCGTCCGCTTCCCGGTGAACGTTCCCTTCCCCGTCCCGTACTGGTACGTCAGCCCGCCCGAGCCGTTCAGCGTCACCAACTCGCCGAAGCCGTCCGACCCGACGAAGTCCCGCCACGCCGCTGCCGCGCCGGTGACCTTCACCGTCCCGGACTTCGCCGGCGCCGCGCCCTGCCCGTCCGCGGGGGTGACCGTGAGCGTCCAGTTGTAGGCGCCGTTGGGCACCAGCCGGCCGGAGCCGTCCTTGCCGTTCCACGCCGGGGTCACCACACCGCGCGCCAGACCGCCCGAGAGGGTGCGGACGGCCGTACCGGCCTTGTTGCCGATCACGAGCTTCCAGGAGGCCGCGGGCTTGTTCAGCCACCACTTCGGGCTCCACTGCGCGGCGCCGCCCTTGACGTCGACCGAGGCGGCGACGGTGGCGTCGCGCTGGACGAGAGCGGAGACGGGGACATCGCTGGAGGTCAGACGGACGGAGTTGTCGGAGCGGAGCTGGGCGATCACGCCGGTGTACGGGTCGACGTCCCAGGCGTTGCCTTCGAACTTCCCGGCGGTGTGCGACACGGGCGTCCCGCCGCGCACGTCGATCACCTTGAGCTGCCCGTCCTCGACGGTCGCGACGAAGCCGTCGCCGAGCTGCGCCTGCTCCCAGCCGTCGCCCGACACGAGCGTCAGATTCCGCCTGGTGACGGTGTCGTAGACGCCCTGCCCCTCGGAGTTCAGTACGCAGTTCCACAGCAGCCACCGGCCGACCGCCTGGAAGTCGTTCAGCAGACAGCCGCGCCCGAACGACGCCGAGTCGACCTGCTGTCCGGTCAGCAGGTCGACGGAGACCACGGCGTTGTTGCCGGACATCACCCACAGGGTGGTGCCCCATAGCGCCCGCACGGTCTCCGTCGTCGTGTACACCGTGCGCCCGGTGTCGAGGTCGACGACCCGGGTCTCCGCCACGCCGGCGCTGTCGTACGGCCCCGTCAGAGCGGCGAAGCGGCCGCTCGCGGCGGTCGCGGTCTGGTAGCTGCGGGAGCTGTCGATGCGGGTGCCGGGCAGTGACTGGGTGGCGCCGAGGAGCCGGGGCTGCTGGGCGTCGCTCGTGCCGTAGCCCGAGATGACGGTCCGGCCGTCACCGGTGTCGAGGAGGCTCGGGCGGCCCTGCGCGTAGTTCAGCGGCACGACACGGCCGCGGGTGGTGCGTGCCCCCGCAGTGGGGGCGTCCGCCACGCCGGTCTCACGGGTGTGGAGATAGGTCCACTCACCCACCGGGTCCTGCTCGACGGTGGTCAACCGCCCCTGTGTAAGGGTGAGTTGGGAGACCGTGTGGACGGCCTGGCGGGGGTACGCGTCCGCGATCCCGCGCACGGTGACCCCGCCGCCCTCGGCGGCCTCGACGAGGGAGACACCCCAGTGGTCGGTGTCGGCGCCGCCCGCCACCAGGAGCCCGCCGTCCGGAGTCGGCACGGCCTCCCGTGACGTCCTGGCCAGAATCGTCCGCGGTGCGGAGCCGTCGAGGGGGACGGCCTCGACCCGCGAGACCGGGAGGCTGGTGTCGTAGCGGCCCAGGGCGGAGTCGTACCGGGACACGATGGCGGTGTCGCCGACGAGGCCCAGCACCTGCGCGACCTCGCCGACCCGCAGGGTCCGCACGGCGGCGGCCGGGTCCTGACGGGAGGCGACGTGCAGGGTGCCGTCGTACACCCACAGCAGGTGGGTGGGGCTGAGCGCGATCTGGGAGTACCACGGCAGCACGGTGTACGGCAGGGCCGTGAAGCGCGCCTGCTCGACATCGAGCCACCCGGTGACGGTGTCGTCACCCTTGCTGTAACGCACCACCTGTCCGTGCGCGTCGCCCAGCCCCGCGGCGGACCACAGGGAGACGCCGGAGGGGACGCCTTCCACCGTACGGTCGGTGACGGAGCCGTCGTCCTGGGCGTCCAGCAGATGCCACGCGAGGTCGGTGCCCGGGGTTCCCGTCATCGTGACGACCGTCGACCCGAGGGTGCTGAAGTACCAGTGCCCGTCGGGCAGCGCGACCGTACCGACCTGGCCGGACGTCATGTTCCGCAGCGTCACGATCCTGGCGGAGCTGTCATAGCGGGCCACGACGTCCGAGCCCGCGCCGGCGCTCGTGACGCCGTACGCGTCCGTGCCCGACGCGTCGACGACCGTGTCGACACCGTCGTACGTCGTCCACAGCTGGCCCCGCCCCTCCTCATAGCGGAGGAATCCCGAGGGCCCGGCGCTCAGCAGGCCCGTGCGGGGAACCAGGGCCGTGGTGGCCGGCACGACCACCTCTCCGGTGACCGTTCCGCCGTACGCGCCGCCGGCTGTCAGCGAACCGAGGCCGACGGCGAGAGCGAAGGAAACGGCGGCGGCGGTGGCGCCTCGTACGAGCGCACGTCTGCCCATGCAAGATCTCCGGGAACGGTAGGCGAAGGTGTGGGGAGACTCGTGCGTGCGCCGTCGAGCCGCAGGTCAGGACCACGCGGCATGTCTGACGTTCGGACGCCCCCCCAGGCAAGTGGCCGGATCTTAGCAGTTGCTTTGCCTTGCCTTGCCCGGCGCATGACCGGCAGGGCCACCCCTGATTCACTCCGCAGCCGCGGCAAAAGCTGCAGGAAACGGGTCGGACCGGTCGCGCACCCGCGTGGAACGCGGGCCGTGCGCCGGACTGTTACCGGCGTTCCGGGCTGATCTGTGCTGGTTCTGAGGCACTATCCAGTGGTGCTCCCTCCGATTTCCCGGCTGCCGGTGCCCGGAACGGGGATACCGGATGCCGCACCGCAACCGCAGTGGCTGAAAACGTGTCTTTGGACGCGTGGCCGAAGCTCCGGGGCGGGTGAGTCTCCGGCAGCACGTGCGGCCTTGGGGGGCTGTTGATGAACACTTGGGGAGTGCCCGGATATGCCGAGTCACTGGAGCTCGGATCAGGGGCGAGCGGGCGGGTCGTCCTTGCCGTGCACGAGGAGACGGGCGTGCCGGTCGCGGTGAAGTACCTCAGCGAGTCACTGCGCGCCCGGCCGGGCTTCGTACGCGAGTTCAGGGCGGAGGCGCGGCTGCTCGGCGGCCTGGACAGCCCGTACGTCACCGGGTTGTACGAGTACGTCGAGAGCCCGGACGGCGCCGCCATCGTGATGGAGCTGGTGGACGGTGTCTCGTTGCGGACCCTGCTGACCAGGGAGGGTCCGCTCGATCCCGAGGCCGCGCTCGTGGTCCTCAAGGGGTCGCTGCTCGGCCTGGCCGACGCGCACCGCATCGGCGTCGTCCACCGCGACTACAAACCGGCGAACGTCCTGGTCGTACCGGACGGATCGTCCAAGCTGGTCGACTTCGGGATCGCGGTGGACGCCGGCACCAGCGTCGGCGTGGCGGGAACCCCCGCCTACATGGCCCCGGAGCAGTGGACCGGCGCGCCCGCCTCTCCCGCCGCCGACGTGTACGCGGCCACGGCCACCTTCTTCGAGTGCCTGACGGGCCACAAGCCGTACTCGGGTGACAATCTCGCCGAACTCGCGCTGCAGCACGTCGACGCGCCCGTCCCCGCCGAGGAGGCCCCCGAGGCGGTGCGGGAGCTGGTCCGGCGTGGTCTGGCCAAGGACCCGCGGGAACGGCCCACACACGCCGAGGAGTTCGTCACGGAACTGGAGGCGGTGGCCGGCGCCGCCTACGGACCCGACTGGGAGGAACGCGGCCGCGGCCGGCTCGCCGCGCTGGTGGCCCTGCTGCCGTTGCTGCTTCCCTCGGCCCGCGCCCCGCGCACCACGACGGACACCGCACGTACGGTCCTGAGCGAACCGGGCCTCGGCTGGGCGCGGTCGTGGCGTCCCGGCCGGCCAGGGATGCTGGTGGCCGGTGCGGCCGTGCTTCTGGCGGTCCTCCTCACCTACGGCATCCAGCACACCCCGCTGGGAGCGGATCCGCAGCAGGCGGCGCAGGCACTGGCCACCACCAGTGCCCAGCCCGGTGTGGAGTCGGGAGAGCTCATCGCTCCACCGACCGCGTCGGCGAACTCGTCCCCGCCGCCCCCGACGTCCACCGTGTCACCCAGCCTGTCGCCCTCGGACCCGGCGACAACCGGCACCGACGAGCCTTCGGCGTCCGCCACCACGGCTCCGGCTCCGGCCGCCCCGGAGACGACGACACCCAGCGCGGCGACCACCGAGGCGACGCCGACGACCGCTGCCCCCACCTCGCCGGCCGCTCCCGCCGTCAAGGACGTCGCGGTGTCGGGCTTCCGGCAGACGGGTCCGACGACCGCCACGGCAACGATCGGCATCACCACGGACGGCACCGAACCGTTCTCCATCACCGTCTCGTGGTTCACGGGCGACACCGGGGGACAGCCCGGCACCCCGGACGGTGCGTCCCAGACGTTCGAGCGCAGCGGCGCCACCCAGTACACGCTCACCGTCGACCACACCTTCCAGGGCAACGGCTGTTACTGGACGGTGCAGGCCACGACCACTCCGCCCTCCGCCGACGGCGGCGCCTCGCAGCAGCTTCTGACCAGGGGGTGTGTCATCGGATGAGCGCTCACAACGACCGCACTCCCGCCTCTGCCGAGGACTGGGAGCCCACCCAGGTGCTCGGCTCCGCCGACGAAACGCGGGTGCTCGACCCGGCCGACGACCACACCTCCACCCTCCACCTCGGCCCCACCGACGAACACGCCCCGAGCGACGAACTCGGCTCCGCCGACGCCGAGTACAGCGCCACGGTGCTGGCCAGCCACTGGATCCAAAGGCCCGAGCCGGACACCACCCTCGTCGGGCCGCCCTCCACGAGGATCCCGCCGACGCCGACGCCGACGCCGACGCCGACGCCGACGCCGACGCCGACGCCGACGCCGACGCTGCCGGATCGTGCCGAAGGCACCGTGCTGCGTTTCGGCCCGGGGGTCACGGCCGCCGTCGCGCACCGTACCCATGGCATGCTGCCCTCAGGGCCGCCGCCCCTCGCGCCCCCGCGCCGAGGTCTGCGAAGACACGCCTTGCCCGCGCTCGTGCTGACCACCGTCATCGCCTTTCTCGCCTGGCAGCGCCTCGGGCCGTCCGTCACGGTGCGCACGGTGGCGGTCACGGCCCGGCCGACGGTTCTGGGATGTGACGACACAGCGGACATAGTCGCCCTCGTCGCCACCAACGGCCGACCGGGCACGCTCTCCTACCGCTGGACCCGGAGTGACGGCACCGCCTCGGGCGTCCTGCGCGAAGTGGTGGTCCGGGGCCAGAGACAGGCACGACCGCACCTGCTGTGGACCTTCCAGGGCAAGGGCCACTACACGGCACGGGCTGAACTACACATCCTTTCTCCCACCCACCGCACAGTCACCACCCACCTCACGTACGACTGCCTCTGAAGGCCGTCGGTCGGTCGGGCCGTCGTTCGGGCGTTCCGGGTGGGATGCTGCCGGCGCGGGACCGGTTCAGACCCGGCCGAGGTCGATCTCCGCCGGGAAAGGGGCGGTGACCTTGAGGAGACCGGTGAACACGTCACTGTCTCCCACTCGTCGGCCGCTTCGCACGGGACTCGGCCGGTGTTGACTTGCACCGTGTGCGGGTCCGGCCGCGCCGCTGGTGACCGTGCTTGCCCGCTCCTACGGGTACGGGATGGGCACGGCTTCGAAGTGCGACGGGGAGAAGTCAGTGCCGCATCGCCGCACCGCGCCGACGTATTCCGGCCCGCCCGCAGCTCAGTGGTCGTCGGTGATGGTGGTCGCGATGCCGTTGCTGATCTCGACCTCGGCGGAGAAGCCCTGCTTGGCGGCCGTCTCCAGTTCGGCCTCGGTGCACTCGGCGCCGCCCTCGCCGCCCGGCCCGGTGTTCACGGCATCGCAGATGTCGTCGTAGCCCATGATCTTGGTGTCATCGGCGACGAGGAACTGCTGCTCGGTGCCCTTCATGTCGGAGACGGCGTACTTGCCCGGCGCCAGGTAGGAGACGTTGCCGAACCAGGTTCCGTTGACGCCCTTGCCCTCGTTGATGCCCTCGACGACGGTCTCGCGGGAGTCGGAGTCGGAACCACTGCCGGAGTCGGACGCGGAGTCCTGATGGGCGGCACGTCGCTCGGTCACCAGGGTCGCGGCGCCGTTCTTCATCTCCACGTCGGCGTTCACGGCACCCTTCTTGAGGACCGACTCCAGCTGGTCCACTGTGCACGGCGCGTCCACCTTCGCCCCCGCCTCGCCGCATATCGTGCCGGCGCCGTAGACCTCGGTGTCGTCGGCGACCCAGAACTGCTGGTCCTCCCTGCCCGGTACGGACACGATGTACTTGCCCGGGGCGAGGTAGGTGACCTCGCCGTTCTCGAACGAGCCGCTGACGCCCTCGGAGTCGTTGGAGTCCGACGCCTTCTCCGCGGCCGCCACCGGGCTTGCCGTGTCCGCCGGGCTCTTGCCGGACGAGCTGTCGGCGGTGCCGTTCTGGCAGGCCGTCATCAGCAGTCCGGCGGTGATCGCGGCGGTGGCGAGGACGGCCTTGCGCAGGTGGCGGTTCTTCACGGCAGGTTCCTTCCGGGGGCGGGAGTAGCGGGGAGCCGGCGGCGTTTCCACCGTTTCCCGCTCTGTGATCACTATGAGGCCGCCCAGAACCCGCAGGTCGCGCCGGTCTTCCCTTCAGGACACCGCCGTGGCACAGCCGTGACACAGCAACACATCGGCTGTGAACGCCAGTTCGTCGACGCCACCTTGCGTCACCATCCCTGGCCGTCCCCCACCACCCGGCCGTGGTCATCGCTCAGGAAGAGGGTGAGATCCGAGTCCGCGCCGGTGAAGCCGAAGGCGACGCGCAGCCCCCTGGTAAGAGAAGTGCCCTGTTCGGTGAGAAAACAAGATCCGCCCGCTGTGCGGAGCGGACCTCTGTGTCACGATTCGCGCCTTGATGTTCGCGCAGAGATCGGGCTGCCATGCCTTCCCACAGACGCCGCTTCCTCGCTGTCCCGGCAGCCCTCACGGCGCTCGCCGTAGCCCAGGCCGTCACCTCCGTGACGGCCGTTGCCGTACCGGCGACCGACGTGTCGACCACGCTGGCCGCGCGGACGACTTCCGTGCCCGCCGCGGACGAGATATCCGGTTCCGGTCAGGCGGTCGTCTGGCGGCAGAAGACCCCCGCCGACACGCCGGCGCACGGCTGGCTCGCCGTCTCCGGAGGCACCCCCCAGGACCTCGGCCGGCTCGCGGACACCGACGAGTCGGTGAACGTCGACGCGGTGTCCGTGCAGGACGGGGTGGCGGCCGTCGCCACCTCCGCCAACCCGAACGGTGATCTCGCCGACCACGTCAGCCTGCGCCACCTCGACTCCGGTGCCGAGGACGTTCTCCCGGTCGCCTACGACAATTCGGGAGCCGCGGGGGACGAGCGTTACCGTGGGCAGGCCGGCGACGGCATCCTCGTACAGCAGAGCTACGACGACGACAGTTCCGCCCGCCGAGTGCGCCTGCTGCTGCGCACACCCGGCAGCGAGGACCGCACGCTGCTGTCCGACGACGAGCAGTACGAAGTCCGCGCCTCGGACGCACACGGCGCCCTGGTGCTCCGGCGGACCGCGCCCGACTGGGCCCACAGCTTCGTGTATGTCGACTTCGCCACCGGCGCGACGGTCACCGTGGCTGAGCCCACGACCGACGAGATGCCGTGGGGCCTGGAGTTCACCCCCCGCCATGTCGGGGTCATCGACGGCTCGACCCTGACCGAGTGGCAGCGGTCGGCGCCCGGCGACGGCTCCTCCACCGTCACCCTGCCCACCGGCGGGGCGCACTGGATCAGCGACGACACCCTCGCCGGCTACATGACGAACGCGGACGGGACGGGCGAGCTGTTCGCGATGCCCAGAGACGGCTCCGCACCGGAGCGGGACCTGGGCGGGACCTTCACCGACCTCTCGGTAGGCGACGACGGCAAGATGCGCGTGACGCTCTACCGGCCCGACGTGGACGCCGCGATCCAGACCCTCGCCGACGGCCGGGTCTCCACCGCCGCCGGCGACGCCACCACGATCCCCGCAGGACCCGCCAGGCTGGACGCCCTGGCGCTGTCCCACGGTGCGCTCTACACGGCCGACGACTCCTCCCGTCAGCAGGGCGTCCTGCTCCGCTCGAACCTGTCGGCCGGCCCGGCCGGAGCCTCGGCGAGCACGCCGTCCCGGGTACTGGCCTACACCGACGGCCTGGTCCACCAGACCCTGGCCGCCGCCGGCGGACGCGTCCTGGTCGAGCAGGGCGGTCCCCCCGCGCGGGCCCACCTCCAGGTGTACGAGGACGGCAAGCTGGTCGGTACGCAGCTGGACTTCTACGACTTCTCGGACGTGAGCGTCGTGGACTTCGACGGTGCGCACGTCCTGCTGGCGGACAAGACGACCGCGTCGGACGGCACTCTCTTCCTCGACACCTTCGCCGACGACCGCAGGCAGAGGGTGCCTGCCGGCTCCGCTCTGGACGGCGGCGCCCTGTACTCCTCGGTACGGAACGGCACCACGTCCACCTGGTCGATCCGCCGGACCGACCTGACCACCGGCACCGCCACCACCGCAGCCACCGTGAGCTGCCTGCCCGGCGCCCTCCAGGTGCGAGGCTCCCGGATCCTGTTGACCACCTGCGGCGCCGCGTCCACCACCGGCCTGCTGCTCAAGGCGGGCAGCTCGACCGGCACCACCGTGGACGCCTCCGTCCACACGCCGATCCTCGGCACGAACGTTCTCTACACCTTCACCAAGTCCCCGGACGGCGGCGCCGTCACGCTGAACGCCCAGCCGCTGGGCGTGACGGGAGCCGCGGCACAGCCTCTGTTCGCCCTCCCGGGCAAGGCCGACACCGCAGCCGCCGACCGGTGGGCGGTCGACCGCGACGCCCCCTGGGCAGCCTGGATGGACGACGCCGGCGTCACCCACGTGACCTGGGCAGGCGTGCCCACCGTCGCCTCGGCCACCGCCCCGACCGGCTTCAGCCCCAACGGCGACGGATCGGCCGACACCTGGACCCCCACCTGGACCTACGACCGGCCGGTGAGCTGGACGCTCACCCTCAAGTCCGGCACCACGCAGGTGCGTTCCCTGACCGGTACGGCCACGGGCGGCAAGATCGCACCGGTGTGGAACGGAACGACGCAGGCGGGCGGAGCAGCCGCCGAGGGCGCCTACACCTGGACGCTGACCGCGCGCGACACCGTCACCGGCCGGGCGGCAGCCGACGTCAGCGGCAAGGTGACCCTGCGCCGGGTGGCCCCGGCGGCCTCCGTCACCGCGCCGACCCTCGCGAGCAGCGCGGCCACGAGCGCCGCGGTGCCGGTCGCCTGGTCGGCGAAGACCGCGGGCGTGAAGTCGTACGACGTCGGATGGCGCGTCGCCACCCGTGACAGCGCGGGCGTCTGGAGGCTCGGGCCGCTGCACACCTGGCGCACCTCCACCACGGCCACCTCCGCGGTCTTCGGCAAAGCGGGCAGCCCGGTGCTGCCGGTGCCCGGACTCACCTACCGGTTCTACGTCCGCGCCCACGACGACGCCGGCCAGACCGGCTCCTGGAGCAGGGCGGCCACCACCGGCATCCCGGTCGACGACCGCTCCGCGGCACTGCACTACACGGGCACCTGGAAGTCGGTGGCGGCATCCTCCGCCTGGTCCGGCACCGAACGTACCTCCGCCACCAAGGGTGCGTACGTGTCCTTCTCGGCGGACGGCACCCAACTGCGCATCGTGGCGACCCGGAAGTCGAACGGCGGGCGCTTCGCGGTCGTGGTGGACGGAAAAACGGTCGGCACGGTGAACACCTACGCTGCGGCGACCGCCTACCGGCAAGTGGTGTTCACTCACACACTCGGCACCACGATCACGACCCACAAGGTGCAGTTGCGGGTCCTCTCCGGCAGCACACCCGAAAGATCCACCGTCGTCCTGGACGCCGTCATGGTTACCCGCTGAGCCGACCCGCCCGGCCGTGAGACCGCCACGAAAACGGCCGTCTCACGGCCCCACGACCGGCAGCGTGAGATGGCCGCCGTTTGTCGGGCGGCTGTCTCACCGGTGGCTCCGGGAAGCACGACGGTCCGCCGTGCGCTCTGACAGCCACAGGGCGACCGCCTCCGAGATCGGCTGCCCGGTCTCCAGTTCGACGAAGCCGAACTGGCCGCTTTGGTTGCACTCGAGGAACCACCAGAGACCCTCCTCATCCTCGGCGAAGTCGAAGGCGGCGTAGGCCAGTCCGGCAAGATCGACGTACTCGTACACCGATTTGCGGACGCGTTCGGGAATCGGGACCACCTCCCAGGCGTGCTCCGTGTCGCCGTAGCGCCCATCGACCTGGCCGGGTTCGGCAGCCTTCCGTGCGGCGAACAGCCGGGTGCCGACACAGGTCAGACGAATGTCGGCACGCTTGGGCACGTACCGCTGCAGCAGCGCAGGACCGGCCGCGACGCCGGAGAAATCCGTGTCGGGGCCGACCAGGGTGGTGGGCAGAGCCAGCGCGGGGTCACCGGGCGGCGGCCCCGAGGCGGACTTCACCACCACGTTCCTGTGCTCATCGGCGAACTGCCGTGCCAAGCGCGGGGTGGTGGTGATGACAGTCGGCGGCACGGCGAAGCTGCTGAGATGAGCGACCCTCAACTGCCACGGCTTCAGCCGGGCTCGGTCGGCGTTGCGCGGATGGTTCATCCACCGCGCAGAGGCGGAGTAGAGCATTCCGAACAGCGCCTGACGGGTCTCGGCGGTCAGCCACGCTGATGGGTGGGGCGCGTGCGCGGCCGGTTTGCCGGGCCTGCGCACCCATACGGAGCGCAGGCCTCCCGTGCTGAGGACGTGGCCGTTCACCGACAGGTGCCCCTCGAAGTCGCCGTGGGCGTAATGCGCGGACAACACGGCCTTGCCCGGCAGGTCGGCAGGGTCCAGCCGCATCACGGACACCCCCGTCTCATGCAGCTTGGCCACCACCATGTCGGCGGTGACGTCCTCTTCGGACGTCAGGATCAGCACAGTCATTCGATTACGGATCGTCAGTCGTCGAAGTGTGTCTGGGAACCGGCGGTGGACGTCGTCGTACCGGCCGCCAGGAGGAGGTCCGGGTCACTGACGGCCGGGCGTCCGTCGGGAAGCACGTTCAGTTGAAGCGACTCGTCGAATCGGTAGGGCGTCACCATGGTCGTAAGCGCCCTGGAGAGGGCGTAGTTGAGGGTGAACGGTCGCACTCGAAACCTCCAGGTTCGCACGCTGCCTGCGTGCACTCCCTCACGTGTTCTTGCGCAAGGAATTGATCACTTCTGCCTCATCCGCGGATGTTCATCACATATCCGCCACCTCTCTCGCCTCATCTGCACCATCGACATCAGAAGACTCGATAGCCGTCAACTTCCCCACGACGTACAGATCGAAATGGATGCCGTAAACGTCACAGGAACACGCTTCGTCACCCGAGGTACGGCGCCTCGGATCGGCGACGCCGACGGCCAGGCGGCCCCCGAACGGCGAGCGGACCGGCCGATGGGCGCAGGCACTACTCGCCCTTTTCGCCGCTTGCCTGGCCGTTGCCGGCCGCATTGCCCGCGCCGCCGGTGTCGATGCCGGGATTCCCGTTGCCCGACGTGCCGGTGTTCCCCGCCGTGCCCGTGCCGGCGTCTGCGGCCCCCTTGCCGGGTTCGCCGGACCTGCTCGGCACGGCTGTCGCCCGCGCGAGCTGCTCGGAGCAGTACGCGGCGACCTCGCCCTCGCCGCCCGCGGACGCGACGAGTCGCTGCCAGGCCGTCGCGTCGAGCGTCTTGCCGCGGTCTATCGCCTGTTCGTAGGCGCGGCAGTGGGCCTCGATGTCCTGGGCGGTGGCCGAGCCGTTCGTCGTTCCGACGCCACCGGAGGATGCCGACGAGGGCTCGCCGCCCGGCCGGGCCGGGGTGACCACCGCAGGGTGCGCGGTCCTCCGTCCGGCACCGGCACCGTCCGCGGACGAGCCGGCCGAACCGATGGCCGCGACCGCGACACCGCCCAGGGCGAGGCTGGCGAACGCGGCGCCGAACGTCGCCTTCACAGGGCGCCCGACACGCCGCTCGGCGGGCAGCCGCCAGTCGTCCCGGCGCCGGGTACGCGCCCGGTGTACGCCCGCCCCGCGGGCGTCCCGGAAGGCGGCCACGGCCCGCTGCTCCGCCCCGGGGTCGAGACCGCCTCCGCGCATGACGGCGGCCAGCACCGTCTCCAGCGCGGCCTCGTGACGCACGTCCTTCGGGCCGGACACGGCATTGCCGGGGCCCGGAACTCCGTCGCCGCTCAGCCGTTCACCCATGTCCGCTTCCGTTCCTGTCCGACAGGTTCGATTCATGCGGCGTGCCGGTGCCTCGTGCCCGCCCGCCGGTCCACTGCCGCCGTTGTCGTTCATTCCGACTCCCCAGCGTCCGGGAAGCCTCATCCGTCACGCCCTCTCCCACCTCGCTCTCGACGCCCAGTTGGCGGGCGAGGCGTTTCAGACCCCGGTAGGCGGCCGTGCGCACCGCTCCCGGGCGCTTGCCGAGGACGCGTGCGGCAGCGGGACCGTCCAGGCCGACGACGACCCGCAGGAGCACGGCCTCGGCCTGGTCCTGCGGCAGCCCGCGGACCAGTTCGAGGGCCCGCTCGGTGGAGAGGGACTCGAGGGCCTGTTCATGGGTGTTGTGCGGGCCGGGCAGGTCCAGTACGTCCTGTTCGATCGCCCCCGGCCGGGGCCGCACACGCTGGCGGCGCAGATGGTCCACTGCCCGGTGCCGGGCGATCGTCGCCGTCCAGCCGCGGAAACCGGCACCGTCTCCTTTGAACCGTCCGAGGTCGCGGGCGATCTCCAGCCAGGCGTCGGAGGCCACGTCCTCCGCGTCCTCGCCGACGATTCCGCGCAGATAACCGAGCAGGCCCGGCTGCATGATCCGATAGGCGACCGCGAAAGCGGTCTCGTCTCCGTCCTGGGCCCGCGCCACGGCCGCGCCCAATTCTTCGTCGTACGGCCGTGCGTAGCGGGGTTGCCGTTCCTGGCCCAAGACCGTCCTCGTTCGCCGGGTTCATTGCGAGTTCGCACTGTCCGAGGCGCCCGGTTCGCAACGACGGCCCCACGGTGACCAGCGTCCGTTCTCACAGAAATGTCACAACGCATCAGGAGTCCTTCACGCCGCCGACGGTGTCCCTGACGCGCCGTCGGCGAAGACACGGTGGTCTTCGACCGCTCAACGGGGCGGTCTCCCATCGGGCGGTCAGCCTTTCTCCTCGATGCTCACCGGCCGGTCGTTCCTCAGCTCGGTGAAGAGCTGCTTCGCCTTCGCCGCGTCCCATTTCACGGCGCTGCCCTTCGACGTGCTGATTTCGAGGTGGGCCACGGGGACGTTGAGCTGCCTGCCGGCTCCGGACGAGACGCTCCGCATCGCCTCGAACAGCGAGACCAGGGTGCGCAGTTGCATGTCCTTGTCCACTACGAGGGTGTCCAGCGCCGAGCCCAGCAGGGGATAGGCCCGGAACGGATTGAGCGCGGTGCCCGGTGTGGCCGCCTTGTGGGCGAGCGCGGCGAGGAACTTCTGCTGGTTCCTGCTGCGCCCCAGATCGCCCTGTGCCTCCTGGTGCCGCTGGCGGACGAACGCGAGCGCCTGGGCGCCGTCCAGGGTGTGGCAGCCTTGCGTCAGGTCGAGACCCGACTTCTGGTCCTTGATGTTCCGGTCCACGCACATGTCCACGCCGCCGACGGCGTTCACGACACCGACGAAGCCACCGAAGCCGATCTCCGTGTAGTGGTCGATGCGGATGCCCGTGTTGAGCTCGATGGTCCGCACGAGCAGTCGGGCGCCGCCCAGGGAGTAGGCCGCATTCAGCTTGTCCTTCGCCGGGCGATGCCGCTTGCCGGTGTCCGGATCGAGGTACGACGGGAGGGTCACCCAGGAGTCGCGCGGCAGGCTCACCAGCGTGGTGCCGTGGGTGCCGGTGTGCAGGAGCATCATCGAGTCGGTACGTCCGCCGCCGCCACCGCCGGCGTGCAGATCCTTCCTGGCCTGCTCGGACAGGCCGTCACGGCTGTCGGAGCCCACGATGAGGTACGTGGTCCCCTTCCCCTGCGACGGACGGTCCCCGGCCTCGCCGAGGTCGACCGCACGGTCGAGCTCGAAGTCGGCCCAGGCGTACGTGCCGCCACCGGTGAGGAACAGCGCGCACAGGAGGAGTGCCAGCAGACGGGCGATACGGCGACCTCGGCTGGGGCGTACCCGAGGGGGTCGCGTGCCGCGGGCGTGACCACCGCCGGGCCGCACCTCGTGCGGGCTCGGGACGGGTTGGACGGGCTGCGGGTATGGGCTCGGGACGGGTTGCGCGTACGGCCGTGTCCGATCCGTCTGCGCGATGACGTGTCCCGTGATCACTCGGGGCGCCTGTGTCTCCCCGTTCCAGTCACTCATGGTTCCACCCCCTGATCACCTCGACGACAACTCCCGTGCGGCGACCGGCTGTCTCAGCTGCTCCGCGGCGGCCGTACCCGCACGCTGCATGCGGTGCCACTTCAGCCGTGTGCCGCCCAGGAGGGCGAACACGGACTGGATGACGACCAGATACATCAGCTGCCGGTAGACGAAGAGCTGGAACGGCATCGACCACAGGGCCCGCAGCTTCTCCCCGTCGAGCCTCAACGCGTAACCGGCACAGCACAGTTGGATCAGGAGGAAGGCGAGCCATATCCCCGTCGACTGCACGGGGTCGGTGAAGAGCGCCCCGTACAGAGCGAACAGGTCGACGACCGGTGCGATCAGCGGCAGGCCTACCTGAAAGAGCATCAGGTACGTCAGTCCGCGGCGTGCGAAGCGTCCCGCGGTGCCCACTTCGAGAACGGCTCCGCGGTGCTTCCACATCGCCTGGAGCGTGCCGTAGCACCAGCGGTAGCGCTGCCGCCACAACTGCCGTAGTGAGGTCGGCACTTCGGTCCATGCGATCGCCGACTCCTCGTAGACCACCCGCCAGCCGGCCCGCCACAGGGCCATCGTGAGGTCGGTGTCCTCGGCGAGGGTGTCCTCACTGACCCCGCCGACGCCGAGCAGCGCGTCACGCCGGAAGGCGCCGATGGCTCCCGGAACCGTCGGCATGCACTCCAGCACCTCGAACATCCGCCGGTCGAGGTTGAAGCCGAAGACGTACTCCAGGTGCTGCCATCTGCCGAGCAGCCCACGCCGGTTGCCGACCTTTGTGTTGCCGCTGACGGCGCCGACGGCCGGGTGCGCGAGCGGCTGGATGAGCCGGTAAAGGGCGTCGGGCTCGAAGACGGTGTCGGCGTCGACCATCACGACGATGTCGTACGAGGCGTGCGCCATACCGGTGTTGAGCGCGGCCGCCTTGCCCGAGTTGGGCTGCCGGATCACCCGCACCCGGGGGTCGTCGATCCACGTGGCGAGGTCCGCCGTCTGATCCGTCGACCCGTCGTCGATCACGATGACCTCGAGGTAGGGGTGCGTGGACGCGAGCAGCGAACGGAGGGTGGACTCGATGCCGGCCTCTTCGTTGTACGCGGGGACGAGCACCGTCACGGGTGCGTCGACCTCCCGCAGCCAGGGCGCGCCGGGGCGGAAGCGGGTCAGGCGCCGGACGTGGGCGTGGGCGAAGGCGGTCAGCATCACAAGCCGCAGCACGCCGAGCACGCCCAGCCCGAGCAGCACCCAGGTCATGGCGTGCGTGAACGCGTGACCGGCGGTCGTGGTCCAGATCAGCGCCTTGCCCTGCCACCGTTCGGCGGTGGACACCCGTGTGTCGGCCGAGGCCATGCCGAGCGCGTCCGTCACGGTGGTGAACCGGTTGGCGTGCCGGTTGCCGAGCAGGTGCTTCGTCTCCTCGTACGCCAGGTCCGTCTGGCTGAACTGGCGCACCATGCCGTATGCCGGATCGCGGTCGGGCCGGTTCGCGGCGACCAGCACGTAGCCGTCCGCGGCTGCGTGCCGGGCCGCCGTCCACTCGGCGCCGCACAGCGTGTCCACCTCGGTGGTCAGCGGCATCCGCAGCAGGCTGGTGCGGATGCCCGCCGTGCCGGCGAGGGTTTTCTGGGTGAGCGTCAGCTCCATCGCGGTGCGCACGCGCGACGAGGAACCGAGGTCGGCCCCGGTGTACGTGTTGGAGCCGATCTCGTGGCCCTCGTCGAGGATCCGCCGTACCAGTTCCGGATGGCGTGCCGCCTGCGCACCGAACAGGAAGAAGGTCGCGTGCGCATGATGCTTGCGCAGCAGGTCGAGGAGGCGCGGGGTCCATACGGGGTCGGGCCCGCCGTCGAAGGTGAGCGCGACGGTACGTGCGGGCACGGCCGAGGACTCGACGTCGTCCCCGCGGATCCGTCGCAGGACCGGACCGCTCTCGTCCACGGCCCTGGGCACGGGTCTGGTGCAGGGAAGCCGCGACTTGGCGGCGTCGACCTCATGGATGGTCCAGCCCTCGAAGAGCAGGGCGGCGAAGACGACGGTCAGGGTCAGGGCCAGCAGCCGCCAGTGACCGCGGGGCTCGCGGGAACGGGCGTGGCGGCGTCGTTCCGAACGGCTCACACCACGCTCCCCAAAGTGATGTTAATCACAGCTGAACCGGGGCCTGTCCGGCGGGAATCGGGTGCGACTGCGACCGCTCCGAGCCCGGTGCGGACCGGTGAGCCGAGCTCGTGTCCGAGACCGCGCGCATCGGTGGGGAACGTCCGTCTGACGGGGCGGGCAGCGACGAATGCGGCAGTGGTCCACCCACTCTTCACAGGGGTGTCGAAAGCGTCGGCACTCGATGAAGGGCCACGTGTTTTCTGCTGGTTTGTCTTCCGGTCGAGCTGTTGCATGGGCGGCGAGTGTAGCCACGGGTGATGATGCGGGTGTGTCCGAAACAGACCAGGCGCCCACCGCGCCACGGGGGTGTGACACCAACGCACATCCGTGCGCTGGACTAGGTAGCTGCGGGGAAATGTGTCCACCCGTAGCCGCTTTCCGGAGCGGATCTTCCGGAGTCGCGACCTCACCTCACCAATGGTTTTCAGCCATCCGTCCGCTGCGCGGTTCCCGAGGAACGAAGGTCGGCACAGGGAAAGACCAGCCTTGACGACAATCCAGCACAGCCTGGCAGGACGACGGCAGGCCATGCGCCGGATCCGGCCTCACGACGGGTACCTGTGGAGTCCCTGCAGAGCGCCCTGGACCGGGCCGGCGTCTGAAGACATCGAAGTGTCACGGAGCGGCTGCCGCCGAGGGCTGCGCGGAGTGCCCGGTGAGGTTCGCGGCCGCAGGATGGTGTCCCTCCCTCGACCAGTTCGCCATCGAGACAGCGGTTCCGGTCATGACCGAGCAGGACCTGGAGCGCATGCGCGAGGCCAACCGCGACTTCGAACGGGCCGTCGCCGCCAACGACATCACCGCCGCACGACGAAAAGGGCGCCTGACCGGCATCAGCCCAGGTCGGGCGCCCTAATCGGGTGGCTGGAAGAAGCTGACTCCTATGCCTGTGTCGCCTCCGGCGCCTCCTTTGCCGCCGTCCTCGCTGTGAGGGGGCTTCTGCCTCCGCTGAGCGCGAAGTAGAGCACCCCGGCCACGCCGACTCCGATGAACCAGGAGTACGGACCCAGCGCCGCCCCGTATCCGGACGGCCCGTAGACGGGAAGGATGCTGGAGAAGACGGCACCCACCACCCCGGCGGCGAGCGCCCGTACGTTCCAGCCGCCCTGGAAGCGGAACTCCCCGTCTTCCTTGTACAGAGCGGGCACGTTCAGCTGTGTCTTCCGGATGAGGTAGTAGTCGACGACGATCACACCGAAGATGGGGCCCATCGTCGAGCCGATGGCGTTGACGAAGCTGGGGGCGTTGTCCCAGGGGTGGAGCGGGTAGAGCAGGAGCGCGATGACGGCGGCGATGAGGCCGCCCCTGCGGAAGGTCACGTACTTCGGGGCCACGTTGGCGAAGTCGAAGGCGGGACTGACGAAG
Source organism: Streptomyces sp. NPDC006602 (assembly GCF_042870385.1). NCBI lineage: Bacteria > Bacillati > Actinomycetota > Actinomycetes > Kitasatosporales > Streptomycetaceae > Streptomyces > Streptomyces sp. NPDC006602. The sequence continues at coordinate 64,288 of NZ_JBIAHG010000005.1, read as the reverse complement.
TTGGCGACCACGTTGATGCCGAGGGTCGCCACGGCGAAGGTCAGGGCGGCGAGCAGGACGAGGAACGCGCTGTCGAACCTTGCGGAGATCTCGGCCGGTTCGAGGATGACCTCGCCGTACACCTTGCTGGCCGCGGCCGTGGTGGTCGCGGCGACGAGGGAGAAGAGGATCAGGTTGACGGGCAGGCCCCAGATGTTGCCCTTTTTCAGGGCCTTCTCGTCGGGGGTGAAGCGCGCGAAGTCACCGAAGTTGAGGAACAGGGCGGCGAAGTAGGTCACCCAGGTGGCGGCTATTGCCGCGATCGCGGCGAACGAGCCCGGGGAGACATCGAGTCCGGTGGCGCTCTTGGCGAGCGCGGCCAGGTCCTTGCCCGGCATGTCGACGGAGAAGGACAGCGCCCCTGCCTTCACGGACAGCGCGATCGCGAGGACCAGCATCATCAGCCAGACCGCCGGGCCGGCGAAGTCCTGGAAACGGCGAACCGTTTCCATCCCCTTGCTGATGATGAGCAGTTGGGCGGCCCACACACCGAGGTAGCACAGCACTTCAAGGCCGCTGTGGTCGAAGAGCCGGCTGGTCTCGTGCAGATGCTTGGGTCCGTCGTAGCGGACGAGGAAGGCCACGATGGCGCCGGCGGCGGCGCTGGTCTGGGCGCCGTACCAGAAGGTGGCGACCACGGCCCGTACGAGCGCGGGGACGTTGGCGCCGAAGGTGCCGAACGAGGCGCGGGCGAGGACCGGGTAGGGGACACCGGTCTTGACGCCCGCCTTGCCGATGAGGGTCATCAACCAGTAGATGATCAGCGAGCCCACACCGATGCCGATGAGGAACTTGAAGGTGTTGCCCGCGACGAGGAACAGGCTGGCGGCCAGGAAGTAGCCGTACAGACTGTGCACGTCCGAGGTCCAGACGTTGAAGATGCTGAAGGCGCCCCACTTGCGCTCGGTGGCGGGGGCGAGGTCCGCGTTGTAGAGACGGGGGGAGTACCCGGGCGGGGTGGCGGTTCTGTCCGCGTCCGTGCTGTCCGTGGCCGTCATGTCCTGCTCCTTCTTGCCGTACCCCATCCCCTACCGGCGTCGTGCCGGACGGTTGAGGCGTCAGCTAAGAGCCGGGACGTTGCACCGGCATGTCCGGCGCATGGCAGACTCGTCAACGGAAAATCTCTTCCATTTCCGGGCCGAGTCGCCGGTTGACCGGTGCCTGCGGAGCGCTTGGACGAGGGGCGTGATCACAGGCGAGACGGACTCCCGCGGAACTGTCGGCCGGTGACAAGGGCCCGAGGCGTGATGCGCGGCGCGTGCTCGTGCCGCTCACCCCTGGTGACGACTTCGATCGCATGCAATGGCGGCGATGGCAAGTCCCTTTGTCGACAGCGGAATTGTTCTGCCTGCGGTCGCACGGCGACCGCACCGGCCCGGCGGGCAAGGTGCCCCTCCGTGTCCAGGCCGGAGACGGTGATGCGCCCAGCGGCTACGGCTGTCACGACCGCTGTACGGGGCCGAAGGCGTCCGTGCCGATGGGCGGCGCCCTCGTGGCGGAGCCGCCGGACGGCTCGCTGAGGTTGTGCGCGCAATTCCTCGGTGGCCGGGCGAGTGCAGAGTGCGGCAGCGGTCGGCGTCCGGGCGGGTGACCGGTGCCGGAGGAAGGCGTGGACCTGGTGTGGTCGGCCGGGCCGGTCGACGGTGGTGCCGGCCGTGCACGTCTCCGTGGCGGAACAGACGTGCGCGAGGGCGGCCGGCCGACCGGTCAGGGCCTGGGTGTTGTGGACGCTGTCGTCCTCCAGTACATGGACTACTCTTGGTACATGTCCATGAAGCGCACGAACGTCTACGCAGACCCCGAGGACCTGGCGATCATCAAGGAGGCGGCCAAGCGGCGGGGCATAAGCGAGGCCGAGATCATCCGTCAAGGGATTCACCTCGCGGCGATGGCGAACCGGGTCTGGGACGAACCGTTGTTCTCGCGGACGTTCGAGGGGTCGGGGCGCACGCCGTCCAAGGCTGAGGTCCGTGACGCCGTCGCCGATGCGGTCCGCCACGAGACGGACTCCGGAACTGCCGCGTGATCATCGTCATCGCGGATACATCCGGCCTCCTGGCCGCTCTCGACTCGACTCACCCGGAGCACACGGGCGCGAGCGAGGCGATCATGGCGGCCGGCCTCCTGATCATGTCCCCGCTCCTGCTGGCGGAACTCGATCATGTGGCAACGCGTGCGTTGGGGCGCGAGGCCGCCCTGAGCGCGGTCGACGACCTGCGGCGCTGGATGAGCCGGGGTCGTGTCGTGATGCCGGAGATCACGGAGGACCACTTGGGTGCAGCCCAGTCCGTCCGAGTCCGCTACGGCGCGCTCGACCTGGACCTCGCCGACGCGGTGAACGTGGCGCTTGCGGCCGACTACGACACCGACGCTATCCTCACCCTCGACCGAAGGGACTTCCGGGCCGTACGACCATGGGGCCGCCACAAGGCGTTCCGGGTACTCCCGGACGACCTTCCGCTCTGACGCGGGATCCTCGGCGGCCAAGCGCCTGCTCCCGCAAGAGGATTGCCCACGAGCTGCTGGCAGGCGGCGCTCTCGGGCGAGCCGGTCGCGATCGGCCACCCCTGCTGCAGCGCGGTGCCGTAGCGGACCTGGTGAACGCTCACTGCGGCTCGCTCGCCGCAGCCGCAAGCGGTACTCGCGCTACGAGTTCACCCTGAACACCTTCCGAGGCGCCACTCTCAGGTCGATAGCCTGCCCGAGTGACGAAGAAGACCCTGATGACAGGCGTGCTGCTGGCCGCCGTGTGCGCGGGAGCGGGCGCCGCCACGTACGCCGCCTTCGCCGAGGACCCGTCCGTCTCCGTGCACACGCAACAGCCGAAGAGCCGTGGGGACTACATCGAGATGTGGAAAGCGGACCTGGCGATGTCCGGCAAGCAACTGCCCGCGGACGTGGACTCGATGACGACGCAGGAGATCCTTGACGAGTGGGGCAAGGAACTGGGCAAGCACGCCGAGCCGGAGTGACATGACAAAGGGGCCCGCGCCTACGCGGGCCCCTTTGTCCGTTCCGGGTCAGCTGGTTCTACTGACTCGGCGGGTCCAGTTGGTTCAGCTGATGCCGTTCGCGGTGCTCATCGTGTTGCCGGCCTTCGAGTCGTGCTCCGAGGAGCACTGGTTGTCGTTGAGGCGGTTGCCGGGGCTGTCGGCGTCGTGGTGGCTGATGGCGACACTCAGACGTGGCGCCGTGAATGTTGGTGACGTATTCTTCTATGTACATCATCAACATTGTGTGGGAGGTGCGGTATGTCTGTGACCCAGATCGACATCGACGACGACGCCCTGGAACGCGCCATGGCTCTGTCCAAGGTCAGGACCAAGAAGGAGGCGGTCAATCTCGCTCTGCACTTCTACGCCGAGCAGCAGGAGCGTGCGGCGCGCATCAGCCGTCACTTCGAGCGTGCGCGTGAGTGGGGTGCCGTCGAGGATGCCGAACGGCTGCACCGGGCGGAGAAGCACAGCCGGTGATCTACTTGCTCGACACGTCCGGCCTGGTCCGGCTGCTCCGCGATCCCAAACTGCAATCGGCCTGGTACGACGCAATCGATGCCGGAGCCGTCGCCTCCTGCTACGTGCAGCGCACCGAGTTCCTCCACAGTGCTCGGAACGGACGCGAGTACGACGAGATCGTCGAGATGTTCACGGACCTCTATCCCAATGTGTCGGTGCCGAAGAACGCGGGGCGCTGGATTGGCGCGGTGCAACACCGTATGGCCCAGGCCGGGGAGCACCGCAGTGCCTCGGCGGTGGACCTCGTCATCGCCGCCACCGCGGCCCACCACAGCCTGGCTGTCCTCCACGACGATGCCGACTACCGTGCCATTGCCCGGCACGCATCCGACCTGGTCGAGCACAACGTCCACGACATCGCCTGAGGTGGTTTGTCGCCCGACAGGCTGTGGATGGCGGCGTCCTGCGAACACAACGGCACGATCATGTCAAGCGAGTTGGACACCTTCTCATGGGCTGCCCTGTCCACATGCAGGCCGCCCGCGGTGGAACCGGGGGCGGTGCGCTGCCCGATCTCCGCGGTCGCGGTGAGTGCCGTGACCAGTTCGCGCGGCCAGTGCACGTCGACACCGGCCACGCGCAGCGCGTCCGTGGCGTCCCCGAAGAGATCGAAGGCTTCGTCGTCGGTCAACCGGAGCTGATCGGGAGCGGCATCGTCGAGCAGCCTCCGCAGCGGGGGCCAGGCGCGGGCGCCGCGGCGCAGGGCGAGCAGGGTCTCGGTCTCGGCGCGCGGGCCGAGCAGCCGCTCCACTTCGGTCGGCTCGCTCCAGAGTCGTGCGGCCTCGACGACGAGCGCCGGGTCCGCCGCGGTGTGCAGTTGCAGGACGGCCCGGAACTGCCGTCGGCGTCCTTCGGGTACGTCGACGCGCAGGGAGACACTGACCTCGGCGGTGAGCGCCGCCTGGGTTTCCTCGGCCCGTTCACGCAAGGTGGGCACGGCGCGGGCGTCGCGCCAGGCGTACGGCAGCGCTCCCATGGCGAGCGGCGTGGCCGGCGTACGGACCAGATCATCGGCGACCGCGTCGCAGAACTGGCGTACCAGCGGCGCCGGTTCGGCGATCCGTACCGGAGCAGGGCCAGCCTCGGGCAGTCAGTGGGCGTGTGGCGGCGGAGGCCTCTGGCTCACCGGGTCGATCCAGCGGACCTGACCGTTGCCTGCCAGGCGTGGATTACCACGGCCCACTGCCGCCTTCGCTGAGTCCAAGTCAGGACGATGCGGTGGTTTTGGGCTTTCCGTCACCTGGGAGGACCATGTTGTGGGCAATGCAGTTCCGCATGGCGGGGACTCGCCCGTCGGATTCCAGGAAGACCGGGTTCGAACGATCTGCCACCCTCCGTTCGGCCGGCCATGTGACGCCCTGAGCGACGACGCATCCGCCCAATCTGACTTGGAATTCGGCCTGCGCAGGTTCTTTCGGTGCGCTGCCCTCACCCTTGAACTCGATCGTCTTGGCGAATGCCCGCTGTTCCTCGGTGCAATCGCTCTCGGCGTCCTCGACGGCAGATCCGGGCGCGTCACCCTTGACGATGATGACCCCGCCGGCATGCTCGACACGCAGTCCTGCGCCTGTCAGGCACTTGCCGTATGCAAGCAACTCGGTACTGGGATTTGGCACGAGGTCCGGTACGGCGGATGAGCTGCTGCTGGGAGTTGCGGAATGCCCGGGCGTATTCCCGCTCGAACCGTCCCAAGTGAGGACTGCGCCGACTGTCGCGGCACAAACGACCAGTCCTCCGGCCAAGAGACTCCACGGCTTCATACCGCGTCCCATAGGTGCTCCTTGTTCGTCCTGCACATCACAAAGTCTTTTCGAGCAATGTCGGTCGATTCGAGTCCGGGACAAACGGCCCGAGCAGACCCAGTTGCTGGGCTCTGGCCCCCAGGGCGAACCGATTGGGAACGGAAAGCTTGGCCATCAGCTGTTGCACGCGCCGCTGGATGGTGCGGTGGCCCACCTGGAGGCGGCGTGCTATGGCGGCGTCCGAAAGCCCCATGCGCATGAGCCCGAGTATCGAAATGTCCGTATCGTCCAAGTTCAAGTCGGAGAGCACGGCAGATACTCGACGTCTCAAAATGCCCCCTCTGGGCAATCTTCCTGTCAAGTTCACCTGTGTTTCGTCTAAGGGTCGGCGCATCATACACGCGGCGGATGCGCTGCCACCTCCCGCGGGAGCGGCGATTGGCTGCCCTGTCAAGGGCGTTGGCAAGCCAGGTTGGCGTAAATGCGCCACTCCCGATGGCAAGATCACTTTCCGAGGCTACGGTTGCCGACGCTTGCCACCATGTGCCCGGTGGTCTGACGGGCACGGAGTCCTTTGCACAGGAGGTCACGTTGAAGTTCCGTACCATGAAGGCCGTTGCGATGGCTGCTGCAGCCGTTGCCGCGGTGGTGGGGTCGTCCAGTGGTGCCCAGGCGGCAGCCTTTGACGGTTCGTGCAACGACCATGAGGTCTGCAACTACCGCCTGACCAGCTACACGGGCGGAATATGGGACACGCCCGGTGACGTATCCAGCTACGTCGGGCACTACTTCAGCAGCGGCTACACGCTGAACGACCGCACGAGCTCGCTCAAGAACAACGCTGATATTTACGACGTAACCCACTACACCGACGCCAACTACTCGGGTGGGTGGCTCGACACGGGCACCAACTCCGCGCGTGCCAGCCTTTACACGACCTGGGACAACACGTTCAGCTCGCACTACTTCTAAACCTTCATCACTTCCCTGCAGCTGCCCGCCCGTAGCGTTCGGGCGGGCATTGCGGTAGAACGGACGGCACCTATGGGGCGAACGCCCTTGCGCGCACTTGCCGCAGTGATCACATGTGTTGGGCTTGCCGGGTGTGGATCGGAATCCAACGGTGCCGGCGGATCGGCGGAGCCTCCGCTGGGGACTCGCCTGAAAATCACCGATACCCGTGAACTCCGCCTTCCTCTGGACAGCTATCGGCTCTCCCGGGAAGAGCAGTGGTCGCTCACGGTTGCACGCGTTCCCCTGGTTGAGCGCTGTATGAAGCAGTATGGGTTCGACTATCACATGGTTCTGCCGCAGCGCAGGTTTCCGATGGCTGACAACGAGCGCATCTTCGGCCTCACCGACGAGGATTCCGCGCACGCCTACGGGTATCGCCTTCCTCCCCAGAAGCTTGAAAAGCTGCCGCCTGAACCCGAGTTGACCCCGCAGGGGCAAGCGGTCATGGAGGGAAGCGGTCAGAGCACCTACAAGGGCGTGCAGGTTCCCAAGGGTGGTTGTGACGGTGAATCCAAGCGCGCCCTCATGAAGGGTGCCCCGCAGGTCGAGGACACGGACGCGGCCGGCGTACTGGCTCTGCAGGTGGCCGACAGGGTCGAACAGGACTCCCGGGTCCGTAGGGCGTTCGCTGACTGGTCCGCCTGCATGAAGAAGCGCGGTTTCAACTACCAGAATCCAATGGATCCGAATAACGATCCCAACAACAACGCGCATGCCACAGCGTCCAAGCGTGAGATCGAAACGGCAGTGGCAGACGTGCGCTGCAAGCGGGAGACCAACCTCATCAGCACCTGGGCGACCGTGACCGTGGCCTATCAGAAGCGGGCGGTCGAGGAGAACGCGGAGCGCCTCAAGGTCCAGAAGCAGGCGCTTCAGACCATGCTGCGCAATGCGAACCAGGCCCAACACGCATGACGAACCACGTGTCAGATCACCCCTGAATCATCCAGAGGTTCGGGGACTCACGGGATTGATCGCGTGGGTGCCTCGGTGAGTGCGTCGGTGGGAGCGCACTCACTGTCCGGTGTGCTGCGGGTCCTGGGTTCGTCTTTCCGCGCCGTCCCCTCGTGAGAGCGGGGGCGGACGGCCGACCGCGCTGAGCGGGTGACAACGTCCCGACTCCATGGACGAAGACGTACGAGAAGTGGGGAGGCCTGAGTGGCCGGCGATCAGGGGCGGTGGGCGGCCTCGAAGGAAGCCCAGCCGTCGGCAGGGAGCACGGACGCGAATGCTGTGACACGGCCACCGGATGGCGAGGCCGACGGGCTGCCGACGCGGTCCCGGCTGTCCCGGCGCAAGCGACTGCTGGTGGGGATCTCACTGGGGGCGGTCGTGCTGTCCGGAGCGGGCGTGGCGACCGCGTCCGTGATCAAGTCTCCTGCCCAAGCCGCCGCGGAGGCCGGTCCACCGCCCGCCGACGTCCTCACCGTTCCCGTGGAGCGGCGCGTCCTGAAGGAATCGGTCGTACTGCGGGGCACTGTCACAGCGGCCCAGTCGGTCGACATCGTGCCGACGGCGGCCGGCGGCGAAGGCACGAGCAAGGCAGTGGTGACGAAGGTCCTGGTACAGCCCGGAAACACCTTCAAGGCGGGCGAGGCGCTGCTGGAGGTTTCGGGCCGGCCGGTGTTCGCGCTGAAAGGCAAGCTCCCTGTCTACCGCGACCTCAAGCCGGGTTCCCACGGCGAGGACGTCTCACAGCTGCAGCGGGCTCTGGCGTCGCTCGGTCATGGCACCGGGTCGGACGCGCCCGGGACGTTCGGCGTCGGAACCAAGGCGGCACTGTCCTCGTTCTACGCCTCGATCGGCTATGACCCGTTGTCGGCTCAGCCGGACGGCGATGAGCAGGTGAAAGCGGCGAATGAAGGGGTCATCCAGGCTGAGCGGGCGCTGGCGGACGCCCGGGACGCGGCCTCCGGGGACGGCTCGGACGAACACGAGGGGCAAGCAGGCCGGAAGCAGGTGCAGCGTGCCATCGAGGACCTGGCCAAGGCTCGGGAGGACCTGGCGGAGGCCCAGGCGGTCTCCGGTCCAATGCTCCCGGCCTCCGAAGTACTCTTCCTGCGGGGATTCCCGGCACGCGTGGATTCGGTGACCGCACAGGTGGGGACGGAAGTCACGGGCAAGGCCATGACCGTCTCGGCCGGCGAGTTGGTGGTGAAGGGCTTTCTCGCGCCGCACGAAAAGGGCCTTGTGCGTACAGGGCAGAAGTGCGTAATCCTGTCCGAACTCACCGGAGCCACGGCCGACGGCGCGGTGGTCTCGGTGGCGGAAGAGCCCAACGTGCCCGCGGAAGAAGGGACCGACGGCGGGGGGACCGCGACGGACGGTGCCGGAGAGGGGTACCCGGTGGTGATCCGGCCCAGTAAGTCGCTGTCGGCGAAGCTGGCGGGGCAGGACGTCCGCTTGACGGTGGAGGCGGCGTCCTCGGACGGACCTGTGCTCGTCGTGCCTGTGTCCGCAGTCTCCGCGGGGGCGGACGGCCGTACCACGGTGACGGTGCTGGGTGCCGACGGCGACCGGCGCCGGGTGGAGGTGCGCGTGTCCACCTCGGGTGACGGGTACGTGCAGGTGACGCCGGCGGCCCATGCGGCGCTCACGGAAGGCGACCGGGTCGTCGTCGGTGTCAAGCCTGCCGACGAGCACGAGTCCGAGACCGGGCAGCCGGACGAGGAAGACTCCGGGTGGCAGTAGTGAACCCGTCGTCGCCGCACAGCGGTCCGAAGGCCCGGGCTCGTGAGGAGTCGCACCCCGGGTGCGGTTCGGCACCTGTGATTCAGTTCCGAGGCGTGGGGCTGACCTATCCGGGACCGCCTCCGGTGACCGCGCTCAAGCCGTGCGACCTGCTCGTCAGCCGAGGCGAGTACGTATCGGTCATGGGTCCGTCCGGGTCCGGCAAGTCGACCTTCCTGAACATCGCGGGCCTTCTGGACGGTCCCACAGCGGGGAGGTACCTGCTGGACGGGATCGATACAGGAACCCTGAAGGACGCGGATCGCACCGCGCTTCGCGGACGTCGCATCGGCTTCGTCTTCCAGTCCTTCCACTTGCTGCCGCACCGGTCCGCGCTGGAGAACGTGTTGCTGGCGATGGTCTACAACGGCACTCCGCGCAAGCAGCGGACCGCGTCGGCGAGAGAAGCGCTGCACAGGGTCGGGCTCGCACACCGCGTGGACGCGTTGCCGACACGCCTGTCCGGCGGCGAACGTCAGCGTGTTGCGATCGCTCGCGCCCTCGTCGCGCACCCGTCGCTTCTGCTGTGCGACGAGCCGACCGGCAATCTCGACTCGGCGACCGCTGAGTCCATCCTGCGCCTCCTCGACGAGCTTCATGCGGATGGCATGACCATCGTGGTGATCACACACGACCCGGGGGTGGCCAGGCGAGGCCAGCGCACCTTGATGATCCGGGACGGCGTGCTGAGTGACTCCTCTGCCGACGACGATGCTGGACAGGAGTGACCCGATGCGGTTCAAGCTCGAGCGGAACGGGGTCGGTCCGTCCCGCCGCTTCTCGTTCCGGTACACCGGCCCCCTTCACGGGCTGATCCCCAGGGCATGGAGGAACGCCGACCGCTCCGTGGAACGCTCCCGCCTGGCGCCCCACGACCTGTTGGCGGAGACCGTGGCCGGGATGCTGCAGCGCCCGGCGCGCTCGGCGCTGACCGCTTTGGGCACGGTGCTGGGAGTTGGCGCATTCGTGGCGATCCTGGGGCTGACAGCCACCGCATCCCAGCAGATCGACTCCCGGTTCAATGCGCTCACCGCAACCGAGGTGGCGGTGGAGGACACGGGCGGGGAACGCCCTGACCTCGTGCCCATGGCCTTCCCCAAGGACGCCGATGCCCGGATCGAGCGGTTGAACGGTGTCGATGCGGCGGGGGTGTACTGGCCGGTTCAATTCGAAGGCGGCGCCACCGTCCGCGCGGCCCCGATCGCCGGGGCCTCCGGCGGAGAGCAAACCCAGGTGGTCGCGGCATCTCCAGGCGCTCTGGAGGCTGCCGTCCCGCACATGGCCGCAGGGCGGACCTTCGACCGATTCCACGAATCCCGTGCCGACCAAGTCGCCGTCATCGGCTCCGGCATGGCAGCCCGTCTGGGCATCACCACCCTGGAGACCTACCCGGCCATCTTCATCGCCGACCAGCCCTTCACCGTGATCGGTGTCGTCGACGATGTGGACCGAAAGGCCGACCTGCTGCTCTCCGTGGTCATCCCGCGCGCCACCGCCGAAAGGATCTGGGGTCCGCCGAGTGACGGTGCCCGCGCCAGGATGCTCATAGCCACCCGCATCGGTGCTGCCGTACAAATCGCTGACGAGGCCCCCTACGCCTTGGACGCCGCCCATCCCGAGCGGTTCAAGGCCATTCCCCCTCCCGATCCCAAGACCCTGCGCACCGGCGTCACCTCGGACCTCAACCAGCTGTTCCTCCTGCTGGCTGCGATCTGCCTGGTGATCGGCGCGGTGGGGATCGCCAACACCACCCTTGTCGCCGTGCTGGAACGCACCGGTGAGATCGGCCTGCGACGCGCCCTCGGGGCCCGCGGGCGCCACATCACGGCGCAGTTCCTGGCCGAGTCCGGCATGCTTGGAACCCTGGGCGGGCTCGTCGGTACCTCGCTGGGCACCCTGACCGTCGTGGGAGTGGCACTGGCCCGCGAGTGGACTCCTGTCATCCACCCGGGCACAGTTGCCGCTGCCCCCGCCATCGGGCTGGCCACGGGTCTCCTCGCCGGGCTCTACCCGTCATGGCGCGCCGCCCGCATCGAACCCGCCGAGGCTCTCCGCCGCTGACCACTGTCTCCGACGCGCCGATGTCGCACTCTCAGCTTGGGAAGCGACGGCGCTTTGGCGGGCTTCATGGCGTTGACCTGCGCAGATACTGTCCCGCTGAGGTGCTCGTGAAGGTCGGATCGCACCGCTGCCGACCGTGGTTGCCTGCTCCTACGGGCACGCTGTGGGCACGGGCGCCACCAGCGGCCGGACCATACGCGCGGCGATGCCTGCGCCGAGCGGAACGCGTCGTCTCTCGGGCTGATGCGGAGTGTCCGTCGCGCCTGCACATGCCGGACCCCACGCTCACAAGTGGACCCGCGAATGTCGGTGAGTCGGCCCGCCCGGGGCGCCCGCCTGCTCAGGTTTGATCGTCGGGGTGGGCCAACTGGGAGCTGGCGAGAGCCAAGACGGGCACCGCTCGCCTGTGTGTCGAGGGTCTGCCCTGCGTCGGACGATCCTGTGTCGGACGGGGCCATGTTAACCTCGCCCCCGCACTCGCGAATTGCTCAACCGCTCGCCGTCCCGGACCGGATGAGACGCCTGGCGCACCAATTCCAGAAGCCCGGAGGGTGTTGGGCCCTCAGGCACAGCCGGAACGCCGGCGTGGAGTTGCTCAGGGCGAGCGGTCGGCTGGTCGGTCCGATCGCGTGATTGTCCGCAACACCGACACCGATGGGGGACACCCGCTCACTCGATCGGAGTGGGCACCGAGGTGGTACTGCACGACCTCGGGCTCTGCGACCGGATTGACCAGTTGGTCGCGGTGGGGCTGAACAACGTGCGATGGACACCCGTCGCCGTAGGTCACGAACCACGGAATCAACATGCCTCACGCACCTGTCGACGACTGCATCCGGTTGCCCTACCGGCAGGCAGGCTCCGGTCCCGCCCTGCCGCCCGCCCGCGGAACTCGCCGAAGAGCTCACCCGGCTCACGCCGGTCGGACACTGCGTGGGCGACGCCGTCAGCCTCACGGCTGTGGGGAGCGTGGCGTTCGTGTCTGAGCAAGGACGGCTGGTGGCCGGCAGATACCGGCTGGTGGAGCGCATCGGCCGGGGCGGCATGGGTACCGTGTGGCGTGCCCGGGACGAGTTGCTCAACCGCGAGGTAGCGGTCAAGAGGCTCCACAACTCCTCCCTGGACGACGACGTCGACAGGGCCCTTGAGCGCACACGCCGCGAGGCGCGCCTCGCCGCCCGGCTCAGCCACCCCAATGTCGTCGTGGTGCATGACGTCGTGGACGACGGGGGATCGCCCGCGATCGTCATGGAATACGTGCCGTCCGTCACCCTCGCCGAGGTGATCAGGAAGCTCGGGCCGGTCCCGCCGGAGGAGGCCGCCCGCATCGCAAGCGGGGTGATCGCCGCGCTGCGCGCCGCTCATGACGCCGGGGTGGTGCACCGCGACATCAAGCCCGGCAATGTCCTGCTCGGCCGTGACGACCGCGTGGTGCTGACGGATTTCGGCATCGCCGTGGCCGCCGATACCTCCCCGCTCACCATGACTGGCGAACTCATCGGTTCCATCGACTACTGCTCACCGGAACGGCTCGGCGGTGGCACGGCGGGCCCGGAGTCCGACCTGTGGGCGCTCGGCGTGCTGCTCTACGAGGCGGTGGAGGGCGAGCCACCGTTCCGCCGGGAGACCGGGATCGAGACGGCGTACGCCATCGTGTGGACGCCGGTGCCGTCCGCGCCCGCCGCCGGGCCCTTGGCTCCGCTGATCGAAGGGCTGCTGGACAAGGACCCCGGCGGGCGGCTGACCGTCGAGGATGTGGAGCGGATGCTCCAGACACCGCAGTCGGCATCCGCAGGCGCGGCAGCCCCGGTCCGGCGCGCGGCCGCCGGACCGGGAACATCCGTGCTGCCCGCCGGGAAGCCGCTCGCCGGGAACCGGCACAGATCGGCCGGAGTCGGCAAGGGCCTCCGGCCCCGGAACAGAAAAGCGCGGTGGCTCGCCGCGACAGCGGCCGTCGTCGCCATCGTGTCATGCGCGGTGATCATGGTCGACCGGATGCGCGGCGAGACGGATCGGCCCACCCATCACGCAAGGACGGAAATCATGCCGGGGGTCTCCTCTCCGTCTCCTTCATCGTCCGAGGCCGCAGCTTCCTCCACGCCCCGTCCAACGGAGCGCACCCTGCAGGCGCCGCCGGCGGCGGAGACAGAGTACGGGCCACTGCGGTCGGACGGATCGATCGACCCGGGCAGCAATGAGTACTGGGCGCAGAGCGATATCACGGTCAGGACGACGGAGACCCTGACGTCGCTCACCGTCGAGCTGCGTGTCGCGCAGACCGGCGGTGTCTCCTCGACCGGCTCCTGGCGGACCCGGCCCGAAGAGGACTTCACCCTCAACGTGGAGGAGGCAGACGGCTTCCTCGTCTACCGCTGGACACTCAAGGACGGGCGGACGGTGCCGGCCGGTGAGCACATGTTCGCGGGACAGTACAACCATGAGACCGGCAACCGGGACGTCGGCGGCGACTCGTATGTGGCCACCGCCACGGCGGACGGCGAAACATACTCGGTGCACGGCCCCTTCGCGTCGGCCTCCACCGACTGACGCAGCGCTGGGGCTGCCGCTGGATCCATCTCCCGAGGATTGACACCGTCCACAAGTAGACCTGGGGTTTCATCCTGGAGCGGGTGATGAGAATCGAACTCGCGCTCCCATCTTGGGAAGCGACGGCGCTTGGGCGGGCTCCATCGCTTTGACCTGCGTAGGTACCTTCCCTCCGAAGGGGTCGTGAGCGCCGGATCGAGCCGCTATCGACCGTGTCTGCCCGTTCTTACGGGCACGCTGTGGGCACGGACGCCACCAGCAGCCGGGCCATGCGCGCACGCGACGCTTGCGCCCTCCGGACCGCATCGTCTCTCGGGCTGGTCCGGAGTGTTCGTCGCTACTGCGAGGTTGCGGTGCTCGCCCTCGGCCCCAAGCATGGCCTCAGGGAACAGCGACAGAGCCCCTCGGAGGGGTACGTCCCGGGAAGACATGAGAGCCATGACGTTTCTTGCGGCCCGGTCCGCCGCCCGTCGCCGGACAAAGTGCACTCGACCAGCATGCGTGCGATCGGCATGACCGACGACGACCGGCCGCTGCCCTGTCTGGTCACCGGCGCCACCGGTTACCTGGGCGGCAGGCTGGTGCCGGAGCTGCTGGCGGCCGGGTACTCGGTGCGCTGCCTGGCCCGCTCACCCGGCAAGCTGCGGGACCATCCGTGGGCAGGGCAGGCGGAGGTCGTGCGCGGGGACGTGATGGACGAGGCGTCTGTGCGCGCGGCCATGGAGGGAACGGACGTCGCGTACTACCTGGTGCACGCGCTGAACACCGGGCGGGGTTTCGAGGAGACCGACCGGCGCGCGGCCAGGATCTTCGCTGAGCAGGCGCGTGCTGCCGGAATCCGGCGGATCGTCTACCTCGGCGGGCTGAGCCCCTCCGGAGTACCCGAGAACGCACTGTCACCCCATCTGCGGTCCCGCGCCGAAGTGGGCCGCATCCTCCTGGCCTCGGGCGTGCCGACCGCCGTACTGCGGGCCGCCGTGATCATCGGTTCGGGTTCGGCGTCCTTCGAGATGCTGCGGTACCTGACCGAGCGGCTTCCCGTGATGGTGACCCCGAGCTGGGTGCGCACCCGCATCCAGCCGATCGCCGTCCGCGACGTGCTCCGCCTCCTCGTGGGGTGCGCGCGGCTGCCGTACGACGTGAACCGAGCTTTCGACATCGGCGGGCCGGATGTCGTCACGTATCAGGAGATGATGCGGCGGTACGCCGCCATCGCGGAGCTGCCGAAGCGGGTCATCCTGCCCGTTCCGCTGCTCACCCCCCGGTTGTCCAGCCTCTGGGTCGGTCTGGTCACCCCGGTGCCGGGCGCTCTCGCGCGCCCCCTGGTCGAGTCACTGAAACACGAGGTGGTCTGCGCCGAGCGGGACATCGTCCGGTACGTGCCGGACCCGCCGGAGGGGCTGGTCACCCTCGACCGGGCGATCCGGCTGGCTCTGCGGCGCGTGCAGGACGCGGACGTGGCCACCAGGTGGTCCTCGGCCTCGACTCCCCGCGCCCCCAGCGACCCGCTGCCGACCGACCCGGACTGGGCGGGCGGCAGCCTCTACACGGATTACCGCGAGCGTACGGTCGCGGCGTCGCCGCAGGCTCTGTGGCGGGTGGTGGAGGCGATCGGCGGCGAGAACGGCTGGTACTCCTCGCCGCTGGCCTGGTCCCTGCGCGGCTGGCTGGACACCCTGGTGGGCGGTGTCGGCCTGCGCCGGGGCCGCCGGGACGCGATCCGGCTGCGGGTCGGCGACAGCCTGGACTTCTGGCGAGTGGAGGAGATCGAGCCGGGCCGGCTGCTTCGGCTGCGCGCGGAGATGCGGCTGCCGGGCCTGGCCTGGCTGGAGATGGCCGTCGACCCGGATCCACAAGGGTGCGCGGTGTACCGGCAGCGGGCCCTGTTCCATCCGCACGGCCTGGCCGGGCACGCCTACTGGTGGGGCGTGGCCCCGTTCCACGCCGCGGTCTTCAGCGGCATGGCCCGCAATATCGCGGCCGCGGCCGAATCGGCCGCCCCTGAACCGGCCCGTACCCGCTGAAGGGGATCGAGGAACCGTGCGCGTCTCGGTCGCCCTGTCCACCACCAGGTCCTGGCGGCCCGCCCTGAAGCGGCCGGCCACGACTACCGTCCCCGGCACGACCGTTGACGCCGCGCCCCGAGGGAGGTCGAGGCGTGGCAGGAGGGCCGTACGGGCTATCCCGTAGTCGACGCGGGCATGCGGCAGCTGCGCCACGAGGGCTGGATGCCGAACCGGGTCCGCATGCTCGCGGCGAGCTTCCTGACCAAGACGCTGTACGTGGACTGGCGGGTGGGCGCCCGCCACTTCCTGGACCTGCTGGTCGACGGCGACGTCGCGAACAACCAGCTCAACTGGCAGTGGGCCGCCAGAACTGGCACGGACACCCGCCCGAACCGGCTGCTCAACCCCCTTGTCCAGGCACGCCGTTTCGACCCCGCCGGGGAGTACGTACGCCGCTGGCTCCCGGAACTGAGGCACCTCGACGCCAGGACGGTCCACCGTCTCGCGCATCTCGACGAAGCGGCCCGTACGGGCGTGGACTACCCCGCCCCGATCGTGGACCTGGAGGCGGCCGCCACGAGATTCAGGGAGCGGCGAAGAGCCAGCTGACCGGACAGAAACAAACCCCAGGCCACTGACCTGGGGTTTCATCATGGAGCGGGTGACGAGAATCGAACTCGCACTCTCAGCTTGGGAAGCTGATGTTCTACCACTAAACTACACCCGCGTAAGACGCCGGTATCGACCGGTGTCGGAACGCACAGTCACTTTACCTCATGTCCGGCCCCCGGTGCTGAAGCCGTGGGGCCGCGGTGCGTTTCGGGGGTGTGAAGGGTGTGACTGGGCTGCGGGGGGCCGGAGTTGGGGCGTACGGTGGAGACGTGGGAGAGGGGCCGGGTGGGTCGGAGTGCCGCCTGGAGAGTCGTCTCTTTGATCCCGTAATGTGGCTTTTGTCGTCAGGCGAGTAGCAGCCAGACGCGGCTCTTGGGGAAGGGACTCATGGACTTGATGGAGCGCACCGTCGTCCGCTGTGCCGATGGGCACGTGTTCAGCACCGCTTCGTTCCCGATGCAGCAGGCCGAGCGGCTCGGTCCCGGACGGCTCGTCCGGTGCCCTCGGTGTGCCCGGCTCCGCAGTGTGGTGCCGGTGGCGTTGGAGAAGCATTAGTCACATCCGCACAGCGAGCAGCACAGGCGCGCGGGCCGTCCGATTGTGGTCGGTCCGCGCGTCTTGCGTATCCTCGGGGCGTGCTTCTCTCAGACAAGGACATCCGGGCCGAGATCGACGCCGGGCGGGTACGGATCGATCCCTTCGACGAATCCATGGTGCAGCCGTCCAGCATCGACGTACGCCTTGATCGGTACTTCCGGGTGTTCGAGAACCACCGGTACCCCCACATCGATCCCTCCATCGAGCAGGCGGATCTGACGCGGCTCGTCGAGCCGGAGGGCGATGAGCCGTTCATTCTGCATCCGGGGGAGTTCGTTCTCGCCTCGACCTACGAGGTCGTCAGCCTCCCCGACGATCTTGCGTCGCGGCTCGAGGGCAAGAGTTCCCTCGGTCGGCTCGGGCTCGTCACCCACTCCACCGCCGGGTTCATCGACCCCGGGTTCTCCGGGCACGTGACCCTTGAGCTGTCCAACCTCGCCACCCTCCCCATCAAGCTCTGGCCCGGCATGAAGATCGGGCAGCTGTGCATGTTCCGGCTCAGCTCGCCCGCCGAGTTCCCGTACGGGAGCGAGCGGTACGGGTCCCGGTACCAGGGGCAGCGCGGGCCGACCGCCTCCCGGTCCTTCCTCAACTTCCACAGGACCCAGGTGTGACCGACATACGGGAGAACCTGACCTACGAGGTGTTCGGCACCGCCGTGCGCGAGCTCGCCCAGACCATCGTCGACGACGGGTACGAGCCCGACATCGTGCTCTCCATCGCCCGTGGCGGGGTGTTCGTCGCCGGCGGGCTCGCCTACGCCCTCGACTGCAAGAACATCCACCTCGTGAATGTGCATTTCTACACGGGGGTGGGGACGACTCTCGACATGCCCGTCATGCTCGCCCCCGTCCCCAACGTCATCGACTTCTCCTCCAAGAAGGTCCTCATCACCGACGACGTCGCCGACACCGGCAAGACGCTCAAGCTGGTGCGTGACTTCTGCGTCGACACGGTCGCCGAGGTGCGCAGCGCCGTCATCTACGAGAAGTCGCAGTCGCTGGTGAAGTGCGAGTACGTGTGGAAGCGGACCGATGAGTGGATCAACTTCCCGTGGTCGGTTCAACCGCCCGTGGTGAAGCGCAGGGGACAGGTCCTCGACGCCTGAGAGTCCCGAATGAGTGAGTGAGAAAAAGAGAAGGGCTCCCGGCCGAAGCCGGGAGCCCCTTCGCGTTTCCTGGGACGTGCCGTGTTTCCTAGAACGTGCCCAGTTTCACGATCGACAGCAGGGCGATCAGCTGGATGGCCGAGGCGCCCAGCGCCTTCGGCCACGGCAGGTCGTGGGACTTGGACACCATCAGGGTCAGCAGGGCGCCGGCCGCGACCCAGGTGACCCAGCCCAGGATCTGGACGAAGCTCGCGTCGCCGCCGAAGAACATCGCGACGACCAGGCGCGGGGCGTCCGTGAGGGACATGATCAGCATGGAGAGGCCGACCGTGGGCTGCCAGGCGCCGTCGCCGCCGAGCTGGCGGGCCAGGGTGTGGGTGACCACGCCCAGGACGAAGGAGCTCAGCACCATCGCGACGGCGGTGATCAGGACGATCGGGACCGCGTTCGACAACGTGGCGTTGATCGCGTCCTCGCGGGCGCCGTCGAAGCCGAAGACCGCGAGCAGGCCGTAGAGGAAGGACACGATGAGCGCCGGGCCCCACACCGTGTAGTCGCGCATCTGGAGGAAGGTCTGGCTGGGGGACAGGACGATGCCCCTCAGGAGGTCCTTCCAGTGCAGGCGGGGGCCGACCGGGGTCACGGGGGCCGAGCCGGCGCGGTAGGTACCGCCCTGGTTGTAGGGGTCCTCGCCGACCGAGAACGCCTGGGTGTGCCCAGGGTTGTTGGCGGCGTACGGGTCGGGCCCGGGCTGCGGCGGGTACGTGCCGCCGTCGCCGAAGTACTCCGGCTCGTCGTAGCCGCCCGCCTGGGTGCCGCCGCCGTACTGCTGCTGCCCCGGGTGGGGCTGCGGCGCCGGCGGGTAGCCGTACGACGGTCCCTGGGGCGCGCCGTACGACGGCCCCGGGGGCGGCGTCTGCTGCCCGTACGGAGGTTGTTGCGGTCGCGCGTGAGGAGCGCCGTTGTCCCGGCCGCGTCCGATCCTGAATCCAGCCACGTCTTCGAACGTACCTGGTCCCGGAGAGTGACGTGCGGGGCCCGGCGTTCCGGGCCGGGCTTTGCGGCCGAGCTGTGACATCCCCTAAGGGGAGGTCCGGGGGTGTCTCAGGGTCTGGGTGCCCAGCCGACTTCGGACCTTCGGCGGCCCGAGTGTTTGTCTGTGACGGCAGACGCGTGATGATGCAGCTGTTCGAGTGGGGGAGTCGGGGGAGGGGGCGCTCATGCGCTCTGTGATGGTCGGGGGACTGGTCTGGGGACTGGTCTGGGTCGTACGGCTCTGCGCGCTGGTGGGGTGGGTGGCGACGGCGGTCGCGTGTACGTGGCTGCTCGGCGTCGCGCCCATGCCCCAGCCGTGGAACGGCCCGTTGGTGTGGGGCGCGGTCGCGGCGGGGTGCGCGGTGGTGCGGGCGCTGGCGTTGTGGGGGCTGCGGGTGCCGGCTGCGGTGGCCTGGTGGCGTCGACGGCGGAGCGGCGTCTCACTGAGCAAGGAGCGGCTCGCGGACCGCCGGGTCCGCCGAGGCCGCTGGGCCCGCCGAGGCCGCTGGGCCGACTGGGAGGACGTCCACGAACTCTTCTTCCGCGGCCACGAGATCTGGACCAAGCTGCGCACCGCCGCCGTATGGCTGCTCGTGGCTTTCTCCTCCGGCGCGTTCTTCGTCGCGCTGCTGACCGGGTCCGAGGCGGGAGGCAAGGCCGAGACGCTGCGGGACGCCGGTGCGGAGGTCAGTGCCGCGATGGTCGTGGAGAAGCCGGCGGCGGTTCGGGCCGACGTGGACGACGAGGACGTCGTGCAGGGATATTCGTCGCGGCTCGTCGTGGCCGTGGCCGGGGGACCCGAACGGCTCACCGTGAAGGGCGCGTACACCTCCGAGAAGCCCCGTGAGGGAACCGAGGTCGACGTCCTTTGGGCTCGGTCCGCGACGCGGCTCGGTGGTTACGTCCACGAGGGCAGGGACTTGCCGGCGATCGCCGCGGGGCGCTGGAAGGCGTTCCCGGACAGCGAGTTGGGCGGCACGATGCTGTTCGCCTTCATCCTCCTCGCGGTGGTCTTCGGCGGCGTTCTGGCGCCCGTCTTCACGTTGATGGCCGATGCCGACGATCTCCAGGAGCTGGCCTGGTCGCCCCTGGCCCAGACGGTCCGCGCCGCGCTGGCCGCGGCCGTGTTCCTGGGGTGGCGGCCGCTTCTGCTGGGGGAGCAGCCGCAGCTCGCCGAACTGATCTCCGCCGGGGGCGGTTTCTTCCTCGTCCTGGTGGTGTACATCGTCACGTCCATCCGCAGCCTGCGCTGACGGTCGCGCGTACGGCAGCGCCCCCATGCCCGGTCCGGACATGGGGGCGCCTCGACGCACAAGCGAGGTCGGCTACTTCACCGGCTGCGGCTCCGTCGTGCTCTCCGCGTCCGTCTCGCCGGCCGGGGGCTCGTCGTCCACCGGCGTCCTGACGGAGTCGAGGAGCAGCTGTGCCACGTCCACGACCTGGATGGACTCCTTGGCCTTGCCCTCGTTCTTCTTGCCGTTGACCGAGTCGGTCAGCATGACGAGGCAGAACGGGCAGGCGGTCGAGACGATGTCCGGGTTCAGCGAAAGAGCCTCGTCGACACGCTCGTTGTTGATGCGCTTGCCGATCCGCTCCTCCATCCACATCCGCGCGCCACCGGCGCCACAGCAGAAGCCGCGCTCCTTGTGGCGGTGCATCTCCTCGTTGCGCAGGCCCGGGACGCCCGCGATGATCTCGCGCGGGGGCGTGTAGATCTTGTTGTGCCGGCCCAGGTAGCAGGGGTCGTGGTAGGTGATGAGGCCCTCGACCGGCGTCACCGGGACCAGCTTGCCCTCGTCCACCAGGTGCTGGAGCAGCTGGGTGTGGTGGATGACCTCGTAGTCGCCGCCGAGCTGCGGGTATTCGTTGCCGATCGTGTTGAGGCAGTGCGGGCAGGTGGCGACGATCTTCTTCGCCGACTTCGGCTTCTTCGTCGACTCGTCTTCGTCGTCCTCGCCGAACGCCATGTTCAGGGCCGCCACGTTCTCCATGCCGAGCTCCTGGAACAGCGGCTCGTTGCCGAGACGCCGTGCCGAGTCACCCGTGCACTTCTCGTCGCCGCCCATGATCGCGAACTTGACGCCCGCGATGTGGAGGAGTTCCGCGAAGGCCTTGGTGGTCTTCTTCGCGCGGTCCTCCAGGGCGCCGGCGCAGCCGACCCAGTACAGGTACTCGACCTCGGACAGGTCCTCGATGTCGCGGCCGACGACCGGGATCTCGAAGTCGACCTCCTTCGTCCACTCCAGGCGCTGCTTCTTGGCCAGGCCCCAGGGGTTGCCCTTCTTCTCCAGGTTCTTGAGCATCGTGCCCGCCTCGGAGGGGAAGCTGGACTCGATCATCACCTGGTAGCGGCGCATGTCGACGATGTGGTCGACGTGCTCGATGTCCACCGGGCACTGCTCGACGCAGGCACCGCAGGTGGTGCAGGACCACAGGACGTCCGGGTCGATGACGCCGTTCTCCTCCAGCGTCCCCACCAGAGGCCGCTCGGCCTCGGCGAGGGCGGACGCGGGGACGTCCTTCAGCTGCTCCTCGGACGCCTTCTCCTCGCCCTCCATCGTCTTGCCGCCACCCGCGAGCAGGTAGGGCGCCTTGGCGTGGGCGTGGTCCCGCAGCGACATGATCAGCAGCTTGGGCGACAGCGGCTTGCCCGTGTTCCAGGCGGGGCACTGCGACTGGCAGCGACCGCACTCCGTACACGTCGAGAAGTCCAGCAGGCCCTTCCAGGAGTACTGCTCGACCTGGGAGACGCCGAACACGTCGTCGTCGCCGGGGTCGGTGAAGTCGATCGGCTTGCCGCCGGAGGTCATCGGCTGGAGGGCACCGAGGGCGGTGGAACCGTCCGCGTTGCGCTTGAACCAGATGTTCGGGAACGCCAGGAAGCGGTGCCAGGCCACACCCATGTTGGTGTTGAGCGAGACCGTGATCATCCAGATCATGGTCGTGCCCAGCTTGATCATCGCGGTGAAGTAGACGAGGTTCTGCAGGGCCGTGAGGCTCAGGCCCTTGAAGGCCAGGACCAGCGGGTACGACGCGAAGTACGCGGCCTCGTAGTGGTCCACGTGGTGCAGCGCGCCCTCGAGGCCGCGCAGCACGTAGATGGCCAGACCGATGGTGAGGATGACGTACTCGACGAAGTACGCCTGCCCCATCTTCGAGCCCGCGAACCGGGACTTGCGGCCGGGCCGCGAGGGCAGGTTCAGCAGGCGGATGACCATCAGTGTGGCGATGCCGAGGGTGGTCATCGCGGCGATGAACTCGATGTACAGCTCGTACGGCAGGAAGCCGCCGATCACCGGGAGCGTCCAGTCGGCCTCGAAGAGCTGGCCGTAGGCGGTGATGATGGTCGGCGGCAGCGTCAGGAAGCCGATCGCCACGAACCAGTGGGCGAAGCCGACGATGCCCCACCGGTTCATCCGGGTGTGGCCGAGGAACTCCTTCACCAGCGTCACGCTGCGCTGGTAGGGGTTGTCGGTCCGACTGCCGGCGGGGAGCGGCTGGCCGAGCTTGAAGTACCGGACGAACTGGCCGATGGCGCGTGCGAGCAGCGCGACGCCGACCACGGTCAGAACCAGCGACACGATGATCGCGGCGAGTTGCATTTCGGGCTCCTCGGGCCTGCGAGGGGTTTCTTCGAGGCGGCTCCGCGGAGGACGGCCTCGAAGATTACTAAGCGGTAACTTATGTAGTCCTCTGAGAGTACCCGCAATCCTGTGCCGCACTGTAGTCAGGCGTGCGGTGATCTGTGCTACTGAGGCAGACCTCAGTATGAGGTTCGGGGCGGCGCGCCGAGCCGATCCCGCCATTCATACCAAATCATGACATTCGGCTTAGCTTTGATCCGTGCTCCATGGAATCGCCACCGAAATCGCCACCGCCACCGCCGCCCTCCTTCTCTCCGCCGTCCTCACCGCCCTCGTGCGGGTCCCGGCGCTGCGTCTCGGCGTCCTCGACCGGCGCCGACAGCGCCCGCTCCCGTTGCTCGGCGGGCTGGCCGTCGTGCTCGTCACCTGCCTGGTCACGGCGGCCGGGGAGTGGATCGGTTTCGCGCCGCTCGTGGACGGCATCGGCACGCTGCTCGTCGCCGGGGCCGCCGTCGCCGCGCTGGGGCTGGTCGCCGACGTGCGGCGGGTCAAGGCGCGGTTCCTGGTGGGTGGTACGGCCGTCGCGGCGGCCTGCGTGGTGCCGTACGCCGAGACCGGGGTGCCGGGCGGGCTGCTGGCGGTCGGCTGGATCGTCTTCGTCGCCGTCGGCTTCCGGGCGCTCGACCACGCGGACGCCGTCGCGGGCACCGTCGGGGTCGTCACCGCCTTCGGGGTGGGGGTGCTGGCGGCGGCCGAGGTGATGGACGGGCTGGCCGCGCTGCTGAGCGTGCTGGCCGCCGCGCTGACCGGGTTCCTGATGCACAACTGGCATCCCGCGCGCGTGGGGCTCGGTTCGTGCGGGTCCCTGTTCACCGGGTTCGTGCTCGCGGCGGCCGCCGTGACCATGCGGACCGGGCACGAACCGGCGGCCGGCGCGGGGGTTTTGTTCGCGCTCACGGCCCTCGCGGGCATGGACGTCGTCCTGGTCCTGCTCTCCCGGCGGCTGGCCGGGCGGCCCCTGCTGCGCGGCGGCTCCGACCATCTCGCGCACCGGCTGCGGCGGCTCGGGCTCACCCCTCAGGGCGCGACGATTCTGCTCGGTGTCGGGGCGTCCTCGGGGGTACTCGTCGCGGTCCTCGCGCATCTGGGACGGATCGCGGACTCCGGGGTGTTGTGGGTGGCGGGGGGCGCTCTGGTCGTTGTACTCGCACTCCTTCGGGTAAGGGTTTACGGGCCTCGGAGCCCCCAGCGGATGCAATCACCGCAGGTCAGAGGTCAGTTGCGCGTAAGGAACGGATAAGAGTTGAGCCCTGGTGACTCAGGTCTGTTGACCAGGGCAGGCCAGTCATGCACACTTGAGTCCGTTCCACTCAAGTCATTGCTGGAGGAATCAACCATGGCACGTGCGGTCGGCATCGACCTGGGCACGACTAACTCCGTCGTCAGCGTTCTGGAGGGCGGCGAGCCCACCGTGATCACCAACGCCGAGGGCGCCAGGACCACGCCGTCCGTCGTCGCCTTCGCCAAGAACGGTGAGGTGCTCGTCGGCGAGGTGGCCAAGCGCCAGGCGGTCACGAACGTGGACCGGACCATCCGCTCGGTGAAGCGCCACATGGGCACCGACTGGAAGATCGAGCTGGACGGGAAGCCCTTCAACCCGCAGCAGATCTCCGCGTTCATCCTGCAGAAGCTGAAGCGGGACGCCGAGTCCTACCTGGGCGAGAAGGTGACCGACGCGGTCATCACCGTCCCGGCGTACTTCAACGACTCCGAGCGCCAGGCGACGAAGGAGGCCGGCGAGATCGCCGGTCTGAACGTCCTGCGTATCGTCAACGAGCCCACCGCGGCGGCGCTCGCGTACGGCCTCGACAAGGACGACCAGACGATCCTCGTCTTCGACCTCGGTGGCGGCACCTTCGACGTGTCCCTCCTGGAGATCGGCGACGGCGTCGTCGAGGTCAAGGCCACCAACGGCGACAACCACCTCGGTGGTGACGACTGGGACCAGCGCGTCGTCGACTACCTGGTCAAGCAGTTCGCCAGCGGCCACGGCGTGGACCTCGGCAAGGACAAGATGGCCCTGCAGCGCCTCCGCGAGGCCGCCGAGAAGGCCAAGATCGAGCTGTCCTCGTCCACCGAGACCTCGATCAACCTGCCGTACATCACCGCGTCCGCCGAGGGCCCGCTGCACCTGGACGAGAAGCTCACCCGGGCTCAGTTCCAGCAGCTGACGGCCGACCTGCTGGAGCGCTGCAAGACGCCGTTCCACAACGTCATCAAGGACGCCGGCATCAACCTCTCCGAGATCGACCACGTCGTTCTCGTCGGTGGCTCCACCCGTATGCCCGCCGTCGCCGAGCTCGTCAAGGAGCTGACCGGTGGCAACGAGGCCAACAAGGGCGTCAACCCGGACGAGGTCGTCGCCATCGGCGCCGCCCTGCAGGCCGGTGTCCTCAAGGGTGAGGTCAAGGACGTCCTGCTCCTCGACGTGACCCCGCTGTCCCTGGGTATCGAGACCAAGGGCGGCATCATGACCAAGCTGATCGAGCGGAACACGACGATCCCGACCAAGCGGTCCGAGATCTTCACCACCGCCGAGGACAACCAGCCGTCCGTCCAGATCCAGGTCTACCAGGGCGAGCGCGAAATCGCGGCGTACAACAAGAAGCTCGGGATGTTCGAGCTGACCGGTCTGCCGCCGGCCCCGCGCGGTGTCCCGCAGATCGAGGTCGCCTTCGACATCGACGCCAACGGCATCATGCACGTGACCGCGAAGGACCTCGGCACGGGCAAGGAGCAGAAGATGACCGTCACCGGCGGCTCCTCGCTGCCGAAGGACGAGGTCGACCGGATGCGTCAGGAGGCCGAGAAGTACGCGGAGGAGGACCACGCCCGCCGCGAGGCCGCCGAGACCCGCAACCAGGGCGAGCAGCTCGTCTACCAGACCGAGAAGTTCCTCAAGGACAACGAGGACAAGGTCCCCGGCGACATCAAGACCGAGGTCGAGGCCGCGGTCGAGGAGCTGAAGGCCGCGCTCAAGGGCGAGGACACAGCCGAGATCCGTACCGCCACCGAGAAGGTCGCGGCCGTCTCGCAGAAGCTCGGCCAGGCCATGTACGCCGACGCCCAGGCGGGCCAGGCGACCGCCGGTGCCGGTGAGGGCGCGTCCGAGGCCAAGGCCGACGACGACGTCGTGGACGCCGAGATCGTGGACGACGAGCGTAAGGACGGTGCCGCGTGACGGAGGAGACCCCGGGCTTCGACGAGAAGCCTGACGTCCCCTCCGGCGCCACCCCCGACGACGCCGAGCCGCAGGCCGCCTCCCCCTCCGGGGAGGGGGCGGCCCCGGCCGGGGACGCATCAGCACAGTTGGCAGGCCTGACGGCCCAGCTGGACCAGGTACGCACGGCGCTCGGTGAGCGTACGGCGGACCTCCAGCGGCTCCAGGCCGAGTACCAGAACTACCGTCGCCGGGTCGACCGGGACCGGGTCACGGTCAAGGAGATCGCCATCGCGAACCTCCTGACCGAGCTCCTGCCGGTGCTCGACGACATCGGCCGCGCGCGGGAACACGGCGAACTCGTCGGCGGATTCAAGTCCGTCGCGGAGTCGCTGGAGACCGTCGCGGCGAAGATGGGTCTGCAGCAGTTCGGCAAGGAGGGCGAGCCCTTCGACCCGACGATCCACGAGGCCCTGATGCACTCGTACGCGCCGGACGTCACGGAGACGACGTGCGTGGCGATTCTGCAGCCCGGGTACCGGTTCGGCGAGCGCACCATCCGCCCCGCGCGGGTGGCCGTGGCCGAGCCCCAGCCCGGCGCGCAGACCGTCAAGGCCGACGAGGCGGAGACGTCCTCCTCGGGCGCTACGGGTGCCGCCGCCGACGACAAGGAGAGCGGTGGCCCGGACGAGGGCTGAGCTTGAACCGATCGATGTACCGATGAGAGAGGAGGGACGTCGAGGATGAGCACCAAGGACTTCATCGAGAAGGACTACTACAAGGTCCTCGGCGTCCCCAAGGACGCCACCGAGGCCGAGATCAAGAAGGCGTACCGGAAGCTCGCCCGCGAGTTCCACCCGGACGCCAACAAGGGCAACGCCAGAGCCGAGGAGCGCTTCAAGGAGATCTCCGAGGCGAACGACATCCTCGGCGACCCCAAGAAGCGCAAGGAGTACGACGAGGCCCGCGCCCTCTTCGGCAACGGCGGGTTCCGTCCGGGGCCGGGCGCGGGCGGCGGCTCCTTCAACTTCGACCTGGGTGACCTCTTCGGAGGCGGCGCCCAGGGCGGCGGCGCAGGAGGAGGCGGAGGCGCCGGCGGCTTCGGCGGCGGACTCGGTGACGTCTTCGGGGGCCTGTTCAACCGCGGCGGCGCCGGCACGGGCACGCGCACGCAGCCCCGGCGCGGCCAGGACATCGAGTCCGAGGTCACCCTCAGCTTCACCGAGGCGATCGAGGGTGCGACGGTCCCGCTGCGGATGTCCTCGCAGCAGCCCTGCAAGGCCTGTTCGGGCACCGGCGACAAGAACGGCACACCGCGCGTGTGCCCGACCTGTGTCGGCACCGGGCAGGTCGCCCGGGGCACCGGCGGGGGCTTCTCCCTCACCGACCCGTGCCCGGACTGCAAGGGGCGCGGCCTGATCGCCGAGCACCCCTGCCTCGACTGCAAGGGCAGCGGCCGGGCCAAGTCGTCCCGCACCATGCAGGTCCGCATCCCGGCGGGCGTCACCGACGGGCAGCGGATCCGGCTGCGCGGCAAGGGCGCACCGGGCGAGCGCGGCGGCCCGGCGGGCGACCTGTACGTCACCGTGCATGTCGACGCCCACCCCGTCTTCGGCCGCAAGGGAGACAACCTCACGGTGACGGTCCCGGTGACGTTCGCGGAGGCGGCGCTGGGTGGCGAGGTCAGGGTCCCGACCCTGGGCGGTCCTGCCGTCACGCTCAAGCTGCCCCCGGGCACGCCCAACGGCCGCACCATGCGCGCCCGCGGCAAGGGCGCGGTCCGCAAGGACGGCACCCGCGGCGACCTGTTGGTCACCGTGGAGGTGAGTGTTCCGAAGGACCTGACGGGGAATGCTCGTGAGGCGCTACAGGCGTATCGCGAGGCGACCGCGGACGAGGACCCGCGGGCGGAGCTGTTCCAGGCCGCGAAGGGAGCATGATCGAGATGGACGGTCGTCGACGCAACCCGTATGAACTGACCGAGGAAACCCCGGTCTACGTCATCTCGGTGGCGGCCCAGCTCTCCGGCCTGCACCCGCAGACCCTGCGCCAGTACGACCGCCTCGGCCTGGTCTCCCCGGACCGCACCGCCGGCCGGGGTCGCCGCTACTCGGCCCGCGACATCGAACTGCTGCGCACCGTCCAGCAGTTGTCGCAGGACGAGGGCATCAACCTGGCCGGCATCAAGCGGATCATCGAGCTGGAGAACCAGGTCGCCGCCCTGCAGTCCCGCGTCGCGGAACTGCAGGCGGCCCTGGACGGCGCGGCGGCCGCGATGCAGCAGCGCGAGGCCGCGGTACACGCGTCGTACCGACGGGACCTGGTTCCGTACCAGGAGGTCCAGCAGACAAGTGCGCTGGTGGTGTGGCGGCCGAAGGGCCGGCAGACGTCGGACTGAGGGCGCTGACGCGCACGGTCATGTGAAAGGGGCCCGGGGTTCGACCCCCGGGCCCCTTCCCGTTGTTCAGGTCACTCCGCCGGTACGGTGACCGCCACGGATTCCAGCGGTAGATCCGGTAACCGCCCGCGGTCTCCGGGGTGTTCTCGCCCAGGCCGTTCCACCCCATCACGTTGCCCTCGTCGCCCACTCGGGCCACACCGTGACCAACGGGGATCCCTCACCCGGTACGACGCCGCCCCCGAGACCGAGCCCCAGCTGACCCGCAGCCCCTCCGAAAGGCAGTCGGCACTCAGTCCGGCGGGCGCGGCGGACGCGGGGGCGGAGACGGCGGTGAGCAGGCCGCCCGCGGTGACGAGCACGACGGCGGCCGCGGCGGCGGCCGTCGTACGTCTGGCTGAGTTCATTCGGTCCTCTGGTCGTGATCACAGCGGCAGAGGCAGCCGCTGTGATCACGACTCGTGAGGAATGAACTTGGTTGTACGGATCTTTGCCTTCCCAAGGGGGTGCATTGAATGGAGAGTCCGCAAAGGGCGTTTGGAGGCGTTTCCGTCATGTCTTCACATGCAAAGCGGAGCGTGGCGTTGCGCACTCGTTAAGTGGTTCCGCTTGACGCTGGGCGACGCTGACGCGTTCTCTTTTGAGACACATGGGTAGCAGCGCTGCGCCCGCGTCCGAAAAGCACCAAGAAGTGAGCACCCCAATGCGTCGTATCGCCATATCCGTGGCCGCGTCCACGATGACCCTCTCGCTTGCCGCCTGCGGCGCGCTCGGGGTGACCGGGACCAGCAGCGAGGCGAGCCCGACCAAGGGGAACGACATCACCGTCGGCGTGCTGATGCCGGAGAAGACGAACACGCGGTACGAGGAGTTCGACTACCCCATCATCAAGGCGAAGGTCGCCTCCCTCACCGACAACAAGGGCAAGACCGTGTACGCCAACGGCGAGGCCGACGCGGACAAGCAGGCCGGCCAGATGCAGCGGATGATCGACGACCAGGTCGACGTCATCCTGCTGGACGCCGTCGACTCGCACGCCATCGCCGACGTGGTGAAGAAGGCCAAGGACGCGGGCATCCCGGTCATCGCCTATGACCGCCTGGCCGAGGGCCCGATCGACGCGTACGTCTCCTTCGACAACGAGCTGGTCGGCGAGGTGCAGGGCCGCTCGATCATCGAGGCGCTGGGTCAGGGTGCCGACACCTCGGACAAGATCGTCATGATGAACGGCTCGCCCACGGACCCGAACGCCGGCCAGTTCAAGGCGGGTGCGCGCTCGGAGCTGGAGGGCAAGGTGACGATCGCCGATTCCTTCGACACCAAGGGCTGGAGCCCGGACGTCGCCGAGTCCAACATGGCCGAGGCGATCGACAAGATCGGCAAGAGCAACATCGCCGCCGTCTACTCCGCCAACGACGCCATGGCCGGCGGCATCATCAAGGCCCTGAACGCCGCGGGCGTCACCAAACTGCCCCCGATCACCGGCCAGGACGCGGAACTCTCCGCCGTGCAGCGGATCCTCGCGGGCGAGCAGTACATGAGCGTCTACAAGCCGTACCCGCAGGAGGCCGAGGCCGCCGCGGAGATGGCCGTGGCGAAGATCCAGAGCAAGGACATCGAGTTCGACGCCCTCGCCTCCGACAAGGTGGACAGCCCCACCGACAAGGACATCTCCGCCCAGCTGGTGCCGGTGGTCGCCCTGACCAAGGACAACATCAAGTCCACCGTCGTCGCGGACGGCATCTACAAGGTGTCCGACATCTGCACCAGCGACTTCGAGGCGGCGTGCGAGGAGATCGGGCTGAAGTAGCCCCCCTCGCACCCTCGCAACGCCGGCCCCGTGACCGGCCTGTCAGTCGGCGTCCGTGACGTACTGGATCAGGGCGGCGAGGCCGGCGGGGGCGGTGGCCAGGATGACGTCCGGGGTGTCGCTCTCGCGGAGGCGGATCGTTCCGTCGGGGGCGGTGGCGACGTAGAGACACTCGCCCTGCGGGCCGCCGCTGTACGTCGACTTCTGCCAGGTGAGTTCGGCCATCCGGGCCTCCTTAAAGGGTGTAGAGCACGTGCTGGATGAGGGCCAGCGAGTCCTTCACGGAGTGTGTTTCCGGGGCCAACGATACGTCGATGGGGGCGAGGGCGTACTCGGTGAGGTACTCGAACAGTGCGCTGTACTGGGCCAGGCTGTCGCGGTTTCCCAAGTACTGGAAGCCGGAGGGGTATTCGAGGACCACGGTGCCGAGTTCGGGAACGCCAGGGATGACGTGGACGAAGTTGCCGGTGAGGGCTGCGTGCGGCTGAGAGGTGAACGGGTAGATCTGAATGGTCACGTTGGGGAGGCGGGTCAGTTCGATGAGGTGAAGCAGTTGACCGCGCAGTACCTCGATACCGCCGAACCGCATGTGCAATGCGGACTCGTGGATGACGGCGTGCACGGACGGCGGGTTGTCGCGCGTCATGACCTGCTGCCGTTCCATGCGGAACCGCAAAGCATCCTCGACGTTGGCGAAGTCCAGGTCAGGGCTGGCGAAGAGGGCTCGGGCGTAGTCGGCCGTCTGGAACAGGCCCGGGATGAGCAGCGATTGGTGCATGCGCAGCGCGACGGCGCCCGACTCTAGTTCCGCCAGGTTCAGCGGTCCCTGTTCCATGGGCTTCTTGTAGGCGGTCCACCAGCCCTTGCCGGTCGCCTCGGACATGGCGACGAGAGCCTCGACGTACGTCTCATCTTTGCAACCGTAGAGGCGGCACAGCTCGCGCAGCCGATCCGTCAGGATCGTGGTCTTCGCCGTCTCGATCTGGCTCAACTGGGCCCGTCCCATGCCGATCCGCTCGGCGACCTCTCCCGCACTGAATCCCGCTTGTTCGCGCAGTTGTTTGAGTTCGTAGCCGAGTCGCCGCTGGCGTTCGGTGATGGTGGTGCGCAGTCCCACGGGTAACTCCTTCTCCAGTCGCCCAAAGTGTCCCGGGATCGGGGGAGTTCGTCCATCGATCTCGCGAACAGCTTGAAAATTGTAAACCTACACCTCTACCGTGAGTGCAGGATCAGTCACACAGTGAGACGGTCTCCCTTCTCCCTGCCCATAAGCCGAAAGAGCACCCGCACCCACACCCGGGCACCGCCATCGCCGGGCAAGCCACCCCCTCGTACCCAGGAGCCCCCATGGACCCAGCCCGCCACCCCGCCGCCCACCGCCCCACCCAACTCACCCACGAATACAGCCTGTTCGCCCCCGCCGACGCCACCGCTCCCCGCGTCTGCCGTGACTTCGTACGTGCCGTCCTCTTCACCCACGACCGGGAGCCCCTCGTCATGCCCGCAGCCCTGTGCACCTCGGAACTCGTCACCAACGTCCACCTGCACACCAAGGGCACCGCCATGCTCCGCGTCCGCCTGACCCCGGCGCGCTTCCACGTGAGCGTCTTCGACGAGAGCCCCGACCCACCCGTCGTCACCCACCCTGCCGCCGGGGCAGTCGCCTGCTGGGGGAGGGGGCTCGCGCTCGTCGCGGAGATGGCGGACACATGGGGCGTAGCCGCCGAGAGGGCGGGGCGCTTCGCCAAGGGCGTCTGGTTCGAGCTGGGCGGGAGCGGTGGATCGTTCCGCCCTCGCTCGAACGGGTGAACTGGGGTCATTGCCCCTGGTCAGCCGTACAGCCGTACCTACCGTGATCGCGTTGCTTGTGCCCCAAGCACACCC
Organism: Streptomyces sp. NPDC006602; assembly: GCF_042870385.1. Taxonomy (NCBI): domain Bacteria; kingdom Bacillati; phylum Actinomycetota; class Actinomycetes; order Kitasatosporales; family Streptomycetaceae; genus Streptomyces; species Streptomyces sp. NPDC006602. The sequence goes on along the minus strand of NZ_JBIAHG010000005.1, from coordinate 32,386 downwards.
AGCCCACACTTGAGGAGGTGATGCTGCCATGACCGCTCTTGCGCACGAGAGGCCCGAGACCATGCCTGAGACCAGGACCGCGTCCGTGTCCCTTGCCGCGAACGGCCCCGAGCTGGACGAGGTCCTGTGGCAGGCATGGAAGGCCATGGAACTCCCCGAGGGCTACCGCGCTGAGATCATCGAGGGAGCCATCGAGGTGTCGCCCACCGGTCGCCTGTCCCACGCGCAGATCATCAATCGACTGCGCCGGATGCTGGACAAGCTTCTGGAAGAGGGCGAGTACGCCTGCTTTCAGGACACCAACGTCATCCACAAACGCAAGGGATGGATCCCCGACGCCTTTATCGCCCCCGAAGACGCGGAGCCGTACGCGGATGAGGACGGCCTGGGGGTACAGGCCAAGGCGCTTCACCTGGTCGTCGAAGTCGTCTCCCCCGGCCGACGCAACCAGGACCGCGACCGCATCCGCAAGCGCCGCGAGTACGCCCGTGCCGGCATCCCCGTATACGTCCTGATCGACGACTACGACGGCCAGGGTGCAGTCACCCTCTTCACCGGCCCCCGTCCCGACAAGGCCGACTGGGAGGACATCCACCGTGTCCCCTACGGCACCGACGTCACCATCCCCGAAGGCCCCGCCAAGGGCTTCGTGATCGGGGAGACGATCACGGGCCCGAAGCGGGGCTGAGCGTAACGGGCCTCAACGCCGGGGCGTCTCACGCCACCCGCGTGAACTCCACCGTCACCTCCGGCAGCCCGCCCGCCACCCCCCGGTACACGCCCTTGTGCGGGGTCACGTCGTCATAATCACGCCCCCGCCCCACCACCACGTGGGACTCGTCGGCGCGAGTGCGGTTGGTGGGGTCGTAGCCGCACCAGTCGCCCGCCCAGTACTCGACCCAGGCGTGGCTCTGGCCGGCGACCGGTCGGTGCAGTTCCGCGTCCCGCTCGGGGTGCAGGTAGCCGGAGACGTACCGCGTCGGTAGCCCCAGCCCCCTCAGCAGGGCGAGCGTGACGTGGGCGATGTCCTGGCAGACGCCCGCGCCCTGTTCCCAGGCCTCGGCGGCGGAGGTGGTGACGCCGGTGGAGCCGGGGAGGTAGGAGACGCGGTCGGCGACCAGGGCCGAGACGGTGGCGGCCGTCTCGTGCGGGTCGAGGCCGGCCGCCGCGTCCCGGGCCTGCGCGATCAGCTCGGCGGGGAGCCTCGTACGGGGAGTCTCGCCCGCGAACTCCAGGAGGCGGGAGCGTGCGGTGTGGGCGGCGACTTCCGGCCAGGTCGGTGGTTGCGGGAGAGGGTCCGGGGCGTGGGTCTCGACCAGGCTGGACGCGGTGATGGTGAGGTCGGCGTGCGGGTCCATGAGGTCGAAGCCGGTGACCTGGGTGCCCCAGTAGTCCCAGTACGACCAGGTGGTGGCCGTCGGGCTGACGGTGACCCGGGAGTCCAGGGTGGTCTGGTGGGGCAGGGTCAGCGGGGTCATGCGGACCTCGTTGTGCGAGGAGACCGCGGCCTGGGCGTAGGAGACCCGGGTGACGTGCCGGATGCGGAGGCGGCGAACGCTGTTGGTGGTCGTCGTGGTCGTCGTCGTCATCTCAGGCTCCTTCTGTGGCCCACTCCACGGGGCCCTGGTAAGGGAAGAACCGCTCGGCCACCCCGTCCGCGGACGCCATGCAGGCCTGCTGCAAGTCCTGGAGGAGGTCGGGGAGTTGGTCTTCCATGGCCTGTGAGTCCAGGTACTCCAGGCGGGTGCGCAGCCGGCCGATCGGGCGGCGTGCCGGGTCCTGGCGGGGGCGGCCGAGCGCCGCCAGGCACTCCTCCGCGGTGGTCAGGGCGTGCAGCGCGGAGCGCGGGAACTCCCGGTCCAGGAGCAGGAATTCGGCCACCCGCGGGGTGTCGCCGAAGCCGCCGTACACCCGCGCGTACGCCTCGTCGGCGCCGGACGCGCTGAGCAGGGTCGGCCAGTCGGGCGCGTGCGCCGCGTCGAGTACGCGCACGGACAGCAGTCGTACGGTCATGTCCACCCGTTCCAGGCTGCGGCCCAGGACGACGAAACGCCAACTGTCGTCGCGGCTCATGGTGGAGTCGGCCAGGCCGAAGAAGAGGGCCGCCCGGCGCCGTACCAGTTCCAGGTACGCGTACGGGCCCGTACGGCGGGCCGCGAGCCGCTGGTCGGCGAGGGCGTGCCAGGTGGAGTTGAGGCACTCCCACATCTCGGAGGAGACCGCTTCGCGGGCGCTCCTCGCATTGAGTCGGGCGGCGCCGAGCGCGCCCTCGATGGAGCATGTGGAGCGGGCGTCGAAGGCCAGCTGCTCCAGGACCTGCTGCATGTCGACGCGCTGGTCGCCCGCGTCGACGCCGAGGATCGCGTACAGCGACCGGCAGGCCACGTCCTCGTCGCGCCAGGGGTCCTCCAGCATGCGGTGCAGGTAGGCGTCGAGGATGCGGCCGGTGTTGTCCGCCCGCTCGACATACCGTCCGGTCCAGGTGAGGGACTCGGCTATCCGGGACAGGATCACGTCGTTCACTGCTGCTGGGCCCCTTCCTGTACGACGGCGGGGGCGCCGTCGGGTCCGAGCTGGCGGGGGGCCACGTCGGGCAGCGAGCCGGAGCTGACCGGAGCGGGCTGCTCGGCGGGTCCCTCGGCCAGCACCCAGGTGTCCTTGGAGCCGCCGCCCTGGCTGGAGTTGACGATCAGGTTGCCCTCCTGGAGGGCGACCCGGGTGAGGCCGCCGGGCAGGACCCAGACGTCGTCGCCGTCGTTGACGGCGAAGGGACGCAGGTCTATGTGGCGCGGCGCCATGCGTTCGCCCGCGAGGGTGGGGGAGGTCGACAGGGCGACGGGCCGTTGCGCGATGAAGCCGCGGGGGTCGGCGATGACGGCCGCGCGGGTGCGTTCGAGGGTCTCGCGGTCGGCCTTCGGGCCGATGACGATGCCCTGGCCGCCGGCGCCGTCGACCGGCTTGATGACCAGCTGGTCGATCTGGTCGAGGACGGCGTCCAGCTGGCCGGGTTCGTCCGGCCGGAAGGACTCCACGTTGGGGAGAATCGGTTCTTCGGAGAGGTAGTAGCGGATCAGGTCCGGGACGTACGTGTAGAGCAGCTTGTCGTCCGCGATGCCGTTGCCGACGGCGTTGGCGAGGGTGACGTTGCCCGCGAGGGCGGCGCCCATGATGCCGGGGCAGCCGATCACCGAGTCGGGGCGGAAGTGGAGCGGATCGAGGAAGTCGTCGTCCAGGCGCCGGTATACGACATGGACGGGTACCTCGCCGCGGGTCGTGCGCATCCAGACGCGGTTGCCGCGGCAGACCAGGTCGTATCCCTCGACCAGTTGCACGCCCATCAGGCGGGCGAGCAGGGCGTGTTCGAAGTAGGCGGCGTTGTTGGGCCCGGGGGTCAGGACGACCACCCGCGGGTCCTGGGTGCCGTCGGGGGCGGCGGCGCGCAGGGCGGCGAGCAGGCGCTGGGCGTACCCGTCGACGGGCACGACGTGCTGTTCGGCGAAGAGGGACGGGAAGATCCGGGTCATCGCCCGGCGGTTCTCGATGACGTACGACACCCCGCTGGGCACGCGCACGTTGTCCTCGAGGACGCGGAAGTCCCCGGCCTCGTCCCGTACGAGGTCGATGCCGGCGACGTGGATGCGTACGCCTCCCGGGGGCTCGACCCCGTGGGCCGCGCGGTGGAAGTGGGAGGAGTTGAGGAGCAGCCGCCAGGGCACGACCCCGTCCTCGAAGGCACGGGCGGGTCCGTAGGCGTCGGCGAGGTAGGCCTCGAGGGCCCTGACTCTCTGACTCACCCCGCGTTGTATGAGATCCCATTCCAGGGCGTCGAGGATCCTGGGCACGAGGTCCAGCGGCCAGGGCCGCTCCTCACCCGCGAAGGCGTAGGTCACGCCCCGGTCGGTGAACGCCCTGGCCATCTGGTCCGCCCGGAAGCGCAGTTCGCTCGGCTCGATCGGTTGAAGTGCTGCCAGCACCGGCTCGTAGGCGGTCCTGACCTCACCCGGCCGCTCAAACATCTCGTCCCACGCGTCGGCCAACGCGTATGCGTCAAATATGTCCGCCATGGCCTGACGTTAGAGGCGGGACGTAACGCGACGATCACTCGGGGATTTCCGGCAGCTCACGCGGGAACGAGGCGGGTGCCGGGCGGACCCGGCGGGTGCTGGGCGAGTCCTGGGCGGGGGCCGGCGGGGGGCGCGGCGGAGTCGAGAGGGCGCGGACCCGTGGGCGCGCGCGGCCGTGGTGCGGTGCGGGTTCCGGGGCTGCCATTGGCCGGACCCGTCCTCGCCCTCGGCGGGTTCTGGTGCTCGCCTTCCGCGGGTTCCAACCCGGCGCTCAGGGGGTTCCGGGCCCCGCCCTCCGCGGGTTCCTCCCCGGACCTCCGCGGATTCCGCCCCGTGTCCCACGGTACTGAACACCGCCATCAGCTTGTTGCAACCCGACTGGCGGAGGCGCGGATTTAGTGGGGCGTACCGGTGCATTGTCCCTGTCGCGAGGGGAGGAGGCGTGTTGCGCAGCCGGTCCGGTCCGCGCATAGTTGCGCTGCGGAAGACGCTGGAACCGGGGGTGGGACGGGCGATGGCCGGGCACGGGGCGGAGGAGCACCCACACGGTGCCGACCGACTGTGCGAGGCCGGGGATCGCGTGTATTCCCGGGCCGTGCGGCGGGGCCGCGTGCCGCGCGGGGACGCCGAGCCGGTGCCCTGTCTGCTGGATCTGGCCCTGCTCCACCCGGACCCCGACGACATGGCCTGGCTGGTGCCGACGGCCCCCCAGGAGGTCATGACGCGGCTGCTGCGCGGGCTGTATGACGAGGTCAGCGCGAGCCAGCGGCGGGTGGGCTCGGCGGTGGCGGCCTTCGAGTGGTACGCGGGCATCGGCCCACAACCGCAGGCGGCGTCCGCCGAGGGCGGCGCGATCCGCGTCCTCGACGGCCTCTCCCGCATCCAGGCGGCGATGGACGAGGCGACGGAGGCCTGCACGACGGAGGTCCTGACCGTCCAGCCCGGCGGCATCCGCCCCGAGCACGAGCTGACGGAGGGCCTGCACCGGGCGTTGGCGCTGCGCGGCCGGGGCGTTCGCATGCGCGATCTGTACACCCACGTGGCCCGGCACGGACAGGGCCTGCTCAACTACCTGGAGCTGATGGGCGGCACGGTCCAGGCGCGCACCCTCGACGAGGTCATCGACCGCCTGATCCTCTTCGACCGCACGGTGGCGTTCATCCCGGCGAACGCGGACCGCACGCTGGCCCTCGAACTACGCCACCCCGCGCTCGTGGAGTACCTGGGCACCGTCTTCGAACGCCTCTGGCGCCTCGCGATCCCGCTGACCGCCCCCCTCCCCGACACCGGCATCGAGGGCATCTCGCACCGGGAGCGGTCCATCGCGGCGCTGCTCGCGGAGGGGCATCAGGACGCGGTGATCGCGGAGCGGCTCGGGATCAGCGTCCGTACCTGCCGGGCGCACATCGCGCGCCTGTCGGAGACCCTCGGCGCGGCCAACCGCACCCAACTCGGCGTCCGCATCGCCCAGGTGGGCCTCGACGGCGCCTCCCGTCCCGCCGACTTGGGGCCGGGGCCGGGACCGGGGCCGGGACCGGGGCCGTCCCTCACCCTTCCTGATCAAGGATCCCGGACCGTCCGATGAGGAAGCCGAGCTGCGCCCTGCTCTCGCTGCCGAGGGTGGAGGCGAGTTTGGCGATGTGCTCGCGCACGGTGCGGATGTTCATGCCGAGGCGGTCGGCGACGACGGCGTCGGTGTGGCCTTCGACCAGAAGGGCGGCTATGGCTCGTTGGCGGGGGGTGACGCCGTTCATGGCGGGCTGCTGGACCGCCTGGGGGTACATGGGGGTGGCCAGGCGCCAGAGGCGGTCGAAGGTGGTGGCCAGGAAGGTGACGATGGCCGGGTGGCGGATCTCCAGGGCCAGCGTCCGGTCCGCGTTCACCGGGATGAAGGCCACCGCACGGTCGACGATGAGGATGCGCTCCGTCACCTCGTCAAGGGAGCGCGCTTCCACGTCACCCCGCAGTTCTTCGTAGCGGCGCAGGACGGTCGGCGCGTGCCGGAGGGTGTGCTGGTAGAGCGTGCGGATGCGGCCGCCACGGTCGAGCAGGGCCTGGTCGCGGACCATCGCCTCATCGAGGACACCGGGGGCCAGGCGGGTGTGGCTGGTGTGTGGCTGGATGGCGAGGAGCTCGCCCGAGGTATCGGCCATGGCCTGGGCTATGGCCCGCCTGATGCGGTCGAGGCCGCTGAGAACGGTGACCGTGGGGATGCTCTCGGCTCCCGTGCGGCCGTCGATCCGCATCAGCGGTTCGAACATGTCCGCCAGCCGCTGCTCGCGCCTGCGCTCGTCCGCGATGCGTTCCTCGGCGGTCCGCAGCATCCGGTGCAGGGCGACGGCCGGAGGGACGGGTTCCAGCCGGTTCAGGTCCGCCACGGAGGGGTGCAGGAGCCCGAGGTCGACCAGACAGGGCGCCGCTTCCGCGTCGGCCGGGCTCACGTGCCCCTCACGCAGGGCAGTCTCGTACAGCTCGCCTGCGGCCACGCACAGGTCTTCCACGTCGTGATCCTGGTGCGGCGCGCTCACTTCCTCCGTCGTAGGGGTGTGGACCTCGCTCACGGATGACCGTCTTCCTTCGTGCCCGCGTGAACCTGGTCCAGGATCCCCGACTGCGCGATGAGGAAGCCCAGTTGTGCCCGGCTCCCGCTGCCCAGGGCCGCGGCGAGTTTGGCGATGTGGGCGCGGCAGGTGCGCACGTTCATGCCGAGGCGCCTTGCGATCGCCTCGTCCACGTGGCCGTCGATGAGGAGCTTGGCGATGGATCGCTGGACACCGCTGATGCCCTCGGGCGTCGATTCGTACCGGACCTCGTCCATGAGGGGGGTCGCTCGCTGCCAGAGCTGCTCGAAGACCTTGATGAGGTATTGCACGAGACCGGGGTGGCGCAGCTCCAGGGCGACCGTCCGGTCGTCCTGCGCGGGGATGAAGGCGACCGTGCTGTCGCAGATGATGAGCCGCTCGATGAGTTCCTCGAGCGTGCGGATCTCCACCTTGGCGCCGGCCATCTGGTCCATGTAGGCGTAGGTGCTCTGGCTGTGCCGGACCGTGTGCTGGTAGAGGGTGCGCATGGAGATGCCGCGCTCGATCAGCGGCTTGCTGCGCTTCAGCGCCTGGCTGAGGATGTGCTCCGGCCGGCTGCCGCCGGGCTGGACCGTCAGGACTTCGGTGCGGGCCTCGGCGATCGCCACGTCGAGCGCCGAGTGGATGCGGTCGATGCCTTCCAGCACGGTGATGGCGTGCGTGGTAGCGGGTTTCTGGGCACTGATCTCCAGGAACGGCTGGAAGGTGCCCGCGAGGTCGAGCGTGAGCCGGCGGCGGTCCTGGATCTCGCGTTCCAGGGGCTGGAGTTGCTGAGCCAGCACGACGGACGGCGGAACCGGGCGGAGCCACTGGGCGTCGTCGGGATCGGGGTGGAGCAGCGCGAACTCGAGCAGACACGGGGCAGGTTCGACCTCACGGCGAGAGACGCGTCCCGCGCCGAGGGCGGTGGCATAAATACGCGCACCTTCGGCACATAGGTCGGCTATGCCATGCGGATGTATCCCTTTTGTGCTCTTCGATGGCAAATCTCCACCCCCCAGGGTCCTGAACGTGCAGGAACATGATGCATCTCTTGTGTGGCATTGACGTGCCTGAATGAGCCATCGTCTTGTTTCACGGGGGAGAGGAAGCCATCAAGTGAGGACGAAGCCGACTATGAAAAAGAGAATGCTTCGCTCGGTGCTTGCCACTGCCTTCGTTGTTGCGCTGGCCAGCGGTGCGGCCGGTCCTCTCGACGTCGGCTGGGCGAGTACCACTGGGAAGGCGAGCACGGCTGGGGATGTCGGCTGGGCGACTGTCGCCGGCGCCAGTGACGACGTCGGTTGGATTGTCACCCCCGGCGCCAGTGATGACGTCGGCTGGTCCACCCCGGCGGGCGCGGACGCATGACCACTCCACCCGACGACCGCTCCTTCCGCCGCGAAATGGCCACGGCCTACCGCTCCGGCTGGCACTTCATCGACCTCGTCACCGCGATCCCCCATGCCGGTGACTCGCTGATGGTGACCGTCTTCGGTGAGCCGGTCGTCGTGACGCGCGACGAGGACGAGGACGTACGGGCCTACCGGTGCCTGAGGAAGCCCCGGGGTGCGCCGCAGCCTGTGCGGTGTGCCATTCGATACGGAATGATCTTCGTGAACCTGGACCAGCGAGACCATCGACTGGTGGAGTCGGACGCTCCGCCCGTAAGGACCATCTCAGCCACCCCCCGCAGTGCCTGACGCGATTCCCCCGTCGTAACAGATCGCTCAGGTACTTCCCCCCGCAGCGGCGTCACCGTGACCTGAACACGGTGACGCCGCTGCAGTTTTGCGGAACATTTCCGGTTATCGGCGGGATCGACGTGTGGCTGAAAGCAGTCGATCTTGCGTGCGGAGTGGGCTTCGACAGGCCGGAAAGACCGACCGTCCCGTCTTTTTTCGTCCTCGGCCCCTCGGCCCCTCAGGCCCTCAGCCCCGCCCCATCGCCCGCGTCAGCCGGATCTCGATGACCACCCGCGTCGGGTTCGGGCGCGGTGCGTGCCCGTAGCGCTCCTCATAGCGGCGCTCCGCCTCAGTGACCTGTTCCGCCCTCCGTGCGTACGAACGCCAGGCCCTCCAGCGTGGCCCAGCGGCCGCCGGCGACCTGGCAGGCCGCGACCCGGGCGCCCGCCGGTCCCGCCGCCAGGATGTTGCGCACCTTGGTGCTGCCCTTGTCCGAGATCACCCGAGCAAGCCGGGCCTCGGGGTCGTATGTCACTCCGACCGGTACCACGTGCGGGCTGCCGTCCGGGCGTGGTGTCGTCAGGGTGCACAGGTGCCGTTCGCGCCAGAAGCTGAGGTACGACGCGTCCGGGGCACTCGGGTCCTGGGGATATGCGGCCATGTATCGGAACTTAGCCGCTCCGGGGCTGCCGCCGACCACCTTGAGTGGAATAGACTCAAGTTTGTGTACGTTGATTGAGTCAGTGTGATGAGTCAGTCGATGTAAGTCGATGTAAGTCGATGAGTCGGTGTGACGGGACGGCTGACGCAAGGACGCCGAGGAGGAGGAGACAGCGAACGTGGACGCCGAGCTGACCAACCGGAGCCGGGACGCCATCAACGCCGCCGGCAACCGGGCCGTGACCGAGGGGCACCCGGACCTCACTCCGGCCCACCTGCTCCTGGCGCTGCTTCAGGGGCGAGGCCCTCAGGCAAACGAGAACATCGTCGATCTGCTGGCCGCCGTCGACGCCGACCAGGCCGCCGTGCGGGTCGGCGCCGAGAAGGTGCTGGCCTCGCTGCCCAGCGTGACCGGGTCGACCGTCGCGCCCCCGCAGCCCAACCGCGAGCTGCTCGCCGTGATCGCGGACGCCCAGGAGCGGGCCAAGGAACTCGGCGACGAGTACCTCTCCACCGAGCACCTGCTGATCGGGATCGCCGCGAAGGGCGGCCCGGCCGGCGACGTACTCTCCGGGCAGGGGGCCACGGCGAAGAAGCTGTCGGAGGCCTTCCAGAAGGCAAGGGGAGGACGCCGCGTGACCACCGCCGATCCTGAGGGCCAGTACAAGGCCCTGGAGAAGTTCGGGACCGACTTCACCGCCGCCGCGCGGGAGGGCAAGCTCGACCCCGTCATCGGGCGGGACCAGGAGATCCGCCGGGTGGTGCAGGTGCTGTCCCGGCGGACCAAGAACAACCCCGTGCTCATCGGCGAGCCCGGCGTCGGCAAGACCGCCGTGGTCGAAGGGCTCGCCCAGCGGATCATCAAGGGCGACGTGCCCGAGTCCCTCAAGGACAAGCGGCTCGTCGCGCTCGACATCAGCGCCATGGTCGCCGGGGCGAAGTACCGGGGTGAGTTCGAGGAGCGCCTGAAGACCGTCCTGGCGGAGATCAAGGACTCCGACGGGCAGGTCATCACCTTCATCGACGAGCTGCACACCGTCGTGGGCGCCGGAGCCGGCGGGGATTCCTCCATGGACGCGGGCAACATGCTCAAGCCCATGCTCGCCCGCGGTGAGCTCCGCATGGTCGGCGCCACCACCCTCGACGAGTACCGCGAGCGGATCGAGAAGGACCCGGCACTGGAGCGCCGCTTCCAGCAGGTACTGGTCGCCGAGCCGACCGTCGAGGACACCATCGCGATCCTGCGCGGCCTCAAGGGGCGCTACGAGGCCCACCACAAGGTGCAGATCGCGGACAGCGCGCTGGTGGCGGCCGCGACCCTCTCCGACCGGTACATCACCTCCCGCTTCCTCCCCGACAAGGCCATCGACCTGGTCGACGAGGCGGCCTCCCGCCTCCGTATGGAGATCGACTCCTCGCCCCTCGAGATCGACGAACTCCAGCGCGCCGTAGACCGGTTGAAGATGGAGGAACTCGCGCTGGTGAAGGAGACCGACCCGGCCTCGCGCGAGCGCCTGGAGCGGCTGCGGCGTGACCTCGCCGACAAGGAGGAGGAGCTGCGCGGCCTGACCGCCCGCTGGGAGAAGGAGAAGCAGTCCCTCAACCGCGTCGGTGAGCTGAAGGAGAAGCTCGACGAGCTGCGCGGCCAGGCCGAACGGGCCCAGCGAGACGGCGACTTCGACACCGCCTCCAAGCTGCTGTACGGCGAGATCCCCACCCTGGAACGGGACTTGGAGGCCGCCTCGCAGGCCGAGGAGGAGGCCGCCAAGGACACCATGGTCAAGGAGGAGGTCGGCGCCGACGACATCGCCGACACCGTCGCCGCCTGGACCGGCATCCCCGCCGGGCGCCTGCTGGAGGGCGAGACGCAGAAGCTCCTGCGCATGGAGGAGGAGTTGGGCCGTCGCCTCATCGGGCAGACGGAGGCCGTGCGGGCCGTGTCGGACGCGGTACGGCGCACGCGTGCCGGCATCGCGGACCCCGACCGTCCCACCGGCTCCTTCCTCTTCCTCGGCCCGACCGGCGTCGGCAAGACCGAACTCGCCAAGGCGCTGGCCGACTTCCTGTTCGACGACGAGCGGGCGATGGTCCGCATCGACATGAGCGAGTACGGCGAGAAGCACACCGTTTCGCGGCTCGTCGGCGCGCCCCCCGGCTACATCGGCTACGAGGAGGGCGGCCAGCTCACGGAGGCGGTGCGGCGGCGGCCGTACAGCGTCGTCCTGCTCGACGAGGTCGAGAAGGCGCACCCGGAGGTCTTCGACATCCTCCTCCAGGTCCTGGACGACGGACGCCTGACGGACGGTCAGGGTCGCACGGTCGACTTCCGCAACACGATCCTCGTCCTCACCTCGAACCTGGGCAGCCAGTTCCTCGTCGACCCGATCACGAGCGAGGCGGAGAAGAAGGAGCAGGTGCTGGAGGTGGTCCGGTCCTCCTTCAAGCCGGAGTTCCTGAACCGGCTCGACGACCTGGTCGTCTTCTCGGCCCTGACGAAGGACGAGCTGAGCCGGATCGCCCGCCTCCAGATCGACCGCCTCGCCCAGCGGCTCGCCGAGCGGCGCCTCACCCTGGAGGTCAGCGACGAGGCCCTGGCCTGGCTCGCGACCGAGGGCATGGACCCGGCGTACGGCGCCCGCCCGCTGCGCCGCCTCGTCCAGACCGCCATCGGCGACCGGCTCGCCAAGGAGATCCTCTCCGGCGAGATCAAGGACGGCGACACGGTCCGCGTGGACGTCTTCGGGGACGGCCTGATCGTGGGTCCTGCCAGCGGAAAGACGCTCTAGTACGTCGTATGTCCTGGGCCGGGTACTCGGCCCAGGGCTGCCCCGGTGACCGGATCGAGTCAGCCGACGGCTGACAGACTCGCCGGGGCTTGCCACCCCCCTCCCCGCATGGGGGAGGATGGCGGGATCCGTACGAAGGGAAAATCACGGTGACCATCGACCCGTCCTCGATTCCTAACTTCGGGGGCCAGCCCGAGCCGCAGCCGTCAGGTTCGGCGGGCCCCGTCGTCCCGGATCAGGATCTTGTGAAGCAGCTCCTCGACCAGATGGAGCTCAAGTACGTCGTCGACGACGAGGGTGACCTCGCGGCGCCGTGGGAGCAGTTCCGTACGTACTTCATGTTCCGTGGTGAGGGTGACCAGCAGGTCTTCTCGGTGCGGACGTTCTACGACCGGCCCCACAAGATCGACGAGAAGCCTCTGCTGCTCGAGTCGATCGACGACTGGAACCGGCGCACCCTGTGGCCCAAGGTCTACACGCACACCCATGACGACGGCACCGTCCGTCTGATCGGTGAGGCGCAGATGCTGATCGGCACCGGGGTCAGCCTGGAGCACTTCGTCTCCTCCACGGTCAGCTGGGTGCGGGCCGCCATCGAGTTCGACAAGTGGCTCGTCGAGCAGCTCGGCCTCGAGCAGGAGGTCAACGACGCGGAGAAGCCCGAAGAGGACGAGTAGGTCCCCCTGGGCTTCCGGGCCCACAGGACCGAGCCGTCCGGGCGAGCGTCCCTGGGGGCTCCGCCCCCAGCCCCCCGGCCCATGCCCACCCACCACCCGACTCGATCGGTCGATGGGTGGGCGTCGGCTTGTCTACGCCAGTGTCTTCAGGCGCTTCACCGCCTCCTCCAGTACCGCCGTCTGCTTGCAGAAGGCGAAGCGGACGAAGGGGGCGCCCGCCTCGCGGTGGTCGTAGAAGACGGCGTTGGGGATGGCGACGACGCCTGCCCGTTCGGGGAGCGCGCGGCAGAAGGCGAAGCCGTCCGACTCGCCGAGGGGGCGGATGTCGGTGGTGATGAAGTAGGTGCCCGCGGGCCGGAACACCTCGAAGCCTGCCTCCGCGAGCCCCGTCGCCAGCAGGTCCCGCTTGGCGAGCATGTCGTCACGGAACGCGGTGAAGTAGCTGTCGGGGAGGGAGAGGGCCTCGGCGACGGCGTACTGGAAGGGTCCCGACGCCACGTACGTCAGGAACTGCTTCGCCGAGCGCACGGCCGCGACCAGCCCCGGAGCGGCGGTCACCCAGCCCACCTTCCAGCCGGTGAACGAGAACGTCTTGCCGGCCGAGCCGATCGAGACCGTCCGCTCGCGCATCCCCGGGAACGTGGCGAGGGGCAGGTGCTCGGCCTCGTCGAAGACCAGGTGCTCGTACACCTCGTCCGTCACGACGAGCAGATCGCGCTCGACGGCCAGCTCGGCGATCGCGGTGAGCTCCGCGCGGGTGAGGACCGTGCCGGTCGGGTTGTGCGGGGTGTTGATCAGCAGCAGGCGGGTGCGATCGGTGACGGCGGCGCGCAGCTCGTCGAGGTCGAGGCGGAAGCTTCCCTCGTGCGGGCGCAGGGTGACCGGCACGCGTGTGCCGCCCGCCATCGCGATGCAGGCCGCGTACGAGTCGTAGTACGGCTCGAGGGCGACGACCTCGTCGCCGGGCTCGACCAGTGCGAGCAGCGCGGCGGCGATCGCCTCGGTCGCGCCGGCGGTGACCAGCACCTCCGTGTCCGGGTCGTACGACAGGCCGTACCGGCGTTCCTGGTGCGCGGCGACCGCCGTACGCAGTTCGGGGATTCCCGGGCCCGGCGGGTACTGGTTGCCGTGGCCGTCGCGCAGCGCCCGTACGGCCGCCTCCCTGATCTCCTCGGGCCCGTCGGTGTCGGGGAAACCCTGGCCCAGGTTGATCGACCCGGTCCGCAGGGCCAGGGCGGACATCTCGGCGAAGATCGTCGTCCCGAACTCGGCGAGGCGGCGGTTGAGGAGGGGGCGTGCGCTGGAGGTCATGCCGGTCATCCTGCGCCCAAGCTCTGGAGTTCCTCAACTCTGCTTTGACCGGTGAGGCGGAGGGGCATCTCCACGTCACGCACCAAGCGAGGCGCCCACGGGGGGCCGCTTCGGGGGAATCGGAAGGAGGGTGACGCCATGATCATCGGCATCATCCTGGCGGTTGTCTGCTTCATCCTGGTCGTGGCTTTCATCGCCACCCGCGCGGGTCGCAGGCACAGCGCGGTACGACCGGTGGGCCGCGGTGGTGGCCGCGGTGGCCGGTCGTCCGGGAGCAGCCACAGCCACAGCAGCGGCGGCAACGACACGAGTTGGTGGGTCGCGGGCGCCGCCATCGGTGACAGCGGCTCGGGATCGTCCGACAGCGGCTCGTCGCACCACGGCGGGCACTCCTGCGGAGGCGGGTCGTCGTCCTGCGGTGGCGGATCCTCGTCGTCCTGCGGAGGCGGGTCGTCCTGTGGAGGCGGGGGCGGATGCGGGGGAGGCAGCTGACACGGGGCAGCTGAGCTCCCGGAAGGGGGAACCGCATCCGCAGCGGGGGCATCGGGGCGTGGAGTCCATACCTGGGTCGGACTCCGCGCCCCGTTGTCGTGTTCGGCTTCCGGCCGGTACCACAGCGACCGGGCGCACGCCCCTGCCGCCCCGGCGCATGCCGTAGTTGAACAGTTGAGCTGTGGAGCCCTCGGAGGGATGGAAACCGCACGAAGTTGGGTAAAAACCCTGTGGTGGCGCCACAGTTCATGATTCCCTCTGAAACCAACGCGGCCCCCCGGGCGCTGTCATCAGGACATCCCGCGGACACCCGACCCGACACGCCGACGGGGCCGACCGGGCAGACCGGGCCGACCGGGCCGCATCCCCCGGCGTCGACCGGGGTGCGCCGGATCCACACCTCCCTATTCTTTGCGTGCTAGCGGAGCCGACCCATGCTCACGACCCTGAAGACCTCCTACACCGACACGCGCGCGGCCGACCTCGCCTGGGCCCTAGGGCGCGAGCCGCTCCCCGCCCTAGCCACACTCGACCTCGAACTGACGGGCGCAAAGCTTCAGTTGAGACTCCTCGGCGCATCCCACCAGGTGCTCCTGGAGGAGGATCGGGGCAGTTGTTCGGAGACGGTGGCGTGCATCGCGGGCAGCAGCACACCGCTCCCGCTGGGCGTGGCCAAGCGGGTGGGCGACTGGGAGTACGAATTCGCGGCCCGGGTCGAGGTCCTCTCGCCGGGCTCCTTCGCGGGCCGCGCCCAGGAGTTGCTGGCCCTGGTCGCCGACCACCCGAACGGCCTCGCGGGCGTCTTCCCCGGCAGCCCGCACGCCTTCACGGCCCTGCTGGCCCAGCATCACGAGGGACAGGTGCACTGGCGGACGTGGCACGCGTATCCGCAGGACGGGCAACTGGTGGCGACCAGGACGCGGGTGGGAGTGAGAGTGCCGTCGGCCCAACTCGGCCCGCGCCGGGCGCGACTCAGCCCGTCGGGGGTTGGTAACTGCTCGCCGGGGGGTGCGCACGAGGTCGAGTTAGCTCGATCGTGTGATGGTCCGGTCGCGGGCTTGCGGGGCCCTGGGCCGATCGGGTTAACGTGATCGTGCGATCTGGGACGCCGGGTACGGCGCCAGCGTGCGGGGCCCCCGCTCCACCAGAGAGATGGTCCGGGGCCTCCCCGTCGCCTCTGGCCGTACGCATATGGCCAGGTCGTGCAGGGAGCTGGCCTCCCGGGATCGGACCACGCACAGGATGCGTGTCGCCGCCCTGGGGTTGAGTACGCCGGGGACCAGTGCGCCCAAGACCGTTCGGGGCGTGCGGCTGAGTGTCATCACTTCTGCTCAGTCTTCAGGAACGGTCTGAGGCTCCCGGGCGGAGTCCGAACGGATCCCGTGGGGTCCCGGAGGCGCGGCTCCCGAGGGACCGGAGGGGTCCCGGAGGCCCGGTTCACGAAAGACCGGAGGAGTCCCGGAAGCCCGGCTCCCAGGGGATCTCCGCGGGTCCCCAACACCGTGGCAACTGACCGACAGTTCCACACGTGTGGGTGACGAAGCGTGCGGTTGCGGTGACGTAACGTCGCAACGTGATCGAACCGCACGCGCCCGCCCCACCCGGCACCACGCTGCCCTGGGCGGGCCCCGCGCGGCTGCCCGTCCGCCCAGGCACGGGCCGGTTCTTCGTCCTCGCCTGTGTCTTCGTCTGCGCGTCCTGCGGACTCGTGTACGAACTCGAACTCGTCACCTTCGCCACGTATCTGATCGGCGACTCGGTCACCCAGGCGTCCGTCGTCCTGTCCGTCATGGTCTTCGCGATGGGCATCGGTTCCCTCGCCGCCAAACGGCTGCGGTGGCGGGCGGCGGCCGCCTTCGGCGCGGTGGAGGCGGCACTCGCCCTGGTCGGCGGGTGCAGCGCGATGGCCCTGTACGCCGTCTTCGCCTGGACCGGCGACTGGGGCGGCCTGTGGGCGAGCGGCCCACGCTGCCTGCTGGTCGCCTTCTCGCTGGCCATCGGCCTGCTGATCGGTGGCGAGGTCCCGCTGCTCATGGAGCTGATCCAGCGCATCCGGCGCCAGGACGCGGGCGGCGCGGTGGCCGACCTGTTCGCGGCGGACTACGTGGGCGCGCTCGTCGGAGGCCTGGCCTTCCCGTTCCTGTTGCTCCCCCTCCTCGGCCAGCTGACCGGCGCACTCCTCACCGGCACGGTCAACCTCATCGCCGGCGGGGCGCTCGTCCTCGGTCTGTTCCGCCGCGACCTGACCCGCCGCGCCCGCTGGGTCCTGCTGCTCACCAACGTGGCCGTGTTCGCCGTCCTCGCCACGGCCGCCGTACTCGTCGACGACTTCGAACATGCCGCGCGGCACGCGGTGTACGGGCAGGACGTACGGGTCGCGCTGCAGAGCGACATTCAGGAGATCGTCCTCACCGGCGGCGCCGACGGCCGTCCCCTCGACCTCTTCCTCGACGGCCGCCTCCGCGTCAGCGGCCGCGACGAGCACCGCTACCACGAGGCTCTGGTCCACCCCGCGATGAACGGCCCGCACGCGCGCGTGCTCATCCTCGGCGGCGGCGACGGACTCGCCGCCCGCGAGGTACTGCGGCACGACGGGGTACGCCGGGTCGATGTCGTCGAACTCGACGAGGCGGTCGTCCGGCT
This sequence comes from Streptomyces sp. NPDC006602, assembly GCF_042870385.1. Taxonomy (NCBI): domain Bacteria; kingdom Bacillati; phylum Actinomycetota; class Actinomycetes; order Kitasatosporales; family Streptomycetaceae; genus Streptomyces; species Streptomyces sp. NPDC006602. Next base: position 15,507 of record NZ_JBIAHG010000005.1, on the reverse strand, counting down.
CGCCCGCCGATACCCGGCCCTCGCGCAGCTCAACGGCCACGTCTACGGCGACCCGCGCGTCCACGTGACGACCGCGGACGCCTTCGACTGGCTGCGCGGGGCGCCGCCGGCGACGTACGACGTGGTGATCTCGGATCTGCCCGACCCGGGCATCACAGCGAGCACGAAGCTGTACTCGCAGGAGTTCTACGGCCTGGCGCGGCAGACGCTGGTGGACAGTGGCCGCCTGGTGGTCCACGCCGGTCCGGTCGCCTCCCGCCCCCGCGTCTTCTGGACGGTGAACACCACCATGCGCGAGGCCGGCCTGCACACGGCCCCCTACTGCGTCGGCGGCCGCGACTCCGGCTTCGCCGCGGGCCCCGACCGCTCGGCCGGTGCGTCGAGGGCCCCGCACGACTGGGGGTTCGTGCTCGCGGCACCGGGGGAGCGGCCGGAGCTGCGCCTCGACCCGTCCGGGCCGCCTCCGCGGACGATGACGCAGGCGACCCTCGCGGCGGACGCGCGGGCGGCGGCGAGGGGCAGGATCGGGGGGTTGCCGGCTTCGACGCTGGTGCATCCGCGGTACTGAGTCGGTCGGTGAGGGGGCGTGCGGGGAGCGGTACGAGGACCGGTGCGGAGGCCGGTGCGGAGGCCGGTGTGGAGGCCCGTGTGGAGGTCCGTGTGGAGGCCGGTACCGACGCGCGGTCACTTTCGACCAACCGGGGTGCACGACGGCGCTCACTGGGTAGTCTCGGCTGACATGGAGCATGAGGTGTTCGTTCCGGTTCCGGTCGATCGGCTCAGAGAGGCGCTGGCCGACCCCGCGCGGGTCGCCCGGGCGGTTCCCGGGCTCCAGCAGGACGCCGGTGCCGAGCCCGTCGCGGGGCGGCTGAAGGTACGCGTCGGCAGCCACTCCATCACCTACCGCGGCTCCGTCCGCGTCTCCGGGCAGGACGACGGTTCGTACACCGTCGAGGGCGATGCCGTCGAGGCTCGCGGCACCGGTTCGGTCAAGCTCGCGCTCACGGTTCGTCTGCGCGACGCGGAGGACGGCTCCGGCTCCACGGTGACGTTCGACGGTACGGCGTCGGCGGACGGGCGTGTCACGGAACTTCCGTCGGATGCGGTGGCCTCGGCGGTGGGGCGGCTGCTGGGGCGGTTCGCGGAGAATCTGGGGGTTGCGGGGGAGGAGCCGCGGCCGGAGGCGGCCGAGCCTGAGGTGCCGGAGCCTGAGGTGACCGAGCCTGAGGTGACCGAGCCTGAGGTGACCGAGCCTGAGGTGTCCGAGCCTGAGGCGCCGGAGTCGGCGGCGCCGGAAGTTTCGGAAACAGGCCCCGAGCCCGCCTCCGTCTTCGACACCGAGGTGCCGCCGCCGTCTCTGTCCGACGCCTCCGAGGACCTTGTGGAGCCTGTCGTACCGCCCGTCGAGCCGCCTGCCGAGGCTGCGCACGCGCGGCGGACGATGATCGGGCGCAGCGCGGAGGAGGTCGACCACGCGCCGCCGCGGGGGCGGTACGCGCCTGTTCCCGCGCCGCATGCGGGTGGGGCCAACTCGGCGTTGCGGTGGGTGGCGCCGGCGGCCGCGTTGGTGCTGGCTTCCGCGATCGTCGTGGGCAGGGCGTTGCGCCGACGTCGCTGAGCAGTGGCCCGGCGTGGGGCCGCGCCGGGGGTGGGTGCGCAGCCCGGCGCCGGCGGGGTGCCGCCGCGCCCACCCGTGCCGCCCTGCGGCACGACTGCCCGCGGCTACGGCTGGGATTGATGCCCCGCGCCCCCTTGATCAGCCCAGTAGGGTCGTCGTGTGAGTAACGATGACATCACGCTGACCGCGGGTGACGCGGAAGTGATTGTGCAGCCGGGGAACGGTGGCCGGGTGGGTGGGCTCCGCGTGGGTGGGGTCGAACTGCTGCGGCAGGGGGAGCGGTTCGGCTGCTTCCCGATGGTTCCCTGGTGCGGCCGGATCAGGGACGGCCGGTTCCGGGACGGCGCGAGCGTCCACCAGATGCCGCTCAACAGCCCGCCGCACGCCATCCACGGCACCGTGCGCGACGGTGCCTGGCGCACGGCCCGCGTCACCGCGGACGAGGCGGTCATCACGTACGACCTGGTCGAGCCGTGGCCCTACCCTGGCCGCGTCACCCAGGTCGTCGCCCTCGCCGAGGACGCCCTGACGCTGACCATGTCCGTGGAGACGTACGACTCCTCCTTCCCGGCCCAGATCGGCTGGCACCCGTGGTTCAACCGGAACCTGGGGCAGGAGGACGTACGGCTCGACTTCGACCCCGCCTGGCAGGAGGAGCGCGGCGAGGACCATCTGCCCACCGGCAACCGCCTCGACCCGAAGCCCGGCCCCTGGGACGACTGCTTCGGCATGCCGGACGGTGTCGACGTCACGCTCACCTGGCCGGGGCAGCTGGAGCTGAAGGTGGCCAGCCGCGAGAAGTGGGTCGTGGTGTACGACGAGCAGGAGGCGGCCGTGTGCGTGGAGCCGCAGACGGGGCCGCCCAACGGGCTGAACACGCTGCCGCGCCTGGTCACACCGTTGGAGCCGCTGGAAGCCGCGACCACCTGGACCTGGCGCCGCCTCTAAGCTGACAGGCATGACTGACGTACGCGGCGAGCTGCTGCAGCAGATCAAGGACAAGGCCGTGGTGCACGGCAAGGTGACCCTGTCGTCCGGCAAGGAGGCCGACTACTACGTCGACCTGCGCCGCATCACGCTGGATGGCGTGGCCGCCCCGCTGGTCGGTCAGGTCATGCTCGACCTGACCGCCGAGCTGGACTTCGAGGCCGTGGGCGGGCTGACGCTGGGCGCCGACCCGGTGGCGACCGCGATGCTGCACGCCTCCGCCGCCCGTGGGAAGACGCTGGACGCCTTCGTCGTACGGAAGGCGGGCAAAGCGCACGGCCTGCAGCGCCGTATCGAGGGTGCCGAGGTCGAGGGCCGCCGGGTGCTGGCCGTCGAGGACACCTCCACCACCGGAGGTTCGGTGCTGACCGCGGTGGAGGCGCTGCGCGAGGCCGGTGCGAACGTCGTGGCGGTCGCCACGATCGTGGACCGTGCCACCGGCGCCGCCGAGGCGGTCGAGGAGAAGGCGGGGGTCCCGTACCTCTTCGCGTACTCGAAGGACGACTTGGGCCTCGACTGATCCGGGGTGATCCGGCCCGGTTATCCACAGGCTGGACACGGGGGAGGGACCATCCGGCCAAGTCTGGAAAGATGGGACCGACGATGACGTCACCCCCAAGGTCTAGGTCAGGGCCGTAGGACGCAGAACGCCAACCCGCACATACCAAGGAGCGGACAGATGCCCATCGCAACCCCCGAGGTCTACAACGAGATGCTCGACCGGGCGAAGGCAGGCAAGTTCGCCTACCCGGCCATCAACGTGACCTCGACCCAGACCCTGCACGCTGCGCTGCGCGGCTTCGCGGAGGCCGAGAGCGACGGCATCATCCAGATCTCCACGGGTGGCGCGGAGTTCCTGGGCGGTCAGCACAACAAGGACATGGTGACCGGCGCGGTCGCCCTGGCCGAGTTCGCGCACATCGTCGCCAAGAAGTACGACATCACGGTCGCGCTGCACACGGACCACTGCCCGAAGGACAAGCTCGACGGGTACGTACGCCCGCTGCTCGCCGTGTCCGAGGAGCGCGTCGCCCGCGGCGAGAACCCGCTGTTCCAGTCGCACATGTGGGACGGCTCGGCGGAGACCCTGGCCGACAACCTGTCCATCGCCCAGGAGCTCCTGGAGCGCGCCCGCGCCGCCAGGATCATCCTCGAGGTGGAGATCACCCCGACCGGCGGCGAGGAGGACGGCGTCTCGCACGAGATCAACGACTCCCTGTACACGACGGTCGACGACGCCGTTCGTACGGTCGAGGCCCTCGGGCTCGGCGAGAAGGGCCGCTACCTGCTGGCCGCGTCCTTCGGCAACGTCCACGGCGTGTACAAGCCGGGCAACGTGGTCCTGCGTCCCGACCTGCTCAAGGAGCTGAACGAGGGCGTCGCCGCCAAGTACGGCAAGCCGGCCGGCTCCCAGCCGTTCGACTTCGTCTTCCACGGCGGCTCCGGCTCCTCCGCTGAGGAGATCGCGACCGCGCTGGAGAACGGCGTCGTCAAGATGAACATCGACACCGACACGCAGTACGCCTTCACGCGCCCGGTCGCCGATCACATGTTCCGCAACTACGACGGCGTCCTGAAGGTCGACGGCGAGGTCGGCTCCAAGAAGACCTACGACCCGCGCACCTGGGGCAAGCTGGCCGAGGCCGGCATGGCCGCGCGCGTCGTCGAGGCCTGCGGGCACCTGCGCTCCAGCGGCACGAAGATCAAGTAGTTCGTACGCCCGTACGACGGTTTCAGCGAGCCCGGTGCCACAGCACCGGGCTCGCTGTATACCTGGGGGCATGCCCGATGTCCGGCTGGCCTCGCCGCAAGGCAAATGGATCCTGTTCACCACCGTCCTCGGCTCCAGCATGGCCCTGCTGGACTCGACCGTCGTCAACGTCGCCCTGCCCCGCATCGGCCGCGATCTCGACGCCGACCTCGCCGCCCTGCAATGGACGATCAACGCGTACATGCTGACGCTGGCCGGGCTGATCCTGCTCGGCGGGGCCCTCGGGGACCGGTTCGGCCGCCGGAAGATCTTCGTGATCGGCGTGGTCTGGTTCGCCGCCGCCTCCCTGCTGTGCGGGATCGCCCCGAACGCCGGCTTCCTCATCGCCGCCAGGGCGCTGCAAGGGATCGGCGGCGCGCTCCTCACGCCGGGCTCGCTCGCCATCATCCAGGCCTCCTTCCATCCCGACGACCGGGGACGGGCCGTCGGTCTGTGGTCCGGGTTCGGCGGGGTCGGGGCGGCGGTCGGGCCGTTCGTGGGCGGCTGGCTGGTGGACGGGCCGGGCTGGCGGTGGGTGTTCCTGCTCAACGTGCCGCTGGCGCTGCTGTGCGCGCCGATCGCGGTACGGCATGTTCCCGAGTCGGGGGACGGCCGTGCGCACACCCGCTTCGACGTGCTGGGAGCGGTGCTTGGCGCGTTGGCGCTCGCGCTGGTGACGTACGCGCTGATCGAGGCCCGGGAAGGCTCCGTGATCGTCGTGCTCACGGCGGTCGCCGGGGTGGCCGCCGGCGTGGCCTTCGTCCTCGTCGAGCGGCGCAGGGCCGATCCGATGATGCCGACGGACATCTTCGCGTCCCGCCAGTTCACCGCGGTCAACCTGGTCACCCTGTGCGTGTACGCGGCCTTCGGCGGGTTCTTCTTCCTCGCCGCACTCCAGCTCCAGGTGGTCGTCGGCTACTCGGCCCTCGGCGCCGGCACGGCACTGCTGCCGACGACCGCCCTGATGCTGCTGTTCTCCGCCCGCTCGGGCGCCCTGGCCGCCCGCATCGGGCCGCGTATCCCGCTCACCGTCGGGCCGCTGCTGTGCGCCGGCGGGATGCTGCTGATGCTGCGGGTCGGGCCGGGGGCGTCGTACGTCGTGGACGTCGTGCCGGCGCTGCTGGTCCTCGGACTGGGGATGGTGACCCTGGTCGCGCCGCTGACGGCGACCGTCCTCGGGTCCGTGGACACCGCGCGGGCCGGGCTGGCCAGCGGCATCAACAACGCGGCGGCCCGGGCGGCGGGCCTCATCGCGGTGGCGGCGCTGCCGCTGATCGCCGGGATGGGGGAGGAGGCGTACCGGTCGCCGGGGGCCTTCGACGACGCGTTCGGGCGGGCGATGGTGGTGTGTGCGGGGGTGCTGGTGGTGGGGGCGGCGGTGGCCTTCACGACGGTGCGGAAGCTTCCGCCGGACTGCCGCAGGCCGGAGTGCATCACGCACGGGTCCGTGACGGCGCCGCCGCTGGAGGGGCAGCGGGCGCGGGGGAGATTGGCGTAGTGGGGTGCGGGTGCGGGTGCCGTGCGTGTGCTGGTGCCGCTTGCTGGTGCCGGCGGGGTGGGTTGCGCAGCCCGGCGCTGCGGGGTGCCGCTGCGCCCACCCGTGCCGCCCTGCGGCACGACTGCCCGCAGCTGCGTCGGCGCGACTGTCCGCAGCTGCGTCGGCGCGACTGCCCGCAGCTGCGTCGGCGCGGCTGACCGCGGCTCGTCGGCACGACTGTCCGCAGCTACGGCGTTGGTACGGCTGCCCTCGGGTGGGTGGGAATGGAGGAGACTGGGGTCCATGTCCATTCACGAAAATCTCCTCGGGGGACCGCCCCCGACCCACCTCCCCGACGACCCGGAGCCGCGGGAGCTGCTCGCGAACGGCACCGCGCCCGCCGCCGTCGCCGCGAAGTACCCGACCTCCTCGCTGGCCTGGGCACAGCTGGCCGACGAGGCGTTCGAGCGGGGCAGTGTCGTGGAGTCGTACGCCTATGCCCGTACGGGCTACCACCGCGGCCTGGACTCGCTGCGCCGCAACGGCTGGAAGGGGCATGGGCCCGTGCCCTGGGAACACGAGCCGAACCGTGGCTTCCTGCGCGCCCTGCACGGCCTCGCCCGCGCGGCGCAGGCGATCGGCGAACAGGAGGAGTACGAGCGCTGCTCGCAGTTCCTGAAGGACTCCTCGCCGACGGCCGCCCAGACCCTGGGCTGAGACGTTCTCCCGGTACGGCCCGCCTGCGCGATCAGGCGGGCCTTGCCTTTTCGGCGGACCATCGAAGAAGATGCCCGGCGGGGACCGGGGCCCCCGTGTCGGTAACGGCAGGGGCGGACCGCTACCCGGAGTACACATCAGGAGACAGCGATGTCCCAAGAGGCTCACGAAACGCAGGAGCCCGAGACCCCGCATCTCGACTTCAACGGCACGACCCCGTACGAGGACTACGTACAGGCGGACGTGCTCACCCACCTCCAGCACACCCTCTCCGACGACCCCGGAGAGATGGTCTTCCTGGTCACGACCCAGGTGATGGAGCTGTGGTTCACCGTCATCGTCCATGAGTGGGAGACCGCGGCGCGCGCCCTGCGCTCCGACGACGTGCCCACGGCTGTCGCCGCGCTGAAGCGTTCCGTACGGGAGCTGGAGGCGCTGAACGCCTCCTGGAAGCCACTCGGACAGCTCACGCCGGCGCAGTTCAACTCGTACCGCAGCGCCCTCGGCGAGGGCTCCGGCTTCCAGTCGGCGATGTACCGCCGCATGGAGTTCCTGCTCGGCGAGAAGTCCGCGTCCATGCTGGTCCCGCACCGGGGCGCGCCCCGCGTCCACGCGGAGCTGGAGAAGGCGCTGCACGAGCCGAGCCTGTACGACGAGGTGCTGCGGCTGCTCGCCCGGCGCGGGCACGCGATTCCGGCTGCTGTCGTGGACCGTGACGTGTCGCGCCGCTACGAGCCGTCGCCCGAGGTGGAGGCGGCCTGGACCGCCCTCTACTCCGGTGACGAGAGCGCCGAACTCGCCCGCCTCGGCGAGGCGCTGACCGACGTGGCCGAGCTGGTGTGGCGCTGGCGCAACGACCACCTGGTCGCCACCCGGCGCGCGATGGGATCCAAGACCGGCACCGGCGGCTCCGCCGGGGTGGCCTGGCTGGAGAAGCGCGCGCAGAAGAACGTGTTCCCGGAGCTGTGGACGGCGCGGGCCCATGTCTGAAATCACTGAACTGGCCTTTAAGGCACGGGAGTTGGACGCCGGTGACGAGCTGGCGGGAGTTCGCTCGCAGTTCGTGCTCGACGACGTGGTCTACCTGGACGGGAACTCGCTCGGCGCGCTGCCCGTGGCGGTCCCCGGCCGGGTCCAGGACGTCGTACGGCGGCAGTGGGGCGAGCTGCGCATACGGTCCTGGGACGAGAGCGGCTGGTGGACCGCGCCCGAGCGGATCGGCGACCGGATCGCCCCGCTGGTGGGCGCGGCGGCCGGGCAGATCGTGGTCGGCGACTCGACAAGTGTCAACGTGTTCAAGGCACTGGTGGGAGCGGTGCGACTGGTTCGGCTCAGCGACTCCGCTCGCGACGAGATCGTCGTCGACGCCACGACCTTCCCCACGGACGGGTACATGGCCGAGTCGGCGGCCCGGATGACGGGGTGCACCCTGCGTCCGGTGGCGCCGGCCGAGGTGCCGGGGGCGCTGGGCGACCGTACCGCCGCCGTCCTGCTCAACCACGTCGACTACCGCACCGGCCGGCTGCACGACCTGCCCGATCTGACCGCGGCCGTGCACGCGGCGGGCGCGGTCGCGGTGTGGGACCTGTGCCACAGCGCGGGCGCCCTGCCCGTCGGGCTCGACGAGCACGGCGTCGACCTGGCCGTCGGCTGCACCTACAAGTACCTGAACGGCGGCCCTGGTTCACCGGCGTACCTCTACGTCCGCCGTGAGCTGCAGGACCGCTTCGACTCCCCGCTGCCCGGCTGGAACTCCCACGCCGAACCCTTCGGCATGCGCCCCGACTACGAGCCGGCCTCCGGCCCCCAGCGCGGCCGCGTCGGCACGCCCGACATCCTCTCCATGCTCGCCCTGGAGGCGGCCCTGGAGGTCTGGGACGGCGTCTCGATCGACAGCGTCCGGGCCAAGTCCCTCGCCCTGACGGACTTCTTCCTGGAGTGCGTCGCCGAGTACGTCCCACCGGGCCGGGTGGAGTCGCTGACGCCGGTGGCCCACGAGGAGCGGGGCAGCCAGGTGGCCCTGCGGTGCTCCGACGCCGGTGAGGTCATGGAGCGGCTGATCGGGCGGGGGGTCGTCGGGGACTTCCGGCGCCCGGACGTGCTCCGCTTCGGCTTCACGCCGCTGTACGTCGGGTTCGCGGACGTGGAGCGGGCGGCGAGGGTGCTGGGGGAGGTGCTGCGGGGCGGTGCGGGGAACGGCTGACCAGCTGGACAACGACTCCGGTCAAGCGACCTGAGGAGGCGGTCATGGCGGTCAGGCCGAGGTGGCGTACACCCCGGCCTGCGCCGCCGCGACCGCCGCGTCCGCCGCCCGTTCGGCGTCGGCGGGGTCCGGGGTGGTGCCGGTGGTGAGGAAGCCGTGGTGGAGGGGCGCCGAGACCGCCCGTACGACGGTCGCCGGGGCCGTGCCGGCCGGCAGCTCGCCCCGGGCCACGCCCTCCGCCACGCAGGGGGCCCACTCCGCCACCCGTACCTCGTAGAAGCGCCGCAGCGCCTGGGCCGTACGTTCGTCGCACGCCGCCGCGGCGATGACCGCGCGGAACAGGGCGCCCTGCCGGGGGTCGGCGAGGGTCCGCCGGACCAGCGCGGCGTGGGCGCAGGTCGCCCCGTGGAACCGGTGCGCGTGCGCGGCAGCCGTTTAACCCTCACCGAGCGTGACATCCCCGTGTCCGCGCACGTCATCGGCCTGATAGCGTCCCGCCAACGGCCGAATTCTCTCCACGGATTGCATCCCGGTCCGCCAAGTCCGTTTCGCCGCTGAGAGGTTGGAGCATGCCGGACGACGCCGCAGCACTCGATGCCGCAGCTGCCCGTGCCGCCGCCGAAGAGGAGTCGGCCTTCTCGCACACCGCGGTCGACCCCGACGCCACCGCGGCGTACGGCGATCACCCCGACCAGGTGATCGACTTCTACGCCCCGCACGTCGAGGTCGTACCGGGGGTTCCCGCTCCGCTGGTCGTCGTGCTGCACGGGGGTGCATGGCGGGCGCCGTACGACCGCCGGCACATCTCGCCGTTCGCGGACTACCTGGCGCGTCGGGGGTTCGCGGTGGCGAGCGTGGAGTATCGGCGGGGCGGAGGCGCTGGTGAGGGCGGTGGTGGTGGTGCGGATGCCGGTGCCGGTGCGGGTGCGGTCGCGGGCCGGTGGCCGGACACCTTCGACGACGTCGCCGCCGCGCTGGAGGCGCTGCCCGCCCTCGTCCGCGAGATCCTCCCGCAGGCCGACCCGCGCCGCATGGTGGTCACCGGCCACTCGGCGGGCGGCCACCTCGCCCTGTGGGTCGCGGCCCGTCATCTGCTGCCGGCCGACGCCCCCTGGCGCACGGACCGTCCGGCGCCGCTGCGGGGGGTCGTCGCCCTCGCGCCGATCGCGGACCTCGCGGTCGCGGAGAAGCTGGATGTGTGCGGCGGGGCGGTGCTTCAACTCCTCGGCGGGGAGCTCGGGTTCGCGGAACGGCAGCCGTACGCGGACCCCGCGCTGCTGCTTCCCACGGGTATCGCGACGACACTCGTCCAGGGCCGTGCCGACCTGGTCGTCCCGCAGGCGGTCGCCGAGTCCTACGCGGACGCCGCGGCGAAGGCGGGGGAGGTGGTGGGCCTGACGTTGCTGGAGGACGTCGGCCACTTCCCGCTGATCGATCCGGCCGCGGACGCGTGTGCGGTGGTGGCGGAGGAGATCGCGCAGTTGGCTTGGTGACCCGGCCCGGAGGCACCCGTAGTACCTGAGAGGGATGCCGAAGGACCCCTCTCACTGGTGACGACCGCGGCCCGGTCCTCCCCCTACCGTTCTGTATGTGACCGAGACGACCCAGACGCAGCCGCTGCAACCGCCGCAACCGACGCCGCCGCACGACCCGTTCGCGGCGTACAAGCCGCGCAGCCCCGAGTTCCGGCTGGCGGCGGACGCCCTGCGCGGACTGCGGCAGGACCTGTTCCACGATGCCTTCGCCTACCGTCCGCTGCACCGCAGGAGCGTCGACGGCCCCCTGACCAGGCGGCTGCCCGGGCGCACCCGGGAGTACGCGGCCTGGACGCCGCACGCCGTGATCACCGCGGCCGCCCTGCTCGCCTTGTTCGCCGCCACCGTCGACGGGGGCTTCGGTCTGCTGCTCGGCGCGCTCGCCGTGATCCCGATCCTGCTGACCATGGCCCGGCCGGTCGGAGCGTTCTGGCTGTCCATGGCGGCCACGCCGTTCGCTCTCCCGTTCGGCGACTCGTGGGGCGAGTGGCCGTGGCTGCCGGGCAGCTTCGTCTGCCATCTGACGGTGCTGACGGTCGTGGCCGTGCGTACCAGGCCGCGCACGGCCGCGTGGATGTGGGCGCTGACCGCGGCGTACGGCATCTCCGCGGAGACGCTGTTCGGCTCGGGCCACTACTCCACCAACAGCGGCCCCATGCTGGTCGTCTCCGCGCTGGTCCTGCTCGCCGTCACCGTCTGGCACATACGCCGTGACGCCGAGCAGGAGGTGACCGCCCAGCAGACGGTGACCGCGCACGAGCGCTCCCGGCGAACTCTGCTGGAGGAGCGCACGACGATCGCCCGCGAGCTGCACGACGTGGTCGCGCACCACATGTCGGTCGTCGCCATCCAGGCGGAGGCCGCCCCCTACCGGGTGGAGAACCCGCCGCCCGAGCTGGAGCGGGCCTTCGTCACCATCCGGGAGAACGCGGTCGCGGCCCTCACCGAACTGCGCCGGGTCCTGGGCGTCGTCCGCGCCGAGGACTACGAGGCGCCGGACGCCCCGCAGCCGACCCTCGCCGACCTGGACGCGCTGCTGGCCAACGTGCGGGACGCGGGGCTGGGCGTCGACAAGACGGTGACCGGAGCGGTGCGCGAGCTGCCGCAGGGCGTCGAGCTGTCGGCGTACCGGATCGTGCAGGAGGCGCTGAGCAACACGCTGCGGCACGCGCCCGGCGCGAGCGCCCGGGTCGAGATCGGTTACGTCCTCGGCGGGCTGGGCCTGCGCATAGTCAACGACCCGCCGCCCGCGCCGGCCCTGGTGAAGCCCTCGCCCGGCGCCGGGCACGGCATCACCGGCATGCGGGAGCGCGTCTCCATGCTGAACGGCGAGATGACGGCGGGCGCGACGGACGAGGGGGGATACGAGGTGACGGTGTTCCTGCCGGTGCCCGTCGTGAGCGAGGGCGACGCGTGACGCCGGGCACGACGCCGGGCACGATCCGCGTCCTGATCGCGGACGACCAGATGATGGTGCGCGAGGGCTTCTCGGTACTGCTGAACGCGATGCCGGACATCGAGGTCGTCGGCGAGGCCGTCAACGGACGGGAGGCGGTGGACCGGGTGCGTGAGCTCGCCCCGGACGTGGTGCTCATGGACATCCGCATGCCGGAGCTGAACGGCATCGAGGCGACCCGCGAGATCGTCGCCGCGGACGGCACCGCGAAGGTGCTGGTCCTCACCACCTTCGACCTCGACGAGTACGTGTACCAGGCGCTGCGGGCGGGAGCCTCCGGCTTCCTCCTCAAGGACGCCTCGGCCCGCCAACTCGCCGACGGGGTGAGGGTGGTGGCGTCGGGGGAGGCTCTGCTCGCCCCCACGGTGACCAAGCGCCTGATCACCGAGTTCTCGAAGCTGTCCGAGGCCCCGCGCCTCATGCCGTCCGCGCAGGCGGCGTACGGCGACCTGACCGAACGGGAGACGGAGGTACTGGTCCTGATCGCCCAGGGCCTGTCGAACGCGGAGATAGCGGAGCGGCTGGTGGTGGCCGAGTCGACGATCAAGACCCACGTCAGCAGGGTCCTGGTGAAGCTGGGGCTCAGGGACCGGACACAGGCGGCGGTGTTCGCCTACGAGGCGCGGTTGGTGACGCCCGGCTAAGCGCTCCGCGGGAAGTGCCGCGATGGGCCGTCGGTCGTCTGCGGCGCGGTCGTGGCTGATCGCGCAGTTCCCCGCGCCCCTTCAGGGCCTTGCCGAACCGCAGTGAACTTCGCCCGGCCCGGTTAGGCCCCGACGGCACCCTGTGCTCGCCGACCGAGTGTCGGGTTCTTCTCCAGTTCGGCTCGCAGGACCTCGACGGCCTCCAGTGCCCCCGCCGCCGATGTCGAGGCAGCGGGCTCGGGCCTCACTGGTGATCTCGGCTACGGTCGGCTGCTGGTCGTCGCTCACCGATCGTTTCCCCGAGCCGTGTGGATTTCGGCGACGGCCGCGGCGACGGCCGTGTCGAAGCCGGGATCCTGGCGCGCGACGACCCGGCCGCGGAACTCCTCGACGAGGCGGACAACCCCGGACAGGTCCGCGGGATCGGCATGGTTGATCTCACGGGCCAGCTCGGCCTCGAAGTCGTCTGCGTCGCCGGGGAAGCCGTAGCCCATGGTGAGGGCGGCACGGAGCTCCCCGATGGTGCGCATGGAGGGGAGGTGGGGCTGGCCGGGCTCTGCCGGTTGGCTGGTCATGGCGTCGGCTCCCTTTCGCCGTGTCGCTTTCACCGTAACCGGAGGATTCCGCGACCGGCTGCTGCTAACACCGCGTTCGTCGCGGCGACTCACGCCGCGGCCAGTTCGCACCAGACGTACTTTCCGCGGTTGCCGTTTCTGGACTGCGGCTGCCACCCCCACAGGTCGGCGCAGGCGCGGATCAGGGCGAGACCGCGGCCGTCCTCGGCCTCGGCGAGGTGGGCCAATGGTTTCGGCGGCTCGGGCGGCTCGGGGTCCGCGTCCCACGCGCCGATCCGTAGGACTCCGGCCGAGTACCGCACACGGAGGGCCGCCGGGCCCTTGGTGTGCAGTACGGCGTTGGAGACCAGCTCTGCGGCGAGGAGTTCGGCCGTGTCGACGAGGGTGATCAGGCCGTGGAGGGTCAGGATCAGACGGAGGGTGCGGCGGCAGACGGTGACGGCTCGGGGGTCGTTGGGGATGTGGAGGGAGTATTCCCACGGTTCGCTTTCGGGCATGCGGCAACTCCGGCTCACTGGTGAGGGTTTCGGACGGCTGCGGGTATCGGACGGTGGCATTGCCGCAGCCGTCATGGCAGGACGGAGTGGTGCGCTTCCGGTTACCCGATGTTCCGCAGTGTGTGCGTCGCGTCACTGACGGTAGAGGAGAAATTTCTCCTAATGCAACCCGTTGCCGTAATCTGGCACCCGAACGTGGCACGTCTGCATGGGCGTTGGGACGGGAGAACGTATGGCGCCGAGGATCAATCCCACCGCTCGGCAGGTGCGGCTGGGGGCCGAGCTGCGCAAGCTGCGTGAGGCGGCAGGGCTGAAGGCGCGTGAGGTGGCGGCGTTCCTGAACTCGACTTCGGCGCAGATGAGCCAGATGGAGGCGGGTATCTCGGGCGTCAGCCCGGAGCGGGTCCGTCGGCTTGCGGCTCATTACGGCTGCGGGAACGAGGAGTTCGTCGACGCCCTGGCGGTCATCGCCGGCGAGCGCTCACATGGCTGGTGGGACGACTACCGGGGCATCCTGCCCCAGGTCAACATGGACGTGGCCGAGGCGGAGCATTACGCGACGTTCCTACGGGAGGTCGTGATCACGTATGTTCCTGGGCTCCTCCAGACACCCGACTATGCCCGCGCGGTCTTCAGGTACATGCGCCCGGAGCTGCCCGAGAGCGAGCTGGCACCGCGCGTGGAGCACCGGATGAGGCGCCGCGCCGTCTTCGAGGGCGACACCCCGACGCCTTACGAGACGGTGATCCACGAGATGGCCCTACGTTGCCATGTGGCCGATCGCGGGACATCGCGTTCCCAACTCCGCTTCATTCTGGACGAAATCGAAGAGGGCTACGTCGGCGTGCGAGTCATCCCGTTCGACCAGGAAGGTTTTGCGGGTGCTGGAGCCTCGTTGGTGTACCTGGGGGGCCCGGTTCCCCAGCTGGACACCGGGCTGCGCGACTCGCCCACCGGCGTTGTGTTCTGCGATGCAGAAGCGCAGTTGAAGCACCTCCGGACGCTGTTCCATAAGGTGGCGGAGGCGTCGCTGGACCCCACAGCGTCGCGGGACTTCATCCACCGACTGGCGAAGGAGCTGTGATGAACTGGCGGAAGTCGACGTACTCCAGCGGCGGCGAGGGTGACACCTGCGTCGAGATAGCAGAGGACCCCACCCGCATAGCCATCCGCGACTCCAAGGCCCCCGCCCGCGCCACCCTCTCCTTCCCGACCCCCGCCTTCACCGCCCTCATCGACCACCTGAAGGGCCAGCCCTCATGGAACAGCGAGTCACTCTGATCACCCTCGGCGTCTCCGATCTCGCCCGATCCAAGGCCTTCTACGAAGCCCTCGGCTGGCGGGGCCAGGAGGTCGAGGAGACCGTCTTCTTCCAGGCGGGGGGCTTGGGACTGGTCCTGTGGGGGCGGGACAAGCTCGCGGCGGACTGTGGGCTGGAGGCCGGGAAAGCGGACGGGTTCGGCGGCATCGTGCTCGCGCACAACGTTCGGTCCGACGCCGAGGTCGACGAACTGCTTGCCGCTGTGGAGCGAGCCGGCGGTACGGTCACCAAGCCCGCCGCTGTCAATGAGATCGGCTTCTACTCCAGCGCGTTCATCGACCCGGACGGCCACGCCTGGGAGGTTGCCCACAACCCGGGGTTCCCGCTCGCCGAGGATGGCACGGTCGCGCTCCCCGACTTCGGCCAGACCTCCTAGCTGTGCCGTCTCATGAGGTTAGATCCGCGATTGGCTGAAGCCTTGGTGTAGAAGTCTGCCCGTGTCAGTGGCCGTCGTTCCGTTGACGGAACCGGCCGCTGCACATCGGCCTGATACCGAGCCGACGCAGGGTGTGGCGACCGAGGACAGAGGGCGCCGCGCACGCGGTGCAGCCGCCTGTCCGTGGTCGGGTTGGACTGTGCACCCAGCGGCGGTGTGGTCGACGAGTGCACGCCCTCGCTCGACAAGGGGACCTCCCTCCGTGCCGGTCCGGTCGACAAGACCGGCGACTGGCGGGGAGGGGCCGGTCCCTCCCCGGTCCGCCGCGTCTGCTTGGGTGATCGTCACGTT